>JAZNWZ010000142.1:0-10102 GCA_045593645.1 Candidatus Fimenecus sp. | reverse complement strand
TCCTTAAAGAGAACAAGCCGGGTGTAGCTGTTGTGGCGGTTGAGCCGCTTTCATCGCCTGTTTTGTCCGGTGGTGTTGCCGGTGCTCACAAAATTCAGGGAATCGGTGCAGGCTTTATTCCTGAAGTGTTAAATGTTGGTATTATTGATGAGATTTTTACAGTTACAACTGACGAGGCGTTTTCTGCTTCACGATTACTTGCAAGACAAGAAGGTGTGTTAGTTGGTATTTCTTCAGGTGCAGCACTTTATGCAGGCTTAGCCCTTGCAAAACGACCTGAAAATAAGGATAAAAACATTGTTGTTCTTCTTCCTGACACCGGTGATAGATACTTATCAACTGATTTATTTTAGCAAAAAGAAAAGCAGTAGGTTTTCCTACTGCTTCTTTTTATAATTTTTTATCTTTATCAAGGGATGCTTTAACTGCATCCATAACTGCTTTGTCAAAGCCTTCTTCTTGAAGCTTTGCAACGCCCTCAATTGTTGTGCCACCAGGTGAGCACACACTATTTATAAGTGCCCAAGTGTTGTGTTCTTCATCAGAAAGCACCATTTTTGCACTGCCCAAAACAGATTGAGCACAAATTTTAAGTGCATCTTCTTTTTTCATACCATTTTTGACTGCTTCTCGAACCATTGAGTCAATAAACATAAACGCATATGCAGGTGAGCAACCTGCGATTACACCAAAAAGTGGAAACATTGACTCGTCAAGCTCAATAACATTACCAAAAGACTGGCAAAGCTTTTTAACATACTCTAAAAGCTCACTTGTGGCATTTCCATTTTTACAAACGCCACTCATTGACGCTCCAACCTTTGCATTAATGTTAGGCATAACTCTAACAATTGCAGTGTCATCACTCAAAAATGAGCCAATATATTCAAGTGTTTTACCTGCGCCAATCGAAACAATTGCAGTATTGTTTTCTTTAACAGAATCTTTGATTTGTGGCAAAACAGTTGGAAAAACCTGTGGTTTTATAGCAAGGACTGTAACATCTGTGCTTTGAGCAACAGACTCAGCACTATCACAAATATTTAAGCCATATTTTTCTTTAAGTGCAGATGTTTTAGCATTGTCAACATCAAAAACAAATACATTTTCACCATTAACAAAGCCAGAAGAAACTGCACCGTTTATTATGGCAGTTGCCATATTGCCACAGCCAATAAAGCCTAATTTTTTAAACATAAGAACAGTCCTTATTCAACGTCAGAAGTACAGTGTGGGCACTTTGTAGCGTCGATAGCGATTTCACTCTTACAGAATGGGCATACCTTTGTTGTTGGTGCTGCAGGCTCTTCAACTTCTTCCTTCTTGCCAAGGCTTGTAAGCTTGTTAAGAAGCTTAATGAAGATAAAGATAACAAAAGCCATAATGATAAAGTTAATTACAGCACTGATAAAGTTACCATATGTAAGAATTGAAATACCAGCTTCAGTTGCTTCTTCAATAGTAGCAACAGGGTTTTCTCTATCAGTAAGTTGGATAAACTTTGTTGCTAAATCGTTTTTTGTAATAAGACCGATAAGTGGCATTACGATATCACCAACAAGTGATTTTACGATTGTTTGGAATGCACCACCAATAATAACGCCGACTGCTAAGTCAATTACGTTACCACGCATAGCGAATTCTTTAAATTCTTTGAAAAACTTTTTCATAAAAAATCCTTCTTTCTTTCAATTTTGTGCTTTTTATTATAGCATTATTTTAAATTTTTTCAACACCTGTGTTATCAAATGTTGGAATAAAATCTGTTTTTGCAGATGTTTTTTCTTGCATAAAGCCATTTTCAAGATTAAGGTCAAAGAAATAATCCACAACCTTATTATACTCTGCAGTGGTAAGTCGTCTGTTTAGCTCTTTAAACTCACTTATATTTCCATAAGGAGTATACTGGCTCATAAGACTTATATATGTATCATTTGGAAGGTTGTTTTTAATCCACAAAAGTATGTTTTTACTGTCATCCACATTAGCAGGAAGTACAAGATGACGAATAATGAGTCCTTTTTGAATAATTCCATCTACAATTTCTGTTTTTGGCTGTTGACGATGCATTTCAAGAATTGCTTTGCTTGCTTTTTCAAAATAGTCAGGACATTTTGCATATTTTTTAGATTTTTCTCTGCTAAAATATTTTAAATCAGGCAGATAAACATCAACAAGTCCTTCAAGCTTCTTTAGAGTTTCAACATTGTCATAGCCTGATGAGTTATAAACAACTGGTACTTTTGGCTTGTACTTTTTCAAAGCATCAATAACGATATGTGCAAAATGGGTAGGGTTAACTAAATCTATTGTGTGAACTTGTTTTGCTTCTAACTCTTTAAAAATCTCAACAAGTCTGTCTGTTGTTATAACTACACCTTTGTTTTCGTGGCTGATTGGGAAATTTTGACAGAAACAGCATTTCAAGCTACATCCGGAAAAGAAAATTGCACCTGTGCCCTTTTCACCACTTATACAAGGCTCTTCCCAACTATGAATACCAGCACGAGCAAGTGTAGGATACTCACCCATTTTGCAAAACCCATTGCCTGAATTTTCAATTCGCTCTGCATTACAGTTTCTCGGACAAAGATTACAAATCACTACGCCACCACCTTTACTGATATATTATAGCATAAAAAACTTGATAAACAACAAAAATTAGTATATAATTATTTCGTAAAAAATGAGGTGAAACTATGCTTCTTACAATAGATATTGGCAACACAAACATAAATTTAGGTCTTTTTGACGGTGAGGTCCTTTCAATGAGCTCTCGTTTTGCTACTGAAAGACAAAAAACTGCTGACCAATTTGCCATTGACTTTTTAAATATTTTTGCAATTTATAATGTTGATTATAACAATATTTTAGGCGCCGTAATTTCTTCAGTTGTACCTGAAATCACAGTTCATATTAAAAATGCAGTAGAAAAGCTTATTGGTACAAATGTCATTGTTTTATCTCCTGGCGTTAAAACAGGTCTTAATATTATGATTGATAATCCTGCACAGCTTGGTGCAGACCTTGCAGCAGGTGCAGTTGGTGCCGTTGCTGAATATACACTTCCTGCCTTTGTTGTAGATTTAGGCACAGCAACAAAGATTTATGCTATTGACGAGAACCGTGGCTTTCGTGGTTGCACAATAGCACCTGGTATTGCAATTTCACTTGGTGCACTTACAAATACAAGCTCACTTCTTCCTGCAATTAGTCTTGAGCCACCTAAAAAGGCTTGTGGAACTAACACTATTGAAAGTATGCAAAGTGGAATAGTTCTTGGCACAGCATCAATGATTGATGGACTTCTTGACCGTTTTACTGAAGAACTTGGCGAACCAAAAACAATCATTGCAACCGGTGGGCTTTCACACTTTATCGTTCCTGTTTGCAAAAGAGATATGGTTTATGACGGGGATTTAATTCTCAAGGGACTTAAAGCAATTTACAATAAAAACAATTAAATTATTTATTCGTCAATTATTTGCATTGTATCCATTTGGAACAGTAGCAAGGAGGAATATAAATGTCAAACACAAAAGGAACAAAGCAAAAAACACTTTTGCTTGTTCAAAACGCTTTGCTTATAAGCATAATTTTGCTTATGACATTCACACCTTTAGGGTATCTTAAAATCGGCGTTGTTGAAATGACACTGATTATGATACCTGTAGCAGTAGGCAGTATTGCATTCGGCGAAAAAACAGGACTTGTTTTAGGTCTTACCTTTGGTCTTACAAGTTTTTACCAATGCCTTACAGGTAGCAGTCCTTTCGGCGCTACACTTTTAAGCATAAATCCTGCATTCACCTTTATTATGTGTGTTGTGCCTCGTGTACTTATGGGCTATTTAAGTGGTCTTATTTTCAAAGCTCTTGAAAAAGCACCAAAGGCAGTTAGTTATCTTATAGCATCACTTTCTGCACCAATTATTAATACCGTGCTTTTTGTTGGCTCACTTATTTTATTCTTTGGCAAAAGTGAGTTTATTATGGGGCTTCGTGGTGGATTAAAGCTTGTTCCGTTTGTAATTGCCTTTGTTGGCTTAAACGGACTTTTAGAAATTATTTTAACAGGTATTGTTGCACCACCACTTGCAATAGCAATTAAAAAAGCTATTAAAAAATTCAGTTAACTTATTGTTGACAAATAGAAAATTTTAGTCTACAATATAACACAAATCTAATAATCGCCTATCAAAGACAGTGAAGAAAACAAGACATAATTCACTCGCTTTCAGAGAGTTGCCGTTTGGTGAAAGGCAACACAGTGTTTATGTGCATAACTCGTTTCGGAGTCGCATAAGTGAAATCATAGCTTATGACGGTTGACCTCGTTATTGGTCAGACCTTGCTTGAGGTCGGTAAAGGTCGGCTTTTGCCGATGAATTAGGGTGGTACCACGTTGAATTTATCATCGTCCCTATCAAACACTATTTTGATAGAGGCGATTTTTTATTTGGAGGAGAAATTATGAAACAAGGTTGCGAAAAGTATATCCCTTTCACACCTATTGACATCACTGACAGACAGTGGCCGTCAAAGACAATTACACACCCACCTATTTGGTGTTCTGTTGACTTAAGAGATGGTAATCAGGCTCTTATTGACCCAATGAATCTTAAAGAAAAGCTTGAATATTTTAGAACTCTTGTTGATATTGGTGTAAAAGAAATTGAGGTTGGTTTCCCATCTGCTTCTGAAACAGAATATGAGATTTTAAGAACTCTTATTGAGAAAAATCTTATTCCTGATGACGTAACAATTCAAGTGCTTGTTCAAAGCCGTGAGCACCTTATCAGAAAAACTTTTGAGGCTATTGACGGTGCTAAAAATGTAATAATCCATTTCTACAACTCAACATCAACTCTTCAAAGAAAAGTTGTTTTCAAAAAAGATATGGACGGTGTTATTGACATTGCTGTTCAAGGTGCTCGTCTTATCAAACAACTTACTGATGAGTTAAAAGCAGAAAAAGATGTTAATATCCGTTTTGAATATTCACCTGAAAGCTTTTCAGGTACAGAAATGGATAATGCAGTTAAAATCTGTGAAAGAGTTATGGAAGAATTAGATATTAATGAAGATAACAAGATTATTCTTAATCTTCCATCAACAGTTGAAGGCAGTACACCAAATGGCTATGCTGACCAAATTGAATATTTCTGTCGTCATCTTAAAAATCGTGAAAATGCAATTATCAGTCTTCACCCACACAATGACCGTGGTACAGCAGTTGCTGCTGCAGAATTAGGTCTTCTTGCAGGTGCTGACAGAATTGAAGGTACACTTTTCGGTAATGGTGAAAGAACAGGTAACGTTGATATGGTTACACTTGCTCTTAATATGTTTACACAAGGCATTGACCCTAAGCTTGACTTCTCTCACATTAACGAAATTAAAGAAATGTTTGAAAGAACAACAAAAATGCCTGTTGACCCAAGAAAGCCTTATGCAGGTGAGCTTGTTTTCACAGCATTCTCAGGCTCTCACCAAGATGCTATTAACAAGGGCAAGGCATATATGAAGTCAAGTGGCACAGAGTATTGGGAAGTTCCATATCTTCCAATCGACCCTGCTGACGTTGGCCGTGAATACGAGCCTATTATTCGTATCAACAGTCAGTCTGGTAAGGGTGGCGTTGCATACATTATGCAAGAGTATGGCTACAATATGCCAAAGGCTATGCATCCTGAATTCTCAAAGATTGTTCAAAAGGTTTGCGACCAAAAAGGCAAAGAACTCCAGAAAGAAGAGGTTTACTCACTCTTCCAACAAGAATATCTCAATGTTACCGGTCCTTACAAGCTTCTTAGTTACAAATTCTTTGAAGAAAGAGAACACGGTGAAGACCAATCAAGAGTACACTTTGTTGGTACAATTAAATATAACGGCAATGAGCCACAAAGCATTGAGGGTATTGCATCAGGTCCTATTAGTGCATTCTGTCAAGCTATGAACACCATAGGTCTTGGCGAATTCAAGTTTATTGACTACTCTGAGCACGCTATCTCTGTTGGCTCTGACTCAAAGGCTGTCAGCTATATCCACATTACAAACCCACAAGGCAAGGACGTTTTTGGTATTGGTATTTCTCACAATATCAACTATGCATCAATTAAGGGTATCCTTTGTGCAGTTAACCGTTGCTTACCTAATGTAGTTAGGGAGGAAAAGTAATATGAAAAATTATAACATTGTAGTATTGAAGGGCGACGGAATTGGTCCTGAAATCGTTGATGAAGCACTTAAAGTTCTTGACGCTGCAGGTGAAAAATACGGTTTCAAATTCAACTATGATTATAAGCTTATGGGTGGTTGTGCTATTGATGCAACTGGCGAGCCATTGCCACAAGAAACGGTTGATGCTTGTAAAAAGGCTGACTGTGTATTCCTTGGTGCAGTTGGTGGACCAAAGTGGGATAATCTTCCTGGTAATCAACGCCCTGAAAAGGGACTTTTAGGCATTCGTGGTGCTTTAGGTCTTTATGCAAATCTTCGTCCTGCAAAGATTTTTGAGCCACTCAAATCTGCTTCACCTATTAAAGACTCAATTATTGGTGACGGACTTGATATTATGATTGTTCGTGAGCTTACAGGTGGTATTTATTTTGGTGAGCGTGGACGCACTGAGGTAAACGGTGCTCCTGCTGCTTGGGATACAGAAATGTATTCAGTTCCTGAGGTTGAGAGAATTGCTCACACAGCATTCCAAATGGCTATGAAGAGAAATAAAAAGCTCACAAGTGTTGACAAGGCAAATGTGCTTGAAAGCTCTCGTCTTTGGAGAGAAACTGTTACAAAGGTTTCTGCTGAATATCCTGAGGTTGAGCTTAACTATATGTATGTTGACAACTGTGCAATGCAGTTAGTTCGTAATCCTGGTCAATTCGATGTTATCGTTACATCAAATATTTTTGGTGATATTCTCTCTGACGAGGCATCAATGATTAGTGGTTCAATTGGTATGCTTGCATCTGCATCACTTGCAGGTGGCAAAATGGGACTTTATGAGCCAATTCACGGCTCTGCACCTGACATTGCAGGTCAACAAAAGGCAAACCCACTTGCAACTATCCTTTCTGCTGCTATGATGCTTCAATATTCGTTTGATGAAAAAGATGCAGCAAAAGCAATTGAAGATGCAGTTAACGATGCATTAAAGCAAGCTCGTACACCTGATATTTATGAAGAAGGCTTTAAAAAGGTTACAACTTCAGAAATGGGCGACCTTGTTGTATCATTACTTAAATAATTTTGGGCTTCTCCTAGAGGAGAAGCTGTCGAGCGTTAGCGAGACTGATGAGGTGTAGGATACGAAGTATCCGTCAAATCAGAGTTTCCACCTCATCCGTCTTTTGCTTCGCAAAATCCACCTTCCCCTCAAGGGGAAGGCATTTGTATTTTACAAGGTTGATTTTTATGAAAACACTTTATATTAGCGATATGGACGGTACTCTTTTACAAAGTAACGGTAAAATGAGTGAATACACAAAAGAAAAACTGAATGATTTTTATAAAAAAGGTATCCCCTTTTCTGTGGCTACTGCTCGCAGTATGGTCAGTGCAACTCCACTTTTAGAGGGTGTTCATTTTGCTGCTCCTATTGTGCTTATGAATGGTGTTTTTGTATATGATACTGAAACAAAAAAGGCAGTTAAATACCACGAAATTGAGCACTCTGCTTTACAAAAAATTCTTGATTGCTTTTATGAGAAAAATCTTCATCCGTTTATGTTTTTGTATAGTGATGACTACAAGTTATCAATCAAATACACTGAGTTTGACAACGATGGTATGAAAGAATTTTATGATATGCGAGTGGATATGTTAGAGGGCAGATTTACACAAACTGACGACTTGACTGACATTCCACAAGGGCAACATCCCGTTTATGTAAACTATTATGCACTGCCTGCACTTCTTGATGAAGTTGTTGAAAAGCTTAAGTTAATTCCACAAATTGATTTTGCATATTATAAGGACTCATATTCTGACGATTGGCTTGTTGAAATTTATGCTAATACAGCATCAAAGGCAAACGGTGCTAAAGAGGTTAAGGAAATTATTGGTGCAGATAGTATTACTGCTTTTGGTGATAATCTTAACGATTTGGTTATGCTTAAAGGAGCAGACAGAGCAGTTGCAGTCAGTAATGCAGTTAATGAGGTCAAAAAAATTGCCCATATTACAATAGGCACAAATAATGACGATAGTGTTGTAAAATTCATTGATGATGAAAACAAATAGGCAAAAAATTACTCGGTAGTTTAATTACTACCGAGTTTTTTAATTATATCTTCCTTTGTGGCTATGATTTTGCCTTGAGCATAAAAATCTCTGCCACCACCTCTACCGTTAAAGGCAGAGTTTAATTCTTTTACTGCATTTTGAATGTTTGTTTTTTCACTTGCAACAACATAGATAAAATTGTTATCTTCTGTTTCAGAAAGCACATAACAAAGGTCAAATTCTTTAATTAAAGTATTTGAGCAAAAACGAAGCTCGTCATAGCTTGCATTTTCAGTAAAGGCACAAACGCCATTTACAATGTTATACTTTTCCATTTGCAAAAGTGCAAGCTTTAGTGCCATATTCTTGTTTTGTGCCTTTAATTCTGCTAACTCATTGTGAATTCTTTGTACAGAATCTGAAATTTCTTCTCTTTTAGCAGAAAGCATATTCATAATTTGCTTGTTTGAGGTGTGAATTGCTTGATAATCCTCAAGTGCTAAAAAGCCTGCCACCATCTCTATTCGAGTGCCTTTTTTATATGGAATAAAGCCGATGATTTTAACAATTCCAATCTCGCCTGTTTTTGCAACATGAGGAGCACAGCAAGCACAAAGGTCAGTGTCTTCAATTTCAACAAGTCTTACATTTTCAGTTAAGTCCAACTTGCTACGATAATCAAGTGTTGCTAATTCATCAGCAGTTGGAAAATGAATGATAATATTTTTATTATCATAAATCACCTTGTTAACTTCTTTTTCAACAAGTTCAATGTCCTTTTCACCTAATGGACCATCAACATCAAGATTAATAACGCTTTCACCCATATGAAAGCCCACATTGTTGTAGCCAAATTTATTATGAATTACACCTGAAACAATATGCTCACCACTATGATTTTGCATACGACGAAAACGAGTTTCCCAGTCGATTTCACATTCAACAGTTGCACCAATTTCAAAAGCCTTGTTTACTTTGTGATAAACTACTTCATCCTTGATTTGAACATCAAGCACTTGAGCATTAGAAATCACACCTAAATCACAAGCTTGTCCCCCACCTTCAGGGAAAAACGCAGTTTGGTCAAGTATAACGAAAAAAGCCCCATCTTTTTCTTCACAAGAAACAACAGTTGCAGAAAAAGTCTTTATATATGAATCATTTTCGTATAGTTTAATTGTGTGCATAACAACACCTCGTAATTGTGATAAGCATATTTTATCAAAAAAATATAGCAGGAGCAAGCCCCTGCCATACATTATTGTTTAATTTTATGCTTTATCTTTTGAGCCGAAGAGTTCAATCTTTTCTCTAACTGTAGCCTTGATTGCTTCTACACCAGGAGCTAAAAGTTTTCTTGGGTCAAAGCCCTTGCCTACAAGGTCTTTGCCTTCTTCAATGTACTTTCTTGTTGCTTCTTGGAATGCAAGTTGGCATTCTGTGTTAACATTGATTTTTGAAACACCAAGAGAAATAGCCTTCTTAATCATATCAGCAGGAATACCTGTACCACCGTGAAGAACAAGTGGCATTGTGCCTGTTTTTTCCTGAACTGCTGCAAGAGTTTCAAATGAAAGACCTGCCCAGTTTTCAGGGTATTTACCGTGAATATTACCAATACCTGCTGCAAGCATTGTAACACCAAGGTCAGCAATCATTTTGCATTCGTCAGGGTCAGCACATTCGCCAGCACCAACAACACCGTCTTCTTCACCACCGATTGAACCAACTTCTGCTTCAATTGAGAGACCTTTTTCTTCACAAATTGCAACTAATTCTTTTGTCTTTGCAATATTTTCGGCGATTGGGTAATGTGAACCGTCGAACATAATTGAGCTGAAGCCAGCTTCGATACAAGCCTTTGCACCTTC
>JAZNWZ010000141.1:0-22712 GCA_045593645.1 Candidatus Fimenecus sp. | reverse complement strand
TGTCTACAAGCGTAAAACGGAATTTCTTTGGAAAGTTATTATTATTTGAGGTAACTTGCAAAGTATAAGAAGCAAGCTCTTTTGCTTTGATTATTACTTGCATTTCTTTTTCAATTGGTTTGTCTTGTCTCATCTGTTTTCACCTTTAAGATACCGAGATAGAAGAATTTAAGATATAAAACGGGCGACCCCCACCGCCACTGTCGTAGCCGTTGTAGCTAAGCATCCCACTACTGCAGACGGCGCGGACGCAACCGCATAAATCTTGTTTTGAACAAGCAGTAGCTAACCACCACCAACTGTCAAGATTAGGACCAATAACGTCTCTGTTTTCCTTATACATCTTTTCTGTAATAAGGCTGACTTTATCGGTTACTGAGCCATAAGCTTTAAGACCGTCTTCTGTTGTAAGGTCAACTGCGTGCTCAACAATGTTTTCAGCACCTACTTCTGCAGCAAGCATTTCATAAACTTCTGTGTTGAGATACTTTCTGATAGAGCTTTCTGCATAGTTTACGGTGTCTTCATCAAACTTTCTGCGTTCATCGAGAGCATATCTCCAAAGTAATCCGGTTTCGCCACCTAACTGCTTAAATACAATAAATTCAAGGTTGCCGATTTTGATTACTTTACCCGGTGCAACATTACCGAGTTCTTTAAGATTTGTGTGACCGATAAGATTTTTGATTTCTTTATCGGTTACACCTTCAATAATGACTTTGTTTCCTTCTACTGTTACTTTTTTACTCATTGGTAAATCTCCTTTAACTTAATTATCAAACAAACTTAACTGGTTAGGATTTTCTTCCATCCACCATTTGAATACCTCTTCGCCACTTTGCCACAGTATTTTTCGGTGCAGTTTTTTTTCTTTTAACCGTAACACCATTCTGTCAAATGCTTTAATGTAGTTCTGTTTATATTTCGGGTATCTCTCAAATTCTGCATATCGTGATTTACCTGCCATCGGGCAACCAATACAACCAATTCGCTTATACCCACATTCATATAATGGATTTGATTTGCAACCGTAATAATTCAAGAAAGACCAAACATCACTATCTTCCCATTCAACTATTGGATTCACCATTGTTGATGTAGTGCGATAACATTGTTCAACCATTCTTCTACTTATATCATTATCGGTGTTAAGCACCACCCCCCCTTGACGGTTAATGTAAAATCCGCATCTAAATCAGATGCCATTTTCTGTACTGTTTTCGGCTTACCTATTATTTTGGCAACGCCATTATTGTTGGCTCTGTTATTACTTTCTGCCCAACGAACACCGGTAATTTTAACCCTGCCTATACCACCTTTTTCTTTTAGTTCACTGCAACAATAGCGTGCCAATCTTGTAGGTGGCATCAATTTGTCAGGTATAAGTTGCCACATAGTTCTTGCCGGCATTGATATATGTACATCTTTTTGACTTTTGATATATCGTACTGTTTCAGGTGCATCAACGGTTGTGAGATTATGCTCCCAATCAACATTAACACCTGCCAATGTAGCCAATATCTTAATGCAGTCACTATCTTTACCACCACTATAGCAACCGTAGTATGCTTCGCTTTGTGGTTCAAAGGTGCGTAACCTCATTATTGCTTTTTTCTCTAATTCCAAATGTGGAAGATAAATACTGCTCATACTTTTACTCTCAAATCTTTTGGGTTAGCATACGCAACTGAACGACCACAAAAGTCCTCTAACTTAACCTTATATGTGGTGTCGCTATCAGGAGTTTCAAGTTCCGTTGCAATGCCAATTATTCTCTTGTATTCATAATCACCTGTAAACTTATCACTAGGATTGATAATATCAACATGAAGAATAACCGGGACTTGCTTAATCCACGCTTCTTTTACTTCTTCAATTGTCATACTTCTTCCTCTTTCACATTCTGCAGAGCAATAGTACACGCTGTTGACATTGCTGTAATGTCCTCAACAAATTCCTTTGTTATCACTTTTTTAGGAAGAACAATACCAACAAGATTCATACCATTTTTAACTGCAAAATACATCGTCCCGGTACTTGTATATCTTTCATATACCATTAAGTAACTTTCATCCATATCTGCAAATGGTGCAAAATATCTTTTTTCAACAAACGAAATACCTTCTGATGTTTCATAACCGATAAGGTGCTTACCGTGATACACAATTTCAATATTGCTCTTCTGCAATTGTTTTTCATTTTTACAAATATCTGCATAATTAAATAAAGTTGGTAGCATCTCATTACGGATAGCCATCTTTTTAGTATCAATATCATGCATATCACAAAGAAATTCAGGACTAACCTCAGTATCTTTGAATACAGGATACATTGCAAAACCATCAGATAACCACTGACAATCCTTACCATCAAAAATAGTCAGACATTTACTTTCTTTAATCAATGCAACAATCTTTTTTATTTTCATAATAACCTCTTTCTGCTGACGCATTTTTACTTGATTTTTTCTTCTTATGTACCGCAATACCTGCTTGAGCAATAAGAATACCTGTTTTCGTTAATTGCGGGCATTCGCTTCGCAATCCTTTTCTCATCATTTGTAAATGTTCTGCATCTGTGATAAGTGCAAGATTTTCAAGAACAAAATTCTGTTTATTACCATCCAAAAAGATAAGTTTGTGCCCTTTTGGAATAGGACCATTAGCTTCTTCCCATACAAGACGTTGTTTTAGGACAAAGTTATCTTTACAAGATGGATTACTTGGTCGCATTTTTACTTTAACTTCAATATATCCATCTTTTGTGACTCTCTCATATCCAATGGGTTTTGTATTGTGTGGTAAGTTACCTTTTTTAAATTGAGTTTCTGCCATTCTGCCAACAGTAGGATGATGTTTGCCTTTGTTTGCAGGTATATGACCTTTTTCAAATCTTCCAGTCTTACCTGTATTGAGTTTGTGATTACCTATATATGCTTTTAATCTTAACTTTGTAATAGGTTCATCAAACTGCTTATTGTAAGCATCAACAATTTCCTTATATGTATGACCTGGCACAAAACTTTTCAAAAAATCATGTTCTTCGTCTGTATATTGATGTCCTACCATTGTTCTAATCGTTTCACCCTTTCACGCAGATTCTTTACAGTTTCTTTGAGCTCAGCGTTTTCTTCTAATATTCATTTATCTGCAATACCCAACAGTGGCATTTCAACTTTATGGTCAATTCCATATTCGTCAAAATGCTTTTTTGCCTGCAAAGCAAGAGTGCCGTTATCAATAATAGTTTTTGCAACCTTTTGAACAGCTTCGCTTCTTCTAATCTCTTTTTCGAGTTCTTCATCAGTCAATTCATCGTCGTTTAAGCGTTCAATAGATTCAAATAAATAATTGTTTAAATCAGATAATGTGTTTTTCATTTACATCCCTCTTTTCATTGACAAATTAAGAAAAGAAAGTTATAATAAATTTGTAGAGTTTATTATAACTTCTTCATTTTGATAGCTGTGTTAGTTGCTGCTGACACAGCTATTTTTTTGTTTTTTTGTTACTAATCCGATTTGTGCAAGACGTTTGTTAGTTTTTTTAATACTCTTGTTGTGTTCGTCCTGTGTTTTGTAAAAGCTACACTTACGATTTCTACAAACAAGTTCTCTTAAAACTGTGCACTCATAGTTTTTGAAAGCAAAGCAATCGCACCTAGGTTTATGTACTTCTAAATTTGGCATTATATCCCTCCTTTATCTTAATATTAATGACCAGCAATCAATGCAGACATATACATTTATCAAAAAGATACATAACCAACTAATCATTTCTACTTTAATGCTAATCAATTCAGGCTCTATATCTTTCTTTGAACGTCCACTATGACCTTTTTTCACATTCCAAGGACTCAACACATATTCTTTTTTTATGACTTTGTATTTGTTCCAGCACTCTTGTATTTGAAAAGCAAAATAAAGTGCTCCTATAATTAACGCTAAATCATAAATCACAAAAAAGACTCTACCTGCAATTACAAGTACTTCATACATTATCTTTCATCTCCTCTCTTTTTAACCACTGCTGATATTCTTCTAAAAGTTCACTATCACAAATAACAAAATAACAGCCTAAATACTTGTTTTCACATTTAATTGTCATTTCATTGTCAGCACCAAGTACACTTTTAAATGTTACATATCGCTCGTGGTATTTCTTTGCATGCTCAAACAAACACTGCTTTAAATCCTGATTTGGCATTTAATTACCTCCAAACAATTTTTGATTTGTTTTATCACGGTCTATACGCCACTCTCGGCCAAACTTGGCAGCACACATTTTTCCTTCACTGCAAAGTTTTCTTACAAGGTCCTCAGGAATTCTCCAAAGAATACTTGCTTCTTCTACATTTAGATATGCAGGAGCTTCTTCCACTGTTTTGTATTGCTGATTCCATTTTGGTTTTAATGCAACTATTCCGCCTGGCATAGAAACACCGTCCTTTCTTTTTTTCACAGAGCTTTTCCACCACATAGACACTTTGCTTGATGAAAATTCGTTTTAGTAATCCCTCGGAGATAAAATAGGAAAGTTTGGCTTTATCCATAATGCCTTAATTATTTTTGTGGTATTTATTTAGTTTTTGCCTATGTGGCAGAAAAGCCCTGTGAGGTATATTTTTTATTAAATGCTTTACAAATAAATTGAATTGTTGTAAAATAGTGTCGCCATCTGGCAAAGAAAGGAGTTGGTCTTTTGACCAAACTTTTGACTTTGCCTGTTCCCGGAGTGTGACACTTTCACACTAATGATGCGAGGCAAAAAAAGCAGAATGGAAACTGCGTAAGTGATTTAACTTCTCAAGAAGAAAAAGCATCTTTTTTTCGCATAGAGTAAAAAGCGATACTCAACAGGCACCTACCTGTATAAACAGGGTGAGTTTTGGCTATGCAATTATCGAGGTCGTGCTCGTAAAAACACAGAATGTGTATAGTACTCTTTGCTGCAAGATTTTCTGGGTAACCAAATTTCACAAATTATAGTTTGTAAAGATGCTGCAAACTATTTTTTGTACAGAATAACTCGCATAAATGCGAGTTTAATGCTAAAAAAATAATTATTTTTAAATGCATAAATTACGTAAATCAAAAATATCGTCCGCCTCTTTTTCAGAAAGGTCAAGAACTTTAATGATTATTTCAGCTGCCCCAATTGTTAGTGATTGTGGGTTTTTTCTTTTTCTATACCAAGTGCTTTCATCGATACCCAATTCACTAATCATTTTTGCCCTACTGACATCTTTTTCATCCATTTTCTTTTCAAGTAACTCAAAATTTACCACAGAGCCACCTCCTTTGTAATTTCATTCTACTCGCAAAAATGCGAGTTGTCAATAGTTTTTTTGCATTTTTGCAAAATAATTTTCAAAATGACTTGCATTTTTGCAAATATGGTGTTAAAATTCTATTAAAGAGGTGAGAAAAATGGAGATTTATGAACGAATAAAATTACGCAGAAAAGAAATCGGACTTTCCGCTGAAACCGTTGCAGATAGATTAGGTGTTTCTCCAGCAACTATTTATAGGTATGAAAATAATGATATTAAAAAATTCCCTACTGACATACTTGAACCATTAGCTAAAGTTCTTCATACAACACCAGCTTATTTATTAGGAATTGAAAATAAAAACAAATCTAAAACCGCTGTCAAAATACCCGTTCTTGGTTTAGTTCGTGCTGGTATCCCAATGGATGCAGTTGAATATATAATCGATTATGAAGAAATCAGCGAAGATATGGCACGACAAGGCGAGTACTTCGGTCTTCAGATTAAAGGTGACAGCATGGAACCAAAAATCAGTGAAGGTGATGTTGTTATAGTTCGTAAGCAGCCTGATGTTGAAAATGGTGAAATTGCTATTATTCTTGTAAACGGTGACGAAGCTACAATTAAAAAGCTGCAAAAGTTTAATGGTGGTATCAACCTTGTACCAAGCAACCCTGCTTATGATGTAATGACATACACAAACGAACAAATAGAAAAACTACCCGTCCGCGTTCTCGGTAAGGTAGTCGAATTAAGAGCAAAGTTTTAGGAGTGATTATAAATGTCTGAACGATATAATTGCGAAGATAACATTACAGATTTTTTTTATCAATGTAGTGAACAAGTCACTCGTGTGATTTGGGATAATAATTATAAGAATAATCATATTGAAAATAACCTTGACATTGATTTGTCTGCAATGTTGTTTGCTGTTTCAGATTTTACAGCAAATTCTTTTAATAGAAGAGATATCATAATAAACGATTTAATTCCCTACATATTTGAGACTTTACCTCGTGGCAATGCTTGGTGGTTTAACTTGAATCTTTCCTTAACACCCGAAAAATTTGATGAGCGTGTAGATTTTTATGGAAAAATCATTAGAAAATCTATTAAACTTCGTGCCGAAAGTATAACCGTTGATGTCTCAAATGAGTTGTTAGAAAACCCACTTGCAAGATGTGTTATAGCTTTTTGTGATATGTTAAAAAATCCAAAGTGCATAAATGATTATAACAATGCCCCTGTTGCACTATTAGGATTTAGTGATGATTTCCTTTTTACATCTGAAGTAACATATCCAATAATTGAATTTGTAATGACGTATATAAAAAAAATAATCGATTATTGTAAGACAGATTCTCTTAAATATCCAAACATACAGAAAACTTTAGAATATGCAAATGTGCATAAAGCAATTAATAGCAAAACAAACGATACAGATACAGACAACTCTCGTTTAATTCTTTCGCTGTGTATTCTATTTGGGTTTGGAATATTCGTTGTTTTAGTTATAATTATCAAGTCAATTACCGGCTCATTATAATATAAAAACCGCCCATCTGTTGGCGCAGATGAACGGTTCATATACGGTCTGAGTGTGATACTCAAAACCTGCTCGTCAAAGCGTGTTTATTGTATCACACCCGGACTTAAAAATCAAGTCTCGGGTATTTTTGTGCCCAAAAAGGAGTGATACTATGCCTAAAAAATCTAATACCAAAAGAGAAGATGGCAGATATGCTGTTCAAGTTTATATTGGTAAAGTTGACGGTAAGAGAAAATATAAAACAGTTTACGGAAACACACAAAAAGAAGCTAACCAAAAAGCTGAAGAAGTGAAAGCCACACTAAAAAAAGGTATAGATATAACATCTAATAGTGATAGTTTTGAAGTTTGGGCTAATTATTGGCTGGCTGCAAAGAAACAAGAAGTATCTGCTGACCAAAGCAATATAATAGAAAGTCGAATAAAAATATGGAAATCATACCTTACAGGATATAAAATCAATCAAATTGTGCCTTTAACATTACAAGAAATCGTATATAAGATATCAGAAGAAAATCCATATACAAAAAGAAAAACTGCCAAAGGCACTCTTAAGAGTTATGTGCAAATTATAACTGCTGTTTTTGATTTTGCAATAGAAAATCGCATTATCGATTTTAATCCTGCAGCAAGATTAAAGTTGCCACAAAATGCGCCACAAAAGAAAAGACGAGCACTAACTGCTGAAGAACGAAACAGAATCATTGAATTTGAACACAGAGCAAAACCTGCAGCTATGCTCCTGATGTTATCAGGTCTTCGGCGTGGTGAAGCAACTGCGTTGAAATGGAACGATATTGACTTTGAAAATAATCAAATAATTGTCAGTTCATCTTATAATTTCAAACAAAAAGCATTTAAGTCACCTAAAAATGGAAAAACAAGAATAGTGTCCGTTCCTCAAATGCTTATTGATTATCTTAGCACCTTAGAACAGCAATCCCCTTTTGTGCTTACCTCTGCAAATGGTAATATGATGACCGATACTGCGTGGAAAAGATTGTTTGAAAGTTATATGATTGATTTGAACTTAGAATATGGTTGTTTTATAAACACACCAAATAAATTTGCACCTATAAAAGCCCCTATGATGATTACACCGTTTTCTCCACACGAATTACGACATACTTTCTGTACAATTATGTATGAAGCCGGTGTTGATGTTCTCACAGCAAAGGAACAGATGGGCCACTCTGATGTAAAAACAACGTTGGAAATATACACCCACCTTGATGCAGAAAAGAAAAAGAACGATATATCAAAACTTGATTCATTTTTAGGTGGTGAAAAATCAAATGCAAGTCAGATGCAAGTCAAAACTTCGTAAAAACCCCTATATAACACCATTTATAGCATAAAACAAGCGGTCTCCAAAACCGCGTGCCGTGGGTTCGAATCCTACTGCCCCTGCCATAGTAAAAAGCTTCACAGAGCCTTGATTTATAAGGGTTTGTGAGGTTTTTTATTTTATCATTTTTTATTGTAAAAATTCTATAAAACAGTATAAAAAAGCATAACAAAGTATAAAAATGGTGGTCAAAATGCAATAGACAAATATATAATCAATTTTTCTATTGCATTTTTAATTATTTGTAGTATAATCAATTAAAATCTTAATTGGAGGAAATCGGTATGTTCTTTATCTCTATTCGACGCAGACGAAGATAGCTTGTATCTTGTATTAGGTACAGGCTTAAATTGCTATGTGCCTGATAGAGTGATAGAGAAAAGTTTACCTTTTATATTACTGTTAATGGCATATAGCTGTTAACAGTATTTTTTTATTATTTTGGAGGTTATTAAAAATGAACATTATTAAATATTCATCATTAAACAAAGCAATTTTTGAACAAATCAGTTTACCCGACAATGCAGTCGTTGCAGATTTGGGGTGCCGTGATGCAAGTTTTCTTTTAGGGTTTCAGCAGGTTTTCCCCGATAAAATCAAAACAGCCATTGGTGTAGATATCACTGACAAAGGGTTTAAGAATGTCAAATATAAAAAGCCCATTAAGCTTAAGGTTATGAATTGCTCAAAGAAACTGAATTTTTCAGACAATACCTTTGATTTTGTGTTTACAAAGGATATGTTTGAGTGCGTTCCGGATAAAGATTTTTTAGTCAGGGAGATTTACAGAATTTTAAAGCCAGGCGGAGTGGTGATTTCTGTAAACTGTGATTGGGACAGCGTCACATATAACGGTGA
Source organism: Candidatus Fimenecus sp. (assembly GCA_045593645.1). Classification (GTDB taxonomy): domain Bacteria; phylum Bacillota; class Clostridia; order Oscillospirales; family Acutalibacteraceae; genus Fimenecus. The sequence continues at coordinate 13,686 of JAZNWZ010000141.1, read as the reverse complement.
AAATAAAGACCTGATTTCAAAAGTGATTCACGCCTATGCAGTCACAAAGCAACCTTGGATGGATGACCTTGACAGTTGGATAGGCAGAAGGATGTACGGCTACTTTAATAAAAGCAAGCTTTTTGAAAGTTCTGTAAGCGTTCATAATGTTGTTGAAACAGAATACAAAGAAGGTGCTTTTGGCTATGATTTCAGTAAACACTTTGCATGGCTCTACGAAGAAAATACGGGAGCTATAAGTGAAGCAGAATACGATGAGTTTATTGAAAATCTTAAATCGGCTCAAGAAAGTGGAAATTACATCTTTTCCAAACCTTATTATATTTATAAAGGTATAAAATTGTAGTTACAAATTTTAAGCTTGAACTAATATTCTATTAGCAATAACAACACACTTTCAACGGACAGACGGGGACGTCTGTCCCTACGCAAGTTACTCTAAAGGTTCCGATTTATTGAACAGAGATGATATACTGCTTTTACTTATTTTGTTTTATTACTCTTTAACATAAAATGGGTTGAATTTTTGAAAAAACTCCTGACTTTTTTGTCAGGAGTTTTGCGTTTACATTATGCTTTTTGCAATGGCCTTTAAAAACATTCCGTTTGATGGCTTTTGACCAGTACAAATTATTTGTTTGAATGAGTCCAAGCCAAATTGCTCACAATTCTTATAGCCTACATTTATTGCGTGGCGTATTGCTCTTTCACAACGGTCAACAGTTGTGTTACAGCTATGGCCAATTTCCCAATAAATTTCAGAAATTGGAACATCTGCATCTTTACTCAAGAATTTGAGTCCGTAAATAATATAGGTATACCCTAAAACATTTTGTGGTATTGCGAATTGCCTTATTACTAAAGCCAACTCCTTAAACTCATCTTTTGATATTTCTATCATTTTTTCTCACCTCATCACCGTTTATAAGTTGTCGCAATGTCAACTTTTTGATTTGATTATACACGTTCGGTGTCGATTTGTCAACATATTTTTGTATTATTTTCAATATAATGTAAGCAGTTTTTAATGAGATTAATAAAAAACTCCCGACTTTAATAGTCAGGAGTTTCATTTTTATATGCCCTTTGTTTGAAAATCAACCCAATTAGCATCTTTTGAAAGTTTTCCGTTTGCTTTAAAATAGCCTTTTGCAGTTGAATCATTTTTAAGCCAAGCATCGAACCACGCTACTGCATAGGTTGAATACTTTTCAGGATTTGAATTGCAAGTTGTATGTACTGCATTTTTTAGTGATGCATAAACGGCAGGTCCTTTACAAGCATTATATGCTGTTACAAGCCATTGACCTGCAGGAACAATCAAATCGTTAGTACCTGCAATAAAGAAGGTTGGTGCTGAAAGTTTTTCTGCTTCTTCAACATAGTTACTGCCTGCTAACGAAAGCACACATTTAACTCTTGAATCTGTTGCAGCAGCATTTACTGAGCTTCTGCCACCTTGTGAATGTCCTGCAAAACCAACATTTTTAGTTGAAACCTTATTATAAAAAATGCTTGATGTTTTACTATTTTCACTAATAATAAAGTCAAGTGAGTTTATTTGTGCAGTACCATCTGCAGCCATTCTTTCAGTATTTGCAACTACAATATATCCACCCATAGCAAGTGAAGTGAGCAATCCATCATAAAAATCATAAGAAACACCAGTACCATTTGCCCAAACAATTACAGGATATTTTTTTGTACTTGTTAAAAGGTTTTCAGGATAGTAAACTACTTGGTCTTTGGAATTATATTTAAATGTTTCTTTCTTTATTGTTTTTATTGTTTCTTCAACTTCAGGCTCAGTTATCGGCTCTGTTACTTCTTCTGTGGTTGTTTCAGCAGTTGTTGTTTCAGTTGTAGTAGTTGTTGTTGTGGTAGTAGTTGTTGGTGATTCTTCTTTTTTACCACAAGCACAGGTTATAACCAATAAGATTACTACTAAAATAAGAGAGATTATTTTTTTCATAGCAATCACCTTCCTGTATGATATTTGATTTCGCCATTGTCAAAAATCTCTGCTATTACACCATTTTCACTAGCTGTGTAATAAACTTTATCCTTTGTCATTTGGTCAAAGTATTTCATTCTAAACAAAGAAAGTCTAAAAGGTGTGTTTGTTATTACACAGTTATCTGGTGATAATATTTGCATCCATTCTTCAGTTGATGAGTCGTCATAACCATGATGACCTGGCTTTAAAAGATGAACTTTGCCGATTTGTGGAGCTAATCTTGTCTCGTCTCCTGATTTGTTGTCAATGTCCCCCGCCAAGAAAATACGAGTGCCATTTTTTTCAATTAACACACCTAATGATTGGTCGTTTTCTCCTACTTTTTCTTCGCTTTCAGGGTCATCTGTATTCATAAGTGTAATTGTAAAATTGCCAAATTCAAATGGTGTGCTATCCATATCTGAAATAATTGGTATGCTTTTATTATTAAGTGCTTCAACCATTTGGTCATAAACCTCTTGATTATCCCAATTTTCGACTTCGTGTAAATCAATCTTGCTACTGTCATACACCTTTAAATAAGCCCTATCAACAGTAACATCAGGATGATTAATTATTGTATCAAAGCCTCCAATATGGTCAGAGTGGCTATGAGTACCCACTACAAACTCAAGGTGAATTTTTCCATTTTCGTCTGCTGCATATTCTTTAAGATAATCGATTACTCTGTCCTCATAGCCTCTATAGTTAAGCTCTTTAAGATTACGCACATTATCACTATCTTCAGCTGCATCAACTAATGCAAATTTCCCATCGCTTTCAAGCAAAATTGCATCAGAATTTCTTGTGTTTATAAAATGAATTCTGTCCCCCACTGTTTTCAACTCCTCGGGTTTGGTCTCTAAATCATTCTTTGATAACACACAAACAATAACAATGCCTGCTATCACAATTACAGTTAGCAAACAACATAAAATTATTATAATAACCTTCTTGTGCTTTTTCATTCAATACTCCCTATTCTAATATTGTAGATAAATCATAAAACTTACCGACAATTCTACCTTGTAAGTCTTTTTCATCAAATTCATTTACAACATACACTGTATTTTGACTATAAAGAATTGCAATTTTAGTTTGTCCTTTTAATTTCTCTATAAAATACTTTTTCACTTTTTTATAAAGTGAATCTTGAATTTTGAACTGACTTGGTATTGGTGCAGAGTATGAGGATGAGAGCAAATCGCAAAGAATTTTTTCTCTTAATATCTCTTTATCTACTTTATCGCTAAAATAATCATACACCATTTTGGCATAGTTTGAAAGAGTCATATTAGTGCCATCTATTGCATTACCGAACTCCATAAAAAGATTAAACGGTGTGTATCCACATTCGTTTATAAGATAGTCAAGAGTAAATAAAAATCTACCACTATTATAAAGACGCTCTAAAGCATCTTCACATTTTTTTAGAGATTTAATTTCTTCACTTGTGAGCCAAGGTGTGCTCGTTACCTCATATGGTGGTTCACTTGAAAACTTACAAGGGAATTTTTCAGGTTTTTCACGCATTTCTGCTCCATAAAGAAGTTTTAAAAAGCCCATTTGAAGCATTTGTGCTTTAAGTGAATAACCAATATTAAAACTATCTTCAAAGCTCTTTATATCTTCACCCACAAGACCTGCAATAAGGTCAATATGAATGTGCATATTTTTAAAGCTAACTAACTTTTTGATGTTTTCAATAAGCTTTTGAGTGTTTGTTTTTCGGTTGATGCTTTTTAATGTTTCTTCATTAAAGGATTGCATACCGATTTCAAGTTGAATTGCTCCTTTTGGCGCTTTTGAGAGAATATTCAGCGTTTCTTCCGTTAAAATATCACCTGCTATTTCAAAATGGAAGCAGACAGAATCAGGTATGCTTTTGCCGTATTTTGAGATTATAAATTCAAATATCTCATTTGCTCGTTTTGAGTTAGCATTAAAAGTTCTATCGACAAACTTGACAGTCTGAGTACCACTTTTTGAAAGTTTTAAAATGTCTTCCTTTACCCTATCCATTTCAAAAAATCGTAATGACGAACATCTGCCGGAAAGACAAAAAGCACATCTATAAGGACAACCACGACTTGTTTCTATATAACATATTCTGCCATTTAAACTGTCAAAAAATTCTTCAGTATAAGGTGAAACCGGTGTGCCTGTGTACTCTTTTTCAGGGTTTACAATAATTTTTTCTGCTCTATAGGTTAACCCATCCACATTTGATACATTTTCACAAGCAATGCCGTCTAAAAGCATTGGGAAGCTTTCTTCACCCTCACCAGACAAAACATAATCCACAAAGTCATAGTCTTCTAAAACTTCTTTTGAGCGATAAGCAACCTCAGGACCACCTAAAACAATTTTTGCATTTGTTCTATTTTTGATTTTTTTGCAAAGTTCAAGAGTCTTTGTAACATTCCAAATATAGGTACAAAATGATACAACATCAGGTTGCTCTTTTACAATTTTTTCTGCAAAGCTATCTATATCACTATTTATTGTTGATTCAAAAACCTTTGCATCCATATGATTTTCACAATATGACTTAACCCCTGCCAACAAACACCAAGGGGCAAGGGATGCATGCACATATTTTGAATTCAAACAACAAATCAGTATTTTCAAAGCTTTACTCCAAACTCAAATCAATGACAGCCATGCTCACCACAAGTATGCTCGTGGTCTCCGTGTTCATGGTCATGATGCTCGCATTTTATATCAGGATTAAACTCAAGTTTGCCAACAAGAAAAGCAATTACTGCTTGGTCGCAAGAACCTGATACCCCACCAAAAAGCTTAATATTTGCATCGTTAAGTGCATTTTTAGCGCCTCCACCGATACCGCCACAAATTACAACATCGACTCCATTTTCTGCTAAAAATGATGCTAATGCTCCGTGTCCACTGCCATTTGTGTCAACAACCTTCATTGCTTTTATTTCGTCGTTTTCTACTTCATAAATTTTAAACTGTGATGTATGTCCAAAATGTTGGAAAACCATACCTTTTTCGTGAGTTACTGCAATTTTCATATCAAATCTCCTATTTATAATTCTTAACAAAATGCTTATAAAAAGCAACTGCATTTGCTACGGTTTCAATGTCTATATTTTCATTTTCTGCATGGACTGAGCCAAGCTGTTGAGCAGACAATCTAATAGGTGCAAAACGAAGCACACATTCACAAACATCAGTAAGTGTACGAGCATCTGTACCTGCAGGTAAAATAAATGGTGATGCAGGATATTGTGGGAAAACCTCACCAATACATTTCATTGTATATTCAAACTGTGGTTTTGACATATCTGCAGGGCCGTGATACTCACTATCTTCTGTCATTTCAACTGTTATGTCGTATTTCTTTGCAATTTCTTTAAAAGCTTCTAAATCTTTCTTAAAATCTTCTTCATCAACAGGTCTTAAAAATGCCTTTGCAGTGCAAATTTTTGATGATGTGCTACCTTCAATTTTATTAAAGGTACAAGTTGTACCGATAAGTCCACCTGCTTGTGCATTGATTAAAGGCATTACTGTTTTAATTATTCCACCAAAGAGCCAAATATTTGACAAAAGCATATTCATTGGGAAAGCGAGATATGGTGCCATATATTTAAGCATTGCTTTTACTTGTGGATTAAGTTTACGAATGAAAATATTATGTGTTGTAATTTCATTGATAAATGATGACATTCTTTCAACCGGTGTTGCTTTATTTGCAGCAGTTAAGCTTGCATGAGCATTTCCTGCAGTTGCAGTACATTCAAGATATATTCTACCTTTTTCGTGGACTGCTACCATACCACATTTATCAGCACTCATACCTGCAAGTGGTGGCTCAATAAGTGCCCCACCCTCATCAAGTATAACCTCAAACCTAATACCATTTTCTTTGAAATATTCATTTGCAAGTGGAATACCATTTCCACCGATTTCTTCATTATGAGAAGAACCGAGCCAAATATTGCAAGGTGGCTCAAAGCCTTCGTTTAAAAGTTCTTCAAGTGCAGAAAACTCAGCAAAAAGTGGTGTTTTTGTATCAACTGTACCTCTACCCCAAATTTTGCCGTCAACAATTTCACCTGAAAAGCCTTCGTGCTCCCATTCACCACTTACTGCAACAACATCGTGATGAGACATAAGCATAATATTTCTATTTTCGTCTTTGCCTTTGATTTTATAAATCCAACAGTCATCACCAAAGGTCATTTTTTCTGCCTTTTGATGCATTGTTGGGAAAAGCTCTGCTACAACATCACGAAGCTTTTTAAACTCTGTGTCATCAAAACTATTTTCAACTGAAACAGTTTGGCACTGTATCATTTTTTGCAAGCGTTTTGCATATACAAAAGCCTCATCATCAGTATAAAAAGACTTAAACTCTTTAAGCTTTCTTGCACTTTTAGTTCCAACAACTGTTTTAATTAAAAGAACTAAAACAAGCGCAAGTAACAAAATTAATGCTATGTAAACAATAATCATTTTAATTCTCCTTAAGCCATATTTTGTCTTAACAGTGCTTCATTATAAAGTTTCTCTATTTCAGACAATTGACTATAATTCTCTGCTTGAATAATAAGTGTTTTTGCATTTTCATAAGGCTTTGTTATTCGTCTATAAACAGATACACCCTTTGTGTATGCTTTAAGTTCTTTCTTTGCTTGTCTTCTTTCTTCTGCAGAGTTAATTTCACGACTTTGGATTTCTTTTTTAATATCTTCATTTGGAAGAACAAGATTATCTGTTCCATATTTTTCAATAAGTTTTGCAGAGCGTTTCTTGTCTCTTGCTAAATTTATTGCATCTGAACGAATCTCTTTTTCTTCCGTTGTAGATTTAGGTAAATTCTTTGCTTTTACAAGTTCCTTTCGCCAATCTTCATAAAGATAAACTTCACCATTGCTATATGTTTCTCTCGCAGAAACAAGTTGTGCTTTGAAGCGTTCTGTATTGAATTTTTCAAGTTCTTCTTTTACCATTGGCAAGCCATCAACAAATTCATTATACTTTTTGATTTCACGAATTTGTTTTTTCACTTCAGCAACCTTTAATTTGCGTTCTTTTTTGTCCTTTATTTTTTTTGCTGATTTAAGAGCAGTTTTATCAATTAGTTTTTTATCAAAGATTGTTTTTGTTGCTTCAATTATTTTCATAGCACCGATAAGTTCATTGTCGTCAAGCTCACCATTGCCATAGTCTTCAAACATAGCACGAATTTTAAGGACATTTACATATCCACGATGTTTATTCTCTGTAAGGTCATAGAAAAGATATGGAATAAGATTCATTACAGAGCCAATAACAGAACAAATAATAAGCACTGTGAACAGATTGTTTCTCAACTCATCGTTATAGAGTACAGTATAGTCCTTTAAAAGCCCCATTTTCTCATAAATTGCAGGTATAACAAATCCTGTAAAGAAGCCTAAAATCGTACCAATAAGAGTGAGTGGTATGAAAAGACCGTCAACACGCACACCTGTTTTCCATTGGTGATAGTCTCTCATATCTGCTTGGATATTAGGGAGATAAACATTTTGGAATGTGTTTACAAATGTAGTTAAATAGAACACTACACACATTAAGAAAAGATTATTACGAACTAAAAACAAACAACCATAAAGCAAAACATTTATTGTGTTATGAAGAATAAGTAAATTTCGTTTACCAAGCCATTTAATCATAAATGGTGCTAAAAGCATTGACCAAAGTGCAGCATTAGCGATAAGGGTATTGGCAAGTCCCATATACACTTTATTATTGCCATTATTTGCATAGTTAAATGTCCAGTTTATCATTACACTACTTGAGCCTTCAAGGAAACCTAACCAAGTAGCAACATTAATTATCCAGAAATATTTATTCTTTGCAACTTCTCTAAGTGAGTCGACAAGGCTTACATATTCCACAGGTCGTTTTGGAATGATAATTCTTTCTTTCATTTTTGGAGCAAAAATGAAAAGAACAATAAGACCAACTATGGTAAAGCCAGGATAAATAACACGATAAGTCCAAATATTATCCATACCCCAAGTAAGTCCTGCTATTGTTGGAATAACAAGGTTTGTAATTGATGGAGCATTTGAATAAAGAACTTGTGAAATGCTCATTACGTGTGCACGCTCTTGAGCATTTGGAGATACAACTTGCTTTAAATATGTAAAGGACTCATTATAAAAGCCCAAAAAGGCAGACAAGATAACAAACATTATCCATACTACAACAACCTTTGTCCAATAATCCCAATTCTCATAAGGGAACCAAACAAAGATGGTTGAAATAAGAACTATTGGAATTGGAGTACGAAGAAGAATTGGTATGAATTTTCCACCAGGTAACTTATGATTATCTAAAAACCAACCTCTAAATACTGCAACAGGAAGTCCAACAATATTTGCAAGTATGAGCATAATTTGTAAGTGCATTGGCTCAAGACCAATACTTGCACCCACTATAAAGTTATTTGCACTAAGTCCTATTGCACTTGCAAGTGCTGATGCCCAATGAATACCGAAGCCTGCAATACCAATTGTTGCAACTTCTTTATACGGCACATAATTACCCTCAGCTGGTGTGTTCCAATGTTGTTTAACAGTTGATATTAATCCTTTAATCTTACCCACTGTTATCCCTCTCTCTAAAACTAATTATATATATTATACTCTTTTTATATTTGCCCGTCAACGAACTTTAAACCAGTTTTACTCTTGAATTTTGTTTTAATATGTGTTAAACTTAAAGTGTATAATTTATTGTGTAAAAGGGGTTTGTATTTTATGGCATCTTTTTTTGAATCAGCAGTTCAAAAAACAAAGGATATGACTGATATTGCTCGTATTAACTCACTCATCTCTGATGAAGAAAAGAAAATAAACGGTGTTTATACTCAACTTGGTAAGTTCTATGCAACTCTTCATGCAAATGATTATGAAACTCAGTTTGCAGGTATGATGATTGCAATTAAAGAGGCCGAAATGAATATAAGCCTTTACAAAAAGCAAATTTTAGACATTAAGGTGTTACAATTTGCGAAAAATGTGGTTCAGAAGTTGCAAAGAGCGTTTTATTCTGCAATGTTTGTGGTTCTCAAATGCCAAAAACAGAGTTTAACGATTTTTCAAACTCAACAAGATGCTCAAGTTGTGGTGTTATGGTTTCAAAAGACGTTCGTTTCTGTACTAACTGTGGCAAGCCAATGGCAACTGTAGCACCAGTTGCTCCTGCACCAGTAGTTCCTGCACCAGTAGTTCCTGCTGCTCCTGTTGTTCCTGCTCCTGTTGCTCCTGTTCCAGTGGTTCCTGCTCCAGTTGCAGAGCCTGTTGCTGAAGTAAAAACAGAATCAATTTTCTGTCCAAACTGTGGCGTTCAACTTGATGCTGACACCATTTTCTGCACAGAATGTGGAACAAAGATTGAATAATTACATATAAAAATAAGCCATCCAATCGGATGGCTTTTATTTTTTATTATTAAAAATTGTCAAGAAGTCCTTTGTAAAATTCACAATAATCATCACGTTTTTGAGCTGTAAAATCCATTGCCTCTCTTGGATGACGATTTAGTTGGCCTGTGAACATATATTGTAAATCAAAGCCCCAAACAATGCCTTGAGCCTTTAATGGAAGCATATATTTTTCAATAAAGGTCAAAAGACTGTAAATGCTATATTTTGGATTTTTAAGGAAACCAAGCATTAACTCCATAGCACAGTTACCTGCACCTCTACCCATTGCAAGTGCTGTTGCATCAACATATGATGCGCCATATGACAAGGTTTCAATAGTATTTGCAAATGCAAGGTTTTGATTGTTATGACCATGAAAACCAACTTTTTTGCCTGCTTTTTCTGCATATGACAAGTATTTTTTTACAAGCTCTGCAGAATTTTCAGGATACAATGAGCCATAACTATCAACAAGATAAATTACATCAACACTTGATTGACTAAGCATTTCAAGAGCATCGTCAATTTGATTAAAACTTGCTTGTGAAATTGCCATAATATTGCAGGTTGTTTCATAGCCAAGATTATGAAGATACTCAATCATTTCAATTGCTGCTGGGATTTGATGAATATAGCAAGCAACGCGTACCATATCAATTACACTATCTTTTTTAGGTAAGAAGTCTGTTTTGAAATCGCAACGACCAACATCAGCCATAACTGCAATTTTCATATCAGAAACATTTTCACCAACGATTGCACGAATATCTTCTTCATTACAAAATTTCCATTTGCCGTAATCTGCTTCATTAAAAAGAATTTTACTTGCTTTATAGCCAAATTCCATATAGTCAACGCCACACTTTACATTAGTTTTGTAAAGCTCACGTACAAATTCATCTGTAAATTCAAAATTATTGCAGAGTCCCCCATCACGAAGAGTTGCATCGAGTACTCTAATGTCTTCTCTAACACTCATTAAAGAGCCTTTTCTTGGTGCCATAATAATCGACCTTTCACTACAATCTACTTTAACACTTAAAAGCTTTAAAGCTTTTATGTGTTAAAGTATATCACTATGATTTGCTTTTGTCAACAACAATTTTCAAAAAACGAACAAAAAAGCAAGTCTTATGACTTGCTTTGGTACGCTTGACTGGAGTTGAACCAGCGACCTTCAGAGTCGGAGTCTGACGCTCTATCCAACTGAGCTACAAGCGCGAATATCAAGTGCAGAGTTCAGAGCGCAGAACGCAGAACTATTTTTTATTATTTTGTGTTGTCTTGCATATAGAAACTAATAAAGATATTAATTCGTTTATATCGATTTCGACTGACAAAAATTCTTTTTCTGTAAGATAATCGGTTTCATATAAAAGTTTTAACCAATAATAAGTTTCGTTTGCTTCTTTAAGAGCTATACTCATTTTAGCATAAAAATCTGCTTTCGATTGGGCATGCTCGCCTTCAGATACATTCGCCCCGATACTTGTACCACTTCTCAAAAGTTGTTTGGACAAGACATACTCGTTCTTATCTTTTGTTAGATATTTGTATAAGTTTACTATTCTTACTGCGAACTCAAAACTTTTGCTTTCTGTGATACTTTTGCTCATTTTACAACCTCACTCTGCACTTTGCGTTCTGCACTCTGCACTAGTATTATTCAGATTTAAACATTAAATCTGAATAAAACAATGTCTCCGTCTTTCATAACGTATTCTTTGCCTTCGCTTCGTACAAGTCCTTTTTCCTTAGCTGCTTGCATTGTGCCGTTTGCCATAAGGTCGTCAAAGTGGATAACCTCTGCACGAATAAAACCACGCTCGAAGTCAGTATGAATTTTGCCTGCCGCCTGTGGTGCTTTTGTGCCTTTTTTGATTGTCCAAGCACGAACTTCAGGCTGACCTGCTGTAAGGTAAGAAATAAGTCCTAAAAGATTGTATGAGCGTTGGATAAGAATATCAAGACCACCTTGCTCGATGCCTAATTCTGAAAGGAACATTTCTTTTTCTTCTTTGTCAAGCTCTGCAATTTGTGCTTCAAGCTCTGCACAAATTGGAAGCACCTCAGCACCCTCTGCTTCAGCAAGCTTGCAAACTGCATTATAACGTGCATTTTCACGAATACTATTCGCAAAGTCTTCTTCACTCATATTACAAGCATAAATAATTGGTTTTGATGAAAGAAGTGCAACTGTGGAAAGAATTTCTCTTTCTTCGTCATCCATTTCAACTGCACGAGCATTTACACCATTTTCAAGCTCACCACGAAGACGCTTTAAGAAATCAACTTCTTTTTGAAGTGATTTATCGCCTTTCAAGTCTTTTTCACTCTTGATAATTCTTCTGTCGAGAATTTCAACGTCAGAAAGAATAAGCTCAAGGTTAATAGTTTCAATATCTCTTTGTGGGTCAATGCTACCCTCAACGTGAATAATATCGTCATTATCAAAGCAACGTACAACGTGAATAATTGCATCAACCTCACGAATATGAGAAAGGAATTTGTTGCCAAGTCCCTCACCCTTTGATGCACCTTTTACAAGACCTGCGATATCAACGAATTCAATAGTAGCAGGAGTAATTTTTGCAGGATTGTACATTTCTGCAAGTTTATCAATTCTGTAATCAGGCACTGCAACAACGCCTACGTTTGGCTCAATTGTGCAGAAAGCGTAGTTTGCAGACTGTGCACCTGCATTTGTGATAGCATTAAAAAGTGTACTTTTACCAACATTAGGTAAACCAACAATACCAAGTTTCATTTTGTTTCATCCTTTAAGATTTTATTTCCAACAAAGGATTATACACTATTGCGGAAATTTTTTCAATAGTGTATAATTGAATAAAATATAATGAATCTCTCCACCACCTATGGCGGTCCCCCTCCCTTTGACAAGGGAGGCAAATATTCAATGAGGTGAAATAAATGAGCAGAACAACTAAGATAATATTATCCGTTGTTGGTGGATTGATTTTAATTGTGGCATTCAGTTGCCTTTATGGTTTCACAATTGGTGGTAACGATATTCGTTCTGTTATATTTTTAATTACTTCATCTTTGCTTATTTCTGTATTAATCTTTATCTTTATATTTGGTAAAGATTTTGCCACAAATAATATAGTAAAAAAAGTTGCCATTGGTGTTGCTTTCTGTGTATTTGCTATTTCTTTTTTCACTTATAATGGACTTAATAAAATAAGTGCAGATGAAAGCAAAACGGTTGAGTATGAAGCTGAAATAACTTATTTTTCTTCAGGTTATCGCGGTCCGGATACAATTTACTTTTTAAATTCTCAAGGATTTGAAGTAGATGTTACATACTTAGATGCTTTTATCAGTTTTGAGGAAGGTATATATCCCGATGAAGCCGAATTTGTTCTCATAAGAGAAATACAAGGTGGATTTGGTTATACAATTTATGAAGTTTTAGGGTTTAAGTAAAATGTAGGTGACAATAAAATGGAACAATTTTCTCGTACTGAAAGATTGATTGGTAAAGATAATCTTGAAAAGTTGAAAAATAAAAATATTATAATTTTCGGGCTTGGTGGTGTCGGCTCTTATGTGGCTGAGGCTTTAGCTCGCTGTGGCATTGGCAAAATGACAGTTGTTGACAAGGACACAGTTGACATTACAAATATTAATCGTCAGTTATATGCTTTGCACTCAACTGTTGGCAGAAACAAAGCAGATGTTGCAAAAGAGCGTATTCTTGACATAAATCCAGATTGTGAAGTTACACCAATCGTTAAAATGTATTTGCCCGAAAATGCAGACGAATTTGAGCTTTCACAATACGATTATATTATTGATGCCATTGATAATGTTACTGCAAAAATTGACCTTGCTGTGAAATCGCAAGAATTAGGAATACCAATGATTGCATCAATGGGTACAGGCAACAAGCTTGACCCTACTGCATTTAAGATTACAGATATTTACAAAACTGATACTTGTCCACTTTGCAGAGTAATGCGTAGAGAGTTAAAATCTCATGGTGTTAAGAAATTAAAGGTGCTTTATTCAACGGAAATTCCTAAAAATGATGGTGAACGCATCCCTGCAAGCATCAGTTTTGTACCAAGCACAGCAGGACTAATTATTGCTGGTGAGGTTATCAAGGATTTATTAGTTTGACAAATTTGAGTTTGTCGGGATGTTTAATATGTATATTCTCGGCTCCCCTTGTCAGGGGAGCTGTCAACGAAGTTGACTGAGGGGTAGTCAAAAATCACTT
>JAZNWZ010000140.1:0-5852 GCA_045593645.1 Candidatus Fimenecus sp. | reverse complement strand
TTCATATTGATTAAAGTCGCCAGTAATGACAATTTTAATACCACCATATTTTTCTCTTAAAGCAACAACTTCTTTTACAATAAGCTCACCACCGAGATTTTGAGCCTCTTCACTGCTGTTATCAAGGTGAGTGTTAATGTGGATATATGAAAATCCGTTTTGCTTGTTTTTGAGTACAACATAAGATACTGTTCGATTACAACCTGCACCGTTAAACTTTGATTCTGTTTCAGGAGTGTTTGAAATCCAGAAGGTTTTTGACTCAAGAAGGTCATATTTTTCTGTGAGATAGAAAATGCCGTTCATTTCAGATGTCTTTTCAGAGTTATCCCCACCACGCTTAACTCCGTAGTAAGAATATTGTGGCAAAAGCGTTTCAAGGTTTTTTACCCAATCACTGTTGATTTCTTGTACGCCTAATGAATCAGGTAAAACTTCGTTGATTTGAGTGGCAAAAAGATGTAAACGACGAGTTGTATAAGTGCCCTCAATAAGCTTGCCCCAAGGTGCAGCAGTATTATAACTTGAAATGATTAACTCGTTGTTGTTTTTTATTCTGTCATCTGCTGATTTTATCTGAACTTTTGGTTTCATTGGAAAAATTGTAAAAAAAGCAACAACCACAATAGCAAAAGCCAACAAGACAGAAATAATAGCAATAAATAGAATTTTGATTTTTTTAGACATAAATATCAAACCCTTTATTTTTTTGATTATTTTTAATTTACCATAAAAACATTGTAAAATCAATTATGTTGTGATAAAATACAAAAGGTTATAATTATTTTTCAAGGGGAAAAGTAAATGAAAATTATTATTGTTGGCGACGGTAAGGTAGGCAATACATTAGTTGAACACTTATCACAAGAGGGACATGACATTGTTGTTATCGACAAGGACCAAAAGGTTGTTGAGCATTTAGTAAATAGTTATGATGTTATGGGACTTTGTGGTAATGGTGCAAGCTATGATGTTCAAATAGAAGCAGGGGTTTCTGATGCAGACCTTTTCGTTGCTGCAACTTCATCAGACGAACTTAATATTCTTTCTTGCCTTGTTGCTAAAAAAGCAGGTGCAAAGCACACCGTTTCACGTGTGAGAAATCCAGATTATTCTACACAACTTCACTTTTTTAAGGATAAGTTAGGGCTTAATTTAGTTGTAAACCCTGAATATGATGCAGCAAACGAAATTGCAAAGGTGCTTCGTTTTCCTAATGCAATAAATATTGATTCCTTTTATCGTGGACAGGTTGACCTTGCTGAATTAAAAATTGAAAATGGCAACCCACTTTGCAATATGAAGCTTATGGATATTTTCAAGAGCTTTAAAGTTAAAATCATTATCTGTGCAGTTCAAAGAAATGGTGAGGTTATTATTCCTCGAGGTGATTTTGAACTTAAGAGTGGAGATAAAATTCACGTTACAGCACCTCGTGGTGTGCTTGTAATGTTTATGAAAGAACTTGGAATTTATAAGCACAGCACAAAAAACATTATGATTGTTGGTGGTGGCAAGATGAGTTATTACCTTGCTCGTCAACTTTCAGAAACAGGTGGCTACAACATAAAGCTTATTGAAATTGATGATGCTCGTTGTGAAAAACTTTGCGAGATGCTTCCTAATGTAGAGATTATTCTTGGAGACGGAACAGACAAAGAAATTCTCGTTGAGCAAGGTCTTAAGAATCAAGATGCTTTTGTTGCACTTACAAAAATTGATGAAGAGAATATTATTTCATCAATGTATGCTTCTTCATTAGGCATAAGAAAAACTGTTGCAAAAGTTAACAGAGTTTCTTATGATGTGCTTGAAAGTATTGGCGTTGACAGTGCATTTTCATCAAAGGCTGTTGCTGCGAACAGAATTATAGGCTATGTTCGTGCACTTGCAAATTCAGGGGAGTCAAGCGTTAAAACACTTTATAAGCTTGTTGGTGGTCAGGTTGAAGCATTAGAGTTTAGTATTACTAATGACTTCAAGGGTGCTGGAATACCACTTAAAGACCTTAACATAAACTCTAATACGCTGATTGCTGCAATTATTCATAATCAGCAGGTAGTTTTCCCAGGTGGTAATGACTGCATTGAAATTGGCGACAGCGTAATTGTAGTTTCAAAGAGTCAACAATATACAAGTATTAACGAAATATTCAAATAATAGGGTTTTATATGAATTTAAAAATGGTTTCACATACAGTTGGCAGGCTTTTAAGTGTTGAAGCACTTTTAATGCTTTTGCCACTGGTAGTTTCTTTAGTTTACAAAGAATTTAATATCGCACTTTGCTTTGGAATAACAATTGTCTTAACTTTTATTGTAAGTTGTCTTATGAGAGCACCAAAGGTTTCAACAACAAAGATTTATGCTCGTGAAGGCTTTGTTGCAGTAGCACTTTCTTGGATTTTAATGTCTTTTTTCGGTGCTTTGCCTTTTGTGATTTCAAGAGAAATTCCATCAATGGTGGATGCACTTTTTGAGGTTGTTTCAGGTTTTACAACAACAGGTGCTACGATTTTAGTAGATGTTGAGAGCTTGTCAATGGGACTTCTTTTTTGGCGTGCTTTCACGCACTGGATAGGCGGTATGGGTGTTATAGTTTTTGTGCTTGCAATTTTGCCACAAAAAGATATGCAGTCAATGCATATTTTAAGAGCAGAAGTCCCTGGACCTACTGTTGGTAAACTTGTTTCAAAAACTACTGTTACAGCTCGTATTCTCTACATAATTTATGGCGTTTTAACAGTTGCTGAAATTATAGCGTTACTGTGTTGTGAAATGCCACTTTATGATAGTGTTACGACTGCATTCGCAACTGCGGGTACAGGCGGATTTTCAGTGAAAAATGCAAGTATTGCAGCATATAACAATCTTGGTGCAGAAGTTGTAATTTCACTGTTTATGTTGTTATTTGGAATAAACTTTAATTTGTTTTATTTGCTTTTAATCAAACAATTTAAGCGAGTTTTCAAGAGCGAAGAACTCTGGACATATCTTTTGGTAATCGGCGTATCTGTATTACTTATAACATTTAACATTTATCCAATGGTTGAGACACTTGGTACAGCATTGCGTCAAGCAGGATTTCAGGTAATCTCAATTATTACAACAACGGGATTTGTAACTGCGGACTTTGGTCAATGGCCGGCTATGTCACAGATGGTACTTGTAGTACTTATGTTTTTGGGTGCATGTGCAGGTTCAACAGGTGGTGGACTTAAAGTTGGCAGAATGATTATTCTTGTTAAAGCTGCTTTCCGTGAACTTCGTCGTGCAATCAACCCTAAACGAGTTAAAGCAATTAAACTTGATGGTGCAGTTATTGAAAAAGATGTTGTAATTACAACATCAACATACTTTGTTATTTATATGTTTATAATCGGTATTTCAGCATTGATTTTAACGATAGATAATTTTGATTTCACTACAACAGTTACAGCAGTTGTAACTTGTATAAACAATGTCGGTCCTGGTCTTGCGGCGGTTGGCCCCGTTGAAAATTTTGCTGATTTTAGTAATTTCTCAAAACTTGTTCTTTCAGCCAATATGCTTATAGGTCGTCTTGAAATCTTTCCAATTATAATTTTATTTATGCGTTCAACATGGAAAAAAACAACATAAAAATAGTCAGCACTTCATTTTGTGCTGACTATTTTTTTTACATTTATTTCATTTTTTCTAACTTGTTTCTTTCTGCAACAACAATTAATTTCATCGTTTCTTCAAGAGGTTTTGTAGGGTCAATATCTGTAGAAACATCATTGTTTTTCTGAACAGCAATAACATTTATTGAGTATTTTTTTCTTAAATTCAAATCAACAAGAGATTTGCCTACCCATTCAGGTTTCACATCAATTTCAACAAGTGAAATATTGTTAGTGAGTTCAATAATGTCAACAAAACCTGAACTTAAAAGATTTTTTGCAAGGCGTACACCTGATTCGCGTTCAGGTAAAACAACTCTGTCAGCGCCAACCTTAGTTAAAATTTTCGCATGCATTTCATTACTGCATTTTACAATTACATTTTTCACGCCTGCTTCTTTGCACAAAGCTGTCGCCATAACGCTTGTTTCAAGACTTCCTGATATAGCAATAATTACAACATCTATGTTGGAAATTCCAAGTTGTTTAATAACTTCCGGGTCAGTGACATCAGCACATCTGCAAACAGAAAGTTCACCGATAACATCGTTTATAAGTTCTTCATTGTGGTCAATGCTGAGAACATCTGTCCCGTTTTCAACAAGTTCTTTTGCTACGGCAAGTCCGTAGCGACCTAATCCAAAAACGGCATAAGAATTATTAGTTTTCATAGTTTTATCCCTTTCTTAACCAACGCTAATTTCTTCAGTTGGAGTTTTTACAATGTTTTGACTGCTTTTCTTCATATTAAGAGCAACAGCAAGAGAAATCGGACCAATTCTTCCAAGATACATTGTAATAATTATTATGATTTTACCCCACAAATTGAGTGTGGGAGTCAAATTTCGTGTAAGACCTACCGTTGCTGTAGCACTTACTGTTTCGTAAAGAACATCAAGTGCAGGAGCATCACTAACTGCTGAAAGTAAAACGGTTGAAATAAACATAATTATAAAAGACATACAAAAAACTGCAATTGCTTTTTTCACAGCTTTTTGAGATAAAGAACGATTGAAAGCAGTAATTTCATTTTTGTTCTGTACCATTGCAAGTGCAGTTAAAAGTAAAACAGCGGCAGTAACAGTTTTTATACCGCCTGCAGTACCTACAGGTGAGCCACCTATAAACATAAGTACAAGAGATATAAATGCAGATGCACTTGTAAGGTTCTGTTGTGGAATTGTAGCAAATCCTGCTGTTCTTGTTGTAACAGATTGAAAAAATGAAATTTGTAATTTGTCAAAAAGTGAATGATTGCCTATAGTGAGTTCATTGTTGTATTCAAATATGAAAAATGCAAGTGTACCTGAAATAATTAAAAATGCTGTCATCCATAAGGCGATTTTACTGTGTAAAGACAACTTTTGAACACACTTTTTGCCTTGCTTTTTGCGAAGTTGTAATACGCGTATTACATCCCACCATATAATATAACCTATACCACCGATTATAATCAATGCACTTGTTACAATATTGATTATAGGGTTTGTTGCGTATTCGCAAAGGCTGTTTTCCGAAATAATATCAAGACCTGCATTGCAGAATGCTGAAATTGAGTTAAATATTGAAATCCATATACCACGAAGTCCATATTCGGGTACGAAAACAGTCATATATAAAAGTGCACCGACACCCTCAACAAGAAATGTTGCACCGATAACCTTTTTTACAAAACGGATAAGTCCCGAAAGAGTATTAAGATTAAACGCCTCTTGTATAAGTAAACGGTCAGCAATACCCATTTTTTTGTGAAGGGCAATCATAAAGCCCGACATAACTGTAACAACACCAAGACCACCAAGTTGAATAAGGCAAAGTATAACGACTTGACCGAATGTGCTCCACGCAGTAACAGTAGGCAAAGTTACAAGTCCTGTTACGCAAGTTGCAGTAGTTGCAGTAAATAGAGCATCAATGTATGATACCGAAATACCGTCAGCAGAACTTATAGGCAGAACAAGAAGAATGCTGCCTACAAAAATTGCAAAAAGAAAGCTTAACATTATTAAATGTGTTGTTGATAAAGTAAAGCGTTTTTTGCTCATAAATGCATTTCCTTTACTAAAAATCAGATTAAACTTGTTTTTATGAATAAAATCTATTATAATAAGTTAGTAATGATTATATCACAAAAAAATTGTTATATCAATAAATATATAAATGTTTGTAAAAGTAAACAAAGAAGGTATAAAAATGTTACCAAAAAGAG
>JAZNWZ010000139.1:0-5707 GCA_045593645.1 Candidatus Fimenecus sp. | reverse complement strand
ACCCATTTAAAAGAATTAAGCGTTGCATTTGGGAATTCGCCACTCCCTCTTGCAACGCTTTTTATTGCTTATTTAGTTGATTACATAGAAAATCTCTCTAACCTATCGTTAAATTACTGATAATCGTTAAACAGCTGAATCGTAACATAAAGCACATCACTTTTTTACCATTCCAACCTTTAATCTTGTATTATTGAAGAACTTAAATTTATATGTTATACTATTCTAAAATGGTTTTTAAACTAGAGCAAACTGTTACAGGAGATGAAATTATGAATTTGTTCAAACGGATTATAAGCACCATTCTCTTACTGATTTCAATGATAGGAGGCCTAATAAACCCGATGGAACCATTTGAAAATGCAAAAGATTTGTTTTCTGACCCTGCGAAAGCATCTTACTCTGAACTTTTCTATGAAATTTTATCGGATGAAACAAATTCAACTGACACATGGCGTCAAGGTATGATTTCAGGTAATGGTTTACAAGGTATTATAACAAGTGGTTCTCCATATAGCGATACTCTTATTTATCAAAATATGCACTTTATTCTTCCTAATAATAATGTTCGCTACTGTCCGGATACTTCCCATGAACTTGAAACTGTTAAGCAAAACATTGCGAACAGCGAAAACATAACTGATAATGCTTCATACGATGATGTTTACTCCTTCCATCCTGGTGGAACTTTACGAATAGACCAAAAAAATCGAGTTGAACAAAATTACATACGATATACAGATTACGAAACGGCACAAGTGGGTGTTAAATATACCGATACAAGAGGTGTATGGGAAAGAAAAACCTTTACTTCAAAAACAGATAATGTAACTATAACAAAAATCGGTCAATCATCAACAGGTAGTAAGGTTAATCTTACACTTTCAATGGATGACATATCAACCTACGCTAATTTTGGTAAGGGAAATGAAGTTGATTTAAAATACAAGAAACTTGTCGGTGAAAATAGTGAGTATATTGCTTTTGTGTCACATTATCCAGACTACGAAAATAGTGAACTTAAAAACGGTGGTTATGCGACTGTTGTTTATGTTATCTGCGAAGGTGGAACAAAGAAAATCATTGATAATGGTGAAGTCACAGACGACCAGTATTGTGGCGACAATAACCCTGCTATAAAGATAAAAAGGGCAGATGCGGTTTACCTTATTGCAATTTCAGACAGAACTTACGACATGGGTGCATACGCTGATTTTGAGAATACTGAAAGCTATGCATTTGTGGACAAATTGGTAAATGCCACAAAATCAGTTGCAGAAAAATATACTGTTGATGGTAAGTTTAGTTATGATAAAGCTCTTGCAAGTCATACTGAAATCTTCTCAAAGGAATTCAATACAGTTACTTTCAAATTAGGTTATACAGACAGTACAGACTCAAATGAAGATTTGGTAGGTCGGCAATATCAAAAAAATGAACTTGATTCTGACCTTATGGAAAGAGCATATTATTCAGGCAGATATGCTTATCTTTGTTCAGCCAACTACTCAACTCCACGCCTTTATGGTATGTGGACTGGAGAATGGGCTCCGGGTTGGGGTAGTAAATACACAATGGATGCTAATGTTAATTTACAAACCTCATCAATGAATACAAGTAATATGCAATCTACATATATCGGATATGCTTCGTTTATTCTCCGTCAAGTTGCTGATTGGGAAGAAAATGCAAAGGCAACTCATGGTTTTACAGATGCAATTCAAGCACCTGTCAACACCGATGGTGATAAAGCAGTTATAACTGAAACCTGTTACCCTTACCCTTTCCGTTATTGGAATGCAGGTGCTAGTTGGATACTTCATCCACTATATGAAACTCTTCTCTGCTATGGTGATGTACAGATTCCAATAACCGATGAATATGACCTTGACGAATTAAAATCAGTTTTGTCACCTTCTGAAACCGATTTGACAGATACAGAAATTACAGCACTTAAAGAAAAAGGTTATCTTGATTTAAGAACTGATATTCTTTTACCATTGCTTACAAAAAGTGCAAATTATTGGGACCAGATGATGAGTCCTGAATATTATACAGATGCCGAAGGTACTGTTATTTACAAAAAAGGCAAAACAGAACTAAAAGAAGGTGAAAAATATGCAATCTTACCAAGTTATTCACCTGAGAACAACCCTGCCAATTATCCGAGTCCATCAGTTGCAAACTCTGCAATAGACATCTCTGCTTGTAAAAGTACTTTGGAAATGCTTATTGAAATTATGAAGAGTGTTGACGAAAATGCTGACACTTCTTACTGGGAAAACCTTCTCAAAAACGTTCCTGATTATCTTTATGATAAAACAGGTGCTATAAAAGAATGGGCTGCAACAGATTTTGAAGAAAACAATCTTCATCGTCATTTAAGCCATCTTTACTGCGTATGGCCAATGTTTGAAACACAAGATAATGAAGCTCTTTATGTTGCTTGTGTTCAGGCAATTGAAAACCGTGCAAGTGAAAACAACGCAAGCCACGCACTTGTACACAGAGCCCTCATAGGTGCAAGGCTTAAGGATTCAAAAACAGTTACAGATTCGCTTGTCGGGCTTACTAACAACTGGATTTATTATGATTCACTTATGACAAATCACGATACAAACCGTTGGAGTTGTTACTGCACAGACTTTGCTATTGGTTATCTCGGTATTATAAATGAAAGTCTTGTTTATTCATATACTGATGAAATTGAAATTCTTCCCGCTCTTCCTGAATCTGGTTTTGATATGGGTGAAATCTGTGGAATGAGAACAAGATGTCGAGCGGTTATAGATTCACTCAAATGGAACAGAGCAAATGGTACTGCTGAAGTAACAATTACATCTGATATTGCTCAAAATATTGATGTTTCTTGTGGATTATCAGACGATACATATACTCTTACTTTTGCAAGAGGTGAAACAAAAACAGTAACATTCAAAATTACATAATAAAGCACAAGCGTTGCATTTGGGAAATTCTACTCCCTCTTGCAACGCTTTTTATTGCCTATTTAGTTGATTAGTAAGAAATTCTATCTAACCTATCGTTAAATCACTGATAATCGTTATTTTACTGTATTTTTAATTGGGTTTGATAAGATAAACTTTCGTTATTTTGCCCCTTGGATTATTTTTCAAGTATATACATTCTTACTTCATGAGGAGTGAGAGTAACATCAATATTAAAATCATTTGTATTACTCTTTGTTACCTTTGGCTGACTCATTGCATCAAGTATTTTAATTTCATTTTTACTCGGATACTTCGGTGCTCCCATTTTAATCCAATTATGAAGTGCCGATGTGTCTTTGTCAAGGATATATTCTGTAAGAGTATATTCGCCGTCAAGTTTTATTGACAAATCAAACCTTTCTGTTTTGTTCTCAAAAATGTCATCACGGCTTATAAGTGTCAGTTTACTTCTGTCGCCTTTTGCAAATTCATCGGTGTAGTAGCAATAATTCCAAAGAATAATCTGATAGTTTTCACCCTGCTTTGTAATTATGTGTCTGTCGTAAAACTCAACAATTTCATCACCCAACATAGAAAGAAAATAATATGCCCAATATGATGGCTTTTTAAGGCCGTTATTGGTGAAAAGACCAAAGCCTCCGTGAAATTCATCTTCACCAGGACCGTTTTCCTCAAAGATATCAGTAAATGCCCAATATCCAAGTGAATCAACTTTACCAAAGTTCTGTGTAATATTGTAAAGAATAAATGGTGCTTCAAATGGTGTATCGTGAATTAAATCTCTGGGGCTCGGTGAAGAATTCCATTCTGTGAGATGTATTTCTGCTCCTGCGTATTTTGAGTTCTGAATAATGCTTTTCATATTATCAATAAACTCTGTGCAGATTTCCTTTTTCATATATCCCATCTGCTGGTTGCCATCAATATCAAGTGGCCAATATGTAGGATAAGGATGAGCAGAAAAGAAATCAACCGGCAGATTTTTTTCTTCACAGAATTTTATAAAGGCTTTAAGATAGCCTAAACCCTCTCTGAAATCAGCACCGCTTGTTGAGGGGCCTCCAATACGAAAATCTTTACAGACAGATTTTACTGCATCCACTGATACCTCATAGAGTTTGAAATACTGCTCCTGTGTACCTCTCCAGAACGAGCCTAAATTTGGTTCGTTCCAAACTTCAAAATACCAGGTTTTAACTTCGTGGAGTCCGTACCTTTCGACTAAATGTTCTACCGTACCTTTTACAAGAAAATGCCATTTAGCATAATCGTTTGGAGAACAGCCGTTAGCTTTCCACCAGAAGACAGTGTTAGGCACGGTCGCAAGTTCAGTTGGTACAAAACTAAGTTCGAACAGTGGTTTTAAGCCGTTATCAAGAAGAAAGTCAAAGAGCTTATCTATATATCCGAACCACAGTTGAGGCTTGCCATCAATCTCTTTGTAAACAGCCATATCATCGTGAAATATGCCGTGAAAACGTACATATTCAAAACCGATATCCTTTTGCATTTCAATAAGTTGTTTCTGAAAATCGGCACGAAGACCCTCGGCAGCTCTGCCAAAGGTTATGCATTTCTGATAATACTTGTTGTTTATCACAACATACCACCTGCCTGAAAATTACACTCTGTTTACATTATACAATGTTATCACAACACAATTATACCACCCACACAACAAAAAGCAACAATTTTCACACTGCTACCTTTCGTATAAAATATACATTTTTAAAGTCTCACCTCAACCTCACTACCATTCTTGAAATGAAACAGTAATCGTTCATCTGCATATACAGTTACGTGGTCAATGGTGGTGTGCCATAGTGCTGGATTGAACTGTAATTCTAACTCATCAAGTTCTATGACAGCGAAAACAAAATAACTCATTCGGTCGAATTGCTGTAACCGTCGTTCTTTCTTTTTCTTCAGGTAATCATATCGGCTCTGCATCTTTTCATGTCGTTCTACAAGTGAGTTGTACTTACCGATGTATTCTTCCTGGTCAATAGCCTGAGTGGTGTTTTCATTCACACATTTCTTTATGAGTTCTGTTAATATATCCATTTCCTGAATCAGCTGTTCGCATTCAGTATCAATGGTAGTTGTATTTTCAAGTTCACGCATTATCATTCTGCCATCTTCCAGTAAAGCTTCACGGTTTGTAATTAACTGGCTCAATGCTGTTACAAAACATTTCTTGATGTCATCTTCATATAAATGAGGTGTAGTGCATTTCTTTTCACCTTTGAACTTGGCATTGCATTGCCATATGGTTCTGCGATATTTACTGTTGCTGTGCCATACCTTTGAACCAAGGATTTCTCCACAATCACCACAGATGAGTTTTCCTGCAAATGGACTGTTACATAATGTTCTTCTGTTATCATCTTTTCTTCTGTTCAGTTCCAACTGCACTCGTTCCCATTCTTCAGGGACTATGATAGCTGGGTGGCTGTGTTCAACATAATACTGTGGGACTTCGCCTTCGTTTACTTTCATCTTTTTCTGCAGAAAGTCCACCGTATATTTCTTCTGTAAAAGTGCAGAACCTTTATATTTTTCATTTCGTAAAATACTTTCCACCGTCTGTCGTTGCCATTTCTGTTTACCTGATGGTGTTGGTATTTCATTTTTAGTTAAGTGATTCGCTATTGCACAAGTTGTCATACCTTCCATGAACATTCTGTAAATATCACGGACGATTTTTGCTTCTTCAGGTACAATTTCAGGCAACC
>JAZNWZ010000138.1:0-34577 GCA_045593645.1 Candidatus Fimenecus sp. | reverse complement strand
ACAGAAGATAAGCAGTTAATTAAAAATATACAGCATATTTTTGCTCCCTTGTAAAAGGGACCATTTTTTGTTTAAAAAACCTTTAGAAATATGAAAAAACATCTATTATTTTTGCAAAAAATATGATATGATGTTATATGTATAAGTATGTTTATTCAAAACCTTTTCATTTTTGAAAGAAGATGACCTTTTTATGGCAAAAAAATGTGATGTGCTTATAGTCGGCTGTGGTGTTGCAGGACTTAATACAGCACTTTCATTACCTGAAAATTTGAATATAACAATCCTTGCCAAAAAGAGCAATACTGACTCAAACTCATCTTTGGCGCAGGGTGGTGTTGCTGCAGTTCTTGACTTAGAGAACGATAGTTATGACTTGCACATTAACGATACAATGATTGCAGGTAAACACGCTAACGATATTGATGCAGTTACAACTCTCGTTCAAGAAGGACCTGCCGAAGTCCGTAAAATCATTGAATATGGTGTTGAGTTTGATAAACGCCCTGACGGTGAGCTAAATATGACTCTTGAGGGTGGACATTGTAGAAGAAGAATCGTTCACCATAAAGATACAACGGGTGCCGAAATGGTTCGTGCTATGGTTAAAAAGGCACAAAGTCGCCCCAATATCACAATTATCGAAAATACACCTGTTTTTAAGCTTACAAGAGTTAAAAGTGGTATTTGTGCCCATATTCTCACTGATGATGGACAAGACGAAATTTTTGCAAGCTATTGTGTACTTGCAACAGGTGGTATCGGTCGTGTTTATAAATACACAACTAACCCAAAAGTTGCAACTGGCGATGGAATTCGTCTTGCATTTGAATTAGGTGCTCGAATTAAAGATTTAAGCTATGTTCAGTTTCATCCAACTGCATTTAATTCTGATGATAATGAGCAATTCTTAATTAGTGAAGCAGTTCGTGGTGAAGGTGCTTATCTTCTCAACTGTAACAAAGAAAGGTTTATGCATCGTTACGATGAAAGACTTGAACTTGCTCCTCGTGATGTTGTTTCAAAGTCAATTATTATTGAATCTCGTCGTACAGGTAGCAACAATTTCTATCTTGATATTACTCATCGTGATAAAGAATATCTCTTAAATCGTTTCCCCGGTATTCATAAAGGTTGCTTAAAGTATAATGTTGATATTACAAAGGATTTAATTCCAATTTTCCCTTGTCAGCATTATTTAATGGGTGGTATTGAGGTTGACCTTAACTCCCGCACAACAGTTTCACGACTTTATGCAGTTGGTGAGTGCTCAAATACAGGCGTTCACGGTAAAAACCGACTTGCAAGTAACTCTTTACTTGAAGCACTTGTATTCGGCAAACGCTGTGCTGACGATATTGTTCGTTGCATTGGTATGAATTACCCTGAAGTACAAATTACAGAAATCGAAAAGCAAGACCTTGACGGTGCTCCACTTCTTAAAGGTGTCCGCACAGAAATTCGCAATATTATGCAACGCTCATATTTCGTAATGCCTGCCAATGAAGATGCAGTGCGAAACGGTTACAAACGAGTACGAGAAATCTTAACTCGACTTAAAAACGGTAAATTCAAAATTACCCCTGACTATTGTGAAGCACTAAGCCTTGCAACAGTTGCCTATATAATTCTCAAGGAGGTCAATGACCAATGAAATTAAATCAGTTTTATGTAGATAATCTTATAAAAGAAGCAATTAGCGAAGACATTAACTATATTGATGTTTCTGCTGACTACTTGATCCCTGAAGAACAAAGAAATGAC
Organism: Candidatus Fimenecus sp.; assembly: GCA_045593645.1. GTDB lineage: Bacteria > Bacillota > Clostridia > Oscillospirales > Acutalibacteraceae > Fimenecus. Next base: position 32,813 of record JAZNWZ010000138.1, on the reverse strand, counting down.
TCATATTTTGTAGCAAAAGCAGACGGTGTTCTTTGTGGACTTGATATCGCAATGAGAGTTTTCACTCTGCTTGACGATACTTTCACATATACTGTTCACAAGAATGACGGTGACGAAGTAAAAGCAGGGGATTTAATCGTAGAATTTAACGGTAAAACTGCTTGTCTTCTTAAAGGTGAGCGTACAGCCCTTAACATTATTCAGCATATGTCAGGTATTGCAACTGCAACAAATAAAGCAGTAAAACTTTGTGAAGGCACAAACGCACAAGTAACTGATACAAGAAAAACTCTTCCGGGACTTCGTGCATTACAAAAATATGCAGTAGTTTGCGGTGGCGGTAAAAACCACAGATACAACCTTTCAGACGGTGCAATGCTTAAAGATAACCACATTGTCGCAGGTGGCGGAATTACAAATGCTGTAAAAATCTTACGCTCAAAACTTGGCCATATGGTAAAAATTGAAGTTGAAACTCGTAATTTCGACGAGGTTAAGGAAGCAGTAAGTGTCGGTGCTGACATCATTATGCTTGATAATATGACAAATGCACAAATGGAAGAATGTGTCAAATATATTGACGGTCGTGCAAAAACAGAGGCATCAGGTAATATCACACTCGAAAATATTGCAGAAGTTGCAAAAACAGGTGTTGATATTATCTCTCTTGGTGCTCTTACTCACTCAGTAAAAGCATTTGATATTTCAATGAAAATGAGATAAATTTATGAATTATAATGAATCAGTAGAATATACACACTCACTTTTGCAGTTTGGAATTAAACCGGGACTTGAGCGAATTTCTATGCTTTTAGAAAGGCTTGATAACCCACAAGACAAAATCAAAACAATACATATTGCAGGCACAAACGGTAAAGGCTCAACAAGTACACATCTTGCAAATATTTTAACATCAGCAGGGTATAAGACAGGGCTTTATACTTCACCTTATGTGTTGTCTTTCTGCGAAAGAATACAGATTGATGGCAAAAATATTCCCGAAGATGACCTTTCAAAAACTGTTACAAGAGTAAAAAGTGAAATTGAAAAACTCAATGAGCAAGGAATAATAATTACAGAGTTTGAAGCATTAACTGCAACTGCATTTTTGTATTTTTACGAATCAGGTTGTGATTATGCAGTAATTGAAGTAGGTCTTGGCGGACGATTTGATGCAACTAATGTGATTAAAAAGCCCGAGGCGGTCGTAATTACTTCAATTTCTCTTGACCATACAAAAATCTTGGGTGACACCATTTCTCAAATTGCTTTTGAAAAATGCGGAGTAATAAAATATGGTGTTCCTGTTATAACCTCTAAAAACCAAACAGAACAAGCACTTGGGGTTATAAGCAAAACCGCAACTGAAAAAAACTGTAATTTGATAATTGCAAATCCCGAAAACGCTCAAGTGATTTTTGACTCGCTGAGAGTAAGGCAGATAGTCAGATTTTCCTATAATGATAGTGAATATTCATTGAAACTTATGGGCGAACATCAAATTGAAAATGCTGTAAATGTAATTGAAACCGCGAAAGTTCTCGGCATTGATGACCGATATATTCAAGAAGGTCTTGCAAAAACTACAATGCTTGCCCGTATGGAAGTAATCGGCGAAAATCCTTTAATTATCCGTGACGGTGGTCATAATGAGGGTTGTGCCAATGCTTTACACGGTTTTCTCACAAAATATAATGTGCAAAATATCAATATGCTTATAGGTCTTATGGCAGATAAAGATGTTGAGGGTTATGTTTCAAAAATAGCACCGCTTTGCAAGTCAATTGTAACGGTTACACCAAGTAATCCGCGAGCATTAGAAAGCGAAAAACTTAAAAAGATTGCAGAAAAATACTGCAAAAACACAAAATCTATAAACAACCCTAAAGAGGGTTACAAATATATTCTTTCAAACACCAAAAAAGACGAAACATTACTCGTCTGTGGCTCATTTTATATGATGTCCGACATATTTGGGGATTAGGGGGCAAAACCTATGTATAAAGATTTTATTGAAGACAGAATAAATGTGTTTCTCCACCAATTTGAGAAACTTGTTATTAAAGAAAATATACCAATTACAGATTTTCTCTATAAAGAGTGTGATTATAAACTTGATAACACTCTTCCCGAAATTGACGATAGTTTTACTCTTTTTACACCTTATATTAACCGTTGGGGTGGCAAAAAAGATAAACACGCTTGGTTTTATAATGAAATCACTGTACCAAGCCATTGGGACGGTGAAATTCAACTGGCAGTTGCTTCGGATGCTCGCCTTGGTTGGTGTGATATTAACCCTCAATTTATCGCTTATGTTGATGGTAAACTTCAACAGGGTATAGACAAAAATCACCGTGAAGTATTTTTAACTAAAGGCACACACAAAGTTTATCTCTATGCTTATTCAGGTAGTATTCATGACGAATATGTTGACTTTGTAACAAATCTTCAACTTATTGACGCTAAAACAAAGCAACTTTATTACGATATAAAAGTTCCTTTTGAAATTCTCGCATTTGAAGATGAAAACTCTAGAAACTACTTTGAAATAAAAAAATATCTTAATAATGCACTTAATTTTATTGATATGCGTTCACCATATTCAGAAGAGTATTATGCTTCTCTTGATAAAGCAATCGATTACCTTAAAACTGAATTTTACGGCAAATATTGCCGTAAAGGCGACGTTTTCGCATTCTGCATAGGTCATACTCATATTGACGTGGCTTGGGAGTGGACTCTTGCACAGACTCGCGAAAAGATTTTACGTTCATTCTCTACTGTGCTTGCACTTATGAAAAAGTACCCAGAATACAAGTTTATGTCAAGCCAACCACAGCTTTATAAATATCTCAAAATGGATGCGCCTGAACTTTACGAAGAAGTTAAAGAAATGGTACGCCTTGGTCGTTGGGAAGTTGAAGGCGGTATGTGGGTTGAGGCTGACTGTAACCTTTGTAGCGGTGAAAGTCTTGTCCGTCAGTTCATTTACGGTAAACGCTTTATGAAAGACGAATTTGGTGTTGACAGTAAAATCCTTTGGTTACCGGATGTTTTCGGCTATTCAGCAGCTTTGCCACAGATTTTACAAAAGAGTGGTATTGATAAGTTTGTAACATCAAAAATCGGTTGGAACGAAATGAATAAAATGCCGTATGATACATTTATCTGGCACGGTATTGATAACACTCCGGTTTTCACTCACTTTATGACTGCACAGGATAAGGTTAAGGGACAAGAGCCTGCAACAAATGTAACATACAATGCAAAACTCAATGCAAATCAGCTTCGTGGTGCTTATGACAGATACCAGCAAAAAGACCTTTACGACAATGTGCTTATTACATTCGGTTTTGGTGATGGTGGTGGCGGACCTTATGCTAAAGATTTAGAGTATTTTGACCGCCTCAAGCATGGAATCCCCGGCACAAGTACACCAATTATGGCTTATGCTGGCGAGTTCTTTGATGACATCAAGTCAAAAACAGAGAATAACCCAAAAATCCCACATTGGAATGGTGAACTTTATCTTGAATTCCATCGTGGAACATACACTTCACAAGCAAAGAATAAGAGATATAATCGTAAATCTGAATTTATGTTCCAGCGTGCTGAAACACTCTCTCTTATTGACGAGCATCTTAATGGTTACAAATATCGTAAAGAAGATATGATGAATGCTTGGGAAACCATTCTTCTCAACCAATTCCACGATATTATTCCTGGCTCATCAATTAAAGAGGTTTACGAAGTTTCACACCAGCAGTATGAAGAAATCGGTGCAGTTGGTAATGAAATTATAAGCGACACAACAACCGAAATTGCAAACAATGTAGAAGCTGTTGACGGTTATGTTGTATTTAATCCACATTCATTTGTGAATAGCGGTGCAGTAGAGATTGACGGTAAATGGTATTATGCCGAAAATATTCCTGCAAAGGGTTACAAAGTAATTAATCCAACAGAAGAAAAATCAAAAATCAAAGTTACAGAAACTTCAATTGAAAATGATTTCTTCTGTTTAACTCTTGACGAAAAAGGCACATTCACAAGCATTTTTGACAAGAGAAATAACCGCGAAGTCCTTAAAAACGGTCAGCGTGGTAATGTGTTTACTGCTTATGAAGATTACCCAAGAGAATATGATAACTGGGAAATGAGCAGTTATTATACTGAAAAGCATTGGGAAGCAGACCAAGTTGAAAAAGTTGAAATCCTTAATGAAGGTGAGCGTGCAGGACTTAAAGTTACAAAGAAATTCAAAAATAGCACAATCGTTCAGAATATCTACCTTTACAACAACATTGATAAGATTGATTTTGAAACAAATATTGATTGGAAAGAATCACACCTTATTCTCAAAACGGCATTTCCTGTTGATGTTAATACAAACAAGGCAACTTACGATATTCAGTTTGGCTCAGTTGAAAGACCAACTCATAAGAATACAAGTTGGGATGTTGCTCGTTTTGAAGTTTGTGCCCATAAATATTGTGACTTGTCAGAGTATGGCTATGGTGTAAGCCTTATGAATGATTGTAAATACGGTCATGCAATTCACGACGGCGTAATGAGTTTAACAATGCTTAAATGTGGCACTTTCCCTGACCCTGATGCTGATAAATGTGAACACATATTTACATATTCACTTTACCCACACGCAGGTGACTACCGTGAAGCAGGTACAATTCAAAAGGCTTATGACCTTAATATTCCAATGCTTTGCGTAAAAGCAGGGGAGAATAAGGGTAACCTCGCGAATGAATACTCATTCTTCACAGTTGACCAAAATAATGTTATTTTTGAAACTGCAAAGAAAGCAGAAAAAGAAGATACAATCATTCTTCGTGGTTGTGAATATTTCAATAAGAGAACACTTGCAAATATCACATTTGGTTTTGATGTTAAAAAGGCATATATTTGCGATATGCTTGAAAATACTCAAACAGAATTAACGGTAAATAACAACACGGTTTCAGTTGAGTTCAAGCCATACGAAATTATCACTATCAAAATTGAGAAATAAAATTAAAGCCGATAGTCAACAGACTATCGGCTTTTTTTATAATGTTTCTTCATTTTTATCATACAATTCATTGTTTATTTCACAAACTGTTTTGCCATTTGCAATTCCTAAAATGATAATTGAATCTCTCAAAATCTTTGGATAAAGTGGAGCATACTCTGCAATTTTAAGTGCCACTTGAACCTCATCAACATTCATACCCATACCAATGCAAAGGCTTATGAGTGTGTTTCTTGATGGGTTGCGAGTTCCTGATAAAACTTGAAAGCCAAAAATCTCGCTAATTTCAGCTTTTTTAATAATTGCTGATTTAACAAGATTTTTTGAATTAATATATTCGGTCAAAAAATCAGAAATCTTTAAATCTACAAAGTGATTACTGTTTTCTTTTATGTATTGTTCAATATTGTTGGCTTTTAGAAGCTCAGCCATTAATTCGTCAGTAGGTTTTTTAATCATAAAAAATCACCTTTTCAATTTTGATATTTCATAGTATAATAAAAATAATTAAGATTTGCAAGGGGAGATATATTTGACTTTTCTTGAAAATGTATTAAAAGAACAATACTCTGTTGTTAAGGTATTGAAAAAAACAGAAGACAAATCAATAGTAGTTTGGCGACATAAAGAATTAAATAAAGATGTAGTTTGCAGAAAATGCAATGGGGATTATCTTGTTTATGAAGCCTTAACCGAAATAGCTTTTGAAAATTTACCTGCAGTTTTTGAAGTGGTTAGGGATGAAAATAAAATCATTGTTTTAGAAGAATTCATAAGTGGAATTACAGTAGCAGATGTGCTTTTAGATGGACTTTACGACGAAAAAGGCGTTAAGCATATTGTAAAATGTATATGTGATGCACTTTCAGTTGTTCATTCTTATGGCATTGTGCATCGTGATATTAAGCCTGAAAATATAATGATTACAGATGAAAGTACTATTAAGCTTATAGATTTTGATGCAGCACGATTTTTTAAAAACGGTAAGTCAAAAGACACAAAAATCATAGGAACAGCAGGTTATGCTGCACCTGAACAATTAGGACTTGCTCAGTCAGATGAACGAACAGACATATTTGCTTTAGGTGTTTTAATGAATGTAATGCTTACAGGTGAACATCCATCTAAAAAAATGTATAAGGGAAAACTGTCAAAGATTATTGAAAAATGTATTCAGCTTGACCCTGATAAGCGTTATAGCAGTGCACAAGAGCTGAAAAAATATTTATAAAACTATATGCAACCAGCATAGTACAAAAAAAGCCACCCTCAGTTATAATTATTGAGGGTGGTTGTCTTTTTGTTATTTTTCAGAATTCAACATATCATTGAGAGCATATTCGCAACATTGAACAACTAATTGATTAAAAGAAATATTGTTTTGGTCGGCAATAGCTTGTAATCTGTTAATCAGTTCATCAGGCATACGAATTGTTTTATTTGATTTTTGTTGGTTTTGTATTTCAAACATTCAATCACCTCTATACTATAAATTTTATTGCAAAAAGCAGTAAAATTATACAAGTAAATTTGCAAGTAAAATTTACTTGCAAACATAAAAAATATGTGATACTATAAAAGAAAAAATAAAAAGGGAGTTTTTTTATGGAAAAAGCAAAGAAAAAAATAAACAAAACAGTAATCGTTATTTTAGCAATTGTTTTGGTTGTTGCAATGATTATAGGAGTTCTTTTTTTGATTCCTGCATTTAAAAAACCAAATTTCGAGTTTGATGATTGTGGTGAAACAAGCAAGATGTCGCTTTTTTACAAATATGGTTATCCACAATATAACAATGGAGACGAAGTGAAGTACCTTGAGGATGTTGAATTCTATGGTATTGAAGCACAACGCTTAATAATGTTTGTTAAAGAGCAAAATGGAAAAACTAATGAATATACTTTTCATTTTGACGTTGAATATGCTGACGATGTTTTGTCTGTAATTGAACGTAAGTGCGATTTCGAAAAGAAGATAACTAAAGACCATAAATGTTATACATTTGATAATGGTGGACAAGAGTTCAATGTAGAATATAATGTTGTTAATAACGATTTCGTTTCTGTAACAATTGATTACAAATAATACATTGGAGAAAAATATGAGCTTTTGTGGTAATTGTGGAAATAAAATAACAAACGAAGCTGTTGGTTGTACTTATTGTAATCAAACAACAGCAAAGGGCGTAGTTGATACTCCTGCAACAAACTTCAATTATATGTCACCTATTAATCAACCTGCAAGGAAAAAGTCAAACGGACCAATTGCAGTACTTATTTTAATTGCTTTAGTTATTGTTGGAATGATAGGTATAGCAGTTGTTATTCCAATAATAGGCAGTATTTTTGGAGACGCAGCTACCAACTTTTCGTCAATATCACCAGCTGAAAAAGAGGCTATAGAAGCTGCCGAAAAAAGAGCAAAACAAATTGTTTATGAAGAAAAAGGTCTTGTTGCAACAAGGTTTGACTCTGAAATTATATATGAAGATGGGGACGAAAGACTTATCGTTGTTAGACTTGGTTTTGATTTGCCTGAAGATTATCCAACAGCATATCCAAGTGAATATTTATTTAGTATGTGTGTAAACACGAAGCACGATATTGCTTTTAACACAACAACAATTCAAAACGGCGATTTTAATTATGAAGAACGTATAGAAGAATTGAAAGCCTTGTTTGGGATATAATTTTTAAAGGGAGTTTATACTCCCTTTTTTCTTGCTTTTTTGCCAATATATTATTATAATAATTTTGGTGATAAAAATGGGTGTGTTCAAATGTCCACATTGTAATAAAGATTTGCCACAAGAAACAAAATTCTGCCCTTATTGTATGGAAAGAATTAAAACTCCTGTTGCAGTAACTGTGGTTAAAACAAAAAACAAAAGCAAACTTAATAAATTGCTCATTGTTGTCATAGCAATTTTATTTTTGATAATTGCATTGTTGACTGTTCCTTTTGTGAAAGAGCGGATAGCCGTTAATAATGCTGATGAACCACATTTTAAAGAATCAACTTTAACAACTAATAAAACTTTAAATGTTGAAGAATCCACAAGCAATATTGAATCTACTTCTACTACTGAACAAGAGGGTACAACACTTAAAAATGATGAAGAACAAGAGAGTGAAGCAACAACAGAAGAGCCTTTGACTGAAACAACCACAGTAGCATCAATAGTAGAACACAAGGTTGTTAAAAGTTGGAATAATGCCAATAATTCAATGGGATATAATTATGGGCTTTTGAACTATACAATAAACGAAAAAAATAACGATATAACCATAATAGAAACTTTTACAAATGGTATTGATATGACCTTGAGTTATCAAAATATGAGTCAAGAAAACCCAGACTATACTTTGACACTAAAAAACATTAAGGACTTAAATGAAACATATAAACTTTGTGCAATTTCAATGGGCGTTGCAACTGATGAGTATGACCAGTCAGCCTTTTATAATCAAATAAAAGGAGCAGGTGAGGGGTCAAAAACCTTTTCATATTTTGAAGGCTCTGCACAGTATTTCTGCACAATAAATATTCAGTCAGAAGTAGTTGATGGTGAAACTCTTTACACTTGCAAATTGACATCTCGACGTGCTTATTAAAAAAAGCCACTTTTACATAGCGTAAAAGCGGCTTTAATTTTTGTTTAAATATCGTGGAATAAGAAAATATTTGAACAGAAAATTTTAAAGAAGCAATGAAGAGGAAATCTGTTAAAAATACTCTTTTCAAGATGCATACCACGACTTGCCTTAAATAAAAGTGCATCGCCTGATTTTGTATGTTTTTTTAAATAAGCGTTAAGCTCTTTGTGAGTTTTTGCATAGAAAACATTTTCTTTTAAGAGCTTTGCTTCTTCATAAATAAACTTTGAATAAGGACCAAAAGCAATTACAATGTCTGCTTGAGACTGACCTGCAATTTTACCTACATCTCTGTGTGTTTGTTCAGAAATATCACCAAATTCAAGCATATCACCCAACACTGCAATTCGTTTGCAACCATCTTTTACAGGGAGAGTTGCTAATGTATCAAGAGCAGTTTTCATTGAGTTTGGAGCAGCATTAAAGCAGTCGACATAAACAAGGTTTTGTCCTGCCTTTATAAGATTTTGGCGAACACCATTAGTCTTGAATTTTTTCACGCCTGCAAGAACTTTGTCAACAGGTAATCCTAAAAAATGAGCTGTAACAAAAGCAACCATAGCATTGTAAATGTTGTGCTTGCCTACAACAGAAATGCTTGCAGGATATGTTTGACCTTTATAAACAATATCAAAATCAATTGTGGCATTTTCAGTTGCTCTTATATTTTGAGCAATACAATCACAGTTCTTGTTATCAATGCCAACCTTAACAACATTACAATTAACATATTTTAATGCATCAACTGAGCGTGCGTCGTCGCCGTTGATAATAAGAATACCATCTTTTGCAAGTCCCTTTGAAACGCCCATAATATTTTCGGCAATTCCCTCATAAGAGCCAAAATTTTGGAAATGAGAAATGCCAACATTTGTTACTACGGCAACTTTTGGACGTAACATTTGAGATGCATATTCTGTTGATTTATGAGTTCCTTCGTCAACCTCTTGAACAAAGAATTCGCTGTTTTCAGGGACATTCTGCAATAAGCAACAAGCATAATCAGGTCTATTCATATTATCACGAATGCAAAAGGTCTTACTTGCATTCTTCAAGGTAGTTGCAATCATATTTTTTGTACTTGTCTTACCAACACTGCCTGTTACTGCAACAACACTTTGAGAAACTTTGTCTCTGAAAACTGTCATAAGCTTAACATATGCTTCAGTTGTATCAGGTACAATTATACAAGGAAAATTTGAAATTTGTTCTTTTGAAAGAATAGCAATCGCACCATTTTTAAGTGCATATTTCATATCTGCATTACTTAAATCGCCTTTAAGATAAATACAGTTTCTCATAAAACACATTTTTCTCGCACAAACATATACTTTTTTCTGAAGTCGCTTATCATTTGCAGAAAAACCCAAAGGTAATTCAGCACCAAGTATTTCAAGGCATTCTGCTAATGTGAACTCCTTATCCTTTAACCCTGATTTCAAAAATCTAAATTTAAAATAGTTATAAAAAGATAAGAAAGCATATGTAAAAAATAACTTTAATTTTTTCATTTTAACTTCACCATATATTGTAAAATTAACCCCGAGTTGTTAAAACGTCGGGGCTTGAAAAATCATTATTTAAGGCCTGCTTTTTTAAGAAGAAGATCAATTTTATCAGCAGGGTTAAGAAGCTTGCTAACTGACTTGTCGTGGTTAAGAGTATCAATAATGTATGAAAGATACTTTGAAAGCTCAACCTCACAGTACCAGTCGCGTTTCTTTAACTCAGGCATACGATAAACAAGGTTTGTTGTAAATACCTTGTCAATAAGACCATCACGATATGCCTTATCAAAGCTTTCAAGACCAGCATTGAAAAGACCAAATGCTGAGAAAATGAATACTCTGTTAGCACCAAGCTCTTTAAGCTTCTTTGAAACGTCAAGCATTGATTCGCCAGATGAAATCATATCGTCAATAATCATAACATCTTTGCCTTCAACATTAGAGCCAAGGAATTGGTGCTCAAGAATTGGATTTCTACCGTCAACAATTCTTGAATAGTCGCGACGTTTGTAAAACATACCAAGGTCAAGACCTAAGTAGTTTGAGTATAACATACAACGGCTCATACCACCTTCATCAGGAGAGATAAGCATTGTGTGGTCTTTGTCGAGTTTAAGATTATCAACATTATTTACAAGAGCTTTAATCATTTGATAAGCAGGAGAGATGCTTTCAAAACCATGAAGAGGAATAGCGTTTTGTACACGGGCGTCGTGAGCGTCAAAAGTGATAATGTTATCAACACCCATATCAAGGCAAAGTTCTTGAAGCATAACCGCACAGTCAAGAGATTCTCTTGAAGTACGCTTGTGTTGTCTGCCTTCATAAAGCATAGGCATAATAACTGTAATACGCTTCGCTTTACCACCGATAGCAGAAATTGCTCTCTTAAGGTTAGCATAGTGGTCATCAGGACTCATAGGAACTGTCTGACCATACATCTTATATGTTACACCGTGGTTGAATGCATCAATAAGAATATAAATATCATAACCACGAACTGATTCTCTTAATGCACATTTACCTTCACCTGTACCAAAACGAGGAAAAGTTGCATCTAAAATATATGTTGTACGCTCATAACCAGAAAAAGCGATTGTTGTCTTGTGTTCACTGTCTTGTTGTGAACGCCATTTAACAAGATAACGGTCGATTTTTTCTGCCATTTCTTCGCAACCCGGTAAGGCAATAATACCGAGAGGACCGTTAGGTATTGTGGTAATTTCTCTGTCTGCCATTTTGAAACCTCCAAAAAGATTAAAGTCTTATTATATAATATATTATATATTCTACTAAAAACTACAATTTTTTCAAGAGTAAAATCACAAATATTTTATTTTTAGTTAAAAGAGTGGTCTATAGTTATAACTGTGAAATATCTTTCGTCAATTTTACTCAATTCTTGGTCAATAATTTTACAAATTTCTTCGTGTGAAAGCTTGTGGTCTTGTGGAAGAAGAATATCAAATATTAAATTTGTGTGACTAGGACCATCAACAACACGAAAATCGTGCATAGAAATTGATTCGTCAATATTATTTATAATTTGGTTTGTCATATCCCTTAATGTATTGATTTTTTCATCATCAACAATAATAGGGTCCATATGTATTGAAATAAGCAAGTTGAATTCATCAAGAATATCTCTCTCAATAAGGTCAATGACATCGTGAAGTTCAAGGATATCAATATTTGCCGGCACTTCAGCGTGAGCAGATGCAAAGCGTCTTGAAGGACCGTAGTCGTGAATAATTAAATCATGTACCCCAACAACATGGTCATATGAGAGAATTTTATTTTCAATAGCCTCAACAAATTCTTTTTCAGGTGGATTACCCAAAAGTTCACCTAAAGTTTCTTTAAGAATGTTATAACCTGCAAGTAAAATGAAACAAGCAACAAAAACTCCTAAAAATCCGTCAATGTTAATGTTAGAAAAAGCAGAAACGACAATAGATACTGCAGCTACTGCAGTTGCAAGACAGTCGCTAAAACTATCCTTCATAACTGCCATCATTGGTGCAGAATTTATCTTTTGACCAAGTTTTTTATTGAAAACACCAAGCCAAAGCTTTGCACCAATACTGAGAATAAGTATTCCAAGTGCAACAAGGTTGAATTCAACAGGTTGAGGGTTCCTTATTTTTTCAACAGAATCTTTAAACAACTCGATACCCATAAGAAAAACAAGAATTGCAACTGCAAGGGCAGATATGTATTCAATTCTGCCGTGACCATAAGGATGACCCTTGTCTGCAGGCTTTGCAGCAATTTTAATTCCCACAAGAGAAATAAACGAAGAACCCGCGTCAGATAAATTGTTAATAGCATCAGCAGTAACAGAAATACTACCAGAAAGGCTACCGGCTATAAGTTTTGCAATAGCAAGAAGAAAGTTAATAACAATACCTGTAATACTACCTAATGTGCCATAAGAGGTTCTGACCTTAACATCGGTAACATTTTCACTATTTCGAATAAAGGTTTTAACGAGTAAGTTTGTCATTTGGTAAACTCCTTAACTGCACGCATATCAATGACTCCCATAATGCCTTGTGCTAAAAGTTTTGCCCACATTTCGGCAATACTTCTTGTGGAAGTTTCAGGATGCTTTGTAAGCCAAGCATAGATAAGTCCCATTGTACCATATTTACAATATTCATAAGCGAAATCGTATCTTTGACGATTCATATCAGGATAAATTTCTTCAAAAAGTGTCAATACGGTTTTGTTAGTTAAATCACCGATTTTATTTACAAACTGAGCATCCCCGTGCTCACCGACAAGAGTGCCTACAAGGTCAGCATTTTTCTTTACAAAAACACAAATTCTCTCGAGTTCGTCAATAGGTGATTCCTTTACAGCATCAATAGTAATTGAAGAGATGATTTTTTCAAATTCTTGATATAATTCAGCTTCAAGACACTCAACCAAATCAAAAATATCCTTGTAGTGCAAATAGAATGTACCTCTGTTTATCTCAATAAGGTCAGTAAGTTCTTTTACAGTAATTTTTGTAATGCTTTTTTCTTTTGCAAGTTCAGTAAGACCTTGACGAATAAGTTTTTTAGTGCGTCTAACTCTGCTATCGTTATCGTTAATAGACATTTCCAAAACTCCTTTGTTTAAAATTATTTACATTATACCAATTTGTTGTGCAATAATCAACATTTGTCTATTATTTTATTAATTTTAGTGAAAAGTGAACAAATATAATATTTAAAATATGTATAGCAATATCAAGAAAAATGTGCTACAATAAATTGTATATATAATCTTTTGCCTTAGGAGAGAAAAAAATGTCATTTATTGAGTTGAAAAATGTATGTAAAACATATCAAATGGGTGAGGTTGAAATCAAGGCTGTTGACAATATGAGCTTCCCTATTGAAAAGGGTGAATTTGTAGTTGTAGTAGGACCTTCAGGTGCTGGTAAAACAACAGTTCTTAATATTTTAGGTGGTATGGATAGACCAACATCAGGTACAATTGTAGTTGATGGTGTAGATATTTCACAATACAAAGAAAAAGAGCTTACAAAATATCGTCGTGATGATGTAGGCTTCGTTTTCCAATTCTATAACTTAGTGCAAAATCTTACTGCTCACGAGAATGTAGAATTATCTGCACAGATTTGTGAAAACTCAGTTAATGCAGAAGATGTTTTAAGAGAAGTAGGACTTGGTGCTCGTCTTGACAACTTCCCATCACAGCTTTCAGGTGGTGAGCAACAACGTGTGTCAATTGCACGTGCTCTTGCAAAGAATCCAAAGCTTTTGCTTTGCGACGAGCCAACAGGTGCTCTTGACTATATTACAGGTAAGTCAATTCTTAAACTTTTACAAGATACCTGCCGTGAAAAGAAGATGACAGTAATTGTTATTACTCATAACTCTGCTTTAACACCAATGGCAGATAAAATTATTCAAATTAAAAACGGTAGAATTGACAAAATTCTTTTGAATAATAATCCAACACCAGTTGAACAAATTGAATGGTAATCTTTGAGAAATAAATTTTGTGTTAAAAGGTTAAGGAAATAAAAATGAGCAAATCACTTAGAAAAGATTTTCGTAGAGAAATAAAAAAGAGTATGAGCCGATTCATATCCATATTTCTCATTGTTGTTCTCGGTGTAGCATTCTATTCAGGTATTCGTTCATCAATGCCTGCAATGCTTGCAACAGCAGATGCTACATATGATTATGAAAACATTATGGATATTCAGGTTATCAGTCCATTGGGACTCACTGATAAAGACCTTGAAGCAATAAGACAGTTAGAAGGTGTTGACACTGCAGAGGGTGTATATTCTATTGACCTTATCTGTCTTGCAAACTCATCAGAAATTGTAACAAGAGTTTTGTCTTTACCTGAGACAATAAATGATGTTGAAAACACAATTCTTGAGGGCCGTTTCCCTGAAAAATATAATGAAATCATTGTCAGCCCTGAGTTTTTAGAGGCTACTGGCTATAAAATAGGGGACAAGGTTAATTTTGAAACAGGAACAGATGACGAGATTATAGATACACTTGCAAAAGCAGACGGTGGTTATGAAATCGTAGGTATTTGCAAATCCTCACTTTATCTTAATGGTGAGGTTGGAACAAGCACAATCGGTAATGGTGTTGTAAAAAGCTTTGTTATAATTCCTAAAAATGCTTTTGTTTTGAATTGTTATACAGCAATTAACATTACAGTTAAAGATGCAAAAGAGCTAAACTGCTATGGTAAAGAATATAAGCAAAAAATCGACAATGTTATAGCACAACTTGCAAGTATTGAGGGTAAGCGTTGTGAAGTTCGTTATAATGAATTCCTTGCAACAACAACAGACCTTGTAATTGATGCTGAAGAAAAATATATTAAAAACAAGGCAATCGTCGAGGCAGAATTAGAAAAAGCAAGACTTAAGCTTGTTCAAGCAGATGACTATTTAACAAAAAAAGAAGAGGAATTTGCAGAACTTAAGAATATAGCAGATAACGCTGAAGAAGAAATTCCAAAGAGAAAAGCAGAAATTGCTGAAGCAGAAGCAGAAATTGCAAATGGTGAAAAGCAACTTAATGATACAAAGCAAGCACTTGCAGATGCAAAGGTTCAACTTCAAAGTGCTCAAGCAATGGTAGATTCAGCAGAGAGAGAATGTCTTGCAGCCGAACAAGAATATCTTAATGCAAAAAAAGCTTTTGAAGAGTATTCAGGTGAAGATGCTGCAGAAAAAGAAGCATTAAGAAAAGAAGCACTTGCTAAAAAGTCAACTTATGACGATAAAAAAGAAATATTTGAGTCAAGACAAATGATTCTTCAGCTTTCTAACGAAGCAGTTACTGCTTATGAAAATGAAATTGTTGCACAAGAACAAAAGCTTGTAGATGCAAAGGCAAAGGTTGAAGAAGGTAAACAACAAATTGCCGATGTTGAAGCAATTATCAATGATGCAGGTAAGCTTTCAGAAATGGAAAATGAAATTACTACTGCAAGAAATGACCTTGAAGCAGCAAAGCAAGAATTTGCAAAAGCAGAAGCAGATGCAAGAAAAGAACTTGAAGATGCTCAAATTAAACTTGATAATACAAAAGACAGAATTGACAACACTCAAATTCCAGAGTGGTATAAGCTTGACAGAGATTCAGTTATTTCTTATGCAAGCTTTAAAAATGATTCTGAAAGTATCGGTGCAATCGGTACAGTATTCCCAATAATCTTCTTCCTTGTTGCAGCCCTTGTTTCACTTACAACAATGACTCGTATGGTTGAAGAGCAAAGAACTCAAATTGGTACACTTAAAGCTCTTGGTTATAGCAAATTAAGTATAGCAAATAAATATTTGCTTTATGCTTTACTTGCAACAGTATTGGGTAGTATTGTTGGTGTTGTTGTAGGTGAGTTTACATTGCCAACAATTATTACAATTGCATATAAGTCAGTTTATTACAACTTAGGTGATGCAGTAGTCAGCTTTAATGTTGAACATGCACTTGTAGCTTCACTTGCTGCTATTATTTGCACAACTTTTGCAGCATATAGCGCTTGTAGTAAAGAACTTAAGAGCGTTCCTGCTCAGCTTATGAGACCTGAAGCACCAAAAGCAGCAAAGAGAACAATTCTTGAAAGAGTTTCATTTATTTGGAATAGACTTAACTTTGGTCAAAAGGCAGCAGTCAGAAACCTTTTCAGATATAAAAAACGTTTCTTTATGACACTTTTTGGTGTCGGTGGTTGTATGGCTCTTCTTTTAGTTGGTCTTGGAATTAGAGATTCTGTTGCTGCAATGGTTGATAACCAATACAACGAAATTTTTAAATATGATGCAATTGTTAGCATTGACCCAACTCTTACAAGACTTGGTCATAATGAGCTTAACGAAAATCTTAACAAAGTTTCTGATATAGCAGGTGGCGTTAAGGCAACAAGAACAATGATTTATGGTTCTCCAACAGGTAAGGTGGACGATGAAAACGAAAAATTTGCATATCTCGTAATACCTGAAGATGTAGATGTTTTTGCAGACTATATCACACTTAGAGAGCGTAAAGGCGAGCAAAAAGAGCTTACTCTCACAGATGAGGGTGTAATTATTTCTGAAAAATATGCCGACTTGTTAGATGTAAAAACTGGTGATTCCATTTTCCTTAAAACAAGCGAGTCAGATAACTCTCCAAAAGAAGTAAAGATTATGGGCATAACAGAAAACTATATTTTGAACTATGTCTATATGACCCAAACTTGCTATGAAACAATATATGGTGAAGCACCTGACCTTAACTCAATTTATTTGAGTATAAAGGATGGTGTAAATCAAGATGAGTTTAAAGATAGAATACTTGCTTTAGAAGAATATGGTGTTAATGCAATAACATTAAACTCCGAAGAACGTGCTGACCTTGACAAAATTGTTTCAATGCTTTACTTTATCATTATTATTATGGTTATAGCAGCAGGACTTCTTGCTTTTGTTGTTCTTTATAACCTTAACAATATTAATATTAGTGAGCGCCGTAGAGAGCTTGCAACACTTAAACTTCTTGGCTTCTACGATAAAGAAACTGCAT
The DNA here is from genome assembly GCA_045593645.1 of Candidatus Fimenecus sp. Lineage (GTDB taxonomy): Bacteria > Bacillota > Clostridia > Oscillospirales > Acutalibacteraceae > Fimenecus. Next base: position 15,562 of record JAZNWZ010000138.1, on the reverse strand, counting down.
CTTATGTTTACCGTGAAAATGTTATTTTAACATTGTTAGGCACTATTCTTGGTGTAGGTTTAGGAATCCTTCTTCACAGATTTGTTATGACAACAGTTGAAACTGATGTCTATATGTTTGGTAGAGAACTTGAACCATTGAGTATTGTTATAGGTGCAGTATTAACAACTGTATTTGCAATTATTGTAAATATTGTAATGTACTTCAAACTCAAAAAGATTGATATGGTTGAATCACTTAAGAGCGTTGAATAATTTTTCTTAAAAAATATTGATAAGGAGGAAAGAATTGTGGGCATTGTAAAAAATATTACAACTAATTTAGCGTTTAATATTAGACGTGAAGAAACTGAAAGTTGGCAACAACCAGACATAAAAAAAGCTTTTCACGTTGAATTTGCAACAAAAAATAGTTCAAGTGCAAAAGCATTTTTACCAATGGCTTGTGTTCTTTCTATTGTTATAATGATTGTTTATTCACTGGGTATTCATTTTGACCTTTATGGTTTCCAGTTGGATTACGCTATTCTCTATTTAATATTATTTGTTGTTTCCCTTGCATCATATATTGTCGTATCCCTATTGGCAAAGGATATAAATAAAAACGATAGGAAAATATTAGCATTTATAAGTATATTAACAGCTATTTATATGCTGTGGGTTTCAGCATTGCTTTTTATAAACAGAAACCTTGAAGCATCAACAATCGTTTATACAGCAACAATCATCATCATTACTCAAGGTATTTACCTTGCACCAAGATATTCTGCTTGGTTCGTTACATTGAGTTCAGTTTTGTTTTTATCAACAAACTTTGTAAGAGATGGTTATGAGTCAATCGACTATGAAGCATCTGTTGGTATTATCGTTCTTTCTTTTGTATCGTTTTTAGTTTCATATAGCCGATATAACAACCGTTGCCGTGCTGTTTATAATGAACTTATTATTATTGAAAAGAACAAGCAGCTTGACGAAATGGTTACAAAACTTCAAGAACAAAAGGTTGAACTTGAAAAAACAAATTATGAACTTGAACAAGCTTATGTTCGAGATAGTATGACGGGTCTTTATAATCGTTGGTATTGGAACAAAAACTTTGATAATATGCTCAAAGAAAGTAAAAGTGCTGAAAACCTTACAGCTGTTTTTATGATGGACGTTGACAATTTTAAAAATATTAACGACACAAAAGGACACTCAATGGGAGATAAGTGCCTTATTGCTATTGCAGAAGTTCTTGAACGTGAAACAAGAGATGTTTTGAATTGTATCACATTTCGTATGGGTGGCGAAGAGTTTCTTGTTTTCTGTTCTGATATAGACAAAGCAGGGGCAATTAAACTTGCAAATGCAATTCTTAAAAATGTTCAGAATATTAGAATTATGGGTCTTGACACAATGCTTACAGTAAGCGTTGGCGTACATATTCAAAAGGTTGAAAACCGTAATGATATCGAAGAATTCATAGTAAAAGCTGACAAGGCTATGTATGAATCGAAAAATACAGGTAAAAACAAAATTACACTTTCATTTAACTAATATAAGGAGACTATTATGTTTGAACAATTAAAAGCACCTCAATTAGAGGATACTGTTGCAATAATAAAAACAAGTATGGGTGAGATTAAAATTAAACTTTTCCCTGAACAAGCGCCAAAGGCTGTTGAAAACTTTGTAACTCATGCAAATAACGGATATTATAACGGACTTATTTTCCACCGTGTAATTAAAGATTTTATGATTCAAGGTGGCGACCCAAGAGGCAATGGCACAGGTGGTGAAAGCATTTGGGGGCATCCTTTTAAGGATGAGTTTTCAGGTGACCTTCATAATATTAGAGGTGCACTTTCAATGGCAAACGCAGGTCCTAATACAAATGGTAGTCAATTCTTTATTGTTCAAGCAAAAGAGTGTCCAGAAGATATGCTTGACCAAATGAGAAGTGCTCGAGAAGACCTTTTCCCAACAGAATGTATTGAGGCTTATGAAGAATTAGGTGGCACACCTTGGCTTGATTTCCGCCATACAGTTTTTGGACAAGTTTTTGAAGGAATGGATGTTGTTGATGCAATTGCAACTGCACCTTCAGATTATTTCACAAACAAACCAACAACAGATATTGTTATTGAAACAATTACTATTGAATAAAAATGAGCGGGGGCTTGCTCCCGCTATTTTTGAAATTTCGGAGGATTATTATGCTTTTTAAAAATATTTCAATTATTAACGAAAACCTTGAAATACAAAATAATATGTATGTGGGCGTTAAAAGTGATAAAATTGAATATATAGGCACAGAAAAACCACAAAAAGATTATGGTGAAGAATATGACGGCAACAAAAAATTGTTGTCTCCGGGCTTTGTAAATCTTCATACTCATTCACCAATGACACTTCTTCGTGGATACGCAGAAAATCTTCCACTTCAAAAATGGCTTAATGATAGAGTTTTCCCATTTGAAGATAAGCTTAATTGCGACAGAGCATATTATGGCACTATGCTTTCAATAGCAGAAATGCTTAGTTGTGGCACAACATCATTTACAGATATGTATTTCTTTGGTGATGGTGTAATGAAAGCAGCAATAGAAAGTGGTGCAAAAACAAACTTTGGTCGTTCAATAGTGTCTTTTGTTGATGAGGATATAACTAAAAATGACCGATTCCAAGAGAGTGTTTATTTAACTGAAAAATATCACAATACAGAAAATGAAAAAATCAAAATTGATTTAAGCCTTCACGCTGAATATACAAATAGACTTTCAATTATTGAGCAATTCGGTGAGTATGTTAAAAATCATGACCAGCTTGTGCATATCCATTTGTCAGAAACTCAATTTGAGCACGATAACTGCAAAGAAAAATATGGCAAAACTCCTGCTCGTCTTTTCTATGATGCAGGTGTAATGGATAAACCAACAATTTTTGCTCATTGTGTATATGTTGAAGATGAAGATTTAGATTTATTCCTTGAAAAAAATGCAACTGTTGCACATTGTCCTGCAAGTAACCTTAAATTAGGCAGTGGCGTTTGCAATACATATAAAATGCTTCAAAAAGGTGTGAATGTTGGTATTGGTACTGACTCTGCAGCAAGCAATAACGGACTTGATATAATGAGAGAAATGTATCTAGCAGCAATTCTTCCAAAAGGCATTCAAAACAGAGCAGATATTGTAACTCCTAAAGATGTTTTTAAAATGGCGACAGTTAATGGCTATAAAGCACAAGGCAGACTTGATTGTGGTGTAATAAAAGAAGGCTATAAGGCAGACTTAGTTGTTTTTGACCTTGATAAACCAAATATGTATCCTGATTTTGATATGCTTAACAATATTGTTTATTCTGCAAACAAAAGTGACGTAGTGCTTACAATGGTTGATGGTAAAGTGCTTTATAAAAACGGAGTGTTTACCACTATTGATGTTGAAAAAATTGGTGCAGAGGTTAGCAGACTTGTTCGTGAAGTTGAAAAAGAGGTACAAAGCAATGGTTAATAAAGCAGTAGAATATATTAAATCAAAAATTCAAGGTGAATATGAAATCGGCATAATTCTCGGCAGTGGATTAGGCTCATTAGGAGAAAAAATCGAAAATCCTGAATATGTAGATTATTGTGATGTTCCAAATTTTCCGGTATCAACTGCACCTGGTCATATTGGCAGATTCGTTTTTGGTACACTTAACGGAAAAAAAGTTATGTGTATGCAGGGCAGAATTCATCTTTATGAGGGATATCCCGTTGAAAGCGTAGTAATGCCTATTAGAGTAATGAGAAAAATGGGCGTTAAAAAGCTTGTTGTAACAAATGCAGCAGGTGGTATTAACGAAAGCTTTAATGTAGGCGATATTATGCTTATTACAGACCACATAAATTTTACAGGCAGAAACTGTCTTATGGGTAAAAACGATGATGAGTTTGGTTGTCGTTTCCCTGATATGTCATTTGCATATGCACCTGCTCTTCGAAATATTGCTTTAAAATGTGCAAAAGAGTTAAATATGACTTTACAACAAGGCGTATATATTGGATGCACAGGTCCATCTTATGAAACACCTGCTGAAATTCGTGCATTTAGAGTAATGGGCGCAGATACTGTTGGTATGTCAACAGTGCAAGAGGTAATTGCAGCAAACCATTGTGGAATGGATGTACTTGGATTTTCACTTGTTTCAAATAAAGCAGCAGGACTTTCAGGAGAAAGACTTACTGAAGAAGAAGTCCTTACAATCGGCAGACAAAAAAGCGAAGAAATGCAAACTCTTATTATGAAGATTTTAGGTGAGTTTTAATGTCATTTTTAAATGGTGCAACAGTAGGCTTTGACACAACTCAAAATAAAGCAGTTTTTGTTGACCAAACTCTTTTACCAAATGAATATAAAGAAGTTTTTACAGACGATTACAACGATATTTTTGACGCTATAAAGCTTTTGAAGGTTCGTGGTGCACCTGCAATTGGTGTTTTTACTGCAATAAGCCTTTCAGTGCTTATGAATAAGAGTAATGCAGATACATATGAAACTCTTTTTGCAGAGTTAAAAGACTATTGTGAAAAGCTTATATTGTGTCGTCCAACTGCAGTAAATCTTAAATGGGCAACAGAAGAAATGCTTAAAATCGCAGAAAAAAGCACTTTAGAGAATTTTAAAAATAACCTTAAAAATAAGGCTCTTAAAATGATTGAAGATGATATTGCAGTTTGTCGTAAAATCCGTGAATATGGTGCAGAATTACTTAAAAATTGCAATGTAATCCTTACTCATTGTAATGCAGGCCGCCTTGCAACCGTAAAATACGGTACTGCATTAGCACCTGTATATGTATCAAAAGAAAATGGTCATAATATCAAAGTTTTTGCAGACGAAACAAGACCTCTTTTACAAGGTGCAAGACTTACAGCATTTGAACTTTGTGATGCAGGCATTGACACAACTGTAATTTGCGATAATATGGCATCTTTTGTTATGAAAAACGGATTTGTTGAGGCAGTTTTAGTCGGTTGTGACCGTGTAGCACTCAACGGTGATACTGCCAATAAAATCGGCACAAGTGGTGTGGCAATTCTTGCAAAACACTATAACATTCCGTTTTATGTATGTATGCCATTTTCAACCTTTGATAATAATATCAAATCAGGTGAAGATATAATAATTGAAAAGAGAAACGGAAAAGAAATAGGGGAAATGTGGTATGAAAAAACAATGATTCCACAGAGTGCAAAAACACTTAACCCTGCCTTTGATGTTACTGACCATTCACTTATTACTGCTTTCATTACCGAAAAAGGTGTAATCAAACCTGATGAAATAAAAAAATATATTTAATCTACATAATCCCCCTTGAAATATAGGGGGATTTATTGTATAATATTATTGTTAAAATTTTGTCAGAGATTCTGACTTATGGAGGTAATTTATTATGGCAAATCGTTTTGTACTTAACGAAACATCTTATCACGGTAAAGGTGCTATTAGTGCTATTGCTGACGAAATCAAAGCAAGAGGCTTCAAAAAAGCTTTCGTATGCTCTGACCCTGACCTTATCAAGTTCGGTGTTACAAAAAAGGTAACAGATATTCTTGACGGTGCAGATATAGCTTATGAAATCTATTCAAATATCAAACCAAACCCAACAATTGAAAATGTTCAAACAGGTGTTGAGGCATTCAAAAATGCAGGCACAGATTGTATCGTAGCAATCGGTGGCGGTTCTTCAATGGATACAGCAAAAGCAATCGGTATTATCATCACAAACCCTGAATTTGCTGATGTTCGTTCACTTGAGGGCGTTGCACCTACAAAGAATCCTTGCGTTCCAATTATTGCAGTTCCAACAACAGCAGGTACAGCAGCAGAAGTTACAATTAACTATGTTATCACAGATGCTGAAAAAGACAGAAAAATGGTTTGCGTTGATGTTCACGACATTCCTGTAGTAGCAGTTGTTGACCCTGATATGATGGCATCAATGCCTAAAGGTCTTACAGCAGCAACAGGTATGGACGCTCTTACACACGCTATTGAGGGTTACATCACAAAAGGTGCTTGGGAACTTTCAGATATGTTCCACATCAAGGCTATCGAAATTATCGCACGTTCTCTTCGTGGTGCAGTTGAAAACACAGACGAAGGCAGAGCAGATATGGCTCTTGGTCAGTATGTTGCAGGTATGGGCTTTAGTAATGTAGGTCTTGGTATCGTTCACTCAATGGCTCATCCTCTTGGTGCTCTTTATGACACACCTCACGGTGTTGCAAATGCTATTATTCTTCCAACAGTTATGGAATATAATGCTCCTGCAACAGGTGAAAAGTATAGAGATATTGCAAAGGCTATGGGTGTAGCTGGCGTTGACGCTATGAGTCTTGAAGATGCAAGAAAGGCTGCAATCGATGCTGTTAAACAACTTTCAGTTGATGTTGGTATCCCAACAGACCTTAAAGAAATCGTTAAAGCAGAAGATATTGACTTCCTTTCACAGTCAGCATTTGATGATGCTTGCCGTCCAGGTAACCCAAGAGATACAAGTGTTGCAGAAATCAAAGAACTTTATCTTTCACTTATGTAATTAAATAACACGGTAGGGCGGGGCCTCTCGGCTCCCTTGAAAGGGGAGCTGTCACCGATAGGTGACTGAGGGGTTCCCGCCTTAATTTTGCGTTTTGCACTTTGCATTTTGCATTTATAATTGACATCTTTTAAAACAATGGTATAATATCAATATTAAAATGGATATTAATTGATATATTCATATTGAAAGGGGTAACTCAATGAGCTACACAGTTGAAGATATTCTTCACATTACCAAAGAAAAAAATATTAAGTTTTTGAGATTGCAATTTACTGATATTTTTGGCCAAATGAAAAATATTGCAATCACTGAAAATATGTTTGAAAAAGTACTAACAGACGGTCAAATGTTTGATGGTTCTTCTATTGAAGGCTTTGTTCGTATTGATGAGTCTGATATGTATTTGAAACCTGACCTTGATACATTTACAATCTTACCTTGGAAAGAGGGAACAGCGCGTGTAATTTGTGATGTTTACGGCGCAGATAAAGAAACTCCTTTTGAAGGCGACCCTCGTTATGTGCTTCGTTCAGTAATAGAAGATGCAGCAAGTATGGGATATTCTATTAATGTTGGTCCTGAATGTGAATTCTTCCTTTTTAAACTTGATGAACATGGCAGAGCAACAACAAAAACTAATGATGCCGTTGGATATTTTGATATTGGTCCTGCAGATGACGGCGAACAATGTCGAAATGATATTTGTATTGCTTTACAGCAGATGGATTATGAAATTGAGGCTTCTCATCACGAATGTGCAGAAGGTCAGCATGAAATCGACTTTAAGTTTGCACAAGCACTTGACGCAGCTGATAAGGTTGTAACATTCAAGCATGTTGTTAAGACTTATGCTCGTCGCAACAGACTTCATGCAACATTTATGCCAAAACCACTTTATGGTGCAGCAGGTAACGGTATGCATACAAATCTTTCACTTATGAAAGATGGTAAAAACGCGTTCTATGACCCAGACGATAAATATGGCCTTTCTGAAACTGCTTATCAGTTTATCGCAGGTGTTCTTCATCACGTAAAGGCAATTACTTGTGTTGCAAACCCACTTGTAAACTCATACAAAAGATTGGTTCCTGGATTTGAAGCACCAGTTTATATCTCTTGGTCTGCATCAAACCGTTCTGCGCTTATCAGAGTTCCTGCAGCAAGAGGAATGGCAACAAGAGTTGAACTTCGTTCAGCAGACCCATCATGTAACCCATATCTGGAAATGGCACTTTGCATTGCAGCTGGTCTTGATGGTATCAAAAAGGGAATGAAAGCGCCTGAAGGTGTTACAACAAATATTTATGATATGAGTGCAGAAGAAAGAAAAGCAAATGGCATTGAAAATCTTCCAAGCACATTACAAGAAGCAACAAGAGAATTAGAAAAGAGCGAATTTGTAAGAAACGTTCTTGGTGACCACATTTTCTTTAAATATCTTGCAGGTAAAAAGCAAGAGTGGGAAAGCTATACAACAAGAATTACACAATGGGAAATCGACGAATATCTCACAAAGTATTAAAAATAAGACGGTAGAGGACTCACTCTACCGTCAATTTTATTTATTGACTTATAAGGCATAATGTGATATCATTTATACATATCTTGGTATATAAAAGGAGAATATTATTATGGCAAAATTAAACGATATTGACAAGGCAGCTGAGTCAAAGGGCTCATTCCTTGTTACAGTATGGCAATTCGTAAAGTTTATCGTTGTAAGTCTTCTTGCGATGATAGTACAATTTGTACTTTTAAACACACTTCAGCTTATTCCTGCAATTAAAGCTCTTTATGCACAAGACTTTAGCTGGTGGGTTTTTGTTTATCCAGTTGCAATTGGTGGCCTTGGTTACTTTATCGTAAGTAATGTGGCAAACATCATTGCTCAAATTGTTGCTTTCTTTGTAAATAAAGAAAAAACATTTAATTCAGGTGCAAATGTTGCAGTTGCTCTTCCTATTTACATAGTTTTCACAATTGCACTTATTTTCTTCTCAGCATGGCTTAACCCTACTCTTAAGGGCGTTTTCGTAAACTTCTCATGGTGTGATGAAACACTTGCAAAGAACATTGCAACAATGATTTGTTCAGCAGTTCAATTCTTCCTTTACTTCCCAGTTGACAAAATTCTTTTCCACAAGAAAAAAGAAGAAAAGGCTGAATAATTTTTTGAACATTGAAAATTTACCCTACACAGTTTCGTGTAGGGTATTCTTTTAGGTGATTTTATGGATAAAAAACCAAAAGTAAATATCACAAAAGTTTTAAAAACTGTGCTTTGCATTTTACTTTCAATAATGGCAACAGTTTCAATGCTTGGTGCAACTCTTATAAATGTAGCAAGAAATTATCTTCAGTCAGAAGAGTTTGTTGAACAAGTTGAAGAAACAAGTCTTGATGAAATGAGAATCAAAGTAGGTGGCAAAAAGACAACAGTCAGCAAATACATTAAAGACAATGTTAAGATAATGATTAAAGCAGAATTGGATTCTAAAACAGATAAAAACTCTCTTTTATCAGGTTTTTTAACAGGTGTTTCTGATGAAACTATTGATGCAATATTTACAACAGAGTTTGTTGATGACCTTGTTAAAAGCGAAGTTTTTTCACTTTTGGATTACTTTTTAAATTCTGATGTTGACAAAGCTCGTGAAAGACTCGAAAAAGGTGAGAGCATAACACAAGAAGCCGAGTTAACAGTTGATGCAAATCCAGAGTCATATAAGAAATTTGCACAAAGCTATGCAAGAAATTTTGTTATAAAAAGCATCGAAGACAACTCAGGTATGAGTGCAGATATTTTTATAATTTTGTTGTCAGAAGAAACAGTAACAAAACTTATCGTTTTATCTGTTGCTTTGTTGTTGGTTATTCTTGCACTTAATATTAAGGATATCTTCAAAAATCTTTTGTATGGTGGATTTATCTCATTGCTTTATAGCTTTGTAATAAACTTTGCACAAAACAAGTTTGACAGTTTGAATAAGAAAACATCTGACCTTGTTGGGTATGTGTTTTTAAAACCATTAGCAGATGAATATTCAACAAATAAAATTATAGCTCTTATTATTGGCATTTTGCTGATTGCAGCCTTTGTAGGTATATATTATCTTTTCAAAAACTATGTAAATCAACCTGAAGAAGAAAACAAATAAAAGAAAGCCCCTTATCTAAATGATAAGGGGAATTTTTATTTTTTAATAAGTTTTCTAAGCTTTGAATATCCCTTTTTGAGAATTGGTAAGCCCTTTTCCATTATTGAATATTTTGCACTGTTGATAACTAAATCAAATTCGCCTGCATATTCAACAATAATTGGATTAAATGGATTCTTAAAATCAAAAAGTCCATCGTCAAATGTGCCACTAACACCACCAAGGTCAAGAAAATCGCAATCTCTCTCAACACAAAGTGAGCATTGCTCACAAAGTCCACAAAGTGTAGCACAAAAAGAAGAAAAGACAGTTAAATCAGACCCTGCATAAAGATATTCAGCAATTTTAATACCTGTTTTGTTTGGTGGATAAACAGTAAGAAGAGCAGCAAGAGGAATAACCTCGCCACGCTCATTTAAAACTCGTTTAGCATCTTCAAGCTGTTCAGTAATTTTTTCGCGCATGTCAGGCTCTTTTTCAAATCTCTTGTTAAGATTATCAATATATGCTTGAACATTACATTTTTCAAAAGCAAAATAAGCATCGTCAGAAAAAGCATTTGCAAGAAGTGTGAAATATTCTTCGTTTCTAAGAGCAATATTTTGTCGTGATTCTGTGTTGCTTAAAATCTTTTTAAAAAGAGCAATATTTTCTTCTGTATGCTCTGCACCCTCGTAAAAAAGACCACGAGCAGGTTGGAAATTACCTAAATATTTACGTATTTTTTGTTTGTAATTCTTTTTAAATTGAGGAGGAGTAAGGGGATTGCCACTTCTGTCCTTCAAAGGAATAAGAGCGTTGTAGCGTGGCTGTGTTGCAGAGTCAAGACTCTTTCCAAAACCCTTATGCTTAAAGCCTGCTCCTATGAGATTATCAAACTCAATCTTGCCTTTTTCTAAATCAAATGGGTCAAGATACTTGTCTTCATCCATATCAGGTAAAGTTTTGCCAACAACAATAGTAGGGTCAACTTTTAAAAGATAAATGCCATTTTGTTTGCAATAAGTCCTTGCGCCATCTGTAAAAGCCTTTAAAGCTTTTTTGTCGGTGTAGTCCATAATTGGACCACGAGGACAATATGCATAGGTAAAGCCTGGCATAAGTGTTCTAATTAAAATAAGAGCCACACCAACAATTTTATCGTCATTATAAACACCACAAAAAACACTTTTCCAGTTGCTTTTTAATTTGCTCCAACTTTCAGTTTGCTGAATTGTGGCAAAAGATGCTTGCTCAATAAAACTATTAAATTCAGTAAGGGAAATATCTGTTTTAAAATTATACATATTTATTCGCCTTTGCTTTTATTTACTGTTTTTTCTTTGATATGCTTTTTAAGAATAGTGTTTTTTACCTTTTTTACCTTTGGCAAAAGTGTACGGAACATTGAAAACTGAAGTTTGTTAGCAATCAAATACATATCGCCAACGTATTCAGTTGCCTCACCGTTGTAGCTCATCTTGTATTTTGCAAGACCATAAAGTGGGTTGTTCTCATCATAAGGACTACCTGTAATTCTGCCAAGGTCATGAATTTCAATGCCTGCATCAATGCTCTTGCAAATTCTTTCCCAGTTAAGATAGTGAGTAGGACGAAGAGTGTTACGAAGCACATTTCGTGTGCCACCATAAAGACAAATCGCAGTTTTTCCAAAACGAGATGTAATGCCAACTGCAAGACAAAGCTTGTCAGGAATATTATCACCATAAACCTTTTTAAGCTCTTCGTTTGCCTTTTCGTTACGAGTAAGAGTTGTGTTGATTTCATCAAGTTCTTTCTTAACTAATGCAATTTCCTTTTTATTTTTCTTTTCAGCGTTTTCTAATTCTTCAAGACGAGTGTTGAGAACAGTCTTTTTGCTTGCAAGCTCGTTGCAATATTCTGCTCTTTTTGACTGGTCGCAGTAAACAAAATCCATTACAGCCTTGCCGTTAAGAGCCATTACCATTGTCTTATAATAATTCTTATCACGTTGAATGAATTCAGTCCTGTCAGCAGTTTCAGTCATAACGCTGAAAAATTCATCGATTTTTTCTGAATGCTCTGCAAGTGTAACATTGTCGTATGTTTCAACATATAAAAGACCATCATTTGCAGCCTTTAAACCGTGTCTAACACCTTTTTCACACTTTTTAAGGAATTCTTCTGCAGTGAAGCCCTTTAAAGGAGAGTTTATTGTAATTGCAGGTTGAACGATATAAAAATCCTTATCCTCGTTAAGCACAAAACCACCTTTAATCAGTGAGTTTATAGCACTTGTATCACGAGCTTCACCATTGATTTTTTCGACAATAAGAGGGTCGCAAACCATAGCACAGATTTTGTGCTTTTTCATTTCAGTTTTAATATAAGAGCAAAATTCTATAACCAATGTTTCATTGTTTAAATCACAAACAAAACCGTCAGGACAATACCAAAGTTTTCCAACTTTAACATCTCTTTCAAGGCAAAGACAAGAAAGGACTTCTACTCCATTTTCGTCATAACCCATATAAAATGATGGTTTCCAAGCATTTTTAACCTCTGACCAATAAGATGTTTGATATATTGAACCACCGTTATTTTCGGAAAACTCATTAAATTTATTCAAATCTTTTGCTTCACAAAAAGTGTATTTGCTCATTCAGAAAACACCTCAAAAATCGACTGAAGATATAAATATTATCAACTAAAAATTTTATCATATCCACCATATTTTGTCAATGAAACAGTAGATTTAATAATTGGCTTTCGAATCCATCCCTTTTTTGACAAAAAATAAATGAGATATCCTAAAGGATATCTTTACTACCTCGTTATTAGTTGGGTACATACACAAACCAATTGCAGTCCCACGCCCTAAAAATGTGCCACTGGCACATTTTCTTAACGGGCTTTGGAATCCATCCCTTTTTTGACAAAAAATAAATGAGATATCCTTCAGGATATCTCATTTATTTGGTGGGCAGGGGTGGATTCGAACCATCGAAGTCGTTGACGGCAGATTTACAGTCTGCTCCCTTTGGCCACTCGGGAACCTACCCATATTCAATTACAAAAAAATGGAGCTGGTGGACGGACTCGAACCCCCGACCTGCTGATTACAAATCAGCTGCTCTACCAACTGAGCTACACCAGCGTCTCAACGCTTGAATATAATAACATAACAAAAGCCGTTCGTCAAGTCTTTTTTTAAACTTTTTTTGATTTTTTATAACTTTTTTATTTTAATCAAATTTGTAGGGAATAGGCATTCTCAAAAGTCCGTTAAGAAAATGACAAGGTATCTCATTTTTCTTTTATTTCTATTTGCAAAATATATAATCTATGCTATAATAATAAAAATATTTTTCGAGGTGTTGTTAATGAAAAGATATGCAATTTATGGTGCTGGTTCATTAGGCACAGTTCTTGGTGCTTACATAACAAAAAACGGTGGCCAAATCGACCTTATCAACCGTAACAAAGCACACGTTGAAGCACTTAACGAAAAAGGTGCTCACATTACAGGTACAGTAGAAATGTCAGTTCCTGTTAAAGCTATCACTCCTGATGAAATGACAGGCAAATACGATGTTATTTTGCTTATGACAAAGCAACTTTATAATAAAGATGTTGTTACATTCTTAAAGGACTATTTATCTGACGATGGCGTAATCGTTACTCTTCAAAATGGTTTGCCTGAACCACTTATTGCAGAAATCGTTGGCTCAAATCATACAGTTGGTTGTGCAGTTGAATGGGGTGCAACACTCTCTGCTCCTGGTGAGTGTATTCTCACAAGTGAGCCTGATAGCCTTTCTTTCCATATGGGCAAAATGGAAGGCATTACTGACGACCAATTCAAAATGGTAAAAGACCTTTTAGAGCTTATGTGTCCTGTTCACGAAGAACCTAATATTTTAGGTGCTCGTTGGTCAAAGCTCCTTATCAATTCAACTTTCTCAGGACTTGGCACAGTTGTAGGTGGCACTTTTGGTAGCGTTTCTGAAAATAAAGAAGCAGCAAAAGTTGCAGTTCGTTGTATGAAAGAGGTTATTGATGTTGGACACGCTGCAGGTGTTGAATTTGCACCTGTTCAAGGTAAAGACATTACAAAACTTTTCTATTATAAAGGTGCTTTAAAGCGTGCTGTTGCAACAATGCTCGTTCCTATTGCAATGAAAAAGCACAGAGACATTGAACCTTCAATGCTTCAAGATATTAAAAAGAATAAGCCTTGTGAAATTGGTGCAATTAACGGTGTAGTTTGTGAGTGGGGTAAAAAGAAAAATGTACCAACTCCAATTAACGATAAAATTGTTGAAATCGTTAAGAAATTTGAAACAGGCGAGTTAAAGCCACAAGCAGAAAACATCAAACTTTTTGATGAACTTCTTTAAGGATTAGTTTTATGATAGCAATTATTGACTACGGTGCAGGTAATCTGCAAAGCGTAAAAAAAGCCCTTGATTTTATTGGGGCAGAAAACATAATAACAGATGACCCACAAGTGATTATGTCAGCAGACAAGGTGCTTTTACCTGGTGTTGGCTCTTTTGGTGATGCTATGAATTCAATGAGAGAAAAAAATCTTGTTGAAACAGTAAAACAATATGCTTTAAGCGGTAAACCATTTTTAGGCATTTGTTTAGGACTTCAACTTTTGTTTGAAGAGTCAGAAGAATCACCGGGAGTTAAAGGATTAGGTATTTTCAAAGGCAAAATCAAAAAGTTTTCAAGTGATATGGGGCTTAAAATTCCACATATCGGTTGGAATTCCCTTGAAATCAAACAAAAAGATGGCATTTTCAAAAACATTCCCGAAAACAGTTATGTTTATTTTGTCCATTCTTATTATCTCCACGCAGAAGATGAAAATGATATTGCAACTGTTACGAATTACGGAATCGATTTTCACTCTGCAGTAGGTAAAAATAACATTTTTGCAACACAGTTCCACCCTGAAAAATCAGGTGATGTAGGTTTGCAGATTTTAAGAAATTTCGCATCAATGGAGGTTAAATAATGTACGCTAAAAGAATTATACCTTGCCTTGATGTTAAAAACGGACGAGTAGTCAAAGGTGTCAGCTTCGTGAATATTCGTGACGCAGGTGACCCTGTGGAATGTGCTATTGAATACAATAAAAAAGGTGCTGACGAGTTAGTTCTTCTTGATATTACCGCTACTCATGAGGGGAGGGGCACAATGCTTGAAATTGTCCGTCAGGTTGCCGATAATATCTTTATTCCATTCACAGTTGGTGGCGGAATAAGAACAGTTGACGACTTTAAGGAGTTACTTCGTGCAGGTGCTGATAAAATTTCAGTAAACTCCGCCGCAGTAAGAAATCCTAATCTTATAAATGAAGCTGCATATAAATTCGGTAGTCAGTGCGTAGTTTGTGCTATTGATGCTAAACGAAATGATAAGGGTTGGGAAGTTTATCTTAATGGCGGACGAATCCCAACGGGAATTGATGCTGTTAAATGGGCAGAAGAAGCAGTAAAAAGGGGAGCAGGAGAAATTCTCCTTACAAGTATGGATTGTGACGGACAAAAAACAGGCTATGACAACGCACTTAACCGTGCAGTTTCGGAGTGTGTAGGTGTGCCTGTAATCGCATCAGGCGGTGCAGGAGCAAAATCCCATTTTCTTGATGCTTTCAATGAAGGTAAAGCAGATGCAGTCCTTGCTGCATCCCTTTTCCACTTCAACGAAATCCCAATCATGGACTTAAAACACTATCTTAAAGACAACGGAATTTCAGTAAGATTGTAACAAAAACGGCGAGGGTAACCTCGCCGTTAATTTTGCACTTTGCGTTTTGCATTTTGCACTTATTCAATAATTGTGCAAACATCTTCCAAT
>JAZNWZ010000137.1:0-19740 GCA_045593645.1 Candidatus Fimenecus sp. | reverse complement strand
GATTATCACAAAATGGGACACGACCTGTTAAAACAACTGACAAAATATGTTGAAAAGCAAAATCAACAAGCAATAAATGAAGCAATAAATGAAATCAAAATAATATAAAAGGAGATTTGTTATGAAGAATACAAGAAAAATATTTGCAATAATTATGGCGATGGTTATGTGTCTTAGTATGTTAGGCGTTACTGCTTATGCAACTGACACAGAATACCTTGCAAGTGTAACAACGGCAGATAATGTTACAACCAATTATACTGATTGGTATGGTGCAAGAAATGCAGCAAGAGAAAATGTGGGTTCAACATTAAAACTATTGACAGATTATACATATGATAATAGTGATGGTTGTTATAATTTAACAAATGGCGAATTTACGCTTGATTTGAATGGTTATACTGTTGAAATGGGTATAATTGTAGAAAACGCAACGATAACCTTCATTGACAGTGCGGAAGAAAAGGGTACTATTATAAATTCTGGAGGTAATGCAATTATTTATTATAATGGTACGCTCATTCTTGATGAAAGTGCTGATTTTATTGGCGAATATGCAGACAACGAACCTTGGATTATTCGCAGTTTTAGTGAAGAAGAAATGATAATCGGCGAAGATATTATCATTCCTGACGGTTTTGTGTTTATGAATTATTTAGATAATACGGTAATTGATACTTTACCACCTGAGGTTCGGTTCTATATTGTTGATGAAAGTACACTCCCTCCAACTAGTGAATACGACCTTTTCGTTGGTGGTGTGGGTGTTAATGCAGATAATGCTGATGACATTTTAGGCGACGGTACAGCATCTTACAATGCAGAAGAAAATGTTCTTTATTTAGATGGCTTAAATATTACAGACGGCTATGATATGGACGCAGAAACAAAAGTAGGTATTTTTGCAGGTCAAGATTTAAATATCGTGCTTGCAGACGGTTCTGATAATACAATCTCTACACCTTCAAATGAATTGACATATGGTATTGGTGTTACAGGCAATTTGTATATTTCAGGCGACGGTGCATTATCTGTTTCCTGTGATGATATTGACGGCGAATATGACTACGCTGAAAGTTTAGGTATCTTTGCAACAAATGGTGTGTGCGTTGAGGGTGCAACGGTTTATGCCCGTGGCGGAGATATTAATGTAACAGATTGGGCTCAAAGTTCGGGTATTTACACTTACGGTGATGTAAGTGTAAATTTTGAAGGTGTATTGATTGCTGAAGGTGGAAGTGTAACAGCAAACAGTTCCGCTTACAGTGATGGTGTTACAGTTTATGCATATATTAATGACGAATATATTAACATTTCTGTATATGACGGCTATTTAGAGGCAATTGGTGGAGATGTAACATCTGATTACCAAGCTATGAGCACAGGTATATATGGCGTTTCTACAGGCGTTTATACTTATGACAAAAACTCTGTTCTCGTGGCAAGAGGAGGTAATGCAACAGTTTCTGAGACCGACAATGGCTATGAGCCGGTGGCAAGGTCTTTTGGTATAGGTGTGCATGGTGGCGATGCTAGTTTTTATGCAGGTAACATTACCGTTACAACAGGCGAATGTGTAGGTTTTGAAACATTTTCTGTAGGTGTTCTTGCTTCAGCAGATGAAGAAGATGACGGAAGTTTCTTAGGTGGTGCAGTAAATATCTATTGCGATGAAGTAACACCAAATGAATACCGCCCTGGTCTTGTTGGCACTAAAGTTGATATTGAAACAGATGGCGTTGCAATTTTTGCTCAGATGGGTATTGAAATTGACGAAAAATTAACCATTGTAAACCCTGAAAATGCAGAAGTTTCAGAACATGACGATATATATGGGAATTCAGGTTATACGGTTCTTACTGCAGATGGCGAATTTGCAAAGTATGTTACAATTGAACCATTAGGTTATAAAGTAACAATTAACGGATTAAACACCGGTATGGTGGCAGAAGTTCCGGTAGGTGTGTCTCTTAATGAGTTCTATTGCGAGTTCTTCGGCATTGACGATTTCTCAGAAGTTTTCAATACTGAAAAAGAGGGCTACACATTTGGCGGATTCTATACAGATGAAGCATGCACAGACGGTAACGAATTTGACTTTGATACACCAATTACAGGCGATGTTACAATCTATGCAAAATGGATTAAGAATGCTGATGACAATACAGGTGGTAACGCAGGTAATGATGAAAACACTCAACCTGTACCAAACCCTGAAATTCCAAACACAGACGCAACTGTGAATAATGCAAATAGCAATGGTTGGTTTGCTGTTATGCTTACATTGTCTATGGGTTTAGCATTTGTTATTACAAAAAGCAAAAAAAGAGTATTCTCAAAATAAATTACAAAAATAAAATATAGGGCGGGGGCTTACGCTCTCGCCGTAACTTTTAATGGAGAGTAAATATGAAAAAACGAATTTTAAGTATTATATTGGTGTTTTGCTTGTGTTTAAGTTCATTTTCAATATCAGTTATTGCAACAGAAAATGAGGAAATCACAATTCTTTATACAAATGATGTGCATACATATATTGATGGTGATATTACTTATTCAAAATTAGCATCACTTAAAGATACTTGTGAGAATGTATTGCTGTTAGATGCAGGTGACCATATTCAAGGTACTGCATACGGCTCAATGGATAAGGGTAGCACTATAATTGAATTAATGAATGCAACTGGGTATGATGTGGCAACTCTTGGAAATCACGAGTTTGATTACGGAATGTCAGGTTGTATGCAGGCAATTGATTGGGCAGACTATTCTTATGTTTCTTGCAATTTCTATCACGAGGAAAATGGCGTGGTAGGTAACAGCGTGCTTGATGCTTATAAAGTATTCGATATAAACGGAACTAAAATTGCGGTAATCGGTATTACTACTCCAGAAACCTTTACATCTACAACTCCTGCATATTTTCAGGATGAAAACGGTAATTACATTTATGGAATCGCAGGTGGAAATGACGGGAAAAAACTTTATAATGCAGTGCAAAATGCTATTGACAACGCTTCGCAAGAAGCTGATGTAATCATAGCTCTCGGTCATCTCGGGGACGGAGAAACTTCAGCACCTTGGCGTTCAGAAGATGTAATTGCAAATACTTCGGGACTTGATGCTTTTATTGACGGTCATTCGCATTCTACAATCCCAATGAAAGAAGTTAAGGATAAGTCAGGCAATACTGTTATTCTTACTCAAACAGGTGAATATTTGAATGCAGTAGGCAAAATGACCATTACTGAAGATGGCATTAAAACTGAACTTTTAACTGCTGATGATTTTACTGACATTACGCCCAAAGAAGAGATTAAGGCTATTGAAGAAGCTTGGATGAACGAAGTTGACACAAAATTAGGCGAAAAAATCGGTTCAGCAGAAATTACTCTCGATAATTATGATGAAAACGGAAATCGTCTTGTTCGTTTACAAGAAACTAATTCAGGTGATTTTTCTGCAGATGCACTTTATTATCTGTTCGACAGTATGAATATGGATGTTGATGTGGCAGTTATGAATGGTGGTGGTGTGCGTAATGGTGCCGTTACGGGTGATATTACATACAAAACCTGTAAAGAAATTCATACTTTCGGCAATGTGGCTTGTTTGCAGACTGTTACGGGACAACAACTTTTAGACGCTCTTGAATGGGGTGCTCGTTCAGTAGGTGTTGCAGAAGAAGGTAGTTTCCTTCATGTTTCAGGCATCACTTATAAAATTGACACATCAATTCCTGACACAACAAAGAAAGATGAAAAAGGCGTATGGATTGGTGGACCTGAAAAGTATCGTGTTCACAGCGTAAAAGTTTATAATAAAGAAACGAATGCTTGGGACGATTTAGACCTTGAAGCAACATATAACCTTGCAGGCTATAATTACACACTGCGTGATTTGGGTGATGGCTTTGCAATGTTTAATGGTGCAGTTAATGTGCTTGATTATGTAATGGAAGATTATATGGTACTTGCGAATTATGTAAAGAGCTTTGAAAATAGCACAGTAACGGCAAGTAATTCACCTTTAACTCAAAAATACCCAAATTTTGTTGTGGATTATAGTACAGTAAATGGCGGTGGCAGAATCGTTTTGGAAAATCTTCCTGTAAATGATGATTTTAATCCTAATCCAAACCCGGAAATACCTGATACAAATGCAGATATGAATTATATGGTTTTTATTCCAATTTTTATTTGTGCTGTTACACCTATTCTGTTAACAATAGGATTTGACAAAAAGAAAAAATCATATAAAAGATAAATAAAAAAGGAACAGTTCCATTGAACTGTTCCTTTTTTATTGTGCCTTAAGCTTATTTTACAAGATTAATTACAGTAAGCACTGCATTAACATCACCATCAACTGCAACCTTGCCTTTTGTGTATGCTTCAACTGGGTCAAGCTTACCGTCAAGAAGTTTTAAAAGGTTAGTTGGGTTAACAGTAACAATAGCGTGTCTGTCGTAGTACTCATATGGCTCAACATTTACGTTATGGTCTTTAATTTCAATGTAGAAGATACCATTAACATTTTTGCCTTCAAGGTTGATTTGTAATGCAACTACGCCATCAATAGCACTTGCATCAGCATCTGCAAATTTTGCTTTTACCTTAGCAACAACTTGTTCGTATGTCATTGTTTTCACTCCTAATTTATATTTTTTACATTATAGCAAAAGTAATATTTTTTTGCAAATTTTAAAAGATATAAAAAGCAGGTGAAAAAAGACTAAAAAAAACAAGAATTTGGAAATATTTTGTGCTTTTTCTCTGCTTTTTTCATAAAAAAACTTAAATAAAACATATTAGCAAGTACAGTTTTTACAAAATATATTTTTTTGAAATTTTTCAATTTTTTTAATGACAAAAACACTGTTTTGTAGTATAATAAATTGATATTCTGCAGAAGTATGCAAAATTTACGAAATCACTTCATTTCAAGGAGGAAAATTATATGGCAATAGTTAGAAAAGAGGCTTATTTCAACTCATCAACAGGTACTGATAAAATCAGAACTTTAATTTGGGAAGATGACGAATTAACACCTATCGGTATTGTTCAACTTACTCACGGAATGGCAGAGCATATTGCTCGTTATGACGACTTTGCTCGTTTCCTTGCATCAAATGGCTTTGTTGTTTGTGGTAATGACCATTTAGGACACGGCAAGAGTATTCAAGACCGTTCACAAATTGGATTTATGGGCGAAGAAAATGGCGATAAGCGTCTTGTTGACGATATGCATATTCTCACAAAAATCATGAAAAAGAGAAATCCTGAACTTCCATATTTCCTTTTTGGACATTCAATGGGTTCATTCTGTGCAAGAGTTTATGCTTCACACTTTGGATATGAGCTTGACGGTGTGATTCTTTGTGGCACAGGTGATATGCCTGACCTTATCAATGCCGGTGTTGATGTAATCGATATTCTTGTTAACAAATATGGCTTAACAAGACGTGTTGAAAAAATGGCAGACATTATGAATAAAGGTTTCTCAATGATGGGGCCTGACAAAGAAAACTCACTTGCTTGGCTTTCAGAAAATGCAGATAACAGACTTGCATATTCAAACGATGAACTTTGTGGTTTTACATACACACTTGCAGGTTATCGTGACATTTATAACCTTATGCGTGAAGCTTGTGATTCTGACTGGGCATACAGAATTCCAAAGGATTTACAAGTAATGGTAATTTCTGGTGCAAATGACCCGGTTGGTATGAATGGTAAAGGCGTTTTAGCAGTAGCAGATGCGCTTGTTGTTGCAGGTATTGAGCCAACAACAATTCTTTATCCTGGTATGCGCCATGAAATTCTTAACGAAACAGAAAATCAACTCGTTTATAACGATGTTCTTAATTTCTTACTTTCATTTTATACAAAGGGCGTTTAAACTTGACTAATTTTGTAAACAAAACAGAAATTGAAAAACAGTATAAAATAGCAGAAGAAGTTGCAAATCTTTTGGCTCTTCGTCATAACGACACACCAAAAGCATTTGTCCATACCTATGGTTGTCAAGGCAATGTGGCTGACAGTGAAAGAATTAAGGGTATGCTCAAGCTTATGGGTTATGATATGACTGAAGAGAAAGAAAATGCTGACCTTATTCTCTACAACACTTGTGCAATTCGTGAGCATGCTGAAGATAGAGTATTTGGTAATGTTGGTGCTATTAAAAAATTAAAGCAGTCAAATCCAAACCTCATTATTGCTCTTTGTGGTTGTATGATGGAGCAACAGCATATCCGTGATAAAATTTATAATAGCTATCCATTTGTTGATATTGTATTTGGTACTCATGGTCAATATCTTATTCCATCTCTTTGGAAAGAATATCTTACTCGTGGCAAACGTGTAGTGTCAAAACTTGATATTGATGGTGAAATTGCTGAGGGTATGCCTGCAGTCCGTGATAACTCTGCAAAAGCTTGGCTTCCAATTATGTATGGTTGTGATAATTTCTGCAGTTATTGTGTTGTGCCTTATGTCAGAGGCAGAGAGCGTAGCAGAAAGTCAGAAGATATTATGGCTGAGGTTAAAGAGATTATTGCACAAGGCTATAAAGATATCACACTTTTAGGTCAAAATGTTAACTCTTATGGCAAAGGACTTAAAGAAGATATAAATTTTTCAAAGCTTATTCGTCAAATCAATGCTCTTGACGGTGAGTTTACAATTCGCTTTATGACTTCTCATCCAAAGGACTGCACAAAAGAGTTAATCGATACTATTGCAGAGTGTGAAAAAGCATCAAAGCATATTCATCTTCCATTCCAATCTGGTAATAACAGAATTCTTAAAGAAATGAATAGAAGATACACTCGCGAGCAATATCTTGAGCTTATTGATTATGCTAAAGAGAAAATTGAAGGCCTTTCACTTACAAGTGATGTTATCGTGGGCTTTCCTGGTGAAACTTATGAAGAATTCTGTGATACTTTATCACTTGTAAAAGAAGTTGGCTTTACTTCACTTTTTACATTTATTTTCTCGTCTAGAAAGGGTACAAAGGCATCTTTGATGGACGACCCTGTAACTTATGAAGAAAAGAATAAATGGTTTAAAGAGCTTTGTGATTTGCAAGAATCAATAGCAAGCACACACAGTGCAAATATGCTTGGTAAAACATATAGAGTACTTTGTGAGGGTGAAAGTAAAACTCTTTCAGGCTATATGGCAGGTCGTACTGATGGCAATGTGATAATTGAATTTCCATCAACAGACCAAAGTTTAATCGGCAAATTCTGTCATGTAAAAGTAACCGAACCACTTAATTGGCTCGTACGTGGAGAATTAGTATAAATCTATCAAAAATTTATTTAAAATAAAGGAGCAAAAAACAATGTCAATCGAAAAACTTACAAGAGAACTTGGTAAAGCAATCCAACAAGATGAAAGATACCTTGCTATGAAAAAGGCTATTGAAGCTAACGAGCAAGATACAGCTCTTAATGAACTTATGAGCAGAATTCAACTTATCCAAGTTTCTTATCAACACGAGGCATCAAAGGAAGAGCCAAACGAAGAAAAAATGAAGGCTTATGATGAAGAATTTCGTGGCGTTTACACAGAAATTATGATGAACGAAAATATGAGAAACTACGAAATGGCAAGAAAAGAAATGGATGACCTTATGAACTATCTTACAGGCATTCTTGCTATGTGTGTAAATGGTGATGACCCTGATACTTGCGACCCAACTGCTCATCAATGTGGTGGCGACTGCTCAGGTTGTCATTGCGACTGTGGTGACGAAGGTTGTAGTCACTAATCAAAATCTAATCGCTCTCGGCTCCCTTGAAAGGGGAGCTGTCAGCGAAGCTGACTGAGGGGTCAACCCCCTCAAAAATCTATTTATCGAGAAGGAATTAAAAATATGGCACTTTCCCCAATGATGCAACAATACTTTCAAATAAAAGAAAATTATCAAGACACCATATTGCTGTTCCGACTTGGCGACTTTTACGAGATGTTCTTTGATGATGCAAAAACCGCATCAAAAGAGCTTGAACTTGTCCTTACAGGTCGCGATTGTGGTCAAGAAGAGCGTGCCCCAATGTGTGGCGTTCCGTTCCATAGTGCAGATGGCTATATTGCAAAACTTGTGTCAAAAGGCTACAAGGTAGCAATCTGTGAACAAATGGAAGACCCAGCCCTTGCAAAAGGCATTGTAAAGCGTGATGTTATTCGTGTTATTACACCGGGTACAGTTATTGAAAGTTCAATGCTTGACGAATCAAAAAACAATTACCTTGCAAGTGTTTGCTCAGCTGAAAGTAAAGTTGGGCTTTGCTTTATTGATATTTCAACAGGTGAAGTCAATTTAACAGAATTTGAAGAGAATATTGAACAACGAGTAATCAACGAAATGGGCAGATATAACCCAACAGAAATTATTCTCAACAAACAAGTTGTTTCATTTAAATCCTTTGCTGATTTTATATCTAAAAAACTTGAAGCATCTGTTGAATTATTAATTGAAGAGTTTGAATATGAAAATGCAGAAAAAGTATGCAAAGAGCACTTTGATACTAACGATTTAGCAACTCTCTCTTTAAATCAAAGAACTTGTGCAATTAGTGCATTGGGTGCAGCATTAGCATATTTAAAATCAACTCAAAAACGAGAGCTTGATAATATTAAGAATATAAATTTCTATACTGATGCAAAGTATATGAAACTTGGTATTTCAGCAGTTAGAAATCTTGAACTTATTGAAACAATGAGAGACCGTGAAAAGCGGGGCTCACTTCTTTGGGTGCTTGATAAAACTAAAACTGCAATGGGCAAAAGAATGCTTCGTTCATTTATTGAGCGTCCATTATACGATTGTGTTGAAATCTCAAAGCGACTTAATGCTGTGGACGAGCTTTATAACAACACAGAGCTTCGTGAGAGTGAAACAAAACTTATGATATGCGTTTATGATATTGAACGACTTATGACAAGAGTTGTTTATAACACTGCAAATGCTAAAGAACTTTTGTCATTACAGTCAACACTTTCAGTTTTGCCAGAGCTTAAATCAAATCTTTCAAAAACAAATTCAAAGCTTTTGAAATATATTTTTGATGAGCTTGACACCCTTAAAGATATTTATTCACTTATAAGTGTCTCAATAAAAGAAGATGCGCCATTTTCTGTTCGCGAGGGTGGAATGATTAAAGATGGTTTCAATAAAGAACTGGACGAACTTCGCGACATTGTAAACGGTGGCAAAAACATTCTTGCAAAGCTTGAAATGGAAGAACAAGAAAAAACAGGCATTAAGAAGCTTCGTATTGGCTACAATAAAGTGTTTGGCTATTATTTTGAAGTACTTAATTCATATAAAGAATTGGTACCTGATACATATATTCGTAAACAAACACTTTCAAACTGTGAAAGATTTATAACTCAAGAACTTAAAGAACTTGAAACAAAGGTGCTCGGTGCTCAAGAGAGAATTGTTGGTCTCGAATATGAGATTTTCAACTCTATTCGTAAAAAAATTGCAGGTGAATATTTAAGAACACAAAGAACAGCACATGCAATTGCACTTCTTGATGTGCTTTGCTCAATGGCAACTGTATCTGTTCAAAATAACTATACAAGACCTGACATAAACGGAAAGGGCATTATTAAAATCTATGAGGGTAGACATCCTGTAATTGAAGTCTTGCAAAAGCACACAATGTTTGTGCCTAACGACACAATTCTTGATTGTGAAGACAACCGTATGGCAGTAATTACAGGTCCTAATATGGCAGGTAAATCCACATATATGCGTCAAATTGCAATTATAACAATTATGGCGCAAATGGGTTGCTTTGTTCCTGCAAAATCAGCCGATATCGGCATTGTTGACAGCATTTTCACTCGTGTTGGTGCATCTGACGATTTAGCATCAGGTCAGTCAACATTTATGGTTGAAATGAATGAGGTTGCAGAAATTCTTAAATATGCAACAAAAAATAGCCTTATAATTCTTGATGAAATCGGTCGCGGTACTTCTACTTTTGACGGTATGAGTATTGCTCGTTCAGTAGTTGAGTATATTGCTGATAAAAAGAAAATCGGTGCAAAAACACTTTTTGCAACTCACTATCACGAGTTGTCAGAGTTAGAGGGCACAGTTGATGGTGTAATGAATTATAATATCGCAGTTAAAAAGCGTGGCGATGATATTACATTCTTAAGAAGAATTGTTCGTGGCGGTGCTGATGGCTCTTACGGTATTGAAGTTGCTAAACTTGCAGGCGTGCCTGACAATGTAATTAAACGAGCAAAAGCAATTCTTAAAACTTTGGAAGATAACGACTTAATGAAACCTAAAATGGTTGCAGATATTCCAGAAGAAAAAGAAGAGCCACAGTTCCAGATGTCCTTTGAATCAAATTCAAGAGAATACATTATGGACAGACTTCGCACAGTCGATATAAACACCCTAACCCCAATCGAAGCAATGGGACTTCTCTACGAACTCATCGACAAAGCGAAGAACTAAAAACGCAAAATGCAAAGTGCAAAGCGCAAAACGTTGTAACTGCATTGCAATTATAATTGTAGAGGTAATTCACAATTCACTCGAAATATGATAGTTTTCTGAAAGGATTTTAACTATGAGTAAAATTGAAGAATTTAAAAATAAAATCATTGAGCAGGGAATGTCTGATGAGGATTTTATAGAACTTCAAAAACTCTTAAAAAGAACAAAAAGTAATTATCATAGGCGTCAACATTGTTATACTACAGCAATTCAATTTCCACTTGAAAATGCAGAACAAGCCATTAAACTTATTAAGTTTGGACTTGACAACTATGAAGATGGTTGGTATACAACATATACTTCATATTTATTTATAGGAAAAATATACGAAAGAATGCAAGACGAAAAAAGTGCATATGATTCATATGTATTAGCGTTAAAAGCACTTGGTCCTGAGCAACAAGCATATATTGAATATTTATCAATTGAACTATTGTGGATGAAACTTCAAATTGATAATTTTGAGTATTCGCCTGAATTAGAAGAATACTTCAAATTGTTTTCTAATACTGATGAATTTTCTAAATCTATTAAAAATAATGAATTTAGATTTACAATTGCACAAATTGTAATTGCATTGCACTATGGTCAAAAAGATAAAGTAAAAGCTTTTTACGAACAAGCACTTGAAATTTCCAAACCAAATTATGTTGGAAAAGTAGAAGGAATATTAAAAAAGCATCATTATGATGAAAAATTAAAAATAACATCAAATGTTATGCATTTTCTGAATGAAGTGAAATATTTTATCAATAAATCAACTACAAAGTAGTGGATTACAAATATATAGAATATCTATATAAAATAATTTTGAAAGAATATCGCGTAGGGATAGACATCCCTGTCTGTCTACACTATCCCATACAATACAACTTTACATTTTACATTTAAACGAGGTGAACATCAATGGCAAAAATAAATAAACTCCCAAAACATATGGCTGATTTAATCGCTGCAGGTGAGGTGGTTGAACGCCCTGCATCTGTTGTTAAAGAACTTATGGAAAATGCCGTTGATGCAGGTGCTACTTCCATTACTGTTGAAATTCAACACGGTGGTATTTCATATATTCGCGTTACCGATGACGGTTGCGGTATTGACCGTGAAGATGTTAAAACTGCATTTGTAAGCCACGCTACAAGTAAAATTAAAACTGCCGAAGACCTTAACACAATTTTAACTCTCGGTTTCCGTGGCGAAGCGTTGCCATCAATCGCAGCAGTTTCAAAAGTGAATATGATTACCAAAACTGCAACTGAAGAAATGGGTACAAGCCTTACAATCGAGGGTGGAATTATAACTGATTTCTCTGACGCAGGTTGTGCCGTAGGTACAACTATGATTGTCCGTGAGCTTTTCTATAACACTCCTGCAAGAATGAAATTTCTCAAAAAAGATGTCAGCGAGGGTAACTTCGTTGCATCTGCAGTTGAAAAGCTCGCACTTTCTCACCCTGAAATCAGTATTCGTTTTATTCGCGACGGCAAACAAGTATTTACAACAAATGGTGACGGAAATTTGCAGAATGTATGCTTCTCTGCATTCGGTAAAGACTTTTCAAACGGTCTTTTGAATGTTGACGGAACTGTTGGTAATGTTTCTGTTAAAGGTCTTGTAACTCCACCATTTAACTGTCGTGGCTCACGAGGTATGCAATATTTCTTCGTAAACGGTCGAAGTGTGAAAAACACAACAATTATGGCAGCTTTTGAAAATGCTTACAAAAACAGCGTTATGGTTGGCAAATTTCCAGGTGGTGTACTCTTTATAACACTTCCACCAACTCTTGTTGATGTTAATGTGCATCCATCAAAAATTGAAGTCCGTTTTTCTGACGAAAAAGCAATTTTTGACGCAGTTTACCACGCAGTTAAAACTGCGTTAAGTGAAAATACATCACTTAAACAAGCAAATCTTCCCGAAAAGAAACCAATATTAAACGAGATTTTTGCAAAACCACAACAAGAATTTAAGCAAACAACAGTACAAGAGCATGTTGCATATACAGAAAATGTGCTAAAACCTTTAACTGATAAAAAATCAGTGGCTGAATTCTTAAATGATGTTACTGATGACTATTCAACTGACGAGGATGATTTAATTAAAATCGATTTCCCGGTTTCCGTTGCAGAAACACCAAAAGAAACTGTTGAAATCACTCCAACTACACAAAAAGAAAATGAAATTCGCCTTATTGGTGAAGTTTATAAAACATATATCCTTATTGAACTTAATGGAACTTTGTGTGTTATCGATAAACACGCTGCACACGAGAGAATTATTTTCAATAAGCTTAAAAACAACAGATTTGACAGTGGCAAGCAAATGCTTTTAGCACCTGTTACAGTTACTCTTGGCAAAGAAGAATACATAGCAGTAACTGATAATCTTCAAACAATAGCAGAAGCAGGCTTTGATATTGAAGATTTTGGTAATGGAACAGTTATTGTTCGTAGTTGTCCAATAAATCTTGACGATTGTGATATTATCCCTCTTGTTGATGAAATTGCTTCATATCTCGTTAAAAACAGACGAGATATTACAAACGAGCACCTTGATTGGATTTATCACAATGTTGCTTGCAGAAGTGCAATTAAAGCAGGGGATAAAAACTCAACCGCCGAACTTTATGAATTAGTAAAGCAAGTTGTTAACGACAATGAAGTTCGTTTCTGTCCACACGGCAGACCTGTAATGATTGAAATCTCAAAATATGAATTAGAAAAACAATTTGGTAGGGTATAATATGAAAAAAATTCCTGTTGTTGCAGTTGTGGGACCAACAGCGTCAGGTAAAACATCTTTGTCAATCCAGATTGCAAAGCGTTTTTCAGGACAAGTTGTGTCAGCAGATTCAATGCAAATCTATGAAAAAATGAATATTGCAACTGCAAAGCCAACGGACGAAGAAATGCAGGGAGTACCACACCATCTTATTGGTTTTCAACCTATAGACAAAAAATTCTCTGTTGCAGAATATGTTGACCTTGCTAATGAGTGTATTGAAAAAATACATTCTCAAGGGGATTTGCCTGTATTAGCAGGTGGCACAGGGCTTTATGTTGACTCACTTTTAGAGAATATTCAGTTTTCTAAAGAAGAAAGTAACAATGGAATTCGTGAAGAATTAACTGCTCTTTTTGATGAAAAAGGTGCAGAGTATATGCTAAATTGGTTAGCAGAAATTGACCCACAAACTGCCCAAAGACTCCATTTAAGCGATAAAAGCAGAATTATTCGTGCTCTTGAAATATACAAAGCAACAGGTAAAACAATGACCGAGCAAAAAAACTTATCTCGTGTTGAGCCATCACCATATAGACCTTTGATAATTGGCATAAATTATCGCGACAGAAATGTGCTTTATGATAGAATTAACAGGCGCGTTGATATTATGGTCGAAAATGGTCTTATAGAAGAGGCGAAGGATTTTTATAACACAAGCAAGGACACAACTGCTTGTCAAGCAATAGGCTATAAAGAGTTAGCACCATATTTTAATGGCGAAAAAACTCTTGAAGAGTGCCTTGACTCTTTAAAAATTGAGACAAGACACTATGCAAAAAGACAATTAACTTGGTTTAGAAAAAATGAAAATATCTTTTGGGTATATCCTGATGATTATGAAAATATTGACGATTTGTATGAAATCGTGTTTGAGAGAATTGACAGTTTCTTAAAGGAGGAGCAATAATGAAAAAATTTAAACTTGACCAAAAGGCACTTAAATATATTGTATCTTCCGTTTTAGGTGTGCTTATTATTGCATATTTCGTTTATCAGGTTGTGCAAATGAACTCATCACCATATAAAACAGAAGTAGCTTTAGAGCGTGAAGTTCAAAACAAAATTTCTGTTAAAGCTTTTGTTGTCAGAGACGAATCTTATATTACTGCATCACAAGCTAACGGCACAGTTGTTTCGATTGCAGAAGATGGCAAGCGTGTTAGCAGTGGCGATGAGGTTGCAGTTGTTTTTCCTGATGAAGAGAGTGCAGCAGCTTATGCAAGCTTTACAAAGGTCTCAAAAGAAATTGAATACTATGAACAACTTAAAAATCGTGTGGGCGTTGGTGTGAATTCCCCTGAAACATACAATAAAATGATTGATGAAGCATGTATTGACTTTATAATTGCTTCAAGTGAAGGCATTGACGGAACTTTTGATGATAAATTAATAGATTTTAGAAATGCAGTTACTGCTCGTCAACTTGCAACAGGCGAAGAACTTAATGTTGACCAAAAACTTGAATCATTGAAAGCAGAACAAGAAAGTTTAAAAGGCAAAGCAAATAAACACAACACAATTACAGCAACAAAACCCGGTTATTACATTGGTGCAGTTGATGGATATGAAAATGCAATATCATATTCAGATGTAACAAATATAAACTGTGAAAAAATTGATGCTTTATTTAATTATCAAAAACTAGAAGCACCACAAAACACAATGGGCAAGCTCGTTGATAATTTCAACTGGTATCTTCTTTGCAATGTGCCATATACATCTTCAGGTGAGTTAATTGAAGGTAAGACGGTAATTGTAAATATTCCAAATACGGCAGTAGGTACAATAAAATGCACTGTTGTCCATAAAGGTGATAAAGAAGGAGACAATGTTGCTATAGTATTAAAGTGCAACATTATGAATCGTGATGTTGCAAACCTTCGTATTGAAGATATTGAGATTATTACTGATGAATACACAGGAATTAGAATCAACAATAGTGCAATTAGAGAAGTTGAGGGCGAAAAAGGTGTATATGTAATTCGTGGTAATATGATTCAGTTTAAGAAAATCAACATTCTTCACTCAACTGAAGAGTATTCAGTAGTTGAGATTGTCGACGATTCTGCGTATATCAAACCATTTGATACGATTATTAATGAGGGAGTTGACTTGTATGATGGAAAAATCGTTTCTTGAAAGTAAAAAACTTGATATTCAACATAACCTTGATGTAATCAATGAAAAAATAGCAGAAAGTGCTATAAAGAGTGGAAGAAAGCCAGAAGATGTTAGACTTATGGCTGTTACAAAAACAGTTGACCCAATATATATAAATTATGCACTTGATTATGGTATAAATCTTATCGGCGAAAATCGCGTACAAGAAATGCTTCGTAAAAAGCCAGAGTTAAATCTTGAAGGCGTTGAAAAGCATCTTATAGGTCATTTGCAAACAAATAAGGTAAGTCAAATTGTTGGCGAAGTTGATATGATTCAATCAGTTGACTCATTAAAGGTCGCAAAGGAAATTGCAAAGCAATCAATAAAAAAAGGTATTGTTACACCTGTTCTTCTTGAGATAAATATTGGTGATGAAGAAAGCAAAACAGGCTTTGCTTTGACAGAGTTTTATGAAAATTTACACGAAATTTCAGAAATCGGTGGAATTAGAATAAAAGGGCTTATGACAATACCACCAATTTGCGAAAAAAATACAATACTTTGTAAATATTTTGAAAAAATACACAATATATATGTTGACATTAAAGAGAAAAAGTTAGATAATATAGATGTGGAAATATTGTCAATGGGTATGTCCGGAGACTATGAAGAAGCAATACTTTTCGGTTCAAATCTTGTTAGAATAGGCTCTTCGATTTTTGGACCAAGAATATATTAAACGGAGGAATTTTAAAATG
The DNA here is from genome assembly GCA_045593645.1 of Candidatus Fimenecus sp. Taxonomy (GTDB): domain Bacteria; phylum Bacillota; class Clostridia; order Oscillospirales; family Acutalibacteraceae; genus Fimenecus. Next base: position 3,553 of record JAZNWZ010000137.1, on the reverse strand, counting down.
AGTTTCTTAGACAAAATTAACAAGATGTTAAATGTTGATGAGGATGGCTACTATCCAGATGATGAAGTTGAAGCAGGTTCTTTTATTGAAGAACAACCTGCAAAGCCTGCAAGACCATCTTACAGAAATCAACGTGCAGACCAAGATAAAGTTGTAAACATTCACACAACAGCACAACTTCAAGTTGTTCTTTCAAAGCCAGAAAAATTTGATGAAGCACTTGGAATTGCTGATAACCTTAATGAAAAAAGGACGGTTGTACTTAACCTTGAATCAGTAAGCAAGGATGTTGCTCGTCGTCTTATCGACTTCCTTACAGGCGTTGCTTATGCAAACAACGGTCAAATCAAACGTGTTGCAAACAGCACATTCATCATCACTCCATACAATGTTGATGTAATGGGTGATTTACTTGATGAACTTGAGAATAACGGTATGTTTTTCTAATTAAAAACATAACTATTAAAAAACGAAAAGGGACGGATATAATAAATGCTTACACCTGAACAACTTAGAGAAAAATCATTTCAAACTACAGGTCGTGGTTCATATCGTTCAGAAGATGTAGACTCATTCTTTAGTGAAGTTAGTGCATCTTATGAGCAAATGTATAAAGAAAATGCAGAGCTTATTAAAAAGATAAGCATTCTTGCAAAGAAAATTGAAGAATATCGTGCAGATGAAGAAAGTCTTAAAATGGCACTTCTTAATGCACAAAAGCTTGCTGATAAAATTACTGCAGAAGCAAAAGAAAATGCAGAAAAAGAGCTTGCTGATGCTAAGGCAGAAGCAGAAAAAGTAATTGCAGATGCAAATGCAGAGGCAGAAGATATTACTGCAATGGCAAGACTTGAAGCAGAAGAGCTTGTTCCAAATGCAAAAGCAGAAGCAGAAGAAATTATTTCTAATGCAAATCGTCAAGCAAGTGATATTCTTGGCAATGTTAACCGTAAGGTTACACATGAAAGTTTAGTATTTGATATGATTCAAAAAGAAGCTACTGAGTTTAAAACAAAACTTATGGCTATGTATAGAGAGCATATCAACTTAATCAACCAACTTCCTGAACTTGTTGAAGAAGAAATTGCAAAAGAAGAAGTAGCTAATGAAGTAACTGAAGAACTTGCAGAAGAAACAGTTGAAGAAGAAATCGTTGTAATTGAAGAAGCTGAAGAAGTTGTTGTTGACGAAGCTCCTGAAGCTCAAGAAGAAACTGTTGAAGAAATCGAAGTAATTGAAGATGAAACTGATTTTGAAGTGCTTGAAGAAGTTGAAGAAACAGTTGAAGAAGTTACAGAGATTGAAGAAATAGAAGAAATTGAAGAAACAGTTGTTGAAGACATTGAAAAAGTTGTTGATGTTGAAGAACCTGCACCTGTAAAGAAATCATTTAAGCTTGATTTAAGCAAGATTGATTTTGCAGATGATGACGATGACGAAGAAGACGAAGAGGTTGAAGATGCTGAAAAAGAAGCAGAAGGGCCAGTTTTCTCAATGTTTGAAACATTAGATGAAGAAGAATTAGAAGATGAAGACGATGATGACGATGACGATGACGATAAAGGTCCATCAATTTCATTTAGAAACTTCTTTAAGAAAAAATAATTAAAAATAATGAGGTGCTTGAATGCTTCAAGCGATTACTATAATTTCAATGTTGCTTTTAGTATTATTGGACCAAGTAATCAAAATCCTTGTATTAAACCATTTGAGACCGATAGGCAGCTTTCCATTGATTGACGGCATTATTCAGTTGCAATATGCCGAAAACACAGGGGCTGCTTTTGGCTCTTTTAGTGCACATACAAACTGGTTATCAATTTTCACCTTTGTTGTAATTGTAGTTGGCACAGTTTTACTTTTAACAAAGAAAATAAAATTCGGTGTTGAATATGTTTGCACAACTGCAATTTTGGCAGGTGGATTAGGTAATCTTATTGACAGAGTGTATCGTGGCTTTGTTATTGACTACATTGAGCCATTGTTTATAGAATTTGCTATATTCAATTTTGCCGATATACTTGTTACTTGTGGTGCAATAGTTTTGGTTGTCTGGATAATTATTGACATTATACGAGAAAGTGTAAGAGAAAAAAATCAAAATGATGAACGAATTGATAATTGATGTTTCTCAAGAATATGAGGGTGAAAGAATTGATAAATTTCTTTCAGTACTTATTGAGGACAGTTCTCGCAACTCAATACAAAAGCTTATTGAAAACGGAAAAGTTACTGTAAATGGTAAAGAAATAAGTAAAAAATATAAGGTTAGTGTTGACGATGAGGTTGTAATTCTTCCAAATGAGTTAAAACCGATTGATGCTGAACCTGAAAACATTCCACTTGACATTGTTTATGAAGATGAGCACTTGCTTGTCGTTAATAAGCCTCGTGGTATGGTTGTACATCCTGCACCGGGCAATTATAGTGGCACATTAGTCAATGCACTTTTGTACCATTGTAAAAATTCATTGTCAGGGATAAATGGTGTTTTAAGACCGGGAATTGTTCATAGAATTGATAAGGATACAAGTGGCCTTTTAATCGTTGCAAAAAATGATAAAGCACATTTAGGTCTTGCTGAGCAAATTAAAGAGCATAGCTTTACTCGTGAGTATAACGCTGTAATTGTAGGGCATCTTAAAGAAAACGAGGGCACAGTTAATGCCCCAATCGGAAGAAATCCAAAAGACCGTAAAAAAATGTGTGTTACAACTCAAAACTCAAAAAATGCAGTTACACATTACAGAGTTTTGAAGGATTTTAATGGCTACTCTCACATTGCATTGAAGCTTGAAACAGGTCGTACTCATCAAATCAGAGTTCATATGGCTCATTTAGGTCATCCTGTTGCAGGTGATGCAGTTTATGGTAGCGATAAAAAGAGTGCATTTTTAAATGGTCAGTGCTTACACGCTATTAAAATTGGCTTTGTTCATCCAATAACAAATGAATATCTTGAATTTACCTCTGATTTGCCTGACTATTTTCAGGCATTTATAGATAGGCTTTCCAAAGGGGAAGAATAAAATGGCAAATAAAGACTTGTCAAACTGGCTTGTAGTGTCAGATATTGACGGAACATTAAATAACAAATTAAGACGATTACCAAAAAGAAATTTCGAAGCAATAAAGCATTTTGTTTTGAAATGTAATGGTCATTTTACATTAGCTTCAGGCAGAAATGTTGAATCAATGAGAAAACACTATGATAGATTGCCAATAAAAGGCACTCCTGCTGTTGTTCTCAATGGTGCAGGTGTTTATGACTATGCACAAGAAAAAATGCTGTATTTTACACCAATTAACCAAACGGCTGTTGATGTAGTTTTCGATATTTATAAGCGTTTTCCAAGTCTTGAAATTGAAATTCTTACTGACAAGGTAATTTACACATTAAATTCTAAAATCTTTGCACCTTGCATGGTGTTGGCAGATAAACTTCATTGTGTAAATTGTAAGAGTGTTGACGAGGTGCCAAGAGAAAATTGGGGTAAGGTTATTTTTCTTGGTGTACCATCACTTATTTCTGCAGTAAAAAAATATGCATTAG
>JAZNWZ010000136.1:0-8801 GCA_045593645.1 Candidatus Fimenecus sp. | reverse complement strand
CAAGCTTAAGTGCATTTATAAGTGCTGCTGCAACAACGATTGCAGTACCATGCTGGTCATCATGAAAAACAGGAATATCGCAGATTTCCTTTAACTTTCTTTCAATTTCAAAGCAACGAGGAGCTGCAATATCTTCAAGGTTAATTCCACCAAATGAGCCAGAAATAAGATAGATTGTTCGCACAATCTCTTGGACATCTTTTGAACGGATACAAATTGGGAATGCATCAACATCTGCAAACTCCTTGAAAAGAGCACATTTACCCTCCATAACCGGCATGCCTGCCTCAGGACCTATATCACCAAGACCTAAAACAGCCGTACCATCAGTTATTACTGCAACAAGATTACTACGACGAGTAAGGTCAAAGCTTTTCTTGTAATCCTTTTGAATTTCAAGGCAAGGCTCTGCAACCCCAGGAGTGTACGCAAGAGATAAATCTTCTCTTGTATTTATGGGTGCGCGAGAAATAACCTCAATTTTGCCTTTCCATTCATAATGCTTTTTAAGTGATTTTTCGTTGATGTCCATAGTGATTATCCTTTTGAAAATTAATGTATTAAATATATCACAAAATATGACAAAAAGCAATTAGATAAAAAAGAAAAAGAGCACACTTTTGTGTACTCTTTTCTTTTTGGTGACCCGGACGGGAATCGAACCCGTGTTACCGCCGTGAAAGGGCGGTGTCTTAACCGCTTGACCACCGGGCCATATTTGGTAGCGGCAACGGGACTTGAACCTGTGACCTTCCGGGTATGAACCGGACGCTCTAGCCAACTAAGCTATGCCGCCATATAGCCGCCGTTTTGACGGCTTTGTTATTATAATATAAGACTTTTGTTTTGTCAACAACTTTTTACAAATATTTTTAACTTTTTTCTAAAATTTATTATACAGATATAAATATATCTTGTGGTTATTTGTCCCCTATTTGCTATTTTGCTTTACAAAATATGGTTTATGTGTTACAATTCTTGTGTTTTAAAACTATTTACGAGGTGTTTTTATGAATCTTTCTGAAACAAGAAAATGGGTTCTTGATGAGCTTAACAGCGTTGCTGATTTTTGGCTCAAGAATGGTATGGATAAAGTTCACGGTGGCGTTTACACTTGTCTTGACAAAGACGGTAAAGTTTTCTCAACTGACAAAAGCGTTTGGATGCAAGGCCGATGCGGTTGGACTTTTGCTTATCTTTGCCATGTTTATGGTGTAAAAAAAGAATGGCTTGAGGCATCAAAAAGCTGTATTGATTTTCTTGAAAACTACTGTGTAAACAAGAACGCAGATGGCAGACTTTACTTTACTGTTACTGAAGACGGCAAGCCACTTCGTCAAAGAAGATATTGCTATTCAGAAGCTTTTTATTGCATTGCAAATGCTGAATATTATGGTATTACAGGTGAAAAAGAGCATTTGGAGCGTGCAAGAAAAGCTTACGATATGTATTGGAATCTTAACCACGGAATGCCTGACCCAACAGGTTTAGGTCCAAAAACAGAACCTGCAACAAGAACAGGCAGAGCACTTGGTATTCCTATGATTATTCTTAATGTTACATCAGTTATGCTTCGTGTTGACCCTGAAAATGCAGATTTTTATAACAAGCGTGCTGACGAATGTGTTGCAGATATTTTCAATTATCACGTTAAGAAAGATTTAGGCTGTACTCTTGAAAGTGTTGCACTTGACGGTACACCAAGACTTAATATTACTGAAGGCAGAGTTGTAAATCCTGGCCATGATATTGAGTGTAGTTGGTTCCTTATGGAAAGAGCAAACGAAACTGGCGATAAAGAATTACACGCTAAAGCCATTGAAATTTTTGATATGGCATTCGAAAAGGGCTGGGACAATGAGTTCGGTGGTATTCTTTACTTCTTTGACTGTCTTGGCAATCCACCTGAGGCTTATGAACACGATATGAAACTTTGGTGGCCACACAATGAGGCACTTATTGCATCATTGATGATTTACAGAGATACAAAGGACGAGAAATATCTCAATATATTCAACCAATTAGTTGAATATACTAAAGACCATTTTGCAGTTGCTCCTTGTGGCGAATGGTATGGCTATCTTCGTCGTGATGGTAACCCTACTCTTCCTGCTTGTATCGGCTCAACCTTTAAAGGACCTTTCCACGTGCCAAGATGTCTTATTATGCTTGACCAAATGTTGAAGGAAATTGAAGAATAATAAATAAAAAAGAAAAGGATGGCTTGGGGTCTCTCAACTAGAGACCTCTTGACCATCCTTTTTTTATTGCAATTAAGTTTCTGGTGAGAATAAGCTTTTATCTACTCCACAAACAGGACAGACAAAGGTGTCAGGCAAGTCCTCAAACTTTGTGCCTGGGGTTATATCCATTTCAGGACACCCTGCCTCTTCGTCATAAATCCAACCACAAGCATCACAAACATAAACCATATAAAGACCTCATTTCTTTAATTTTTTATAGTATGTGTGATGGTTGGAAAAATATGCAATTTAAAATGCAAAGTGCAAAGCGCAAAATGCAAAATGCACAACGCAGTATAACGGAAAATATGCCTAAAAGTTTATTTTCTTTCCATAAGTGTAACCATTACTGCCTTTTGTGCATGTAAACGGTTTTCTGCCTCGTCAAAAATTTCGTCTGCATGTGCTTCAAAAATCTCTTCTGTAATTTCTTCACCACGGTGTGCAGGAAGACAATGTTGTACCATACAACCTGGGTTTGCTGCTGCTAATGATTTTTCATTAATTTGATAGATGCCTTCAAACACCTTTCTTCTCTCTGCAGCCTCATCCTCTTGTCCCATTGATGCCCATACATCAGTAAAAATTACATCTGCACCTGCACAAGCTTCGATTGGGTCTCTGTAAAGTCCAAAGCCTTTATAGTCCTTTGCAAAATCAAGAACTTTCTTATCTGGGTCAAAGTTTTCAGGACAAGCAACTGCAACATCCATACCCATTTTAAGGCCACCAACGATAAGTGAGTTTGCCATATTGTTACCATCGCCAATATAAACCATTTTAAGTCCGTCAAGATGACCTTTGTGCTCACGAACTGTCATTAAGTCTGCAAGAACCTGGCAAGGATGACAGAAATCTGTAAGACCGTTGATAATTGGAATAGAACCATATTTTGCAAGGTTTTCAACCTCGCTTTGTTCAAATGTTCTAATCATAATACCATCAAGATAACGAGAAAGTACTCTTGCAGTATCTTGAACTGGCTCACCACGACCAATTTGTAAATCACGATTTGAAAGGAAAAGTGCTTGACCACCTAATTGGTACATACCTGTTTCAAATGAAACACGAGTACGAGTTGATGATTTTTGGAAAATCATACCAAGTGTTTGTCCTTCAAGACGATGGTGCTTAATGTGGTTTTTATTTTCATACTTCAACTGGTCAGCAAGATTTAAAATGTCTGTAATCTCTTCAGTTGAAAGTGAGAGCATACTTAAAAGATGTTTCATAATTTATACCTCTGCAATAATATTTTTTAATATGTTGATACCCTTGTCAATTTCTTCTTTTGTAATAACGAGTGGTGGTAACATTCGAAGTTTTGTTTTAGCAGTGAGAATTAAAAGTCCGTTTTCACTGCATTTTTTTGCGATTTCACCTGCATTTTTTGTTTTAAGCTCAATGCCAAGCATAAGTCCGAGACCTGTTATTGACTTAACCTCGTCAATTTTTGAAAGTTCTTGTCGAATGTAATCCCCTTTTGCAGTAATTTCTTGCATAAAGTCGTCTGTCATTGTTTCAAGAACTGTAATTGCACCTGCACAAGCTACTGGATTACCACCAAAGGTTGTTCCGTGAGTACCTGCAGTTAATACGTTTGCACATTTTTCTGTGCAAAGGCAAGCACCCATTGGAAGTCCATTGCCTATACCCTTTGCACTTGTAACAAGGTCAGGTGAAATACCACTGTATTCATAAGCGAAGAACTTACCTGTTCTACCAACACCTGTTTGAACCTCGTCAACAATTAAAAGAATGTCTTTTTCTTTGCAAACCTTTTCAACTGTTTTAAGGAATCCAAGGTCTGTTGGCACAACGCCACCTTCACCTTGAACAATTTCTACCATAATTGCACAAACAGTATCGTCTGCCATTTCTAAAAACTCATTTATATTACCTGACTCACAATATTTGAAGCCTTGAACAAATGGGTCAAAGAATTTGTGATAATGCTCTTGTCCCGTTGCAGTAATTGTAGCCATTGTTCTGCCGTGGAATGAATTAACAAGAGTGATGATATTGTAACGATTTTCACCATATTTATCAAAGCTGTATTTACGAGCAAGCTTAATTGCACACTCGTTTGCTTCAGCACCTGAATTGCAAAGAAAAGCACGATTAAAGCCTGTTTTTTCACAAAGCATTTCTGCAAACTTTGCAACGGTTGAGTTATAATAAAGGTTTGATGTATGCTGAACTTTTTTAAGCTGTTCAGTTACTGCTGAAACCCATTTTTCATTGTTAAAGCCCAATGAATTAACGCCAATTCCTGAGCCAAAGTCAATAACAGAGTTGCCTTCACTATCTTGAAGTGTTGCACCCTCACCTTTTTCAAGTGAAACAGGAAAATGTGCATATGTAGGCATTAAGCTGTTATCTGCCTGATTTTTTATGTTTTCTAAATTCATTTTAAGACCTTCTTATAAAAACATGGTTCCAATACCAGAATCCGTGAGCATTTCGATGAGGATTGAGTGTGGGATTCTGCCATCAATAATGTGTGTACGCTTAACACCACGACGAACTGCTTCAACACAACAATCGATTTTTGGAATCATACCACCTTTAATTATACCTTGCTGTTTAAGTGCAGGTACTTCACTTGCGTGAACGACTTGAATAAGTGTGTTTTCGTCATCTTTATCAGCAAGAAGTCCACGAACATCTGTCATAAGCAAAAGTTTTTCAGCCCCTAATGCTGCTGCGATTTTCGCTGCTGCAATATCTGCATTTATGTTGAACACCTCGCCATTTTCACCACAACCAACAGTTGAAATAACCGGAATATAGTGTTGGTCAATAATACCATTGATAAGAGTTGTGTCAATGTCAACAATATCACCAACAAAGCCGATGTCCTTTTCTACCTTTTTAGCCTTAATCATTCCGTCGTCAAGTCCACAGATACCAATTCCGTGTCCACCGTGATGATGAAGAAGGTGCACAAGTCGTTTATTAACCTTACCTGCAAGTACCATTTGAACAATGTCAATAGTTTCTTCGTCAGTATAACGAAGTCCGTCGACAAATTTTGACTCCTTGCCAATTTTATTAAGCATATCGTTGATTTCAGGTCCACCACCATGAACAAGCACAACATTGATGCCAACTGAACGAAGAAGAACAATGTCAGTCATAACTGCATCCTGCAAGTCCTCGTTAATCATAGCGTTGCCACCGTATTTAATAACTACTGTTTTGTTGTGGTATTGTTGAATGTATGGAAGCGCTTGAACAAGCACCTCACTACGCTCAGCGTGAGAAAGTTTTGAAATATCCATTACCTTATTCCTCCAAGGAGTTAGTCCTTTGCTCCCTCTGACGAGGGAGCTGTCTGCGTAGCAGACTGAGGGAGAGATTTCTTAACTTCTCTGTCAATATGCTCACAAACATTATAAAAATTATTATCAATATCAATATTACAAATTCTTATCACTTGTATATTATATTTCTTTAATACTTTTGTGCGCTGCTCATCATACTTTATTTGTTCTTCAGTATAATGTCCGCCACCATCTAATTCTATAACAATATGTGCCTTTGCACAATAAAAGTCAACAATATAATTATCAATTACCTTTTGTCTTTGAAATCTTATAGGATAATCTCTTAAAAATTGAGTCCATAATTTTATTTCCCAAGGTGTCATAGTTTTACGGAGTTCTTTTGCGTACTTTATTAAGTCTTTGTTGTAGGTAAGCACTACTGTATCTCTCCCTCCGTCAAAACTTCGTTTTGCCACCTCCCTCGTCAGAGGGAGGAAAGCAACACACTTTAGGTTCTATAGTCTCCGTTGATTTTTACATATTCATATGTAAGGTCGCAACCATATGCAGTTGCTGAATATTCACCGTCATTGAGAGAAACAATTATATAAACCTCGTCTTCAACAAGGACTTGTTTTGCAATCTCTTCAGAGAATTCAATGCCTGCACCATCTTTGCAAACTGCGATTTCTCCACCCTTTGATTTAAATGAAACATCAACCTTGTTGACATCAATATCTACTCCTGCATAGCCTAAAGCACAGAGAATTCTGCCCCAGTTAGCATCTGCACCAAACATTGCTGCTTTTACAAGTGATGAGCAAATTACGCTCTTTGCACAAGTCTTTGCAATTTCTTTTGTTTTAGCACCACTTACTTGACATTCAACAAGCTTTGTTGCACCCTCGCCATCTTTTGCCATAAGCTTAACAAGCTTTTCACAAATTGCATTAAGTGCATTTACAAATGTAAAGTAGTCATCATTTTCTGTTTCAATACGAGTATTTTCACAAAGTCCTGAAGCTAGAAGTGCAACAGTATCGTTTGTTGAAGTATCACCATCAACTGAAAGCATATTAAAGCTATCTTTAACAACATCTAAAAGTGCTTTTTTAAGCATTTCACTTGAAATGTTAGCATCAGTTGTGATAAAGCCAAGCATTGTTGCCATATTGGGATGAATCATACCACTACCCTTTGAGATAGCGCCGATTTTACATTCTTTACCACCAAGTGTGAATGAAACTGCAAACTCTTTTTTAACTGTATCAGTTGTCATAATTGCTTGTGCAGCATCATCAGAGCCGTCTTTATTTAACTCGGCAACAAGTTGAGGCATACCCTTTTCGATTGGTTCAATATCAATTGGTTGACCTATAACACCTGTTGATGCAACAACAAAGTCTGTTGCTTTAAGGTTTGTTGCTTTTGCAACAAGGTCGCACATCATTTCTGCCTTTTCAATGCCATCTGCATTACAAGTATTAGCAATACCACTGTTACAGATTACGCCATAAGCCTTGCCGTCTTTAATATTGTTTCTTGTAACTGTAATTGGTGCACCATAAACTAAGTTTTGTGTATAAACTGCTGCTGCATCACATTCAGTTTCACAAAGGATAAGTGCTAAATCTTTTTTTGTTTTATTTTTACGAATTCCACAGTGAATACCACTTGCTTTGAATCCCTTTGGTGCAGTAACACCACCGTTGATAAATTGCATATTGTTCACCAAATCTTTCCAAACGGATTATTCAAAATATACTCTGCTTTTGTCAAATAATCCTCATCATTACGAATTATGTGGTCATTGTAACCGCGCTGCCACATTTTGAAACCAGCCTTTTTGTTTGTCATCCTTTTGAAAGCTGAAACAATTGCTGGTATTCGTGCATTCGTAGGGGTCGGCGTCCCCGACGACCCGTCAATTTCAATGATAAAATGAATATGATTAGGCATAATTACATACGGATAAATATTCACATCATCATAAACAGAGTTTATTTCTTCTATTTGTTTTTTTACAATTTCACCATATCCTGTTAATTGGATATATGGTTCTGTTTGTAAACTTTCTCTTTTTATTTTACCAAAAATTGCTTTTTCTTTCTCAATAGCACAGATTGTTATAAAATAACAACCTTTTGTTGAATAGTCAAAGTTTTTGAGTCGGGTTGGTTTTCTCTTTTTTAATTCCATATTACTTATTTCGGGTCGCGCCCAATGTCAAGATGTATTTTGTTTCGGGTCGTCGAGGACGCCGACCCCTACATAAAATTATATATTTAACTGGAATTTAGGGTCTAAGCCCATTTTTATATTCATACATTGAAGGGCTGCACCTGAAGCGCCCTTGCCAAGATTATCATATCTTGCGATTAAAAGAATTCTGTCATCATTGCCACAAACTGTAATTTCCATATTATCCAATTCACTCATTTTGTTTGATGACAAAAAGCCATTTTCATCCATTGACTCTTTATACATTACGATTTCACTATTATATATCTTCTTATAAAGTGCTTTGATGTCTTCAATAGACTTACCTTGCAAATCCTTTTTGAAAACTGGCACAGTTACCATCATACCACTAAAATAATCACAAACATAAGGACAAAAAATTGGTGTAACGCTAAGTCCTGATATTTTTTGCATTTCTTTTAAGTGCTTATGCTGTTGAGTGAGAGCATATTCTCTTGGTCCGTCTAAAAGAGTATCACGATTTTCGGCTTCGTACTGAGCAATACCATTTTTGCCTGCACCACTATAACCTGAAGTTGCATGACAGATAAAGCCGTGGTCCTTTGATACAAAGTTATTTTCAACAAGTGGCTTAACAAGTGCTATAAATCCACTTGCATAACAACCCGGCACTGCAATTCTCTTTGAGTTTTTAAGTTTATTTTCAAACTCTGCTGACAATTCTGGGAAGCCATAAGCCCAACCCTCGTCAGTTCTGTGTGCAGTTGATGTATCAATTACTATTGTGTTGTCGTTTTCAATAAGGCTAACAGCCTCAATTGCTGCTGCATCAGGAAGACAAAGGAATGCAATGTCTGCACTGTTGAGTGCTTTTTTTCTTGCATTTGTATCTTTTCTTAAATCTTCAGGAAGAGTTATAAGTTCAACATCAGGTCTTTTTGAAAGTCTATCAAAAATTTTAAGTCCTGTTGTGCCTTGACTACCGTCAATAAAAATTTTTGTCATATATATTTTCCTTATAATCAAGTATTTCGGGTCGTCGAGGACGCCGACCCCTACATAAATTTTGTAAATGTTTTTCGTTAGG
>JAZNWZ010000135.1:0-6895 GCA_045593645.1 Candidatus Fimenecus sp. | reverse complement strand
CCACCTCCCTCGTCAGAGGGAGGAAATATATAATCGCAACGCAGTGACCACACTTTGCGCTTTGCATTTTGCACTTTGCATTCTGTTCGACAAACTCAATTTTGTCGAATTGGTTATTTAATTTCAATATACATTTCGCTTGCACTTTGCTTTGTGGCGTGTTCTGTTACTGTAAGGACTTTATATTTATTTGTTTTTTCACCAAATTTTATTTCAAGAATGTCCCCTTCTTTTACGTCATAAGAGGCTTTTACAACTCTGCCACTTACAGACACATGCCCTGCATCACAAACTTCGTTTGCCACTGTTCTTCTTTTTATTATTCTTGATACTTTTAAATATTTATCTAACCTCATTTTATTCACCATAAAAAATTAGGGAGTCGGTTTCGACTCCCATTTTTTTACAAAAGTTTAATTATTTAACAGCTGCTTTAAGTGCTGCACCTGCTTTGAATGCAGGAACTTTTGATGCTGCGATTGTCATTGCAGCGCCTGTCTTAGGGTTACGGCCTTGTCTTGCTTCACGAGCGCGTACTTCAAATGTACCGAAGCCGATAAGTTGAACCTTATCACCTTTTGCAAGTGCATCTGTAACTGATGCGAAAACTGCTGCTACTGCTGCGTCTGCGTCTTTCTTTGAAATGCCTGCTTTTGCAGCAACTGCTGCTACGAGTTCTGTCTTATTCATTTGTAAATTCCTCCAAATAATAAAATTTCTCTTTTGTTTTATCCTAAAAGGACTTTGCCCTTTTTTGATACTATTTTATTTGCTTTCTTTTGCTAAATCCCAAAGCTTATCAAGTTCTTCAAGGCTTGTTTCTTTCATATCAAGACCTTTTTCTTGAGCCATTTGCTCAACACGAGAAAATCTGTCAATAAACTTATCGGTAGCACCTGTTAATGCTTCTTCACTATCGACTTTTATAAATCTTGAAACATTAACAACTGAGAAAAGCAAGTCGCCTAATTCTTCACGGATATTATCATTATCACCTTTTGCAACGGCTTGTTTTAACTCATCAAGTTCTTCGCTAACCTTTTGGAATGCTCCGTCTGCTGAGTCCCAATCAAAGCCAACCTTTGATGCTTTTTTTTGAACCTTATCGGCTCTCATAAGTGCTGGGAACTCACGAGGGATTGAAAGCATTGAGTCAGTTTGTGTTTTTTGTTGTTTGGTTTGTTTTTTAATAACATCCCAATTTTCAAGAACCTGCTCACTTGTTTCAACTGAAATTGTACCGAAAACGTGTGGATGGCGTTCAATCATTTTTTTGCAGACACCATCTGCAACCTGATTTAAATCAAACTCGCCCTTTTCACGCTCAATTTGAGTGTGGAAAACAATTTGCAAGAGAACATCGCCAAGTTCTTCAAGAAGCATATCTTTATCTTCTTTATTAATTGCCTCAATAACCTCATAGGTTTCTTCAAGAAAATCACGACGAATTGACTTATGGTCTTGCTCTCTATCCCAAGGGCAACCGCCAGGTGAACGAAGAATTTCAACAATGTCGATTAAATCAGTTACTGTATAACTATCTTTAAACTTAAAATTGTCAATCATTTCTTCACCTTCCACATTGCTTATATTTTACCCTATAAATCCATATTTTGCAAGTATTTTTACAATTTTTTCTCCTTTTGGGAGCATATTTATGTCATCTTTTGCCAAACCTTTAAGCAAAAGTATTGAAACTACATAAATAATACCACCAAATCCAATTGACACTCCTAACACAAGAATGTTTCTTATTGTTGATGTTCCAGGTAAAATGCTGTTAAAAATACCGAATGCACAGTATGCTCCGACACCACAAAGTATGCCACAGATTATTGGCTTTATAAATACGGATAAGAAGTTTATTCTGACCTTTGAAATCTTTATAAGTGCCACAAGGTTGATAATTACAACTATTGCATAGCAAGCAATCGTACCGATAATTGCACCGTTTACATTGATGCTTGGAATTGCCACAAAAACATAGTTTGCAATAACCTTTACAACTGCACCAATTGTAAGTGAAACAAGTGGGATTTTTGCTTTATCAAGTGCTTGAAGCATATTTGTCATTGGTTGTGAGAGTGCAATAAGGAAAATTGTAAAGCCATATGCCTTTAACACCGGTGCTGCAACACTGATGCCACTTGCTGCCTCACCACCACCATAGAATACTGCTAAAATTGGCTGTGCTAAAACGCCCATACCGATACCACAAGGCATTGCAATAAGCATTGTTACACGAAGCACAGATTCTACTGAAATCTTAATTTGCTCTTTGCTCTTAACTGCCCAAGCTGCTGAAAGTGCAGGAATTGCACTTACGCCCAAAGGAATTGTAATTGATGGAATAAGATTTCTAAAATCTAATGACAATGAATATGCACCATAAAGGAATGTTTTAATATCTTCATCCTTTACACCTTGAAGCACAGATGCATAAATTGTCTTAATATAATCAAGATTATTTGAAATAACATATTCAAGTCTGTTTTGTACTGTGATAGCATCAATTAAGTTTGTAATGCTAAATACAAGTGAGCTTGCAACAACCGGAATTGCAAACACAATAAGCTTTTTGGCAATTATATTTGCTTTTTCAGGTGCAGGTGAAGAAGAAAGCTCTGTCTTTGTAATCTTATCGCCTTTTAATTTGTTAAGAATTACAAGATAAATTGTACCAACAACTGTACCTAACGTAACGCCTACCGCTGCTGCAGCTGCTGCATAAGGATAAATTGCACTTAAAGCATCAGTTTCTGTTACAGCCTCTTGACCAAAGACAGTAAGTCCTTGATTAAATCTTGACATACCGTAGCTTATAACAACTCTTGCACAGAGAAGTCCAAAAACAAGCTTTCCACCCGCTTCAAACACTTGTGAAACTGCAGTTGGAGTCATATTGCGAAGTCCATTGTAATAACCACGATAGCTTGACATTACACAACAGAAGAAAATTGATGGTGTGATTACAAGAATTGCAGGCAAAGCATTTGGTGCTTTTGCTATTGATGCATAAGGGTATGAGAGAATAAGCATTGTTAATGTGCCAAAAACACCCATTATTAAAAACAGACGCTTTGCAACCTTATAAATCTGCTTTACATCACGAAAACGGCCGAGTGCCATTTGTTGTGATACCATTTTTGATACTGCAACAGGAAGTCCTGCCATTGAAATTGTATAAATTGGTGTGTAAAGACTATATGCAGAGTCAAAATATCCACGGCCAACTGTACCTATCATATTAGAAAGTGGAATTTTATATATAACTCCGATAACCTTAACTATCATTGTTGCAATACTTAAAATCATTGCACCGTTAAGTAAAGTCTGACTTTTTCTTTGTTTCGTTGCCAAGTTTTTCAACGCCTTTCCTTGCTTATTTACCTAAAAATTCTCTTAATAATGAATCAGAAGGCACATTTTCTATATTTATATCCTCAAACATCTCTAATGATTTGCAAAGCTTTTTCATATCCTCTTTATGAGTTTCTGTAAGCTTTGCATTTAAAAGCAATGGTAATGCTTGTTGCTTTAAAACACAAGGCTCATAAAGATGGATTGTATTTATTCTTATATCTGCATGGTGGCGATATGGGAAAAGATATTCGTCCTCACCTTCCATAACATTTTTCCAAAGTGTGTAAGTATTTTCTACTGAGCTACCACGGAATTTGTAATCCCTAACAAGTCGTCTTACAAATCTTAAATTACGCTTATTTAAAATGATTTTTTCATTTTTATCGTAAATTCTTGAAGATACGCTTATATATATTTTTGTTAAATTACCTTCGATTTTATCAGTAATTTCAGGGTTAAGTGCGTGAAGTCCCTCAATTATGACTGCATCACTATCCCCTAATGTGATTTCAGTATATTTTGTTTCACTTCGTCTGCCTGTAATAAAATCAAACACAGGTATTTTTACAGTTTCACCTGCCCAAAGAGCATTTACTGTATCTCTAAAGCAAGGTAAATCAAGTGCATAAACTGTTTCAAAGTCCTTTGTGCCATCTTCACGATTTGGAATGTCATCACGGTTAAGATAAAAATCATCAAGGCTTATAACATATGTCTTAACATTATTGTTTTCTAATGCTTCTGACAATTTGTTTGCAGTTGTTGTTTTGCCTGACGACGACGGACCTGCAAGCATAATGATTTTTCTCTCATTAGAAGCACTTATTTTCTTTACAACATCATTTATTATATTTTGATAACGCTCTTCACATTTTAAAACGAAATCTTCAGGATTTTCTTTTGCCATTTTGTTGATATATTCGATTTCGTTATTTATGTTTGACATTCACTTTACCCTCTTTCTTTATAAAATTCGGTTATTCGTGATTTTCTGTTTACCAATTCTTCAAAACCGTTGATATATTCAAATGGATATTTAAAATTAAAAATACGCTCAATATCGCTACTGTTTGGTGCTTTTAGCTTTGTTACTGCTCCACCACCACAAGACAAAATTGTATGACATTCTTCCATCATAAAAATATTGTATATACATTCTTTTTGATGCTTTGACCAACCTACATTTTCTAATGCACCTGCAGATTTTGACTGACGATACATATAGTATGGGTGGTAAGTCCCGTTTAATGCCTTGTATGTATAATCAAGCATTTCTGATGCTTTATTTGCATTTTCAGTTGCTAAACTTGGGCTGTTTGCACCTATTCCCGATGCACGCTTAACCGCAAGAGTATGGACAGTTATATTTTCAGGATTAAGCATAAGTGTTGTGTCAAGAGAATATTTAAAGCCATCAACTGTATCGGTTGGAAGTCCTGCTATTAAGTCCATATTAATATTGTCAAAGCCTAATTCCCTTGCTTTTTTAAAGATGCTTATTGTATCCTCTGCACTGTGACGTCTGCCAACTGCTTCAAGCACTGAATTATTAAAGGTTTGTGGATTTATGCTTATTCTGTCAACAGGACTATTTTTAAGTGCATAAAGCTTTTCTTCTGTTATTGTGTCAGGTCGACCTGCTTCAACTGTAAATTCACGACAAGTTGAAAGGTCAAAATTGTTGCCAATTTCAGTAACAACCTTGTAAAGTTGGTCGGCAGAAAGTGTTGTTGGTGTGCCACCGCCAATATAAATGCTCTCTAAATTCAAGTTGTTTTCTCTTGCAATTTTACCTGTTATTTCAAGCTCTTTTACAAGATATTCAACATACTGTGGTAACAAGTTTTTTGCCTTGTCATTCTCTATTGAGTGAGAAACAAAGGAGCAATAGCTACATCTTGACGGACAAAATGGAATTGAAACATACAGACTAAAAGAATTGTCTTTTGATGTTGCAATTATTTTTTCTTCATAATCAGCTACTGTACGTGCTAAATCGAACTTTTCGTCAGTTACGAGCAAATCGTTACGAAAATACTCGTATGTTTTTTCTCTGCCTAATTTTGCTTCAGTATTTATTAAAAGTTTTGACGGACGGACACCTGTTAACACACCCCATTTTGGGAAAAAGCCTGTATATTCACCAAAAAGAGTATAGACCATTCTGCCCATTTGCATTTCATTATCCTCACACAAATCGGCAACCATTGTTTTGCAAAAGCCATTAAGATTGATTTCTACTGTTATTTTGTCGTCAATGGCTGTACAAAGGTCGTAGTCATCAATAGGCTCGTTATATATTACTTCTATTTTTTCGTTTGGCAAGAAAATTCTCACCAATTTTTCCATTTCATAATGGAATTTATGATTTTTTACAAGAAGCTTCATATCTTATCTTATTTTAACATATCTGTTATTTTTTCTTTCAAATTCAAGAGTTGTGTCAGGACCGTGTCCACAGTAAACCTTGTAATCCCCATCAAGCTTTGCAAGTTTTGATAAAGACATCAATTCTTCTCTTGCACTACCACCAGGAAAATCTGTTCTGCCTGCAGACATATTAAAAAGTGTGTCTCCTGAAAAGATTATGCGTGAATCTTCAAAAATATAGCAAATTCCACCTTTTGTGTGTCCAGGTGTATGCAAAACTTTTACTGTTTCATTGCCAAAACGGATAGTCATATTGTCTACTGTTAAAACATCTGCACTAACCTTTGGCATAAGTCCTGAATAGTGCAAATAGTAAAGTGATTTTGTTTCACTGTTAAGGCATTCTTCATCTTCTTCGTGAATGACAACCTTTGCATTTGTTTTTTCTTTTACTGATTTTGCACCTGAAATATGGTCAAAATGTCCGTGTGTTAAGAAAATAAACTGAACATTTTTATTTTCAAGAGCATTTAATAATCTTTCGTCCTCTATTGCAGGGTCAACAACTGCACAAACGCCTGACTCAGTTTCTGTAACTAAATATGTGTTTGTTTCAAGTGGACCTAAAACAAATTTTTCAACATTTATTGCCATTACTTTTTTCTCCAGATTTCTGAATCGTAAATAATTGTAACAGGGCCATCGTTCACAAGGTCAACCTTCATATCTGCACCAAAAATGCCTTTTTCAACATTTTTAACGCCATTTTCAAGAAGCTTTTGACAGAAAATCTCATAATACTCGTTAGCAAGTGTTGGCTCTGCAGAGTCTATAAATGATGGTCTGTTGCCTTTTCTCAAATCAGCACAAAGAGTAAATTGAGAAATTGCAAGAATTTCACCGTCTACCTGCTTAATGTCAAGATTCATCTTGCCGTTTTCATCTTCAAAAATACGAAGATTTGCAACCTTGCGAGCAAGTATGTCAACATCATCAAGGGTGTCCCCCTCAACAACGCCAACTAAAATCATATAGCCTTTTTTAATTTCACCACAAATGTTGCCATCAACAGAAACATTTGCTCTTGATACTCTTTGTACTACTAATTTCATAATAAATTCCTTTTTTAACGCTCTACTGAAAGCACACCGTCTACCTTTTC
>JAZNWZ010000134.1:0-2387 GCA_045593645.1 Candidatus Fimenecus sp. | reverse complement strand
ATTATATATTTCCTCCCTCTGACGAGGGAGGTGGCAACGCGGTAGCGTTGACGGAGGGAGAGATAGGCTTTAATAAGTGATTTTTGACTACCCCTCAGTCAACTTCGTTGACAGCTCCCCTGACAAGGGGAGCCGAGAATACACATATTAAACATCCCGACAAACTCAAATTTACAAAACTAAAAAACGGAGTCGCTTGACTCCGTTTTTCTATACCATTATATACTAGTTTTTACCTTTCAAACTACTACCCAACACATCAGATGTTTCTGAAATTGTAATAAACGCTGATGGGTCAATAGTTGAAACAATCATTTTAAGCTTTGCAATTTGGAAACGGTTCACAACAAAATAGATAACTGAACGAGATTTGCCTGAATAGTAGCCAGTTGCGTGAATTTGTGTAACGCCATATCCAAAACAATTACTGAGAGCATCACAAACTTCGTCTTCTTTTTCTGTAATAATCATAACAGACTTTGCCTTGTCAAGACCTTCAACAATAAAGTCAACAGACTTAATTCCTACAGCGTATGTAATAATAGAGTAAAGTGGCAATTCCCAACTTCTGAAAACAATACCAATTATAACATAGAGAATAACGTTATAAATCATAACGAATGTACCAACGGTCATATTGAACTTTTTTGAGAATATAACAGCCATAACCTCAATACCGTCAATTGCACCACCATAACGGATGGTGAGACCACTACCTGCACCTGAAATAAGACCACCAAAAATTGCACAAAGCACTAAATCTTTACCTGCAAATGGTGATGATGCTGTAACATCCACAGGTAATATGTTTGTAATTACAAAGGACGAAAGTGAATAGATAATAACAGCCCAAATCGAATAAATGGTGAATTGTAGACCTTGTTTTGTAAGTCCAAAAATAAAAAGTGGAATGTTTATAATAACAAGGAAAAATGAAAGAGTGAATTCTTCAGGTGTAATCTGCCATAAAAGCATAGATGTACCAGAAATGCCACTGTCATAAAGATTAACAGGTGCCAAAAACATTGTAACACCGATTGAGTTAATAATACCGGCAATAAAAAGTAATACAAAATTTTTGAATTTTAAACCTTTTAGACTTTCCACTATTCTTGCTAATTTTTGTTTAATGT
Source organism: Candidatus Fimenecus sp. (assembly GCA_045593645.1). Taxonomy (GTDB): domain Bacteria; phylum Bacillota; class Clostridia; order Oscillospirales; family Acutalibacteraceae; genus Fimenecus. Next base: position 1,254 of record JAZNWZ010000134.1, on the reverse strand, counting down.
TATTTTTTTTCATATTATCTCCTAAACATAAGATTTCTATACTACATAATATAATAACATAAAAATAGTTTGTATGCAAATCAGTTGTATTTTTTATTTCTTGTCTTGCTTTTCACAACACAAAGTAGTAAAATCTCTCACGGTGATTATTTTGGAAAAGCAAAACACATACAAGGCAGCGTATAAGGCTGCATTTCCACATACAATACCGGTGTTGACAGGTTATCTCTTTATAGGTATAGCCTTTGGTGTTATGTTTGCAGATAAGGGATATAACTTCTTGTGGGCAGGCGTGATGAGTTTATTGGTTTATGCAGGGTCGGGTCAATATCTTGCAGTAAACTTCTTTGCACCGTCTGTAAGCCTTTGGCAAGTTGTATTTTTAACCTTTATGGTTAATGTTCGTCATATTTTCTATGGACTTTCATTACTTGACAAATTTAAAGTTTCAGGCAAGAAAAAGCCTTATATGATTTTTTCATTAACTGATGAAACATATTCGCTTTATTTTCTCACAAAAACACCACCTGATGTTGATGAGGGCAAGTTTTTATTTGCACTTGCAACTCTTGACCAGTCTTATTGGATTATAGGTTCAATGATTGGTGCTATTGCAGGCACACTTATACCATTTGACTCAACAGGAATTGATTTTGCTATGACAGCATTGTTTATAGTAATCTTTGTTGAGCAATGGTTTGAAAAGAAAAATCGTTTTCCAGCCATTGTTGGCGTTGTGGCAAGCGTAATCAGCTTACTTATCTTTGGTAAAGATAGTTTCATTTTACCTGCAATGATAGTTATTATGATTGTTCTTCTTTCAAATCATAGAATTGAAGAAAAAAAGAATAAAGGGGAGGTAAAAGACAATGAATAACCTTCCCGTATCATTCTGGCGTTCAGTTATGATAATAGTATTAGTAGCAATTACAACTCTTGCTACTCGTGCAATTCCGTTTATACTTTTCCCTGAGGGGAAGAAAATTCCAAAAGCAGTTGAGTATTTGGGCAAGGTTTTGCCACCTGCAGTTATTGGTATGCTTGTTGTTTATTGCTTTAAGTCTGTAAATCTGATTTCTTCACCTTTTGGACTTCCTGAGTTTATAGCAGGAATTACAGTTGTGATTTTGCATGTGTGGAAAAGAAATAACCTTTTAAGTATAGGTACAGGCACAATTCTGTATATGGTTTTAGTTCAAACTATATTTGCATAATTATATATTATATATAGTATAACGGTAGAGAAAAAATCTC
>JAZNWZ010000133.1:0-5427 GCA_045593645.1 Candidatus Fimenecus sp. | reverse complement strand
CATAAATACACGGTCAATCATTTCCATTTTTGATACTATAAACATATAAAACACAAAAATGACCATTCTTAAAACGCCTTCTAATAATGGGTGAAATTTTTGAATGTCGTAATTTTTAAGAATATAGTTATCAAAAAGGTCAACACACAATGTTGGCAAATACATAAAAATGACAAGTGATATTAACACACCTAAAATTGCAGATAAAAAGCCTATAACTGCCATCATTTTTTCGCCCATATGTTCAGTAAGCCATTTATCAAGTTTAGACATATCCTCTTCTTTTTCTTCTTCAGTAAGAGCCAAATCTGCAGATTTCATTAAATACTTATAGCCCGTAATCATAGATTCCGCAAATCCAACAACGCCTCTAATAAGTGGAATTCCAAAAAATTTACATTTACTTTTCAACGGTACATATTTTTCTACTTCAGTAACAATATTGCCGTCAGGTGTTCTTACTGACATAGCGTTACCTTTAGGGCCACGCATCATTATGCCTTCAATTAAAGCCTGACCACCTATTGATGTTTTATGTTTAGTACTTTTGCTCAATTTATTTTCTCCTTATGTTTCCTTTACGAGATAAAATAATAGTTGTTTCTGTGCCCTTACCAACAGTGCTATCAATAAGCATTTCGCCATTATGAAGCTTTATGATTTCATCTGTAACTGCTAAGCCGATACCACTGCCACGAGCACTATTATTTGCTTTGTAAAACTTTTCTCTGATTTTTGGCAAATCGTTTTTAGAAATGCCACAGCCATTATCACTTATAATGATTTTTACTATTTTATCTGTACATTCAAGATGGACTTTTACATAGCCACCTCTTTTTGTATATTTAAAGCTATTGTCAATAATATTAACAAATGCTTGTTTTAACCTATTTTTATCGCCATTGATTTTAATTGAGCCACCAGAGATTTCAGTAATTAAATCAATACCATCTCTTTCAGAACGTTCTCTAAACACTTCAAGAACTTCAGTAAGCTCTTTTGTAATATCAATTAAATCAATTTTTAATGTGAGCTTGCCACCTTCCATTCTTGAGAAGTCAAGTAACTCTTCAACTAGGGAAGTTAAACGTTCAGACTCGTTAACAATAACATTGATACCTTTATCAATAATTTCAGTATCGTCTTTTGGAGCATAGCGTATTGTTTCGCCCCAACCCTTAATAGCAGTAAGTGGTGTTCTTAATTCATGAGAAACAGTTGAAATAAACTCGTTTTTCAAGCGCTCAGTTTCACCTATTTCACGAGCCATATTGTTTATTGTTTCACCTAACTGACCAATCTCATCATTGTATTTATGTTTCTCAATTGAAACGTTGAAATCACCCTTTGAAATCTGTTTTGCAGACTCGGTAATACTTCTAACAGGTTTAATAATTGAGTTAATGAAAAAAGCGCCAGAAAAGATAACAAGAAGAATAAAAACTACAACAAGAAAAGCAATAAAAATATATATTCTTACTAATTGATTATCAACATCTTCAAGGGAAATAACATATCTAACTGCACCTGTAACACCATAGTCATTCTCTGGTAACATACAGGTAAGAGCCATAACTTTTTCCCCGCTCTGCATTTTGCCTATCCATTCACCCTTGCCTTGTGAGTCTGTTTTTGCATAGTCATAGTCAGGAAATTTTTCACCTTCAACAGAGAACCCTGTTGATGAAACAACAACGCCACCTTCTTTATCAATAACCCAAACTTCCATAATATTTTTATCAGAAAAGTTATTGACAAATCGTCTAGCACTTCTGTTAAAGCCTTCGTCAGTAACTGCAGACGAAGTATTAAAACTTGAAAGCACCATAACAGATGCACGAGAGTTCAAAGCAAGACTAACAGCATCATAATATTGTTTCTTTAAAATAATTCCTATAACAATACCGATAGCGATTATTACAACAACAATAATTGAAACAACAGAAAAAGCCCATCTTTTAACAATACTGTTTTTTATAATAATCACCTACTTTCTCACAAAAAAATTATTTTAAACAATCCATTTATATCCCATACCCCAAACAGTAGTTAAATGCTTTGGTTGTGATGGTTCATCTTCAATCTTATTACGTAATCTATGTATATTAACATCAACTACTTTTTCGTCTCCATAATAAGAGTCACCCCAAACAAACTTTAATATTTCTGTTCTATCTAAAGCAACATTAGGATTCGAGAAAAAGTATTCCATAATTTGAAACTCAACTTGTGTAAGTTCAACCAAATCACCATTTTTTGTTAAAGTATGGCTACGCAAATCAAGTACAAATTCATTAAGTGCAATAGAGTTTTCAACTGACTTTTCTGAAATTGAATCAACAGTTATTGATACTCTTCTGTAAATAGCATCAATTCTTGCCATAAGCTCTGATGAAGAAAATGGCTTTGTAACATAGTCATCTGCACCAACCATTAGACCTGTAACCTTATCCATTTCTTGTGTACGAGCAGTAAGCATAATAATGCCAACTTTTTTACTTTTGCTTCTTATATATTTGCAAACCTTAAGCCCGTCAACACCTGGCATCATAATATCAAGCACTGCTACATCAATATCATTACCATATTCATCAAATTTTTGGATTGCTTCTTCCCCATTTGTAGCTTCAATTACTTCATAACCACTTCTTTGAAGGTTTATTACCACAAAATCGCGAATAGATGCTTCATCTTCAGCAATTAAAACATATTTCATAATAATTCTCCTAATCAATAATCATAAAATTATTAATAATATCTTCTTTTGTTACATAACTATTTGGAGTCAAACTATAGCCATAAATCAAAGCCCCAACAGACATAATTTTTGAATATCCAGAATGATTATCATTCCATTTAAGCTCTGAAAAAGGCAAAATTGAGAATAATTCAGCACCAATAGTTTCATTTTCATTTAAAACATAGAAAGTCAACAATGCAGAGGTGTTGTTGTAAACTGCAGTAATTTCATCAGTCCATTCTTCAGGGAAAACATACATATATCCGTGAGTTGTATTGAGTAAAGATTTAAACTCAGGTTCAATAATATATTCATCATTTAACTCTGACCAAACTGTTAAATTTAAGCTTGAAAAACCTTCAATACCATCAGTAATTCTTTTGCCGCCCTTTAATGTTTCCAATGTTGGGATTTCAATAATACCATCATTGTCAATGTCTGTTGAATATGTTCTGTTATCTCTAATTGTTACAGGCTTTTCTGAAGTATTATTTTCATATAAAGGTAATGAAATTCCATAGGACTCGTGTTCAATATCGATTACTTCTGTAATAACTGCTGTTTCTGTTATAGAACCATCAATGTATACTCTTGTATGCATTGAATCATCAATCGATATTTTATCAGTAACAATATTTAACACTTCAATCATACCTGAAAGTTGAAGAGCAATATCATCTTTTGAAGAATAGTCATCGTTGTATGATAAAATTCTACATGATGTACGATTATCAGTATTAGCAAGGTCAATGTTTACAAGCAAAAACTCGTCGGAATTATCTGCATTAAAATCACCAACATACATTTTTGAAAAAGTTTCAGTAATTAACAAATTTGTTGTACTGTTGTTATATCCGTAAACCGTCAAAGTTCTCTCTGATGATGAGCCAAAAACACTACCAGATGAGCCCTCGTTATCAGCAATACTTGTCCAACCAAAAACTATTTCATATTTATTATCACCATTGATATCGGCAAAGTTGACTGCATAAACTTCTTCTGCTAAGCCTTTAATGTCAGAAACAAGTTCCCATTTGTTATTATTCTTTTTGAAAATGCCAACTTTTGCAAACTCATCAACAGTTGGGTCAGAATAAAAAACAAACGCTTCATTAACCTTGTCGTTATCTAAATCAAAATATAAATATGTTGAACGATTATCACCACTAATTGGTGTTTTCATAATAACATCTTTACTGTTTTTAACATAACTTTCAAAAGCATCTTGTAAAAGGCTATTTTCACCACTTAATTTTGGTGGTCTCATCAAGGCTTCAACAGATTGGATAGTCAAATCGCATGATGAAAAAGAAATACAGATGGCACAAATCAAAACAATGCAAATTATCTTTTTTATGTTTTTCATCTGTATCTCTCCTTTTCAAATTATTTTTGTGTAACCTTTACATTAACATTATATGTTCCATATACCCAACAATCGTTATCACCTTTAATAATAATTGTTGCAGGAACAGAAGTTGTATTTTTATTGATTGCTTTGCTACTTGCATCAATTGATACAATAATTTCCTTATTTTCAATGTCTTGAATATTGTCAATAGGACCGATTATTGTAATATTTAAATCATCATTATCTCCTAATGCTATATCATATGTATCATTTGTGTTTTCAATAATAATTTCACTTGCAGGAATTGTTACTTCAGTTGAAGAATACTTACTGTGTGAAAAATTAATTTGCACTATAAAGCTTTCAACTGTATCAACAATTTTGTATGCCTCAACAGAGTCTGAATAAATCTCTATTCTGTTGTTTCCCAAATTCAAATCTTTAGTATCAATTGTATAAATCGGGATTTCTGTTATCTTATCAGCATCTTCTACAGGAACAGCCGCCTTAACCTTTGTTGGATAAATTCTTGGTTCAACCAAAAACTCATCAGGCGCATTAACAAAATGAACCACAGGAGTTAATTCAACAACTTTTAAAACTGGAATTTCTAATTTTAAATTTGATATATCAGAAATAATACTTGTATACTTTAAATATGAGCCATCACTTGTGATAATATCAATGTCATCTTCATTCAATTCAATTTCGGCTCTTTTATTAAGCTTTTCAGTAATATTTGTAACTGCAATTACCTCTGTTACAAGGTCAACTTCTTTTTTAGGACCGCTGATAGTAACATATTTGATTTTTGAGCCGTTTTTTGTAAAGGACACATCACCTAATAAAAGACCGTTTTCAACATTGTCTTGTGTCAATTTACTGTTTAACTCAAATTTTTTCTCACTTAAATAATCAAGATAAACATCAACTTTTTTGGAAGAAACGCTCACTACTTCAAAGCTATCAGTTTTTTCTTTTTGTGATACATAAACCTGCAAAGTTGATGTACCTGCACCTGAAATATCAGTAGTATCAGCAACTGCAACAATATCATCTTTTTCTAAAGCTTCTACTATATATTTTTTACCTTTAACTGTGACATCGATTGTGTATGTTTGGTCTCCAAATGGTTCTAATTGATTATATTGGTCATAAATCTTTTCATAATCAATGCTAACAGGCACACCAGAAATTACAACCTCAACCTCAGGACTTTTTTCAATAGCAACCCAAAGCCATAATCCAAAAGCAAATATAATAGATAAAATCATTAAGAAACGATTATCAGCAAGAAGCTTTGTAAATGAATTATTTTTATTTTTTTTAATATTGT
>JAZNWZ010000132.1:0-17280 GCA_045593645.1 Candidatus Fimenecus sp. | reverse complement strand
TTTAATTAAATATATTTTTTGTTAATCGGAGGAATTCTTATGGCAAAAAACGATTTAGCAATTATTATGGCTGGTGGTACAAACAAACAGCTTAAAACGGGTATGCCTCCTGTTATGGCAACTATTATGAACAAGCCACTTGTTGGCCACGTTGCAGCATCTGCTGTTAATTCAAATATTGGTAAGGTTGTTACCGTTGTGCCTGCAAAAGATGTTTACATTAAAAACTATCTTGAAGCAGAGTTCCCTAACAAAACAATTACTACTGTTGAGCAGGACTTACCTTTAGGTACTGCTCATGCAGTTATGCAAGCAATAGCATCAATTAAAGAATGTGCAAAAAATAATGGTAATGTAATCATTTTAAATGGTGATACACCGTTTCTTGATGCCACAACAATTTTTGGTGCTTATTCTGCACATGTTATGCATAAGAATGATGTTACTGTTATTACTGCTATTACCGATAAGCCTTTTGGTTATGGTAGGATAATCCGTAATGACAACAGAGAATTTATGGGTATTATTGAAGAACAAGATGCAGACAGTAATGTTAAGAGAATAAATGAAATTTCATCAGGCACATATTGGTTTAAAGCATCTAAGCTTGATGAGATTTTAAACACGCTTCCTCCAAGAGCTAACGGAATTTACAACCTTGTTGACGCTATTTCAATTCTTATTGAGTTAGGTGCAAAGGCAGATACTTATTTTGCTCCTCGCTCTGACATTATTCTTGGTGCAAATAATCGTATTCAACTTATGGAATTAAACGAATATGCTAAAAGGCAGGAAATTGAAAAACATCTTTCTGCAGGTGTTGATATTCCTTTCTCTGACGGTGTTATTATTGAGCCTGGCGTTGAAATTGGTATGGATACAGTTATTTTACCTAACACAATGCTTAAGGGTAACACAAAAATCGGTAAAGGTTGCGTTATAGGCCCTAACACAATTATTGAGAACAGTATAATTGGCGATAATGCTAAGCTTAACAATGTTCAATGCTATCAATCAAAGGTGCTTGACGGTGTTGATATTGGTCCTTTTGTTCATATTCGTCCTAACTCTGTTATTGGCGAAAAGGTTCACCTTGGCAACTTTGTTGAAGTTAAAAATTCAAATATTGACACAGGCACAAAGGTTTCTCACCTTACTTACGTTGGCGACTCTGATGTTGGTAAACGAGTAAACTTTGGTTGTGGTACTGTTACTGTTAACTATACTGGTAAAGCAAAATTCCGTACAACTATCGGTGACGATGTGTTTATCGGTTGTAACACAAACCTTGTAGCTCCTGTTAAGATTGGCGACGGTGCTTATACTGCTGCAGGTTCAACAATCACAGAGGATGTTCCTGAAGATTCACTTGGTATTGCAAGAGCAAGACAAGTTAACAAAATCGGCTGGAAGCTTAAATAGAAGAGGTAAAATAACATATGTTCAACAGATTCAGAAAAAGCAACACTGTTTCTGTCGGCACACCTGAATTCATTATTGTGGGGCTTGGTAATCCCGATAAAAAGTACACCCTCACAAGACATAATTCGGGGTTTTTGTGCGTAGACTTGCTTGCAGAAAAATTAGGCTTTAGAATTGACAGACTTAAATTTAAATCTTTAATTGGTGATGCAGTTATAAATGGTCATCGCTGTATTATTATGAAGCCACAAACATATATGAATAATAGTGGTGAGGCAGTTCGTGAATGTGCTTCATTTTATAAAATCAAGCCTGAAAACATAATTATAATTTATGATGATATTTCTCTTGATGTAGGCAAGCTTCGTATTAGAAGAAAAGGTACTGACGGTGGGCACAACGGAATAAAAAGCATTATTTATCACACTCAAAGCGATACTTTTCCAAGAATCAAGATAGGATGTGGCAAAAAACCTCACCCTGATTATGACTTGGCAGATTGGGTGCTTTCAGAGTTCAAAAAAGACGAGCAAAAGGCACTTTTACCTGCTTTGGAAAACGCTTGCAAGGCTATTGAGCTTTTAGTGAATGGTGAAATTGATAAGGCAATGAATTTATATAACAGTTAATTACAGAGGTAATCATGTCAGCATTTCACAATGCAATTAAATATTGTGCAGAATATGAGGGAATTGAAAACAGTATAAAAAAAGGTTTTCTGCCACAAGGAATTTTAGGCTTAAGTCCTGTTGGAAAAGCTCATATTTTATCTGCATTAGTGGGGGGTCTTGAAAAAAAGGCCCTTATTGTCGTGCCTGACGACGCTTCTGCCGTTAAGCTTTGTGAAGATTTAACAAGCTTTGGCAAAGATGCTATTCACTACCCTGCTCGTTCAATTTCTTTTTATACAACTGACAGTCAAAGCTATGAATATGAGCAAAAGAGAATTAAGGCTTTAAGAAGAATGCTTGACGGAAAATGTGATATTGTTGTTGCTTCTGCAGAGGCAGCAATTTCTTACACAATTCCACCTGAAGTTTTAAAACAAAAGTGTGTGCTTTTGAAAAAGGGCGATGACTATACACTTGAAAACATTTTAACTGCTCTTACTGTGGCAGGTTATACTCGAGTTGACGCTGTTGAAGGCGTTGGACAATACTCTTGTCGTGGTGGTATTGTTGACTTTTTCTCACCTGACGACAATGAGCCTGTTAGAATTGAGCTTTGGGGCGATACACTTGACACAATGTGTCATTTTGATGTGCAATCACAATGTCGCACAGTTAGTGTGGATGAAATTTTAATTGCTCCATCAAAAGAAATTGTAATTGATGAGCCTGAAAAGCTTATTGAAAAAATTGAGCATATTGCATCATCTATTCGTGGCAAAAAATCAGATGTTATCAAAGAAAAACTATATGCAGATATTGACAGACTTAAATCAGGTCTTAAGCTTGGCTCTGCAGATAAATATTTGCCTGTTATCTACTCTCCTGCTACTATTTTTGACTATGCAAACGGCTATTTATTCTTTGCTCTTGAAACAGGTAACATTAAAGAGAGAGTTGCTTCTTCTCAAAAGCTTTTGCTTGAAGATATAAAGTCTTGCTTTGAGGATGGTACTCTTTGCAAGCCACTTGAAAAATTCACTCTTAGTTTTAATGAATTAGTTGACAAATATATTGAGTGCAAGGCTACCTATATGGATAATTTTGCTCGTGGTAGCTTTGATACACCTATTAAAAGTCTTACAACCTTTAACTGTGGCACTTTGCCTGTTTGGAATGGCAGACTTGATGTGCTTATTGAAGATATTAAGCCTGTTTTAGCAAAGGACAGTACTGTTGTTGTGTTTGCAGGTACTGATAAAAGTGCAAAAAATCTTGCAGAATCATTAGAGATGGAAGATATTACTGCTCTCTACTTCCCTGTTATTCCTGCAGAATTTCCAAAGGGCATTGTCTGTGTGCTTCCTAACTCACTTTCATCAGGTTTTTCTTACACAAGAGAAAAGCTTTATGTTTTCACATATTCAAAGGTTTATGCTACTGCTAAAAAGCGTAAAAATACCGGCTTTAAAGCAAAGGACACTATTCACTCTCTTGACGAGCTTCGCAAGGGTGATTATATTGTTCACTCAATTCACGGAATTGGTATTTTTGATGGCATTACCCAGCTTGAGGCAAACAAAATTATAAAAGACTATATCAAAATCAAGTATGCAAAAAGTGATGTGCTTTATGTACCTGTTACTCAACTTGACTTGGTTTCAAAATATATTGGTCCACATGAGGATGACGGAAAAGCAATAAAGCTTAATCGTCTTGGTGGCACTGAATGGGAAAAGACAAGAAGCAAAGTTCGTTCTGCTGTCAAAGATATGGCAGAAGAACTTATAAAACTTTATTCGGCTCGTCTTAACACAGAGGGCTTTGCTTTTTCACCTGATATTGATATGCAACTGGACTTTGAGCGTCGTTTTGAGTTTGAAGAAACTGGCGACCAGCTTCGCTCAATAGACGAAATTAAGAGTGATATGGAAAAGCCACACCCAATGGACAGACTGCTTTGTGGTGATGTTGGTTTCGGCAAAACTGAGGTTGCGCTTCGAGCCGTTTTCAAATGTATTGCGGACGGCAAGCAATGTGCAATTTTAGTTCCTACTACTATTTTGGCTTTACAACACTATCAAACAATTCTCAAGCGTTTTGCAGGTTTTCCTATTGAGGCAGAAATGATTTCTCGTTTTAGGACTCCTGCTCAACAAAAAAAGATTATTAAAGGTGTTAATACAGGCTTTATTGATATTATTGTTGGTACGCATCGTCTTATTTCAAAGGATATTAAGTTTAAAGATTTAGGTCTTTTGATTGTTGACGAAGAACAACGCTTTGGTGTTGCTCAAAAAGAAAAGCTTAAGGAAAAGTTTCCTAATGTTGATGTGCTTACACTTTCAGCTACACCTATTCCTCGTACTCTCAATATGGCTATGTCGGGAATTCGTGATATGTCTGTTATTGAAGAGGCACCATCTGACCGTTTTCCTGTGCAGACCTATGTTGTTGAGCACAATTTACCACTACTTTGTGAGGCAATGGAAAAAGAGCTTCGTCGTGGTGGTCAAGTGTATTTCTTACACAATCGTGTTGAAACAATTGACAGAGTTGCATTACAAATTAAAGAATACTTGCCTGATGCTCGTATTGCTACGGCTCACGGTAAAATGAATGAGGAGCAATTAAGCGACATTTGGCGTGATTTGCTTAATGGTGAAATTGATATTCTTGTTTGCACAACCATTATTGAAACAGGCGTTGATGTGCCTAATGCTAACACTCTTATTATTGAAGATGCTGACAGATTAGGTCTTGCTCAGCTTCATCAGTTACGAGGTCGTGTTGGTAGAAGTGCAAGAAGAGCTTGTGCATATCTTACCTATAAAAAAGACAAAGAATTAAGCGAGGTTGCTTACAAACGATTACAAGCAATTCGTGAGTATACTGAATTTGGCTCAGGCTTTAAAATTGCTATGAGAGACCTTGAAATCAGAGGTGCAGGTAACCTTTTAGGCGCACAACAGCACGGTCATTTAGCATCAGTTGGATACGATATGTATATGAAAATTCTTGCTGAAGCTATTGGTGATGAAAAAGGAGAGCATAAAAAGCAAAAGGACTGCCTTATTGACCTTCAAATTAACGCTCATATTCCTGATAAATATATTTCTGCTCTTGCACAAAGGCTTACTGTTTACAGAAGAATTGCTGATGTTCGCACAATAGGAGATGCAGAGGATGTTAGAGATGAGCTTCGCGACCGTTTTGGTGATATTCCACCATCAGTTGACGGACTTATTGAAGTTTCTCTTTGCAGAAACTCTGCTTCAGCTTTAGGAATTTATGAAATCGGTCAACGAGGTGAAGTCATCGCTCTTTATTGTGATGAAATCAATGCAAGTCTTGTGCTTGACCTTTCTTCAATACTTCGTGGCAGAGTATCTGTTACTCAATCAGGTAAAAAGAGTATAAACATTAAAAAATTGAGTGGTCAAAACTCTCTTGACACACTTAAAGAAATATTCTCTGCTATTGAAACTATCAATGCAAATAAAAATTCTAACAAAATATAAAGTTGTATATATTTAAGATTTATGATAATATAAAACAAAAGGGGTAAAGGAGTTTTATTATGCTACTTTGGATTATGGTAATCTTAATCGGTGCTCTTGTTACTGCAGGCGATGTGTTGTTGCTTTCTGATAAAAGAAAACCAATTGATTATGTAAAAGCATTTGTTCGTCAGACTTTAGTTGTAAATCTATCATCATTTGCAATTATGAAGTATGTTTTCGGAGTTGAAAATATTTTCTTTGCACATTCACATCATCGTGCATATCCTTTTAAATATTTAGGACTTGCTGCTTGTGTTGGACTTGTAGTTTTAATTATAACTGCATTTCTAAGAAGAATTTTTATTTTAGAAAAGGCAGAGCCTAAAAACAAAAAGGGCGCTATGGCAGCTAAAATTATTGCAATTATACTTTTTGCACTTGGTATTGCTGCTTTTACAGGTACTGAGTGGGGCAAGGAGGCTTTTGGTGAATTAACTCCTGACCAAATTCTTATTAACCTCAACTCACCTACTGAAGGTACTGACGTTGGAGTTTATATTGGTGTATTAGAAGGTCCAGTTTTAAAGACTTTACTTTTTACAACTCTTTTTGCAGTAATTCTTTTTGCTCCTTATAAGCTTAATTTTGATGCAAAAATCAAAAACAAGGTTGTAACAATTTTACCTCTTGTTGCAATTAGAATTATTGCTCTTGTAGCTTCTATTGCAATTTTTATTAGTGGTTTTGTTTTCTTATTTGACAGATTCCAACTTTTACAACTTTTCTCATCTTATGCAACTGCAACAACATATATTGAAGACAGATATGTTAACCCTAAAACTACAAAGCTTATATTCCCTGAAGAAAAGAGAAATCTTATTTTCATCTATCTTGAGTCAATGGAAAACACATATTTTTCAAAAGACCTTGGTGGATATATGGATGAAAACCTTATGCCCGACCTTGCAGAACTTTCAAAAGAAGGTATTAGTTTTTCACACAAGGCTGACAAATTTGGCGGTCCAATAATGTCAACCGGTTCAAACTGGTCAGTAGCTTCAATGGTCAATGTCGGTACAGGTCTTCCTATGAAAGTCCCTGTTGACGGTAACTCTTACGGCTCACCGGGTAATTTTCTTCCTGGTGCTACTGCAATTGGTGATATTTTGGCAGAGCAAGGTTATGAGCAAACTCTCATGTTTGGTGCTGATGCTTCTTTTGGTGGCCTTGATTATTACTATCAGTCTCATGGCGATTTTAACATTCTCGACTATGATGCTGTCAGAGAAAAAGGTATGTTGCCAAAGGACTACTATGTATGGTGGGGCTATGAGGATGATAAGCTTTATGAATATGCAAAAACAGAGCTTATTCGTCTTGCTAATACAGGAAAACCATTCAACTTTGTTATGGAAACTGCAGATACTCATGCTCCTAATGGTTACTTGAGTCCTAATGCACCAACACCATTTGATAGTCAATATGCTAATGCTATTCATTACAGTCAGGCAGAGGCTACAAAATTTGTTCGTTGGATTCAAGAGCAAGATTTCTATGAAAATACAACAATTATCATTCTTGGCGACCATTTGAGTATGGCATCTGCTTTCTTTGAAGGTATGGATTCAAGCTATCAACGTACTTGCTATAACTTGATTCTTAACCCTCACCCATCAGTTGCAAATGTTGGAAACGCCATTACTTATAATCGTACTTGGGCACTTTTCGATATGTTCCCTACAATGCTTGCAAGTATTGGTGTTCAAATTGAAGGCAACAAATTGGCTTTAGGAACTAACCTTTTCTCAGGTGAAAAAACACTTTTTGAGCGTGAAGGCGTTGCTACTGTTAATTCAGAATTGGTTAACAGAAGTGATTTTTATAACAATAACATTCTTGTTGACCCTGATAAATATAAAAAATAAAAGCAGGTGTGGATTATGGAAAAAGTGAAGAAAGAAAAAAAGAAGGTAAATAAAAAGATGGTATTGATTATTTTAGGTATCATTGTTGGTGTTATTGCACTTTTAACTATTGTTAATATAATTGCTAACAAGGCTGCAGTTAACAAGGCAAAAGGCATTGCAACTTCATATGAAAAGGTTGAAATTGAAAATCAACTTGTTCCTGAAAAGGATACAAATGGATATTGGACTTTTACTACTGACCGTGAGCTTAAAATCTTACAATTTACCGATGTTCACATTGCAGGTGGCTGGGCTTCTGCAAAAACAGACAAAATGGCTTTACAAGCAGTTGCAACAATGATTATTGCAGAAAAACCTGACCTTGTTGTTGTTACCGGTGACCTTGTTTATCCTACCCCTCTTTCACTCACAATTAACAACAAAGCTCCTGCAGAAATTTTTGCTTCTCTTATGGAAACTCTTGGTGTTTATTGGGTTCCTGTTTTTGGCAACCACGATTCAGAGGTTTACAATCTTTATACCAGAGAAAAAATCGCAGAATACTATGGTAGTAGCGACCTTAAATACTGCTTATTCCAAAGTGGCGACGAAAATATTTATGGCTATGGTAACTCTGTAATCAATGTTAGAAACACTGATGGTGTTATTACCCAATCACTTTATCTTATTGACTCTAATGCATATCCTGAAAACTCATTCTTTGGTCTTACTGGTGGATATGACAATGTTCACGAAGACCAAATTGAGTGGTACAAGAATACATATGAAAAACTCAACGCTCAAAATAAAGCATACATTGAAAAAATCTATGCTGATGACGAAGATAAGAAAAATGAAGCACTTGAGCAATTTGGCTTAATTAAATCACTTATGTTTATGCACATTCCTCCTGTTGAATATTCTTATGCTTGGGACGAATATCAAAAAGGTGGAGATGCTAAATATTTCTACGGTGCACAAGGTGAAGATGTTTGCCACCCTAAAGAAGACGATATGCTCTTTGAAACAATGGTTGAAATTGGTGGTACAAAAGGTGTATTCTGTGGTCATGACCACATTAATACATATTCAATCGAGTACAAAGGAATTCGTCTTACATACGGTATGAGCATTGACTATTTGGCTTATAGCAACATTGATACTCTTGGCTCACAACGTGGTTGCACAATTATTACAGTTAAGCCAGACGGCTCATTTGATTGCACTCCTTCAAGCTATTATCAAGACAAATATGTAAACCCTGAAAAAGAAGAGGTTACAATGCAAGAACTTGTTAATAACAAGTGATAAAACACAATAAAACCTATGTGGTGTGAGATATTTTTTCTCACACCACATTTTATTAAAAAATTTTTAAATTATTTTTGATTTTGCTATTGACTTTAGCACATAAAAGCTTTAAACTATTAAAGAGTTTTAATTCGGCAATTTATGTCGATTTTTAAGGAGAATTATATGGTTATTACTGAATTGTTAGAGAGAAATGCCCGTCTTTATGGTGCAGAGACTGCTTTGGTAGAAATTAACCCTTCAGAAGAAAGGGACAATGCTACTACTTGGAGAGAATTTAATCTTATTGAAAGTAGTGCTCCAGACACACCTTACAGAAGAGAAATTTCTTGGGCTGATTTTGACAGACGTGCAAATCGTTTTGCAAACTTACTTTTAAGCCGTGGTCTAAAAAAAGGTACTAAGGTTGCTATTCTTTTAATGAATTGTATTGAATGGTTACCTATTTATTTTGGAATTTTAAAGGCTGGTTGTATTGCTGTGCCTATGAATTTCCGTTTTTCAAGTGACGAAATCAAATATTGTCTTGATTTGGCAGATGTTGAATATCTTATTTTTGGTGAAGAATTCATCAGCCGTATGGACAGTATTATTGATGAAGTTAAAAACGTTAAAATGTTTTATGTTGGTAAAAACGGTCCTGAATATACAGAAGACTGTTTACGTCTTATGAATTACTGTTCATCAAGTGCACCTCCTGTTATTATGGAAGAAACTGATGATGCTGCAATTTATTTTTCATCAGGCACAACAGGTTTCCCTAAGGCTATTTTACATAAGCATTTATCACTTATTTCTTCTTGCAAAACTGAACAAAATCACCACTCACAATCAAGAGATGATGTGTTCTTATGCATCCCTCCTCTTTATCATACAGGTGCAAAAATGCACTGGTTTGGTTCACTTCTTGCAGGTAGCAAGGCTGTGCTTCTTCGTGGTGTTAAGCCTGAGTGGATTTTACGAGCAGTTACTGAAGAAAAATGCACAATTGTTTGGCTTTTAGTGCCTTGGACACAAGATTTACTTGACGCTATTGAGTCAAAAGCAATTGACCTTTCACAATACACTCTCGACCAATGGAGACTTATGCATATTGGTGCTCAACCTGTACCACCAAGTCTTATTAATCGTTGGTTAAAGGTTTTCCCACACCATCAATACGACACAAACTATGGCCTTTCAGAATCAATTGGTCCTGGTTGTGTACACTTGGGTGTTGAAAATCCACACAAGGTTGGTGCTATTGGTAAGGCAGGATATCTTTGGGAAACAAAGATTGTTGACGAAAACGGCAACAATGTGGCTTCTGGTGATGTTGGCGAGTTAGCTGTTCGAGGTCCTGGTGTTATGGAATGCTACTATAAAAACGAAGAAGCAACAAATGAAGTGCTCAAAGACGGTTGGCTTTACACAGGCGATATGGCTAAAACTGACGAAGATGGCTTTATCTATCTTGTTGACCGCAAAAAAGACGTTGTTATTTCAGGTGGCGAAAACATCTATCCTGTTCAAATTGAAGATTTCCTTCGTGCTCACGATAAAATTAAGGACGTTGCAGTTATTGGTCTTCCTGACCCTCGTCTTGGCGAAATCACAGCAGCAATTATTGAAGTTAAAGATGGTATGACTTGTACTGAAGAAGAAATCAACACATTCTGTGAAGCTCTTCCAAGATACAAGCGTCCTAAAAAGATTATTTTTGAAAAAGTTCCACGTAACCCAACAGGTAAAATTGAAAAGCCTGCTTTACGCGAAAAATATTGTAAAGTTAAGCTTGTAGAAGCTCAAATTACAGGCTAATGTATTTAGAAAGAAGTTTTTATTATGGGAATTAAAATTGCTTTATTAGTTGTATTCTTTGCAGTTATGGGTGGTGTTGGTGTCTATTGTAAAAAGCACGCAACTGATGTTAACGGCTTTGTCCTTGGTGGACGAAATGTTGGACCTTGGCTTACAGCATTCGCTTATGGTACTTCTTACTTTTCAGCAGTTGTTTTTGTTGGCTATGCAGGTCAATTTGGTTGGAAATACGGCGTAGCTGCTACTTGGGCAGGTATAGGTAATGCAATTTTAGGTTCTCTTATTGCTTGGGCAGTGCTTGGTAGAAGAACTCGTGTGCTCACTCAACACCTTGGTAGTGCAACAATGCCACAATTCTTTGAATCACGCTATAACAGTGAAACATTAAAGTTTGTAGCATCTGCAATTGTATTCATTTTCCTTATTCCTTATACTGCTTCTCTTTATAACGGACTTAGCAGACTTTTCGGTATGGCATTTAACATTCCTTATGAATATTGTGTTATTGCTATGGCTGTACTCACTGGTGTTTATGTTATTATTGGTGGTTATATGGCAACTGCTATCAACGACTTCATTCAAGGTATCATTATGATAGTAGGTATTGTTGCTGTAATCTACTCTGTTTTAAAAGTAAACGGTGGTTTTTCAGGTTCAATTGAAGCACTTAGCCAAGTAGTTGACACAACAGTTTCTACAAATCCTGGTGCTTTCACATCAATTTTTGGTCCTGACCCTATTAACTTGTTTGGCGTTGTTGTTTTAACATCTCTTGGCACTTGGGGACTTCCTCAAATGGTTCAAAAATTCTATGCAATTAAGAACGAAAAGTCTATTAACAAGGGTATGATTATTTCAACTGTCTTTGCTCTTATTGTTGCAGGTGGTTGCTATTTCTTAGGTGGCTTCGGCAGACTTTTCTCAACTCCTGAATTAGTTGCTAAAAACGGTTACGATTCAATTGTTCCAACAATGCTTTCCGGTCTTTCTGATTTACTTATTGCAATTGTTGTTATTCTTGTTCTTTCTGCTTCAATGTCTACTCTTTCTTCACTTGTTCTTACATCAAGTTCAACTTTGACACTTGACTTTATTAAAGGCAAGTTTGCAAAAGATATGAAAGACAAAACACAACTTCTTATTATGAGAATTTTAATAGTTGTTTTTATTGCGATTTCTGTTATAATAGCTATAGACCAATATAAGAATCCTAACGGTTCATTTATTGCTCAGCTTATGGGTGTTTCTTGGGGTGCTCTTGCAGGTGCTTTCCTTGCTCCTTTCTTATATGGCTTATATTGGAAACGCACTACAAAGGCTGCTGTCCTTGTAAACTTTATTTTTGCAACTGTATTTATGATTGCAAACGTTGTTGCTAAGGATATGTTCCCTGTAATGCTTAAATCCCCTATCAATGCAGGTGCTTTCTGCATGATGGCAGGTCTTGTGATTGTTCCTGTTGTTAGCCTTATTACAAAGGCTCCTTCAAAGGAACACATTGATAAAGTATTTTCTTGCTATGACCGTAAGGTTTTAGTTTCTGTTAAAGATTCTATCGGTGATAGTGAATAATATAATTTAGTTAAGTGTATTGTACAAAAAGCCGAACTTTATTTTGAGTTCGGCTATTGTGCAGTTTTTAAGGAGGATATTAAATGAAAACTCTTATGCTCGGTAACGAAGCATTAGCTCGTGGCCTTTATGAAGCAGGTTGTGATTTTGTTTCAAGCTATCCTGGTACACCAAGTACTGAGGTAACTGAGGCTGCTGCTAAATATAAAGAGCTTTATGCTGAATGGGCACCAAATGAAAAGGTTGCTATGGAATCTGCTTTCGGTGCTTGTCTTGCAGGACACAGAAGCTTTTGTGGTATGAAGCACGTAGGTCTTAACGTTGCTGCTGACCCACTTTTTACAATTGCTTACACAGGCGTTAACGCAGGTATGGTTATTTGTGTTGCTGACGATGCAGGTATGCACTCTTCTCAAAATGAGCAAGACAGTAGACACTATGCAAAGGCATCAAAAATTCCTATGCTTGAGCCTGCTGACTCTATGGAAGCATTGTCTTTTGCAAAACTTGCTTATGAAATTTCAGAAAAATTTGATACACCTGTTATTATTAAAATGTGTACTCGTGTTGCTCACTCACAAAGTGTTGTTGAAACATCTGACCGTGTTGAATTCAGCAAGCCTTATGAGAAAAACGGTGCTAAATACATAATGATGCCAGGTAACGCTAAAAAGCGTCATCCGGTT
Organism: Candidatus Fimenecus sp.; assembly: GCA_045593645.1. Lineage (GTDB taxonomy): Bacteria > Bacillota > Clostridia > Oscillospirales > Acutalibacteraceae > Fimenecus. Next base: position 4,471 of record JAZNWZ010000132.1, on the reverse strand, counting down.
GTTGAAGCAAGAACTGAATCTCTTGTTGAATATGCTGAAACTGCTGATGTTAATATGCTTTTTGACGGTACAGACAACGAAATCGGTATTATTACATCATCAACATCTTTCCAATATGTTAAAGAAGTTTTTGGTGATAAATACCCTGTTCTTAAGCTTGGTATGGCTTGGCCTATGCCAGTTAAAAAGATTAAGGACTTTGCTAATTCTGTTCAAAAGGTTGTTGTTATTGAAGAACTTGACGGCTTTATTGAAGAACACTGCAACAACTTAAAGATTGATGTTATCGGTAAAGATAAATTCTCATGTATTGGTGAGTTAAGCCAAAATATCGTTGCAGAAAAGATGGGTGTTGAAACAGTTTGTGGTGCTGTACTTGACGAGAATATTCCTGCTCGTCCTCCTGTAATGTGTGCAGGTTGCCCTCACCGTGGTCTTTTCTATACTCTTGCTAAAAACAAGCTTACTGTTTTAGGCGATATTGGTTGCTACACTCTTGGTGCAGTACCTCCTCTTGCAGCACTTGACACTACAATTTGTATGGGTGCTTCAATTTCAGGTCTTCATGGCTTTAACAAGTCAAACAAAGGTGCTACTGACAACAAAACTGTTGCAGTTATCGGCGACTCAACATTTATGCACTCAGGTATTACAGGTCTTGTAAATATTGCATACAACTCATCAAACTCAACTGTTATTATCGTTGACAACTCAATTACAGGTATGACAGGTCATCAGCAAAACCCTACAACAGGTTATAACCTTAAAGGTGATGTTGCTTCAAAGATTGACCTTGAAACACTTTGCAAGGCTGTTGGCATTAACAGAGTTAGAGTTGTTGACCCTTATAACCTTAAAGAATGTGAAACAGTAATTAAGGAAGAATTAGCAGTTGATGAACCTTCAGTTGTTATTTCTCGTCGTCCTTGTGCACTTTTAAAATACGTTAAGCATAACAAGCCATTAATTGTTGACACTGACAAGTGCAGAAGCTGTAAAATGTGTATGAAAATCGGTTGTCCTGCAATCAGTATGACTGACGGTAAGGCCAAGATTGATAATACTCTTTGCACAGGCTGTGGCGTTTGTGAACAACTTTGCAAGTTTGATGCATTAAAGGCTCAGGAGGAATAATTATGAAGACTAAAAATGTTATGATTGTAGGTGTTGGTGGTCAAGGTAGCTTGTTGGCATCAAAATTGCTTGGTCGCTTACTTCTTACAAAGGGATATGATATTAAGGTTTCAGAAGTTCACGGAATGAGCCAACGTGGTGGTTCGGTTGTTACTTATGTTAGATTTGGTGATAAGGTTTACTCACCTATTATCGACAAGGGCGAGGCAGATTTCATTGTCTCTTTTGAACTTTTAGAGGCTGCTCGTTATACTGAATACCTTAATCCTAACGGTAAAATCGTTACAAATACTCAACAAATCAACCCTATGCCTGTTATTACAGGTGTTGCTGAATATCCTGATGATTTAGTTGTAAAAATGCAAAACAAGGGCATTTCTGTTGATGCTATTGACGCATTAAGTCTTGCAGAAGAAGCAGGCTCAGCAAAGGCAGTTAATATTGTTCTTATGGGCAAGCTTTCAAACTATTTTGAATTTACTGAAGAAGAATGGTTAAAAGCTATTGAAGACAGTGTTCCTGCAAAATTCTTGGAAATGAACAAAAAAGCCTTTACTTTAGGCAGAAACGCTTAAAGCCAAGACTCAAGTAAAGGAGAAAATATTATGAGCAAATATTATCAACCAGAAATTGAAACTGCTTCAGTTGAGCAGCTCAAAGCTTGGCAGGATGAACGTCTTGTTAAGCAAGTAAAACACGTTTGGGACAATGTTCCTTACTATCGCAAAAAAATGGAAGATATGGGTGTTACTCCTGATGACATCAAGAGTGCAGACGATTTACATAAGCTTCCATTTATGACTAAGGATGACTTGCGTGAATGCTATCCTTATGGTCTTCTTGCAAAACCACTTGACGAATGTGTTCGTATTCAATCAACATCAGGTACAACAGGTAAGCGTGTTGTTGCATTCTACACCCAACACGATATTGACCTTTGGGAAGATTGCTGTGCTCGTGCTATTATGGCTGTTGGCGGTACAAAAGAAGATGTTTGCCAAGTTGCTTATGGCTATGGACTTTTCACAGGTGGTCCTGGTCTTAACGGTGGTTCTCATAAGGTTGGTTGCCTTACACTTCCAATGTCATCAGGTAACACAGACCGTCAACTTCAATTTATGACAGACCTTGGTGCTACAATTCTCTGCTGTACACCATCTTATGCTGCTTATCTTGCAGAATCCATTCACGAAAAAGGTCTTCGCGACCAAATCAAGCTTAAGGCTGGTATCTTTGGTGCTGAAGCTTGGAGTGAAGATATGCGCCGTGATATTGAAAACAGCCTTGGCATTAAGGCTTATGATATTTATGGACTTACTGAAATTTCCGGTCCTGGCGTAAGCTTTGAATGTGAAGAACAAACAGGTATGCACATTAACGAAGACCACTTTATTGCTGAAATTATTGACCCTGACACAGGTGAAGTTCTTCCTGAAGGTACAAAGGGTGAGCTTGTATTTACATCAATCACAAAAGAGGCATTCCCTCTTCTTCGTTACAGAACACGTGATATTTGTGTTCTTACTCGTAAAAAATGTTCTTGTGGTCGTACATTCATTAAGATGTGCAAACCAATGGGCAGAAGCGACGATATGCTTATTATTCGTGGCGTAAACGTATTCCCATCACAAATTGAAACAGTTCTCATTCAACAAGGCTATCAAGCTAACTATCAAATTATTGTTGACCGTGTTAACAACACTGATACATTTGAAGTTATGGTTGAAATGACACCTGAAAACTTCTCTGACTCACTTGGCACTATCACTGCTATGGAAAAGAACCTTGTCGATGCTCTTCGTGCAATGCTTGGTATTTCTGCAAAGGTTAAACTTGTTGCTCCAAAGACAATTACTCGTAGCGAAGGCAAGGCTGTTCGTGTAATCGACAAGCGTAAGATATAAGGAGGATATTACAATGAGCGTTAATCAAATTTCAATTTTCCTTGAAAACCGTACAGGTCAATTAGCTGAAATTACTGGTCTTCTTGCAAAGAACAACATTAATCTTCGTGCTATCTCAATTGCTGAAACTGCTGACTATGGCGTTCTTCGTGTTATTGTTGACGATTCTGCAGCTGCTGCAAAAACTCTTTTTGAAAATGGTTGTGTTCTTTCAATGACTCCTGTTCTTGCAGTTGCAGTTCCTGACAAACCTGCAGGACTTAACGAGCTTCTTGAAATCCTTGCTGAAGGCGAAATCGCTATTGATTATATGTATTCACTTTTAGCTCCTAATGCTGAACACGCTTATATGATTTTCCGTGTTCAAGAAGAAGCAAAGGATAAGTTTGTTTCACTTCTTGGTGAACACAACATTTCACTTGTTAGTGCTGAAGAATTAGGAATTAAATAATCTTATAAAAACGAAAGCCATTGGAAAATATCCAATGGCTTTTTTATTTTGTCTATTTAAGAATTGGCATTTCTGTCATTCTAAGCTTACAACAACCGTATGGGTAAAGTTCAATTTCTTGTACCCCTGAGATGGGAGTTGTAGATTTTGGAGTTTTTCTTGCAACACTTCTATATGGGAATTTAAGTCCCCAGTTAATTTGTTGCATATTGGCTTTTATCGCTATTGGTGGGTTTTCTAACGAGAATGGAATCTCCCCTACCTTTTTGTTGACAATTTCAAGGTTTTCATCTGCAAATCCATAATTCCAAGGAGTTTGAGGAATAAATTGATAGTCGCAATATGGGAATTTACGCTCAACACCCTTTTTAGTGTACTCTCTCATTTCCTTTTCAAATTTAATTGGCACAGAGAAAAGCAATGAGCCCATTTGTAAAGCATAAAGGTTGTTTGGTCTTTTCTTTAAGAATGGTGTTGCAGTAAATTCAACATCTATTTCAGTTTCACCTTGTTTTATAGCAATTTCAAGGTCTTTTGCATTAACACTTTCACCATTGACCTTAACATTCTTTGCAAATGATGGAATACGAATTACAAAATTGAAATCTTTCTCTGTATTGACCTTGTAATGCATTTTGTTTTCAAATGGGTAATTTGTCTCAAGTTTGATGTTAACCCCATTATCGCTCAAAATAGAAGGCAACATAACTGCATTTATAATTGTATCGTCTTTATGCATAAATGCTGACAGAGCAAACTTAGGCCAACCCTGATTAAAGTTTGCAGTACAGCAACCAAAGTTTGGCTCAAGGCCAAAAGTATGTGCATAAGGACCATTTGTGCTCCAAGGAGCCATAATCATTGTTTTTTGACAAGCAACCTGATTAACCTGTTGAACATATTGGTGAGTCCACATATCTTCACTAAGTGTTGCAGGAAGAGCATTAAAACCAAGCACCTCAAGACGCTCTAACCACTTGTT
>JAZNWZ010000131.1:0-13259 GCA_045593645.1 Candidatus Fimenecus sp. | reverse complement strand
GGCCGTGACCGTATTGGTGGTGCTACAGGTTCATCAAAGAGCCACAATATGAAGTCTCTTACAACTATGGCTTCTGAAGTTCAAAAAGGTAATGCTCCTGAAGAAAGAAAAATTCAAAGACTTTTCCGTAATGCAGAGGTTACTCGTTTAATCAAGCGTTGTAATGACTTCGGTGCAGGCGGTGTGTCTGTTGCTATCGGTGAGCTTGCTCCTGGTCTTCAGATTGACCTTGATGCAGTTCGTAAAAAATATGAAGGTCTTGACGGTACTGAAATTGCTATTTCTGAATCTCAAGAGCGTATGGCAGTTGTTGTTGCCGCAGAAGATGCTGATAAATTTATTGCATATGCTGAAGAAGAAAACCTTGAAGCATACCGCGTTGCTGTTGTTACTGAAGCAGAGCGTATGGTAATGAAGTGGAAAGGTAATGTTATTGCTGACCTTAGTCGTGCATTCCTTGACACAAACGGTGCTGTTAAGCACATGGATGTTACAGTTACTAAAAAAGACCTTTCAGTATTAAGCAAAGCAATGTATGGTTCATTACGCGAAATGGCTGCTGACCTTCGTACAGCAAGCCAGCGTGGTCTTGTTGAACGCTTTGACTCAACTATCGGTGCAGGTAGCGTTGTAATGCCTTATGGCGGTAAGCGTCAGCTTACTCCTACACAGTCTATGGCTGCAGTATTACCTGTTCTTCCGGGTCAAGAAACAGACCAGGCAAGTGTGTTCAGTTGGGGTTGTGACCCTGACCACCTTTCAGTTGACCCTTATACAGGTGCTCACGCATCAATTTACAACTCTGTTGCAAAGCTTGTTGCTGCAGGTTGTGATTATAAACTTGCATATCTTACTTTACAAGAATTCTTTGAAAGACTTAAAACTGAACCTGAGCGTTGGGGCAAACCATTTGCAGCACTTCTTGGTGCACTTGATGCTCAGTTAGAATTGGGTGCCGCTGCAATCGGTGGTAAAGACTCAATGTCAGGTACTTTCCTTGATAAAGATGTTCCACCAACACTTATTTCTTTCGCTATTGCTCCTATTAAAAAGCAAGATGTTATCAGCCCTGAATTCAAAGAGGCAAATCATCCTGTATATCTCTTCGGTGCAACTGATGAGAGTGCTGATAGCCTTAAAGCTACATGGGATACATTCCATAACCTTTGTAAAGAGGGTAAAGTTAAGGCTTCTTGGGCGGTTGAACACGGTATTGGCGAAGCAGTTATGAAAATGTCATTTGGTAACAATATTGGTTTTGCATCATCACAGGACCTTAAAGAAAATTGGCATCTTGGTATGTGGGGCTTTATTGTTGCAGAACTTACTGAAGATGTTACAATTCCAGGCGTAATGAAAATCGGTACAACTACTGTAGAGCCTGTAATTAAACTCGGTGATGATACTGCTACAATCGAAGAACTTTATAAATTACATACTGCAACTCTTGAAGATGTATATCCAACTAAGGCTAAAGAAGATAAAGGTGAAATTCCTACTTATTCTTTTGAGGGTAAATGTGATATTGCTCCTGCAAACAAAACTAACAAACCTAAGGTGCTTATTCCTGTATTCCCAGGCACTAACTGTGAATATGACTCTGCTCGTGCAGTTGAAAAAGCAGGTGGTGAGGCAGAAATTTTCGTAATCAGAAACCTTACTGCTGAAGATGTTGCAAGAAGCGTTGAAGGCTTCTCAGCTAAAGTAAAAGAAAGCCAGATGATTTTCATTCCAGGTGGTTTCTCAGGCGGTGACGAGCCAGACGGTTCAGCTAAGTTTATTACAGCATTCTTCCGTAATCCTGCTGTTAAAGAAGCAGTTACAGACCTTCTTGATAATCGTGATGGTCTTATGTGCGGTATCTGTAACGGTTTCCAAGCACTTATTAAGCTCGGCCTTGTTCCTTACGGAAAGATTATTGATACTGATGAAAATTGTCCTACACTTACATTCAATAACATCAGTCGTCACCAGAGCAGAATTGTTCATACAAGAATTGCGTCTACAAAATCTCCATGGCTCAGCCTTATGAATGTGGGCGACATTGTGAATGTGCCTATTTCTCACGGCGAAGGTAAGTTCCTTGCTTCTCCTGAACTTATTGCAGAACTTGCTAAAAACGGACAGATTGCTACACAGTATGTTGACCTCCAAGGTAACGCAACTGCAAACATTGACTTTAATCCAAACGGTTCATTGTGTGCAATTGAAGGTATTACTTCACCTGACGGTCGTGTATTCGGTAAAATGGGTCACTCAGAGCGTATCGGTGACGGACTTTACAAGAATGTACCGGGTGAATATGATATCCGTATGTTTGAGGCAGCTGTTAAATACTTTAACAAATAGTGATATAAAAAATAACCCGAGGCATTATGCTTCGGGTTATTGCCTAATATAAGTTAAATATAAAAAAGAAGCTATGTATTTTACATAGCTTCTTTTCTTTTAATCTAAATTGCTTACATGATAACTTAAAGTCATTAAACTATCGCTTAAATGAACATTTTCAACTGCAACATTAGGATGATTTGTAGATATGTCATAATGGCTAAAATTCCAAAAACCCTTAATTCCTAATTCAACAAGTTGAGGTGCTAAAACTTCTGCAGCAACACTTGGGATGCAAAGCACTGCAACTGCAGGGGAGTTATCTTTACAAAAATCAAATATATCGTCAGTATGTCTAATTGGAATACCACGAAGCATTTGACCTGTCAATGCAGGATTTTTATCAAATACGCCAATTAAATTGAAGCCACGTTGTTCAAAAGACATATGTAAAGCAACGGCTTTTCCAAGATTGCCTGCACCAATAAGAATCGCATTTCTAGTTTTATTAACACCTAAAATATTTCCAATTTCATTGTAAAGACTTTCAATATTATAGCCATATCCTTGCTGACCAAATCCACCAAAACAGTTTAAATCTTGACGAATTTGTGATGCAGTAAAGCCCATTTTATTCGATAAGTCTTTTGATGAAATTCTAATAATTCCTTGTGCTTTTAATTCACCTAAGAAACGATAATAACGGGGGAGACGCTTAATGACAGAAATTGATACATCATTTCTATTCATTGTTTTCACCTCAATTATGAAAGCTTTTTAACAGTTTCCATTACATAGTCGCCAAAATCGCTACATGTAGCACCATCAGAACGACCTGTAATTGAAAGTTTCTTTTCTTCAAACATACAAATGTCAAGAGCTCTTTCAAGCTTGTCTGCTTCAGCTTGCTTACCGATGTGTGAAAGAAGCATAACTGTTGCACGAAGCATTGAGCAAGGGTCGGCGTATTGACCTCTGCCTTCACGAATCATTCTTGGCGCTGAACCGTGAATTGCCTCAAACATTGCATATCTCTTACCAAGGTTAGCACTACCAGCAGTACCAACACCACCTTGGAATTCAGCAGCTTCGTCAGTGATGATATCGCCATAAAGATTTGGAAGAACAAATACTTTGAAGTCTTTTCTTCTCTTTTCATCAATAAGCTTTGCTGTTGTAATATCAACATACCATTCATCTGTAATGATTTCTGGATATTCTTTACCAACTTCTTTACAAATTCTAAGGAATTTGCCGTCAGTTGTTTTAATTACATTTGCTTTATTGATAATAGAAACTCTTTCTTTACCATTTCTTCTTGCGTAATCATATGCGATTCTTGCTATTCTTTCAGAACCTTCACTTGTTGTAACAACAAAGTCCATTGCAAGCTCGTCTGTTACATTAACACCCTTTGAACCAACTGCATAAGCACCTTCTGTATTTTCACGGAAGAATGTCCAGTCAATACCTTGGTCAGGAACTTTTACAGGACGAACGTTTGCAAAAAGGTCAAGTTCTTTTCTCATTGCAACGTTTGCACTTTCAATATTTGGCCATGGGTCGCCAGCTTGAGGTGTTGTTGTAGGTCCTTTAAGAATTACATGACATTCTTTAAGCTCTGCAAGAACATCATCAGGAATTGCTTTCATAACTGCAACACGATTTTCAATTGTAAGTCCATCGATATATTTGAATTCAACTCTACCAGCTTCAACTTCATCCTTGAGCATATATTCAAGAACGCGTGCAGATTCTTTTGTGATGATAGGTCCAATACCGTCGCCACCACAAACACCGATAATAATTTTATCAAGCTTTTCAAAATCAACAAAATCTTTTGTAGCCTTAATTTTTTCGTTACGAGCAAGTTGTTCTCTAATGAGAGCTTCATACTTTGCTAATGCTTCTTTAATTTGATTTTCCATTTTCTTTCTCCTTAAAATGAAAGTTTAGTATAATTTAAAAGTCCACCAGCTAGAATAATATCCTTTTGACGTTGTGAAAGGTCATATTTAAGTTCATATTCTTCACCAGTCGTAAGGTTTACAAGAATTGCAGGCTCGTTATTGATGATTGCACTCTTAATTCCTTTAAGACTTAATTCATCACCTTGTGTAATCTTGTCATAATCATCTGCATTTGCAAAGTTAAGAGGAAGTATACCTGCATTTATAAGGTTTGCACAGTGAATACGAGCAAATGATTTTGTAATAACTGCTTTAACACCAAGATAAAGAGGAACAAGTGCTGCATGCTCACGTGAAGAGCCTTGACCATAGTTAGCACCACCAATTACGATGCCCTTACCTTCTTTTTTAATTCTTTCAGGGAATTCTTTATCACATACACCAAAGCAATATTGTGAAAGGAAAGGAATGTTTGAACGATAAGGAAGAATTTTAGCACCTGCAGGCATAATGTGGTCAGTTGTAATGTCATCGCCAACCTTTAATACAGCCTTTGCTGTAATATCTTCTTCCATAGGTTCACTTGAAGGGAATGGCTTAATATTTGGACCATACATAACCTCAACATCTTTTGCCTCTTCAGGTGATGCTGGCATTGCTACCATATTATCGTTAATAATAAATTCATCAGGAAGAACGATTTCTGGGAATTCACCTAAATCACGTGGGTCAGTAAGATAGCCTGTAATAGCTGAAGCTGCTGCAACTTCAGGGCTAACAAGATAAATACCTGCATCTGCTGTACCTGAACGACCTTCAAAGTTTCTGTTAAATGTTCTAAGTGAAACACCTGCAGAGTTAGGAGATTGACCCATACCGATACAAGGACCACAAGCACTTTCAAGAATACGAGCACCTGCGTCAATCATATCAGAAAGTGCACCGTTTTGTGAAATCATATTAAGTACTTGCTTTGAACCAGGTGCAATTGAAAGGCTAACTGAAGGAGAAACTGTCTTACCTTTAAGAATTGCAGCTACCTTCATCATATCGAGAAGAGATGAGTTTGTACAAGAACCAATACACACTTGGTCAACTTTAATTTTACCAATTTCTGTTACTGATTTAACTCTATCAGGCATATGTGGACATGCTGCCATTGGTGCAAGAGATGATAAATCAATATTGATAACTTCATCATATACTGCATCGTCATCTGCTTTTAGTTCAACCCAGTCTTCCTCACGACCTTGTGCCTTTAAGAAAGCTTTTGTAACATCATCAGAAGGGAAAACAGATGTTGTTGCACCAAGCTCTGCACCCATATTTGTAATTGTTGCACGTTCAGGTACTGAAAGTGTAGCTACGCCTTCACCACCATACTCAATAATCTTACCAACGCCACCCTTAACTGTCATAATTCTAAGAACTTCAAGAATAACGTCTTTCGCAGCAACCCAAGGACTGAGTTTGCCTGTAAGATTAACTCTAACCATCTTTGGCATTGTGATATAATATGTACCGCCGCCCATTGCAACTGCTACGTCGAGACCACCAGCACCCATTGCAAGCATACCGATACCACCACCAGTTGGTGTATGGCTATCAGAGCCGATAAGAGTCTTTCCTGGCTTGCCAAAACGTTCAAGATGAACTTGGTGGCAAATACCATTACCAGGTCTTGAAAAACGAATACCATGTTTTTTAGCGACACTTTGAATAAATCTGTGGTCGTCTGCATTTTCAAATCCTGTTTGTAATGTATTGTGGTCAATATATGCAACAGAAAGTTCTGTTTTAACTTGCTCAATGCCCATCGCTTCAAGCTCAAGATATGCCATTGTACCTGTTGCATCTTGTGTTAATGTTTGGTCGATTTTAAGTCCAACTTCACTGCCAGTAGTCATATCGCCACTAACAAGGTGAGACTTGATAAGTTTTTGACCTATTGTCATACCCATAGGTGAACACTCCTTGACTTTTTCAATTTTTTAACAAACTTTATTCTATAATATTGTTAGATTTTTGTCAATATAATTGATAATTAAAAATACAAATTTTTATCAAAATGTTGATATTAAAAAACAATTATGATACAATATTTAGGTATATATAGTAAATATTGTACTCTTGAATGGATATAATAATTTTAATCATACAAAAGGGGACAATATTTATGTATTCATACTTTTCAAACTTTATTTTACCTTCTGCACCTGACAGTATAAATACTGAAAATTTTGAAACTGAAAACAGACTTGAAATTGCTGACAATGGTGCCTTTTCAGTAAAGAAAAATGGTAAATTTATTCATTGTTTAACAATAATTGGTCAAGTTGAGGGTCATTACTTATTACCTCCAACAAATAAAACTACAAAGTATGAACATGTAATTCCTCAATTAGTTGCAGTTGAAGAAAGTGAAGATATTGATGGTTTGCTCATTATTTTAAATACTGTTGGTGGAGATATCGAGGCAGGACTTGCTATTGCTGAATTAATATCTGGTATGAAAAAGCCAACAGCATCACTTGTTTTAGGTGGTGGACATTCTATTGGTGTGCCATTGGCAGTGTCTGCAGATAAGTCATTTATTGTTCCAACTGCAACAATGACAATACATCCTGTTAGAATGACTGGTCTTGTATTGGGTGTACCACAAACTTTATCTTATTTTGATAAAATGCAGGATAGAATTGTTAACTTTGTTTCTCAAAATTCTAACATAAAACCTGACAGGTTTAGAGAACTTATGTTAAAAACTGGTGAGCTTGTAATGGATGTCGGTACAGTGCTTGATGGCACAAGTGCTGTGAATGAAGGTTTAATTGATAATATTGGCAATTTAAAAGACGCTATGTCATATTTATATAGTAAAATTGATAAGTAAACGAGGTTGATTTAATGGAATACATTAAGGCAATAATTTTAGGAATTGTTCAGGGTGTTACTGAGTTTTTACCTATTTCAAGTAGTGGACATTTATCGTTGTTTCAGCACTTCCTTGGTGTTGACGGTAATTCGTCTTTGCTTTTAACTGTTTTACTGCATTTGGGTACACTTATTGCTGTATTTATAGTTTTTTACAAAACAATATTTGAACTTATTGTTGATGCTTTTGGACTTATTAAAGACATTTTTACTGGCAAGTTTAAGTTTAAACAGCTTGAAGGCAAAAAGAAAATGCTTGTAATGTTTTTCTTCTCATGTCTTCCATTGTTGTTGCTTTTAATCCCAATTAGTAACGATATGAAATTAATGGACTGGTTAAGTGGTTTTTCAGAAGATGACAGTCTTTTAGTTGAAGGTATTTGCTTTATTTTTACTGCGATTTTACTTTTAGGTTCTACATATTTATCAAAGAAAAAAGAATTAGTTAATGAAGTAAACACAAGAGATGCTTTTGCGATTGGTATTGCACAAGCATTTGCAGCAGGCTTTCCTGGTATTTCTCGTTCAGGCTCTACCATTTCAACTGGTATGTTATGTGGTGTTTCTAAGAAAAATATGGTTGAATATTCATTTATTCTTGGAATTCCAGCAATTTTAGTTGCAAATATTGTTGAACTTAAAGATGCTTTTGACATTGGACTTGAAAACTTGGATTTTCAACTTTTACCTGCAATTGTTGGTATTATAGTTTCTGCTGTAGTCGGTGTAGCTTGTATTAAACTTTTGCAGATTATCTTAAAAAAAGATATGTGGAAATATTTTGGCTATTATTGTCTTGTAGTCGGTGCTTTCACAATTATTTATAGTTTAGTAACTCTTTAATTTTAGGGTGGGGATGTTCAAATGGCGAATAATACTAAGAAAAAAACTAATAATCAAAAAACAAATACTAAAAACAAACAAAACAATAACCCACAGTTAACTGCACTTATTTTATTTGCATCGTCAGTATTGATGTTTTTGCTTGCAGTTATACCTGCAGGAGGAATATGGGGAGCTCTTAGAACCTTTTTATTTGGTGTTTTTGGATTCTGTTCATTTATTGTACCATTGATATTAATTGTTGTTTCTGCTTTGATTGCAAGAAATAAAGAAGATAGAGTTTTAAAGCATAAACTTGTTGAATTCTCTCTAATTTTATTTATTGTTACATGCATTGTACATATTACTTTCTTTGCTGATTCAAATTCAACTTTTGGTGAAGAATTAGTTGATGCATTTGAAATGGCATTGCCTTATGGTGTTGGTGTTTTTGGTGCATTTATTGGTGGTTTGTTCTTGTTAGTTACAGGTGGCAGTAAATTAGCAGCTATTTGTATTTGCTTAATTTTGCTTTTTGTACTTGTAATGATAATGACTGGTGTTACATTAGACAGATTTTTAAAAGCAGTTTTAAATTCATTTAGAAAAGCAAAAAAAATTACTGATTATAAAATTGCTGAATATGGTGAAAAAGCAAATTCTGAAGAGAAAAAAGAAAAGAAGAAAAAAATTAAAAATCCAGATGTTGATTTAGGTCCTGAACCTGAAAATGAGGCTTCAGATGAAGAAATTATTGAAATTGAAGAAACTGAAGAATTAGACAACTATTATGTTGACATTGAAGATGATATTGATGACGAAGGCGTAGTCGAAGCTGAAGAACTTTTAACATTAGCTGATTTTAAATCAAAAGATAAGGATTCTGCAAAAAAAGAAATTGTTGTTGAGCCTGAAAAAATAGAAAATGTTGAAGAAAATATTGATGATGTTGAAGACGAAGAAGCTGAAGAACAAGTTTGCGTTTATTCTTTACCACCATTAGATTGTCTTAATTTACCTAAAAAATCTAATGCTGAAAATTTTGAGGCAGAAAGAAAGAGAAATGCTGAAAAGCTTGTTGACACTTTGAATAGCTTTGGTGTTGAAACAAGAGTCGTTGGAATATCTCAAGGACCTTCTGTTACACGTTATGAAATTCAACCTGCTGCTGGTGTTAAAATCAGTAAGATTACAAATCTTGCTGATGATATTGCTCTTAACTTGGCAGCATCTGGTGTAAGAATTGAAGCACCAATTCCAAATAAAGCTGCAGTTGGTATTGAAATTCCTAATAAAAATAGACAAGCTGTTTCTTTGCGAGAAGTAATTGACCAACAACAATATAGAGATGCAAAATCTAAATTGACTGTTGCACTTGGTAAAGATATTACTGGTGAATTTGTATACTCTGACCTTGTAAAGATGCCACACTTGCTTATTGCAGGTACAACTGGTTCTGGTAAATCTGTTTGTCTTAACTCAATGATTGTTAGTATTCTTTACAACGCTACACCTGAAGAAGTTAAACTTTTAATGATTGACCCGAAACAAGTTGAATTTACTGTATATAATGGAATTCCACACTTGCTTGTTCCTGTTGTTTCTGACCCTCGTAAGGCTTCTGGTGCACTTTCTTGGGCAGTTACTGAGATGCTAACTCGTTATAAGACATTCTCAGAAAACAGTGTTAGAGATATTGCAGGATATAATAGCATTTGTGAGAGCGAAGGCAAAAAGAAAATGCCACAAATCGTTATATTTATAGATGAGTTGTCTGACCTTATGATGGCTGCACCAAATGAGGTTGAAGACTCAATTTGTCGACTTGCTCAAATGGCTCGTGCTGCAGGCATGCAGCTTGTTATTGCAACTCAAAGACCATCTGTTGATGTTATTACTGGTATTATTAAAGCTAATATTCCAAGTAGAATTTCACTTTCTGTTTCATCTCAAGTTGACTCAAGAACAATTATTGACTCAGTTGGTGCTGAAAAACTTCTCGGTAATGGTGATATGCTTTATTATCCAGTTGGTATTCCAAAGCCTATTCGTGTTCAAGGTTGTTATTTGTCAGATAAAGAAGTTGAAAATGTTGTAAACTTTATTAAAGCACAAACTCAAACAGTTTATGATGATGAAGTTATGAAGGAAATTGACAAGAACGCTGCAAACACAGGTAATAAGAAGAAAGATGTTGTAGCGTCCGACTCTGACGGCGATGACAGTGGTGCAGATGAAATGTTGCCAAAGGCTATCGAAGTTGTTGTTGAGGCTCAATCTGCATCTACAACATTGTTGCAAAGAAAATTAAAACTTGGTTATGCTCGTGCTGCTAGAATTGTTGATGCACTTGAGCAACGTGGAATTATTGGTCCTTATGAAGGTGCAAAACCAAGAAAAGTATTGATTTCAAAACAACAATGGTATGAAATGAATGCTATGGCACAAAATGGTGCTGATAAGGATTATAGTGAAAATGAATAAGGGGACTAATGTGATTAACAAACAGTTTTTACCTATTTCAAAAAAAGATTTGATTGACAGAAATTGGGATGAAGTTGATTTTGTTTATGTATCAGGTGATGCATATGTTGACCATCCCAGTTTCGGTGCCGCTATTATAACTCGTGTTCTTGAGAATGCGGGTTATAAAGTTGGCTTTATTTCTCAGCCTAACTGGAAATCCAATAATGATTTTACTGTTTTTGGTAGACCACGTTTAGGCTTTTTTGTTTCTTCAGGTAATATTGATTCAATGGTTGCTCATTACACTGTTGCAAAGCGTTTGAGATGTGCTGATGCTTATTCACCTGGTGGAAAATTTGGTTTAAGACCTGACCGTGCCGTTATTGTTTATTGTAAAAAAATTCGTGAGATTTATGGTGACATACCAATTGTTATAGGTGGACTTGAAGCTTCTTTAAGAAGATTTGCACACTATGATTATTGGGACGATAGTATACGACCATCTATTCTATTTGATTCATCTGCAAATTTGATTTCTTATGGTATGGGAGAAAAGCAGACAGTTGAAATTGCTAATCGTTTGAACAATGGAGAGTCTATTGACTCAATTACAGATGTTCGTGGTACTTGCTATGCGGTACCTGTAGAAAATACTCCTTATGTTGGTGTTGAATGTCCATCTTTAGATAATGTTATTAAATCAAAAAGAGAATATGCAATTTCTTGTAGAATTCAACAAGATGAGCAAGACCATATTAGAGGCAAGGCAATTAAGCAACGCCACGGTAAAATGATGCTTGTTCAAAATCCACCAATGGAACCATTAACTACAGCTGAATTGGATGCTGTTTACGATTTGCCATTTACAAGAACTTATCATCCGTCATATGAAAAAGATGGGGGAGTTCCTGGAATTCAAGAGGTTGAATTTTCTATAACTCACAATAGAGGGTGCTTTGGTGCTTGTAATTTCTGCTCAATTGCATTTCATCAAGGTAGATTTATTACATCAAGAAGTAAAGAATCACTTATAAAAGAAGCAAAGTTGTTAACTACTTTGGATAATTTTAAAGGCTATATTCATGATATTGGTGGACCTACTGCAAACTTTAGACGTCCTGCTTGTGATAAGCAACTTTCTTTAGGACTTTGTAAAGGTAAAAAATGCTTAGCACCAACACCTTGTAAAGCTTTGATTTCAACTCATAATGAATATTTGGATATTTTGCGTGAAATTCGCAGCTTACCAAAAGTTAAAAAAGTGTTTATTCGTTCTGGAATTAGATATGATTATTTACTTTGTGATGATAATGACTCTTTCTTTAAAGAATTAGTGCAACATCATGTTAGTGGTCAATTAAAAGTAGCTCCGGAGCATTGTTCTGCAGTTGTACTTGATAAAATGGGTAAACCTCATATTGAGGCTTATAAGGAGTTTTCAAGACGATATTTTAATTACACAAAATCAATTGGAAAAGAACAATATCTTGTTCCATATCTTATGTCATCACATCCAGGTGCAACATTAAAAGATGCTGTTGAATTAGCAGAGTTTATTAAAAATGAAAAGTTGCATCCTGAACAAGTGCAAGATTTTTATCCAACACCTGGCACTATTTCAACTGCTATGTATTATACAGAAATGGACCCATATACTTTAGTGCCTGTTTATGTTGCGAAAACTTCGAAGGATAAGGCGATGCAACGTGCTTTAATGCAATACTTTAATCCAAAGAATTATGATTTAGTATATGAAGCATTAAAAAAAGCAGGTAGAAGTGATTTAATAGGCAATTCAAGTAAGTGCTTAATTAAAGAAAAAAATATTTTTAATAATAGAGTGGTTAACAAAAATGATAGACAAAAAGGCAATTCCAAAGGACGAGCTAAAACTGTATATGGACGGAAAAAGAAATCCTAATGGTTATAAAGATAGACTTTTAAGTACACGCCAAAGAATCATTGTTGTTCTTGTTGCAATTTTTCTTGTTTTTGTTGGCACTATTGAAGTTCTTGATAGACTTGGTGTTTACAGTTGGGAACAGCTTTATATAAAATTTGGTGTTATAGATGGAGTTTCTAAAACGGATAGCAACTTTACTGTTTATTACATTAATGTCGACCAAGGAGATTGTTCGATAATTATATCAGGTGATGATATTATGGTTATTGACGTTGCTACCATAAGCGCATTAAATGAAGTTCGTAGTGCTTTAAAAACATTAGAGATTGATAAAATTGATTATCTTGTTTTAACTCATCCACATGAAGACCACATTGGCTGTGCGTCAACAATTATCAATGAGTATGAAGTTTCTAACATTTTAATGCCAAAGCTCAGCAGTATTAATATTCCTACAACATCTACTTATGAAATATTGATTAACGATATTGCAAAAAATAATATCAATGTTATTCAAGCAAAACCTGATTATAATTTTATGCTAGGTGAAGCAAAAGTTGAAATTTTTGCTCCATTACAACAATATGAAGAGCTTAATAATATGTCAATTGTTATGAAGATTACTTTTGGAAGTACTAAGTTTTTATTTCAAGGTGATGCAGAGTCTGAGGTTGAACAAGCTCTTGTTGAATCAGGTGTTGATTTAACTGCAGATGTCTTAAAACTTGGTCATCACGGTAGTAACACATCGTCAACTAATAAATATTTAAAGGCTGTTCAACCTAAATATGCAATTGTTTCTTGTGGTCCAGATAATCCTTATGGACATCCAAGCCAAAAGGTTCTTGATAGGCTTAATAAACTTAATGTTGGCGTTTATTCAACAGCTATTCACG
>JAZNWZ010000130.1:0-306108 GCA_045593645.1 Candidatus Fimenecus sp. | reverse complement strand
CAAGATTCGGTAATGTAAACGGCAACGGTCGTATTTATACTGAACAGTTGTGGCGTAATGTTATCAACAATCAAAGAGATACTTGGCAAGGTGGTTGTGGTCTTGCAGATCACCCAATGGACGACGCTGACCCAGGACAGTTCAAGACATCAGCTATTGTTTGGCTTGATATGATTATTGATACTGCTAACAAACTTATTTGGGCTATCGGTACATTCGTTGGCGAATATGGTCGTCTTGCTCAGGAAATCATTGAAGCAGGTGGACGTGTAGGTTTCAGTTCATCAGGATTTGGTGAAACACTTTCTGATGGTAAAACTGTTGACCCAGATACATATATCATTGAAAGAGTGGCAGACATCGTAACAAATCCGTCACAGTCAGTTTTCGGTGACATTTCTTCAGAGCAGTCATATAACCCTGGGAATGTTGAATATTCAAAGCAAACTAGGGAGTCTGTTGAGATCTCACCTAAATCAAAGATTATAGAAGGAAAGGAAAAACATATGAAAGTAGATGCAGTAAATATGGACGAAGGCAAGATTGCAACACCTGAGACAAAACTCGAGGAAGGCAAAACTGCTAATGTAGGACCTGCTACACTCTCAAAGCTTGAAAGAAAAGTAATTGAGAAGCAGGTTGAGTCAATGTTGAATGAAGCTGACAACTCAGCTAACCCAATGGAAAAGCTCACAGAAGTAAACGAGCTTCTCAAACTTGTTAAAGAGTCTAACGATGAAGAACTTATCAACAAAGTTCAGGAAAAACTCGAAAAGACTCACGCTGAACTTACAGCACTTGTTGAGTCGGCAGCAAACGCAACAAAAGAGTTTGGTGACCTCAACGAAATGGTTGAAAACACAAAGAAAAATCTTCAGATTGGTGTTCTTCTTAATGAACAGGTTGCTGATTATAAGGAACTCTGCGAAGGCTTGACAACTCGCAACCGCGAACTTGCAAAAGAAAACGCAATTCTTCAATCAAAACTTGCTCTCAAAGAAAACCACATTGCAAAAACTGAAGAAACAGTTAAAAACGAAAAAATTGCTGAGGAAAAGACTGTTGCTGATTTGAAAGCAAAACTTGAAGAATCAGAGGCAAAACTTGCTGAAGCTGAAATGAAAGTTGCTTCTCTTACAAAAGGCAACAAAAAGATGGAATCTGATGGCGGCGTATTGAGAACTCGTCTTAATCACGTTATGAGCAACCTTAAGATTGCTAACGAAAGCATTGCAAAACTTGAAAAAGAAAATGCTACACTTCTCGAAAGCAAGAACACATATCGTCAGCAGGTTATCCGCTTACAGACAACTATCAAAGAAAACGAAGCAACACTTGCTGCTGAAAAAGCAAAGTTTGAAGAATACAAACAGATGAACAAGCCAAAGCTTGACTTCGAGCCTGCACAGGTTGAAGCTGTTTCAAAATATCTCAACATCCGCGAGAGCAAAGGTCTTGCAGTTGAAAATTATTGGAACGACCTCGTATCACAGTACGGCGAAGCAGTTAAGCCATTTGAGCGTCAGATCCGTGGTGCAAAAACATACCGCGAAGCTTTCGATGCTTTCTTGAAGTATTTGCCAAGAATTGACGAATCTGCAGGACAGGCTGAAGCAGCTGCTTGGGACGAAGGTGTTGGTACATACCGCGAGAGACAGCAGAATCTCGAAGATGCAGGTATGGAAAAGATGACTGAGGACATCGATGAAATCAACGCAATCGAGCTCGAAAATATGAGAAAAATGGGATTGATGTAATAATCAACCTTAAATAGCCGAAAGGACAAATTCGCAAGGATTTGTCCTTTTTTATTTTAAATAAATTTACCTTCATATTTTCTTTTTTTATTCCCTCCATTATAGTTCAAAAATTATTTTGACAGATTTACATTTTTTGTCAAAATGATTAAACTTTACAGTCGACTTCTTTATATTATTTTTGACGTAAGGAGGATGTTATGGTTTACGTTGCAGAAGTTAAAACGGCAGCAGGCGTTTATTTCAGATTTTATGAAACAACAAAATTGACAAAAAGAACAGAAACAGTTCAGGCAGTAGGTGTAAAGCCTTATAACAAAATTTCAGCAACTGAATTTCAAGTCGAGCCCGATTTGAATAATCATTATGGACCTGAATTCCGTGTTCAGAAAAACGGTGCAGGACTTTATATTGAAGGCAATGGCAAAAAAGGTCTTCAGAAAACTTATTTGACTGAAGGCTACAACGCAAACAAAAAGTACATAAATATTTTCGATAAATCTAAACTTCAGTAAGTTGATCTTTATATTATTATTGTCAGTTCAATTGAAGGAGGACGTTATGACAAAAGCTGAAAGAGAAGAGAAGTTTGCAGGCCGCGTTCACAAGGAAGCAATCCGCTTGTTTGTTTTCTCAAAGGACTGCCCATCTTATCTTAACCCATACAACTACGTTCGCAATGCTCTTATGGATAAGTTTGTAGTTGCTGCAAACGATATTCTTGTAAAGAACGAAAAGAACAATTTCGTTTCAGGCTTTACAGCTTCAGTTGTTCAGCAGATTGAAACAAAGGGTTATGTTTCAAACAATCAGCTTGCTCAGATACAGCGTATCCTTTCAGAAAACGGTTTTTTGACTGAGGAAGATTTGTCTGCCCTCGAAAATGACGGTGAAAAAGAAAAGGCAGCTCGTTTTGAATATCTTGAGTCTCATTACGATGAACTTTGTTCAAAGTTTGAACTTCAGGCAACTGAAAACGTTAAGGCTGCAAACCGTGCTTACGCTGCAGGTTTCCACTACAGGAGATGGTAGAAATGGAAAAGAAGTTTTTCAAAAATACAAATTTTTATAACGGCTGCGGACCTAAGGGAATTGCAATAAAGTTTTCTCTTCAAAGCTTGGAAGTTGCTCGTGCTTTCATAAAAGCTTTCGGTGGCGTTATTGACAGCGAAAAATCAAGAGAGGAATCTTACAAGCACGCTCAGTGGCTTATTGACCAAGGCAACTATTCTTATTATATTGACAATGAAAACGGTATACCTTTTGAAGACCTTCCTAAAAAAGAACAGGAAAAAATTCACGCACCTAATTGGGGCGATAAAGGTAAATGGACTAAATGGACTCCTGAACGTATTCTTGAAAGAGACGGTTGGTATGAAGGAGAAGTATATTGGTTTTCAATTCAAAAAGATGATACTTATACTTATCAGCTTATTTTGAAAGAAGGTGATTGGATTTTCCGCGAGCTTCTTACTTCTGACCCAGTAAAGTTTAGAGCAGCAGAAGACGTTGATGGAAATCCTGCAATCCCTTATATGAGTGATTGGGAAGAAGTTTCAGAAGAAGAATTCGATAAAATAAATATAAATGTAGGTTAATATTTGTTTATGGACAAAAAGATACGACTCGCAAACAAACATTATATTCACACAGATGACCCAGAAAATTGGGGTTATGATTATACTGATGGCAAATTCAAACATTGGGTTTTCTATGGGTATCGTAATTCAGTTAGGGAAGATTATGTAAATAAGTTGTATCATTTGCACGAAGACTTACTTGCCGCAAGAACAGAAGCACATCACAAACAAATTGAAGTTGAAGAAGCAAAAAAGCATTTAAGTGATTGTTATGTAAATCATAAGAAAGCTCCTGACAGTTCAACTCTCGAAAAGCTTCGTCTTGCAACAAACTCTTATCACATTATAAGAGATGCTTGGAAAGCTCAGGCAACTGAGGTTATTCAGTTAAGAACAAAATTGAAAAATGCAGAAAGAAAGTTGAATAAATTATGTGAAGAGTTTCCTTCTGAATTACTTGACAAAAACTTATCATCACAGTGGAAAACAAAAAAGGCAGGCTTGCTTTCTGATAAAAAAATTGAGCAAAGATGGAATTCAATTATTTCAATAGTCAAAGATGCAAGGCATAACTCTTGCTTTCATAATGGATTTGTAAGAATTACAGGTGAATCTTTTAAGGTCAGAAAATTACCTATGATTGCAGAGACAGCTGACCATAATTTTATTTTTTATTATGTTGACAAGCAGACACGTGAAATGATGCCTGTAAATATCAAAACTTTTAAATCTTTAGGAAAAGCCGTAAACGGTATGTTAATATCATTAACACAAGAAGAAGGTTTTTCAGCAGAAGACATCGGAAAAAATTTCAGTTTCAAAGCTGAATTTAAATATTTTTAAATTATTTTTTGGAGGTTGCAAATGACATTATTTGCGATTGCGGGAGGCGCTACACTGTTCGTTCTCCTTATGGTTATGTTCTTTGTTGGTTATTTCAAAGCGCCAACAAACAAGTGTTACGTTATTTCAGGTTTGAGAAAGACAGCCCGTAAAGTTATCGGTAAGTCCGGTTTCCGCATCCCATTCCTTGAACGTAAAGATGAACTTACACTCGATTTGATTTCAGTCGATGTAAAGACACAGGAAGCTGTTCCTACTGCAGAATGTATCAATATTACAGTTGATGCTGTTGCAAATATTAAGATTGGTACTTCCGAAGCTGCCTTGGCAAAAGCTGCTCAACACTTCTTGAACAAAGATGCCCGTGACATCAATGCAACCGCCCGCGAGGTTCTTGAAGGTAACTTGCGTGAAATTGTTGGTACAATGTCTTTGAAGGCTATGATGAATGACCGTAAAACTTTTGCGGAAGCTGTTCAGCAGAATGCTGTTCCTGACTTGGACCGTATGGGTCTCGAGATTGTATCTTTCAATGTTCAGAACTTCAGTGACGAGCAGGGCGTAATCAACAACCTCGGTATTGACAATATCGCAACAATTCAGAAGAATGCTTCTATTGCAAAGGCAAATGCCAACAAGGAAGTTGCTGTTGCAGAAGCAAAAGCTCGTGAGGAAGCAAACGATGCAAAGGTTGCAGCAGATACAGCAATCGCTGAAAAGAACAATGCTCTTGAAGTTCGTAAAGCCGAACTTGAAGCTGCCCGCTTGAAGGAAGTTGCAAAGTCTGAAGCTGCAGGTGCTATCGAAAAGGAAACACAGCGTAAGACAATCGAAATCACAAAGCAGAATGCTGAAATCGCCCGTCTTGAAAAAGAGACTGAGTTGAAGGAACAGGAAATCGCAATCAAGGAAAAGGCTCTTGATGCTGAAATCAAAAAGCAGGCTGATGCTGAAAAGTATGCTGCACAGACAAAGGCTGATGCTGAACTTTATGAAAGAACAAAGGCTGCTGAAGCTGAAAAGATTGAACGCGAACGCAATGCGGAAGCAAATCTTATTGCCCTTCAGAAGAAAGCCGAAGCTGAAAAGTACGAACAGGAAAAATCTGCTGAAGCTTTGATTGCAAAAGCTGATGCTGAAAAGAAAGCAAAGGTTGCAGAAGCCGAAGGTCAGAAAGCTCTTGCCGAAGCTATTCAGGCAAAGGGTGAAGCTGAAGCTGCCGCAGTAAAAGCAAAGTTGCTTGCTGAAGCTGACGGTATCAAACAGAAGGCCCTTGCTGAGGCTGAAGGTTTGAAGGAAAAAGCTGAGGCTATGAAGCAGTACGGTGATGCTGCTAAGATGCAGATGGAACTCGATACTTTGAAAGTTCTCTTTACACAGTTGCCTGAAATGGCAAGAGCTGCAGCAGAACCTTGGAGCAAAGTTGGAAACGTTACAATTTACGGTGGCGGAAAAGACGGTTCAAGTGGTGAAATGCTTACAGGCAACATCACAAAGACAATTACACAGGTTGCAAGTGGCTTGAAAGACTCACTTGGTATCGACCTCGGAAGCGTAGTATCATCAATGCTCGCAGGTAAACTTGCAGGCAAAGAACTTGGTGCTGCTCTTGATGCTGCAACAAAAGCAACAAAGAATCCAAAAAGTGAATAACAAAATAAACAGTTAATAAAGTTTTGGCGGGTTTCGGCCCGCCTTTTTTGTTAATATAAAATAAAGAGGTTTTTATGGCAAACGATGGAACAGCAAAGGGAAGAGTTCAGCAAGAACTTGAAGAGCTCCGAACAAGAAATCAGAAACTTGGTTGCCTTCTTGGCAAAATAAAATCAGATAACTGGGTTGCACATCAGAAGCTTTTGAATTCATTATCAAATGAACAGAAAAAGTTGTTGAAAAAGCAGTATGCCGTTCAGAAAGAATATATTCGTATTCTTGAGAAAAGATTGAAAATCTGGGTGGAGGAATAAGATGGGAGTTTCTTTCGATTGCACAAAAGAAGAACATATTTTCAGAAAGAAGCCTGTAACTGTTGCAGCAATTGGTTGGAATGGTAAAAACTTTGATGCAGTGAAAAAGTTTGCAGGTGATAATGTTTACCTTGAGAATGGTGAATTGATTATCAAAACTTTGGAAGACGGTGTTGATGGAAAAGTAAAGCACGCAGCGACTGTCGGAGATTTTGTTATTCGTGGTGTTAAAGGCGAATACTACTTCTGTAAGCCTGACATCTTCGATGCAACTTATGAGGTTGTTGAGTAATGCCGGTTGAAGTTAAAGAATATACAACAAAAACTCCACTTCAAATGATTGGTGAATTCGCAGGTATTTGCTGGGGTGCAAATATCAAAGACGATGAAAAGAATATTGCTCGAGCAATTGATTGTATCGTCTCAGGACACGAAAGAACTGAAGAGTTTCCTGATGTTTATCTTGTTCTTAATGACCATTCAGCAAAATGTATTCGTGAGCTTTATACACATATAGGTGGAGCACCTACAAGATTGCAGGCTTCAACTCGTTATATTGATTACGAAAAGAAAGGTGTTGAAGTTGTGACACCACCTTCAATTGGAAAGAATCAAGATGCTTTGGCTGTATGGAATTCAACTGTTGAAACAATCAGAAGCGCAATGAGAATCTTGAAAGAATACGGTATTCCAAATGAAGACTTGACAAACTTGCTCCCACTTGCGTATAAAACAAAAATGGTTTGGAAGGTTAATCTTCGAACACTTGTTCATTTTATGAATATGCGTTTGTGTTCAAGAGCGTATTGGGAAATCCGCGCCCTTTCATTAGAAATCAAAAATGCTTTGGAAAATTATTCAGAGGAATGGGCAATTATTGCTGCACATCTTTTTGTACCAAAGTGTGAGGTTTCAGGTTTCTGTACTGAAACAAAATGTTGCGGAAGAGCACCTCAAAAACAGATGGAATTCAAATATGAGAAAGCTGAATAAGGAAGCAAAGAAGATTCTTATTGAAAATCAAAGACACTTTGAACAAGAATATGAGGCAAAGAAAGTTTCATATCTTAAGTTGATGTTTTGGTTCAATAAATTAAACAGACTTGCAAGAAAATACAAGTATGATTTAATTGCTGTACCATACGAAAAGCACGCTGACTTTTCTTATAAGTACACTGACAGATATTCAAAGTCAAGCTATTTTAAGCCTGCATTTCGTCCTTCTGTAGGTCTTTGGGAAAACCCTAAAGAATTTTTTGAATTGCAGAAGAATAGCCTTCCTGAGAATATGAAGATTAAAAAAGCTGCATTATTTATTTGTGTTCCTCGTTTCAAAGAAGGAAAAATACAACGCAGAAATTTTTATAAACTGATTGGTCCATCAACATATTGTGACTATCAGATTTTCAAAACTTCAGGGGTGAAGAATGAGAAAGCTGACAAGAGCTGATAAGAAAATATTGATTGCAAATCAAAGACGTATCGAAAAAGATGTAAGATCAGCAAGAGTTTCAATCTTTAAGTTATGGTTTTGGTTTCACAAAATAAATAAAGCTGCAAAAAAGTATGACATCAACTTTGTTGCAATTAAAGGCGATGAATTGCACGACTATGTGTATGAATATAAAAAGCCTAATGAAAATGGAGAATTAGAAGTCAAAGACTACAAGCCGTTGTGTCGACTTTCTCCTGGGATATGGAGTCACCCTGAAAAGCATTATAAACTTTTAAGGGAGAATATTGATAACGTAAGGGACCACCCTCATCTCGTAATTTTCTTAACTATCCCTTGCGTTGACACAAATCAATTAAAACTTGTTGGCTTTGAAAATAATGACGGAAGTGAACTTCCTCGACTTATTTACACAGCTGATAAGCCTAAATATACAAAATTAAACCCATCTTGTTATAATGATTGGGTAGTATTTACTAAAGAGGTTGTTTTATGAATGTAAGCTATGTTAAAGGTGATATCTTTACTCAGATTGGTTATGAGTTTGTTTTTGCACTCGACTCAACTTTCAAATGTGATGTTGGCATTTGCAAACAGTTTGACGACAAGTATGGAATTGAGTCAACTTTGAAGGCAATTCCTGTTGAAGCATCAAAGTGGCGCGGCAATGGCTATTGTATATCTTTTGAAAAGGGCGGAGAAAAGTTTCACGCCTTAGTTGTAAAAGCATTACCTCAGCAGATCCCAGAGTACATCAATATTGCTAAGGCGCTTTATACTCTTGCATCTGAAATCAAAGAAAGCGGTTCAGTTATTACAAGAAAGTTGGTTTTTCCACATATTTGCTGCGGCAGCTACGACAAAAGAGATTGGGGTAAAATTGAAGACATTATAAAAGATGTTTTCAAGGATGTTGATGTAGAAATTTTATTTATTGAAAACTAAACTTTCTAAAAGTCCTCTTTATATTATATTTGTAAGTCAAGTTAAGGAGGACTTTTATGGTATTTACTTCAGAAGCACAGCTTATCAATCATATGAAACAGGCTTTAGTTCGTCACAACGAAGAAGACCCTGTTATTGAGGCAAAATACCGTGCCTATCGTGGAGCCGCTCTGGTTCGTATCTTTGAAAATCAAACACGCGACGAACAAGTTACTGAGTCGACAAACCGCTTCAACGGAATTGGCTTTACAGGAAGTGACGCAAAGTTCCTTACTTCTCTTGCAAAGCAGTATCAGAGAAAAGGTTTTATTTCCGACAAGCAGGACATTTACCTTCGCCGCAAGATTGTAAAATATGCAGGACAGCTTGTTCGTGGTTCAATCGCTGAAGGCAAAATCAAAAAAGAAAACGGCAAGTACGTTTGGTAGGAGATAATATTGACAGAAGCACAGATTTTCGCTGAAATTGAAAAGATCGGCGGAGTAAGAAAAGTATATAAATCAACAAGGGAGCTGCAGAAGCTTTATGGCGGCACGAAAAAGTTTAGTACTTTATCTGACGCTTTGCAGTACTGCGGAAATCCTTGTCATATTTACAATGTCTCTTGGCAAGAAGCACAAAAGCGAGGATATAAACAATATGTTCTTAAAGATGGACTTATTGATTTCTTTGCAAGTAGTTGGTATTCTGCAAGCCACGCAACTTTTTATGCGCCGCCTCTCGTTGAGGTCCTTGATGAAGTTGTAGGTTTTTTGAAAACTTTAGGACCTAACTACGATGATTATATTGGTTGGACTTCTTGGGATAACGGCAAGAGTGCGTATTCACACAATCGCGACAAATTGCCAAAAGAAGATTGGTTCAAAAAGAAAAAGTACTGTCTTGAAGGCGTACTTAACATTCTTAAGTCCCACGATCTTATGGTTGAAAAGGAAATGGACTAATGGCACCACTTGAAATGTTATGTGAACACTTCGGCTGGAATTACAATGTTGTATGTACAGCTGCTGTCATCACTGTGGTAGCTTTAAGCTTACTCTTTGAATATCTAATTAACAAAAAGGAAAAATAAAATGGGTGCAACAACTTTCTCTGCGATAAACAAAGTTTGTATGGTTGTGTATCGCAAAAATAAAATAGAAATTCCTGACTCAAAAGAGATTACTCAAATTATGGAGTACTTTCATCTTGAAAAGGAAGAAGCAGTAATTTTTGCTTATTTTACTTACAGAAAGATTGAAGAAAGCATCTCTTATTTTACGCTTGAAGATATTAACCGTGATGTTGATGTTTCAATGACAGAAACACTTTCTTATATTCCTACAATTGAAAACTTGCTTAAGAGAGGCTTGTTCTGTTTAAGAGACAAAATAAAGTTTGAGCCAGATGTACAGAAAGTTGACAGATGGACAGCTTTTACTGTAGACGAAGAACTTATTGACTTGATTACTTATAACAAGCCAATTGAAGATTACAAGCCAACTTATTCAACTAAAGTTTATAATGCAGTTGATTTCATCTCATCAATTTACAATCTTCCAAAAAGAATGTTGCGTTCAAAGTACAGTATGTCTCACCACGTTGCACCTTATATGAAAGATCCTTGGGTTAAAAAGCTTGTAAAAGATTTAGTTGATATGGGTGACGGAAGAGGCAAGAGATGTGAAGACGTTGATAATAGTGATATCGTCATAGTTGACCCAATGGGAACTTGGACAAACTTCCTTCACTTCTGTATGCTTGCTCGTGAATTGTGGACAGAAAAGTCAGTATCAGTAAAGGGCGTGTTTTCTGATTATGATGTTTCAACAAACGATATTATTTATGAACTTAATCAGATAAAGACAGGAAAGTCTGTTCTTATTCAGAAAGAATATTTTGAATTGGACAAGACTGACATTGCCGACAATATCGAAGTTATATGGGGACCTAAAGTTCTCGAAGCTTTTGAAGGCTATGAAGACTTATTGCTTCAGGAAAGCTCAGGCAAAGAATTGCAGAAAATTGAGTTTAAGGACATTAAGTCAAAAAACTTATACTATAATGAATCTAATGAAAAAGACATTGAACGTCTTGAAAGTATTATGAGGGAAGATAATTACCTTGAATTGAGAAAGCGTCTTGATGAAAAGGGATTGCCTAAAGGCCTTACAGTACTTTTATACGGAGCACCTGGGACAGGTAAAACTGAAACAGTTATGCAGCTTGCAAGAAAGACAGGACGTGATGTGTATCATTTGAATATTGAACAAATAAAAAGTTGTTGGGTGGGTGAATCTGAAAAGAACATCAAGGCTATCTTCAAATCTTATTACGCATCAAAAGCAAAGATTAAGCCTATACTTCTTTTCAATGAAGCTGATGCCATTATTTCAAAAAGAACATCAGTAGACGGCTCAAATGCAGCAGTGACAAAGATGGAGAACGCAATTCAAAACTTGCTTCTTGAGGAACTCGAAAAGTTTGACGGTATTTTTATTGCAACGACTAACCGCGCCACTGACATTGACTCTGCATTCGACCGAAGACTTCTTTTCAAATTGAAGTTCGAAAATCCGAACGTACCTGTGAAAGTAAAAATTTGGAAAGACCGTTTGGACTGGCTTGACGACAATGATGCAAACAAATTAGCAGAACGTTATGACTTATCAGGTGGACAAATCGACAACATTTATCGCAAGTCAGAAATCGACTACCTACTCTACGGCAAGAAGCCAAGTGTAGATGAATTGCTTGATTTCTGTAAGAAAGAAAAGTTAGGAAATGAAGGCAGTTCTAAGATAGGATTTTGCAACTAACTAAAATGACAGAGAGGTTAAACAAGTACCTAGCGTTTTCCACTTGCGGAGCAGGTATCTTGGCAAACACAATTGGACTCATTTCAAGGCTGAATTATTTTGACGGTGGCGCTCTTTATTTTATTAACATCACATCAACTGCCTTTTCTCTTTTTTGTATAATCGTCCTTGGAGCCATCTTTTTTAAGAGAAAAGAATACACAAAGTACATAAGTGCAATTGTTATAATTACCGCAGCAGTAAATTTTCCGATAACTTTTTTGACAAATCAAAGTAATATATTTATGTTCTATCTTCCTATGATGGGAACAGCAATAGGTTTACTTTCAATTGAAAATTGGAAAAAATCAGTTATTTGGGGCTCGATAGTTTTAATAGAAGATACGATAATGATCTTCTTGAAACATTATCTTGGCTTGTATAATGATTGGTGGGCATCACATTGGGTAAATTGTTTCGGTGCGATTATTTCAACTTTCTTATTTTCTGCAATTGTTGTATCACTTACGCTCAAAGCTTTCAGAGATACAAACAAAAGATTAAGTAAAGAAGCTGAACACGACCAACTTACAACGGTTTACAACAGATATAAAATGGACCAAGATATTAAGACAAAGCTTTATAAGTATGCTGCTATGATTGATATTGACTGGTTCAAAAAAGTTAACGATACTTATGGACACAAAGCAGGAGATAGAGCTTTGCAGCAATTAAGTCAATCGTTATTAAGATATGTGACAGATGATTTCCGTGTATATCGTTACGGAGGAGAAGAGTTTTTGGTACTTTGCCGCAGCGATGAAAAAGATTTTCTTGAAAGACTTGATATGATTTGGGAAGACCTTGAACTTACATTCTGTTTAAGACAAGGCGAAAAGTTGAGTGTTTCAATAGGCGCGGCTTTTTCAGAAACGTCTCATAGGCTTATAAGCTTAGCAGACGAAAATCTTTATAAAGCAAAAAATAACGGCCGTCATCAAGTTTGGTACAATAATAATAAACTTTACTAAAATCCTCTTTATATTATTATTGTAAGGAGGATTATCTATGACAATTAAAGATCAGTTCAAAGCAAAAGTCCTCGAGCCTATTGATAATGCGGGCTTCAAAGCTTACTTTGTAGGCGGTTGTGTTCGTGACTTTTTGATGGGTGTTGAGCCTCACGATTACGATATTTGCACAACCGCAACTCCTGAAGAATTGCACAAAATCTTTGATAAGTTTTCAAATGTTTCAAATAACAGTGAGCCTTTCGGTGTTACGATGCCACTGATTGAAATTGATGGAAAGTTTGAAGAAGTTGAAATTGCAACTCTCCGCAAGGATATTACAAAAGGACGTCATCCTAAAATTGAGTTTACTCGTGACATCAAAGAAGATGCTGAACGAAGAGACTTTACAGTGAATGCCCTTTACGAAGATATTGACGGTTTTATTTTTGATATGGTTGGCGGTGCTCAGGACATCAAAAACAGAACATTACGTTTTGTTGGAAATGCTCAGGACCGCATCAACGAAGACCCATTAAGAATATTCCGTTTTGTTCGTTTCCTTGCTTCAAAAGGTTTTAAGTCAGCTTACACAACAAGAGAAGTTCTTGATTGGAATTTTTCTTTTACTGAGGTATCTGCTGAAAGACAGCTGAAGGAATTAGAGAAAACTTTTGCAGGTAAGTTCTTATTCCCAGACACTTGGGAGTTTGTTTTAGCAGCAAGAGTTTTAACTCCGTTAGGATTAACTTCGATTATGGTTGATCTGCGAAATGTTGTTCAGTCTTGGATGTGGCACGCTGAGGGTTCAACTTGGATGAAAGACGGACAGGAAATCAAAGGCGATGAGATAACAGATTTTGACGGTTTTGTTCCAGCAACACACGGAACTGCTTGGGACCATACATTGTTAGTTATGAAAAGAATGGCAGAGTTATCAAAAGACTTAGACGAGCATACTCGTTTCGTAATGATGATGGCTGCTTTCTTACACGACATCGGTAAGGCTCATTCAAAGCTGGGTTCAAAAACAAATACTTTCAAAATTGGAAGCAAAGAGTTTACTGAGACAATTCCTAAGGTTTCTGACCACGATGTTGTTGGTGCTCCTATTGCATACGATATTTGCAAAAGTATCGGTATGACAAACGACGACAGTGAAACAGTTCGTGAGCTGGTTGGCTTACATATGCGAGCTCATCAGTTAGGTGATATGAAATCAAAGAAGGCAATCTGGGAGATTACTTCAAATCCTATTTTCGATAAACTGGTTATGTTAGCAAAAGCTGATGAGTCAGCTTGTGTTAAGACAGTTGACGATGCTTGGGTTGGTATTGAGAAATCTTTAGAGAAGCCTATCATTCAGTCAGTTATCGGTAACCCAATGCCTAAGCCAATTATTACAGGTCAGTTCCTGATTGACAAAGGCAGAACACCTGGGCCAAAGTTTAAGCATATCTTAGACGTTGCATTAAAGATGCAGATTGACAAGGATATGACTGATGCTGAGGCAATTTACAAAATTGTGAAAGGATGCTAATCCTCTGTCTCCTGCTTCGGTGGGAGACAGTTTTTATATATGTTAATGCATTGGGTAAAAAGATTAGGAATTGATATACTTAGCTCTCTTGGCTTCGGCAGTAAAGAAGATCTTTATGAACTTTTATGGGTTCAAGGTAAAAATGAATATGGACTTCTTAAGTACTGCGGCGAAGACGAGTGGCAATTTGAATTAGCAAATTATGGGCCACCTCAAGGACCTAATCGTGACTTGCAAAAATTTTACTTTTGGGGCAGACTGGGTTTTGAGGACAAAGACAATTTTGGCTTTGTAGGTTTTTATGATACAAATACTTATGAGCTTAAAAGCTTAAATGAAATTGAGACTGATATTGCAAAGAACATAGTGAGGTCAGTAATAAAATGAAAAAGATTGAGTCAAGAAATCCAGTACTTAATGATATAGTTGTTCCCGCTCTTGATGAACTTGGCTATGGAGACGTACGACCAGAAATCATTTCAATGAGTAAGAGTGATGGGTACGGCGCGGATATTGTTTTAAGATTACATACAGATACCCCAAATGTTTCTTGGCTTTGTTATGTGCAGAATCCAGTCTTAGGTAAAGTTTTAATGAGTTGCGTTCTTACAGAACAACACGGCATAACATTCAAGATTATTGATAAAGTTGCATATTGTATAAACACACAAGACTTGCGTTTTGTAAGTGCAGAAGAACTTCCTGCAGACAGGTTTTGTAAATTAGAAGGCGACAATGTGGAATAGAAAAGACGCAAAGGCATACTTAATACAAGTTCTCTGTGCAATCGAATGGGACAACCTTGAAATCGATAAAAAGAACTTTAGTTACAGTGCGTATTCATATTATGTAAGTGCTCATTTATTGACTGAACAACCCAATATGTATTGGCTTTGTCAAGTGACAACAGTTAAAGCTAAAGATGAAATAGTTGAAGTAAATGCAGACTTAACATTGAAAGTTGATAGAAAAATAAATGATAAAGTATCTTATACAATTTATATTGATAAAGATGGCGGCGTTGATAGGATAGTGCAAAGATGATGAGTTTGAGAGCTGAAGATTGGCAAACATTTGCAAAAAAAGCAACAGCGTATGTTGGCTTTTCTACTGATAATTATGAAATTCCTCTACACGATGTCCCTTTGTATATTGGCCAAGATAATGAAGAAAAACATTGCTGTCTTATGATTGATAAAGATCATAAATGGTCATTTCATTTTAGAAAAAGTTTAAGAGATAATTATTCTCTCCCAAGCGATAAGGCTTTATTAACATTCAGAGGCGTTTTGAAAGAAAAGCTCGATGATGATAAATGGAAACCTATCGACTCTTTTAAGTATGAATTTATATTTGATGGAAATGACATATCTTTTGAAAGAGAGTTACCATCAGATTCACATATAATACAAGAAAGTTATTTAAGAAAAATGGGTAGACTATGACATCAGAAGAATTACATAACGCTTGGATTGAACAAATAGAAAAGCGAAAGAAACAAGCTCTCGCAGATGCAAAAAGAGAACGCCTACGACAACAAATTAAGATTAAAGCTTTTAGTACTCATATTGCACCAGCACTTACAAAGTTTGGTCTTACGATAGACTTAGATTCAATGACTTGGGAGCGTTCATCAGCTTTTGGAGATTATTCAGCTCTTGACGGCAAGTTTATTATGAATGTTGATAAAAACCTTAGGTGGGTTTTCAAAATAAATGCTTTACGTCCTGAAGCTGTTCGTTTACATACTTACGATGTTGCTGCAGTATTATATGATAATCACAAATTAAGTGA
This sequence comes from Candidatus Fimenecus sp., assembly GCA_045593645.1. GTDB lineage: Bacteria > Bacillota > Clostridia > Oscillospirales > Acutalibacteraceae > Fimenecus. The sequence goes on along the minus strand of JAZNWZ010000130.1, from coordinate 290,442 downwards.
TTGCTTTGAACTTCGTATATCAGAAGACGTTTTGTTGAATACTTGTGAAGTTATAAGAATGAAGGAATTTAAGAAAAATGAATGCGCCACCAAGCAGCTTTGATGATATGATTTTTGTAAATTATGTTCTCCCAGTGATAAAGCTTTACGGCTTTGATGTACGGCCTCATCAAGTACGCAGTATCAAAAATAGTTGGACAATCAATATTGGAAGAGATCAGAATTGGGTCGCAACATTTATTGGGAACAAGACTTTATCGCAACACGTCCTTATGATGACCTTATATGATGGTGATTTTGCAGCTGATGCTTTTTTAGTAAAATACAAAATTGAGGATGACGATAGTGTTAAAGTTCTTGACGAAGAAAATAATATTGATGTTTCAGTTTTTCCTACCTATGATGGATTGATTGACCCAAACTTAAGCGTATCTTTAAAAGATGTAAAGTTTAAGAAAAATGACTGAAGGCGGACTTTTATTATCAGCAGTATCAAAATATATGGGAATACAGTTGTACCTAGGAAGTAAAGTTGAGATTTGGGGCGGCGATAAGTTTGATGATGGCCGTACGGTTATCAAATTCATATGTGATGATTATGAATGGATGATTGTTGCACTCAAGTTTGAAGAAGACGATATTTACTATAATGTGTACGGACAGCTTCATAAGAGAATTCATTCTCCAAGTCCGTATGCAGACCAGTGGTATAAGTCAAAAAACCGTTTAGACGAATTTAGCTTTACAGTTTACCCGAAAAATAACTATGAAAGTTATGAAATTGACGAATAAAAATTAAACTTTTTACCCGACTTCTTTATATTATATTTGTAAAAATCCTAAAGGAGGACGAAAATGGATAAACTTGAAGCTATCAAAAAGGAATATGGCCCAGATGTTGAACTTGATGAGTCATTCAACCCACCACGTTTTACAGTTGACGGAAATGTTTATTCAATCCGTGACGATGACGAACTCGAAGCCGATGCAAAAGAAAATGCAAAGGAAATCTTCGATGAGTCTTCTGACGAAGCCAATTCTGATTGGGTAAAGAAGTGGGGTGGAATTTCTGAGTTCTACGATGAAGTTTGGGTAAACGATTTCCGTATCGAAGACAGCGATACTTTCGGAGATCTTTCTGACGAAGAGATTCTCGACAAACTCGAAAATGATTACTGCTACTTTGAAAATGGCTACCCTCGTGCTGCACTTGACTTTGATAAAATGGCAGACTTTGTTTATGATTATGACGGTGCTGTAGGTCTTTCAAGATACGACGGCAATATCAAATACGTTTACGGTTTCCACGTAATCAGGGAGGACTAAGAAAATGGATTTCAACGATCTTAAGTTCAATCCTGAGTTCAAAGCTGAATACGTTCTTACTTTGAATAACGGGATCGGTCACAAACGTAACCTTGCCTGCTATTGTGAAAAGCATCGCTGCTTCGTAACACAGAAACAGATTGCAAGCGGCAACCGCCACTGCACAAGCCCTTCAAAAGACGGAACACTTCCTCACTGCTCATACTGCGTATTCATCACAGAGGAAAACTTTGAAGAGTTGAAAGCAAAGTCAGCTTTGGAAGAAAAGTTGAAGGAATACTAAGATGGCAGGATTTTTTGCTCCTGAAAAATATTTTATGACCATTGCAATAGATGTGATGGACTTCAACGGAAAGCTCCTTGCAGACGAGTTGCTTAATAACAGGTTTGCTTGGGGCAACAACGGCGAAGATTACTGCAGCGTACATTATGTAATGCAGCAGGATGACCATAGCAATTTATGGTGGGAATTGATTTGTAAAAACTCCTATGAAAATGAATGGAAGTTTGTTGCAAATCTTTACGATGGAGTAAAATTGCTTGATAAGATTGTTTATTACTTCAAAGTTGTAAACGGCGACGTTGATAAAGAAACGATAAAGGAAGGGTAATGCGTACACTATTTTCTGACTTCGAAAGATACTGCGTAGATCTTTGCAAAAGCATAGGTTTCAGTGCTAAGGATGTAGCTGACGCAATTGAAAAAGTTAAATATAATTCTGAGTTGACTGACCGTTATTCTACTGGTACATATAAAATAATTGCTGGAGATAACTACTTTTGGGTTATTGATTGTTCAAGACTTGCAACTTTTTTAGGCAGCCCAAATTCTGCCCCTGCCAAAATCGTAATTGATTGTCAGCTTTATCAAAAGACTGATGGACCTGACGGAGAAGCAGTATGTATTGACAGAGCACATTATGACTGCAAAAGAAGTGGTTCTCAAGAGCCGTTTACTATTACTGAAGTCAAGTCGTGAACTGAAATACGGCAGTTAATATTATTAAAAAGGAGACTTTATATGAAAGAGTTTTTTGTCAGTGACTTACATATAGGACACGAAAATTGTTTAAGATTTGACAACCGTCCTTTTAAGGACCTTGCTGAACAAAATGAAAAAATGGTTGAAGTTTGGAACAAAAGAGTAAAGCCTGAAGACCACGTTTGGATGCTTGGTGATATTCTTTGGTTTGCAAATAAAGAAAACGAAGACGTACTTAAATCTCTCAACGGCAAAAAGTATCTCGTCACAGGCAATCACGATGGACGAATGCTTAAAGTCGGACATATCAAAAATCTTTTTGAAGAAATTCACGAAGGCTATCATAAGCTTCACGACTACAAAGGTCGAACACTTATTCTTTCACATTACCCGATTATTCAGTTTGATGGTGTAATGCGTGGCAACATTCATCTTTACGGACACATCCACGTTAACCCAAGAGATAACGCTTTTATCGAAAAGTGGAAGAAAGAATATGAAGAAGGTATGACAGGACAGGCTGGCAATTCATTCAAAGTGAATATGTATAATGTAGGTTTTGCTGTTCCTTATATGGAATGGGGACCAAAAACATTAGATGAAATATTGGAGGCAAACAAATGAAACACTTTATCGTAATTGATATGCAGAATGATTTCTGCACAGGCGCTTTGAAAAACGATGCTGCTGTTGCAATTATACCGCGCCTTAAGGCGGAGTTGCAGGCAGCAAAAGCAAACGGCGACAACATTATCTTTACCCGTGATACACACTTTGACGGTTATCTTGAAACAGGTGAAGGTAAGCATCTCCCAGTTAAGCACTGTCTTCAGAATACTGAAGGCTGGGAAATTGTTCCTGAACTCAAAGAAGAGATTGATGACAAAACTACAATCATCGATAAGCTTCACTTTGGTTATGACAACTGGGGCAATTACATCAATCCGAACGACGAAGTTACAATCGTAGGAACTTGTACCGACATTTGTGTTGTCAGCAATGCCCTTGCTCTTAAGGCTATCGAAGGCGTTGAAGTAAAAGTAATTGCTGACTGCTGCGCAGGTCTTACTCCTGAAAGTCACGAAGCCGCATTGACAACAATGAAAATGTGTCAGTGCGAAATTGTATAAGAGGTACACATTATGAGCATCACAACTTATGACGACGATTTTATCAACAAAAAAGTTGAACTGTATCAGAATACTCGTTATAAAAGTGATGCTCACGGTGTTTACGATAATGAAGAAGATATTCGAGCAGAAGAAGAATACGACAACGGTTTTGAAAGCGGAAGAGACGAAGGCTTCTTTGACGGTTATCTTCAGTGCTTAAAAGATTTAGGAATAAGAAAATGAGTGGCGGACATTTTTATAATAACAATCTTTCAATGAATCTTGAGCAACTCGAAAATGAATTGAAATGGCAAGGCGGAGCTTACGATGAGAAAACTCAGAAAGCTCTTCGTGAATGCCTTAAAACAATTCGCAAAGCACAGGTTTGTTTGCATCGAGTTGATTACTTGTTCTCAGGAGACGATGGAGAAGAAAGTTTTGTAGAACGCCTTGAAGAAGATCTTAAAGAGGTTGAAGAAAAACCTATTGAAGAATTTGGAAAACCTTGTTGTGAAAACTGCAAATACAACGGGAAAGTACAAATACGCTATAAGCAGTCTTATTACTACCGTGAAGGTGAACATAGTGATTATGTTGAAACGGGCTGTGAAAAGACTGAAGAAAATTGGCCTAACGGTGAACACTGTTACGGGTTCAAACACGTGGAGGATTGGGATTGAAAAACTTCTTAAAGTTTATCAAGGTATCTCTTATATTGATTTACCTTAAAATAACAAATGCAATTGACAGATGGAAGAGAAACAGACAGGAGAAGGAAAATGACTAGCTTTGATACTTTTACAAATGAAGAAAGAATGAAGGACATTCACGATAAGATTATCGTTTGGATTAAAAACTTTTTCAAGGACAAGAATGGCCCTGCAGTAATTGGTATCAGCGGCGGTAAAGATTCAACAGTCTGTGCTGCTCTTCTTACTGAAGCTCTTGGAAAGGAACGTGTAATTGGCGTAATGTTGCCTAATGGAGAACAGGCAGACATTTCTGACAGCAAAAAAGTTATTGATACTCTTGGTATTCGTGGAGTTGAAATCAACATAAAGGGTATGTATAATGACCTTATATCAAGAGTTGGTGACTGGTATGAAGGCGATGAAATACCAAAGCTTTTTACAACAAACACTCCTGCCCGTCTTCGTATGACTACTCTTTATGGAATTGCTGCAATGTATGGTGGCTTTGTTTGCAACACTTGTAATAAGTCTGAAGATTATGTTGGTTATTCAACAAAGTATGGCGATGCTGCAGGCGACTTCTCACTTCTCAATCGTTTGACAAAAACTGAAGTTGTTGCTCTTGGTGATTATATGAAATTGCCAAATGAACTTGTACACAAAACACCTTCAGACGGTATGTGCGGCAAAAGTGATGAAGACAATATGGGCTTTACTTATGAAGCACTTGATACATTTATCTTGACAGGACTCCCTCCAAAAGCTGAGGAAGTTTTCAGAAAGATTGTCACAATGCATCACAATCCTAACACAAAATACAAACTTATTGATATGCCTTCTGCTCTTGAAGAATTCATTCCTGATGCTTTCGACAGAGTAGCAGAATGTTAATATTATTTTATGTTGGATTTAAGATTACTACAAGAAGTTTTACCTAAAGCTTTTTCTAATATGGGGCCCGTGATTGAAATCAATTGCGAGCAACCTACACAAAGTTTTAATACTTTAGGCGGCCATTTTGAACGACCGTTTGGACAAATGATGTATCACATAAAGTTTCTTTGTGGTTATATTGAAATGGGTGAACACGAGCTTTGGGATAAAGTAAGTCCTTATATTGAAGAAGATGACGACGAGGAAGTTGTCGAAGAAGATAATATGGAGGTTCCTATGGATGTAAATGGAATGTTTGGAAAGTTCCTTAAGCCAATTAAGCCGGGGATGGTAAGAATTGGTCTTAACGGTGAACTTGCTGTAAAAAGTGGCTCAGGCTATAAAACTTACAACGCTAAAACAAAGCAGCTTGTAAATGTTCAGGATTTCTGTTTTGATATTGGACAGGATTTGTTTATTTGTGTTCCAACAGCAAAAGTAAAAGTTGGTGACATCATTGTTCTTGATGACCCAGATGCTCCTCAGGGAGTTGCACCAAAATGTGTTACTGCTCTCGAAGACGGTAAGACAATCAAGGTTATGGACTACAGAACAAATGAAATTCAGACAATCGTGCCTGAGCGTCATTTCTTCCTTGGAAAGATGTTCTTCTACAACAAAATCCATTCTCTTATCCCAATCGGAGACCTTGCAGGTTCAAAAGGAACTGACAAGTTCGGTAAGCTTCTTGGAAAGATGGCTTTGATGAATGCATTTACTGGTAAAGGTTTCAACTTCGGAGGAAACGACGGCAGCGAGGGCAATGGCGGACTTAACGGTTTAGCTATGATGGCTCTTTTCGGTGGCGGACTTTTTGGCGGAGACGGTGACGACCTGTTTGACTTCTCAGGTATGTTCGACCTTGAAATCCCAGACGTTGATGTAAACGGTGATGAAACTCTTGAAGCAAAGAAAGCCCGCCTTAAGGCTGAACTTGCTGCTATCGAAGACGAAGAGAAAGGAACAGCAAAATAAAATCACAATAACATTAACAGTGTCAGATTAACATTGTTAATGTTATTTTAAGATATTGGAGGTTAATATGGGTGGCGGATGCTACAGTGAAAGCTCTTTTAGCTCATACGCAAAGTCAGTTGGCGCAGTAATGGATAATTGTGAGATTGATGGCGTAAATACAATTCGTCTCAGCAATATGAAATATTCACAGACTTCTTTGCACAGTGAGCTTGACCCAAAAAGCAGAGTTCGTGAATGTTGCAATACAGAAGAACATCCTAATACAATGCCTGTTATTCTTGCTCTTGATGTGACAGGTTCAATGGGTTCAGCTTGTGATGAATGTGCTGCTTCTGTTGCAAACTTGATGAAAGATCTTTATGAAAAGTTTGAAGATGTTGAAGTTTGTGTAATGGGCGTAGGTGACCTTGAATGTGATGATTCACCTCTTCAGGTTTCTCAGTTTGAGTCTGATGTTCGTGTTGCAAAACAGATGCAGGAAATTTATCTTGAAAAGGGTGGTGGCGGAAATAGTTATGAATCATATACAGCTCCTTGGTATTTTGGTCTTTACCATACAAGATTGGATTGTTTCGACAAGCAGGGAAGAAAAGGCGTTATTATTACAATGGGTGATGAGCCGCTCAATCCTGCGTTGAATAAAAGAGATGTTGAGCACTTCTTAGGCGTTGGACTTGAAGAACAGACTGAAGTAAAAACAGACAAACTTTACAAGGCAGCTTCAAAGAAGTTTGACATCTATCACATTTCTGTTGAAGACGACAGAACAAACTACAACAGCGACAGAAGCTCTTACGAAGATGAGGTTGATAAGTCATTCAAAGATGTTATCGGAGACGACCATTATCTCGTATCTTCAGTAAACGGACTTCAGAAGAACATTGTTAAATGTATTGAAAAGTCATATAAGAAACGCGAAAGACTTGCTGAAGCTGCTCCTGTAGGAAAGAAAGACGACAAAGAAAGTTTGGGGTGGTAAATGATTAAAGGAACTCTTTATAAGCATAAACCTAATTATGTCCGCGCCTTCTATGTTGACAAAGACGAAGCAAAGAGAAACGAAGATTATGTTTGCAAACTTATACAAGAGTTCCTTGGCCCTGCTTGGAATGTATATACAGTAATTTCCGCAGGCGGAAGACTTTGGCATATTTATCGAGATAACTGGGAAGGCCCAGGAGCTCGTAATTATTATAAAGGTTTTTATCAAAGTTGGTTGTTAGTTAAAGAAGAGTCAGATGCAGAAAGTGCAGAAGATGTTTGCTTTACAGATTACCCGTCTTTTTACAAACTTTATGAAGATGCCAAAGAAGACGAAATTGAGTATGTTGATTTACCACAACTTGAAGATGATGAAAGCCCAAAAGAAATTCTTTATACACGAGAAGGCATCAAGGAGCTTGAATGGTAAAGAAGTATCTTAAAAAACCTATAATGATTGAAGCACTCGAGTTTGATGGCAACCTTAGTGAACTTAAACAGTTTATCAAAGAAAGAATGCGTAGGTCTGATATGTTGACAGTTAAAGAAGATGACCTTGTAGAAGATGGTTATGTAATGGTTTTACCAAACGGGCAGGGCATCGGCTTTAAGAAAGGTGATTTTATTGTTCAAGGTGTTGATGGTTCAATTTATCCTGTACATAAAAATACTTTTTGGAAAGTTTACGAAACTCTTGATGATGACAAATATTTAAGTTGGTAGAAAATGAGTATTGATGTTGTAGTTGGCGCAAATTATGGAGATGAAGGAAAAGGCCTCACAGTTGCTCGTATCGCAAAACAGTATGACCCAAGACAAACTTTTGTTATTATGGGTAACGGCGGAGCGCAAAGAGGACACTCTGTAATACACGATGGAAAACAACATATCTTCAAACATTTCAATTCTGCAACCCCATTAGGCGTTCGAACATTTTTCAGCCCTGAATATATTCTTGACCCTATTCAGTTCAATAATGAAAAAGAAGAAATCAAAAAAGTTTACGGTATTGAGCCTATAGCAACCCGTTCTGCATCTTGTAAGTGGGTAACACCTTGGGACATAATGGCAAATCAAATGTTGCAAAAAGAAAATTGGACAGGTTCTTGCGGTATGGGCATTTGGGAAACTGTACTTCGTTATCGTAACGGTGTGTATATAGACTTTGACAGTTTTGCTGCTCGTCCACACGATGAACAAGTTGATTTTCTCAAAAAGATTCGCGATTATTATGAAGGCGTAAGAAAGATAAAAGTCAACCCAAAATATCGAACACCTTGGTATTCTGATATTCTTATTGAACATTTCATAAGAGACTTTATGTTAATGTTTGAATGTTGCAAAGTTAGCCCATCATTCTTAAACTTGGCTTCAAAACTTCAGTCACAACATTTTATTATCGAAAACGGACAAGGCCTTCTTTTAGGCGATAGAGGATTTGATGATAAGGAAGCAACACCTTCAAATACAGGACTCCCATCATACATCGATTTGAAAGAGGCAAATGTCCATTTCGTAACAAGACCTTATATTACTCGTCACGGTTCTGATACTTTTGTCGGCCGTAAACTTGATTGTGACCTTAATAAGTCAACTGAAATCAATCAGTACAACGAATGGCAGCACGACTTCTTTTATGATTATCTTGACTTGGCAGATTTGAAAAAGAGATGTGATGAAGAAGTCGCAATGCATCATATTAAAAGATATACAGTCGAAGTTACTCATTGTGATGAACTTGACCGTGAAGCTGAGTTCAAAAATATTTTTCACGGAAATTGTAATTTTTACGATACAAATAAACTTTAATCAAAACCTTTTTATATTATAATCAAATGGAATACATAGAAAACGATGTAAGAGACGCCTTTAAAACAAAGGCAACAGAAAATGGCAGAAGCACAGATTATATCAATCTGTATGTGCTTTTGTATGAATTCACAGGTGACCGTCACGGTTACGATTACGACAAAAGAGAAAAGTTCTTTCACGACCTTCAGGACTTCACAGAACATTTTGAAGGTGAAGGTTTTGTAGGTAGAAGTTCTGACTTGTCTAATTGGAACTTTGAAAGCGAACTTCCTTTTTATCAAAAAGGTGACATTGAGTGTATCAGCATAATGGCGCCTGATGATGACTTCTTTGTAAGAAATCTTCTTGATGCGTTAAATCCTCTCGACTATTCAGTTGAATACAGAAAGATGGCTCCTCGCAAAATCACAAAACTACCAAAAGACGCATACGGAACTGATGTTGAAATCGGTGATGTTGTTGTTTGGGAAGGCCGTGTCACAAAAGTTAAAAGTATCATTTCTGAAATAACAATAAATAAGAAAAGAATGTTTACCCGCGATTGTGTTGTTGTAAGGACAAATAACCCAAACAAGAAACTTGGCTGGGTTGAATATATTGATAAGAAAGAAAAAGAACAGTAATTGGAGGTTCACTTATATGTGGGAAATTGAAGGTAAATTAACAAACGACGAAGCACTCGTTATGAAGTATTTCAATTTGAAATACCCGCCTATGGTTAAAAGTCTTTTGGACACTGACCAGTACAAAAAGTCTATGAAGCAGACTTATCTGCATCAGTTCAGTGATGCTTGGGCAACTTGGGATTTGAAAGCACGCAATGTTGGAGACGGTAAAGCTTTGTCAGAAAAGTTCTCTGCAGCAGACCGTGAAGAGATTGAAAATCAGATCCGTGCCTATTGTGCTCTTCGTTATTCAGAAGAAGAACTTGCATTCCTTGGTGACCCAATTGCTCGTCCTTGGATTCATCACAACTTCATCGAAGTTGAACGCGACTGGCGTCCACACTTTGAAGACTTTGAAGTAGGTGACGACCCAATCACAGGTATTATGGTACACACAAAAGGCGTTCAGTGGAAAGTATCTGAATACGAAATCCCTGTCCTTGAAATTGTTGATGAAACATATTACCGCAATCATTACGATTACGATGAATTGCTCGAAAAAGCAAAGAAAGAACACCTTGAAAAGATTGATCTTATCAAGCGTGGAATTTTCCACCCAGGTGTTGTCAGCGAGTTCGGTGCACGCCGCCGTTTGAGTTTTGAATATCAGGAATTCGTAGTAAAGACTTTGGCAGACGCTATGAAAGATCCTGAGTTTGCAAAGAATATGACTTTCGTAGGTACATCAAATATGTATCTTGCGATGAAGTACAACCTTAAGGCTGTAGGTACAATGGCTCACGAGTTTATTATGACTGTAGGACAGGGTTACCTTAAGAACAACCCAGCTTACAGCAACTGGTATGCTCTTGATGCTTGGGTAAAAGAATACGGTACAATGAACGGTATCGCTCTTACTGATACAATCGGTACTGATGTATTCCTCCGCGACTTCAAGACAACTTTTGCAAGAATCTTCGATGGTGTTCGTCACGACAGTGGTGACCCATACGCTTGGGGTGATAAGATTATCGAACATTACAAAAAGCTCGGCATCGACCCTAAAGAAAAGACTTTGTTGTTCAGCGACAGCTTGGACTTGACTCGTGCAACTGAAATCAATGAATACTTCAAAGGCAAAGCAAAAGTTGCGTTCGGTATCGGAACTTTCTGGAGCGGTCCTCAGGGTATTCCTGCACTCAACATTGTTTGCAAAGTTGCAATTGTAAACGGTCTTGATGTTGCAAAACTCAGTGATGCTGAAGGTAAGAATATGTGCCGCAATCCTGCAGCAATCAGTCGCCTTAATGGTGAAATTGCTTGGAGAATGGCAACTGACAAATAAATAATTGGGAGCTTCGGCTCCCAAGGAGTTTTTAAATGTTAAAGAAAGAAAGAAAATATGTTGCACTTATCAGAGAGTCAGGCTTTGGTCCTGAAGGTCTCAACAACGAAGAAAAAATTGTAAAACAATGGGAAATGGATAACTACGACGATGCAATCAATTATGTAAATCTAAATGGCTTTGGCCTTCAGAATTATCATAATATGTCAGTACCATATTACCGCCTTGATGTTATTACTGAAAAGAAAGTAAAGGGCAAGATAAAGAGAGAAGGTGAACATCGTATTCGTAACTTTGCGCTCAGAAAAGATACAATTGAAAAGTACAAACTTGCAAGAGTTGATGAGTGGTGTGATAGAGAAAATGCTTGGATTGCCTACAAAATGCTTTCAGATTTGAAATTGGGAGTTCCTGTTATCGAATGTCGTATGCCTGATGAAGTTCACTATTACACTGATTTTGATAAGCTCAAAGCTGTACACGAAGCTGTAAAGAAAGAGCAGCAGGCTTTTGCAATCAAAGGAACCAATTGGCCTTACTGGTTTAAGGTTGCAGGACAACTTATTCCATCAACAACATCAAATTGGTTTAAGCATCTTCTTATCAAGTACAACTATGTTGCAGAAGCTTCTCTTGAGCCTTACACAGGTGAAGACAAGTATGAAGAACATACAGGCAAAGACAAGAACAATATTTCCATTTGTAGGAGTGTAAGCTAATGCCAGCAGAAACCGGTGATGAATTGTTTGAAGCCAAACAAAAATGGAACAAAGAAAAGAAACCTGACAATAAACTCGAACATAAAACTGGCGAATACTATGCTTCTTTGGCAGAAAAAGACAGAGCTGAATTTCATAAACGCATTGAAAACTCTGACCTGCCAAAGGACAAAAAGATTGAATACATCGCCGTTTTTGATAAGGGTTTTGACTTAGGTTTTGCTTGTGCCAAACAGTATTGTGATAAGGATTTACAAAACTTGACTGCAGAATTGACTTCAATGACAAAAGAAGAGTTTGACAGTTATGCAAAGCTTCACAAACTTTTGACAGAAAATGAACTTTTGCATCCTTAACTTTATATTATTATTGTTAAGGAGGCAGCAATGTTTAAAAAGAAAACTTGGTTTACTGCTATAATCGAACTTCCCAACAAAAAGATTGAACTTAAAGCCGAAGATTGGTGGATGAAAGATTTTGTTGAAGGAAGTTGGTTTCAGTTTATTTCAGGCGGTGAAATTCAAACACGCAAAGTAAGATGGAGCAAAAAACAGGGCTTACATATCAACTTTTGCGGTTATGCTGTTGCTTACGAAGATTTCAATTAAGGGGTTATAAATGGATGAATTTTTGAATGCTATTATCGCATCACTTGCACAGAATCAGTCTCAGCGTTTCAATGGACAGAAGCCTAACAATTCACAGGAGCCTCGCAGGCCTGCTGACTCAGAGAATCTTTTGAAAGACCCAGAAAATCTTTTGAAGGCAATCAAAGACAAGCGTATGCTTGCAGACCAGTACTTTCAGGCAGCTCTTGCTTTCAAACAGGAAGCTGATAAACTTGAGGCTGCTCAGAAAGCTCAGAAACTTCACTTTGAAGAAGACCTTCGTCCAATCCCTGCAGTAAAATACAATAACAAAGTTGAGCGTTTTGCTCGTGAACAGGACGCAAACAACTATGCTGCATACCTTATCGAAAACGGTGCAAAGCCTGAGGATATTGAGACTTTCAATATTGACATCAATATGAACCCAAGATTCTGGAGAGCTTAAATGGAAAAGGCTGTTAACTGGCTTATTGAAGACGGTGCTTTTACGTGGTTTGATGGCAGCGGATTTGCTTTCATCGTATGTTGTGTTGCAATCGGCTTTTGTGTAGCCGTTGCAGTATCAAAGAAAGTACGAAATAAGTTCTTTTAAGGAGTCAAAAGGGACATTAAAAATGAAAAAGATTAAAGAAGAAGAGTTGCTTAAGACTCCTGTATTCACAGTTGTCAAAAAGACTTTTGACGGCACAAAGTTCAACCCAGTAGGACTTAATTGCCACGATTGGGTTATGGTAATTATAACTGATAAGCCTTGTTGGGAAGCTGATGCAAAAGCAGTTCTTATCAAACAAACTCGCTGGGGCCTTGAAGATAAAACAATTGAATTCCCTTGTGGCACAGTTGATGACGAAGACTTTTTTGCCGCTGCACTTGTAAAAAATGAAGAAGAGTTCAAAGAACTTTGGAAAAGAATAAGCGATGACGAAAAGCGGGACATCCTTGCAGATGGAAGAATGAAAGCTGCAGCCCGTGAATTGAAAGAAGAAACAGGAATGGACATCGTTGATATTGACTTGAAACATCTTATCACTTTCAACCCAAATCCTGCTTACTTCAACAACACAATGTCAATTTATCGCTGCGTAGTTCCAAACCTTGATGAATTGATTGCAAAGAAAGGCGAACAGAATCTTGATGAAAATGAAGATTGTGAAGTAATTTACGACCGTCTTTTGGATCATACTTCTGAAATATCTGAACACGCGATGGGAATTGCGGCACTTTTTGCTGCGGGTTATCATCTCGACTAAGGAGAACAAAATGGCAAAAATTGGTATCTTTGGGGGTACTTTTGACCCCTTTACTTGCGGACACGCTGCTGTTGTAATGAATGCTTTTAAGCAGTGTGATCTTGATAAAATTGTTATCGTTCCAACAACAGTAAACTATTATCGTCCTGATAAGCGTTATCTTTTTACTTTTGATGAAAAGGTAACAATTATTCAAAACTTCCTCTCAGGTATCAATATTCCAGTTGAGATTGATACAGTTGAAAAAGACAAAGATGGAAATTGGCGCACAATCGATCTCTTGCAGTACTTCAAAGAAAAATATCCTAACGATAAGTTCTATCTTATCATCGGTGAAGACTCTTACAAGGAATTCAAAACTTGGACCCGCTATGAAGACATCCTGAAGCTTGCAACTCTTTGTGTTGCAAACAGATGCAAAGGCTCAGAAGCAGGTGATGGAGTTTGGAGAACAGATATTCCTGCACTTGCAGTAAATATGGGAAACAAGTTTGAAGATTGTTCTGCAACAAACACAAGAAACAAACTTATTGAAGAATTGATGGATATGTACCTTACTGATAAAGAATGGTATAACAACGTTGGAGGCCTATAATGGGAATGAGAGTCGTAAATATGGTTTTTGCCATTATCATCGGTGTTGGCGGTTTGGCTTATATTATTGCTGGCGTTCGTAATGAAAACATTGCAAGCGTTGCAGCAGGTTGGGCTATGTTAGCCTATTCAAGGCAAGAAATCATAAGAGATGACATCCGCGAATTAAAGGATGAAATCCAAAATTTAAAAAACAAAAAATAATTTCAAGTCGGTCGAAAGGCCGACTAATTTTTTATGGCAAATCAATATTTGAAATTAGATCCTATAGATGACGATGACCTTCAAGTTCGCGGCGGAGAGGGCGGGTATGTAAGACCCAAACAAAAATGGCCTGTGACTACTATGACTTTGTCAGGTTTGAATAATAAGGCATTAGCAAAAGAATTGTGGGATGCTTTAGGCAGCGATAAAAAAGCAGCAGGTGTAAATGACTCAAACTTCGCCTCTGCTGTAAATATGGTTATAGGTCTTTCAACAAAAGTTTCTATCGGTGATAAGACTTATTGGTTTATAAAAAAGAAAGAAGCCACCGCTTTTGAAGAAAAACTTGGCAATGATTGCGAAGATTCATCAAAAGCTGATGGCGAATACAATTCAAACAACTTCGTTAAAAAAGTTTCTGATATTTTCAACGAAATAAAATAATATTAAGCAAATGACTTAATACCGTATTTGTCTTTTAATGCTGCTAACTTTTCTGGGTCAGATGCTGAAGGCTTACCCTCAGTGCCAACAACTGCACTTACAAAATCCCTTCTTTTATGATTTGTATCTCTTGCGAGGTCAGCAAGTTTTTTATAGTCTTCTGGGAAATTCTGTTGAAGAAGCTTGTCAAGTAATATTGCTGTTGCTTTAGCAGAAAGACCTTCAAAGTCATCTTTATGGTCAGCAATCATTGCTGCTACTTCATCAGAATGAAGAAACTTATCAACTCCCTTAGCAGACTTTTTTAAACCTGCTGCTACGATGCTTCCTGATAGAGCTCCAGCTCCAACTGCAACTGCGCCCAAAACGCCCTTAACAATTCCTACAGCAATAGGAACACCAATAAGACCAAGAATTACACCTGCAGCAACGCCAAGAATTCCGATTTCTTCCATCTTTTCTTTACCGTTTGCAGAGTAAATATCTTCAAAAAGTTTATTTTCCATCATCTCCCTCTTTATTATTGTTTTCTAAATTAGTTGCAGATGGCTTGTCGTTTCTTTTTGTTTCAAAACCTTGCAATGCTTTATTTCCGCCAATTATACCTGTTATCACTCCAAGCAATAAAGCTACTGAAGCATAAAACTCATTAGGAATAGGCTTACCCAAAAAGTGGCCAACTATACCTGAGAGAATTGTGATAACAACAATATAAAGGTCTGCTTTTACAACTGAAGCGAAAGCCCATCTTGTACTTGAGATTGTTGTGTCATCGTCAGCGATTTCGCGTATTGAAATTAAGTCCTTCTTTTTCATAATCAACTCCTATATAGTTAGTTATAATTAGTAGGAAATTTTTTCATCAGCCCACACTATAGCTTTTTTAAACTCATAAACTAATTATTAAAATTATCCGAAGAGTCTTCGGGTAAAGGAGATATTCAATGGGTTCAAAAAATTCTTGGCGCTTGCAGTTCATTGATATTGATAGTTCATTCACAATCAATACTGAAGCAAGCACAATCAAGGGCTATATGGTTGTAAGAGCTCCTAAGGGTGAAAAGAATCCTTATTATTTTGAAAAAGGTAATATGGAAGCTATTTACGCTATGGTTGGTGTTCCTACATCAAATTGGCCTGACCTTTATGAGGCAGAAGCTTTCAACCAAGAGTACGGTTTGTACATCTCTGCTCCTGCAGGTTCTTCAGCTTCATATCCTTCATACTTCGGCGGTTCTTACATCACAAGTAAAGGTCTTATCGACTTCTACAACGTTACAGGTAAGGACGTAGTTGACTATACACAGATGGTTCAGGTTGGCTTTGAAAACGCTCAAGGCTACAGAGACTCAAACGTAAACATCATCGTTAACCCAGAGGGCGTTGGCGGTGCTTCAGGTTATCCTACAGGTGAACTTCCTGACGGAACAAAAGACAACGTTGCAGTTTATATCACAGGTATTACTGCAAAAGTTTGGGCAAATGTTCAGGAAATTGGTCTCAACTATTGGGGAGATGAAAAGTCAGGATTTGAGGAAGGCGTTTACTACTACTCTGTAAACAAAACTTGCCACAAACTTTATGTTGAAAATAAAGACGGCGATGTTGTAACAGACTTCTACTGCGGTGTTTGGTGGAAGGCAGAAGATGGTACATATTCTGTAATGATTGGTGGTAATTCTTGGGTTATCAACAATTCATCATTCAAGACAGGACAGGCAACTGCTCTCAACACTCTTGCAGAACTTGGTATCACAGCAACTTCTACAAACGATTACAACAACTCAGACGCTCCACTTTTGACTTTGACAGACCTCTTGCCAAATGTTGAATTGGCTTGTGCAATGCAGTCTTCAAAATACTCTTGGAACGATGTTGTTGCTTATCTCGAAGATGGCAACTCATTTGGTGTTTCAGCTGGTTCAGTTGACCCTAACTTCCTTGGTGTTGAGATTATCGTTGATGGTCCTAACGGAAAGACAATGTATGAAACAACTTCTACATACGTTTCTCCAAAGAACCGCTATCAGGGTATTACTTGGTTGCTCAACGTAAAGGCTGACACATACGGATATATCGTTCAGAAGTCTCCTGCTGAGGTGACAACTGAAGTTACTATTACAGGCATCGGTTATGATAAATGGAAGTACGATTTCGCTGCTCCTCTTATCATTGGTGACCTTAAGAAAATTGACCGTTCAGTTCTTGACAATTTGAACTACAACAACGACGACAACTTGTTCTTGAACATTGAAGGTTCTTACTCAGGTAACGAACTTATCGTTCCAGAAAAAGCTGCTGCTGCAAAGAAAATCAAGTTGTATTCTTACAACCCAGATTTGGATAAGACAAAGTATCCTACAGCTGCTAAGGCTTCTGCAAACGTTGGTGAGTCTTACTTGACACAGTCAATCTTGATTTACGGTGTAAAGGTTTTGAGCAACAATGCTGATGTTGCAACTCAGCTTGATGACAACACAACAACACTTCAGATTGACCACGAAATCGTTTACGTTGTATCTCCTTCAAACTTCCAGTTTGAAACAGAAGATGATGCAAATTATCCATTGGTTAAGGACATCAACTTCAACACAATGACATTCAACGTAAAAGAGGAAGTTTACCCAGGTGAAATGATGAGCGGTGGTGAGTTCACTGGTTCATTCGATGAAAAGGGTAAAGACGGTTTCGGCGCAAATATTTATTGGCCAAACGTACTCAACGATGATGATATGTCATTCATTGAAATCCATCCTGACAAGACTTTTGACGAAGATCTTGACTCACACGGTATTTATACAAAGAAACGTATTGTTGATGACAAATTGACATACGACGCAGAAGGAAACATTGTTCCTGTAACATACAAACTCAAGCTCAAGGGTCAGCGTTATGCTACTTATGCAGTTGAGAAAAACCTTGCTGAAGGAACAGTTGGCGGTTCTTGGCGCGATGAGTTTATGATGATTGTTAAGCAGGGTTGGACTGAAGCATTCGATGCTCAGTACGACGACGTATATGTATTTATGGATCCTACAGGACAGGAATTCGTACATACACAGCACGCTTCACTTGTTGAAACACACAAGCTTGCAATGGCAATTTCACCTAAGCTTATTACTCAGGGTGAGTTCGCAAATCCTTCAAAACTCACTGTTACTGGTCGTTCTAAACAGACTGCACAGTATGCAGGTGAATTCCAATTCTATGATGCTTACACAGGTAAGTCATTCTGGATGATGCCTATTGGTGACGTTGGTTTGATGTACTGTCGTATCATCGAAAGAAAGATGGGTGGTTGGGCTCCTGCTTGGTACAATTACAACAATATGGGTGGTCAGTTGCCTCGTGCAATTCTCAAAGCTCGTTGGAACTTCTCTGACTCAGCAACAAAGATTATGGATGAAAAGGGTATCAACCCAATCGTTTATAACGCTGATGACGGTTTGATGTGTGTATCATCAAAGACAACTCAGGACCCTAACAACGTAACAGACTGGTCTGAAGTAGGTCACGTACTTGCATTCTTGCTCTGTAAGCGTGAAATCCGCGACAACGTAATGCGTCAGCAGATTAAGAAACCTATTGACGATTACTGGATGGGAGTTCGTCAAGAACAGGTTGAAGCAATTCTCGCAAAGAGAACTGTTGGTTCAAACAAGATTTGGGCAAAAGCAGTTTGCGATATTGCAGGCGTAAACAACGATACAACAAAAGCTATGAAGAAGTTCTACATTTACGTTAAAGTAAAGGTAAACGTATTCTCTGAGTACGTAGTCTTAGTATTTGAAAATGTGGGACAGACAACAAATATATAAGCTGCTTGGTAAGTAATTACTGAGATGCGAAGGTGGACGCAAGTCCACCTTTTTTATTGGTTAAACAACTAAATAAAAAAGGATAATTACAATGACAGAAGAATTATTTGAAAGTATTGCAAGTTGCAATGAAAATACTCAGAAGCATATGAAAGAGACTATCGACACTTATGCTATTCATAATAACCTTGTTGATGCGCTTGATGACCTTTATGAAGCTGCAGGCTCACCAATGACATTCGCAATCGTTGCCTCAGATGCATTAACTAACAGTAGTGTTCCTATTGAACATATCAAGGCACTTATAGATAAACTTAAAGACCGTGTTGCAGGCTTGTAAGGTGGTTATATGAAAAAAGAATTATTTGAAAGTATCTTAAAAGAGTCTGATGGATTTACAATCGGAAATACAAAAGTATTGCCAACACCTTCTGCATCAAGTTCACAGGCTGATTTATCTTATACAAGACCTAACGTTGGTTCAGGTTATTATGCAATCATTGACTACATCGTAAAACATCCGTTCTGCAAAAGAAAGGAAATTATCAATGCAATCTGGGGAGACAGAAGTCGTGGTCAGTGGAGTTCAGTTTTCAAAGCTTTGCATTACGATGGCTTCTTCCGTATTACAGATAAGTGGGAATACATCCCAACAGGAAAGGCTGTTGACTTTATTGCAAAACACGAAGGTAGAGATATTATAAATCCTTCTGAAGAAGAGATTGAAGATCACGAAGCAGACGAGGAAGAATAATGGGAAAGGTAGCAGTTATTGCTTGGGGTAGAATGAATCCTCCAACAATCGGACATCTTAAGTTAGTTGACACAGTAAAAGATTTGGCGATTGACAACAATGGTGAGCCTTTTGTTTACTTATCTCATTCTGTCGATAAAAAAGGTGAAAACAAAAATCCTCTCCCATATGAATTGAAAATCAAATATGCTCAGAAAGCTTTCGGCGATTGTGTAAAAGCATCAGATGCAAAAACTGTTATCTTTGCTCTTCACGAAATATATGAACAAGGTTTTACTGATTTGATTTATGTTGGTGGAGAAGATCGTATTGGCGGTGATGGCGACATTACTGAAATGATTGAAAAGTATAACGGATTTGAAGCAAAGAATCCTGCAATGTATTACAAGTTTGACACAATCTCTTTCGAAAGTGCAGGTGCTCGTGATGATAATTCTGAAGACTTAACAACAAAGGCTTCTGCATCTTATGTACGCAAACTTGTTCTTGAAGGCGACCACGAAATGTTTTTGAAAATGGTTCCTCTTTCAGGTGAGGACGCTGAAGATATGTGGTCAGACTTGAGAAGTATTATGGTAAGCAAAGAAGCAATGTTTGAAAGTCTTCTTAATCCTAAACTTCAGGAAAATGTTGACCCAGTTGTTGCAGTTTCTGCAACAGCTTATATTGGTTTGATGGCAGCTGCACTTGTTGGTTTTGGCCGTTCAGTATATCAATATCTTAGAGAGCCTATTGATGCAGCAGAAAAGAGTGGAGAAGTTGAAGTTGTTAAAACTGACTCTTTGCTCGCAAAGGCAAAAGCTTATCTTAAACAACTTAAAAGTGATCTTTTGGCTGACGATATATTCAATCTATCTGAAGAAGAACTTGCTAATCTTAATAAGATTATCAGTGAAGTCGTTGATAGCAAATACACAAACGGTAAAGTTTCACTTGGAACGCTTACTTGGGGCGTACTTGCAAAATTAAAAAGAGAATACCCAGAAGTATTTGAAAAGATGAACAAAAAAGCTTGGAACAAGGTAAGTTATGACCACGACACTGCTCTTTTTGATTATGTTTATGATAAAACATATGATGCACATCAAGGTAAGTTCCCAGACTATCAACGTTATGGAAGTCCTGATGCACATAGAGCAAAATACAATGCAGAGTTCAAAGATGAGTACGGTATAAAAAATTTAGCCGCACATCCATATAATCGAAATATAAGTCGTAATATAAAAGGAGACAACAATGATTAAAAATTATTTCAATGATGATAGATTGTTTGAGTCAATTTACAACGAAGGCAAATGCGGCGCTCCTAGGGACATTGACGACTAAAAAATTAAAGTTGACTTTTCAGGACAGGTTTACGCCTGTCCTTTTTTTGTTAATATACCTATATGGAATTATCAAGTACAGTAAATCAACTCCAAGATCTTGCTCATCAGGGATTTGCAATGTTTGATGTAGAAGTTTGTATTAAGCATCCTGATACAAATATTGACATTATTGTAAATCCCACAAGTATTAAGACAATTGCCAAAGACGGAAAAATCAGATTAGTTCTTACAGAAGAAGACTAATTATGGCAAATGGTTGAAGCTGATTTTGGCCGTGTTATCACGAAGAAAGAAACAACTGTTGGTACTGCCTACATATTTGATTTAATACCTTCTATGTGGGCAGTTATTGTATTTGATGCAAATAGTCAAATTATTCTTTCAAGAAATTTCCCTTACAACGAATTGACTGAAAAAGAAATGTTTGCTACTTGCAAAACTTTTTATAAAAAAGTTAAAGAAGTTCTTTTGAAGAAGGACGTAGATGCCTTAGAAGAAATGCTTTAACGTGGAGGATTATTTGAGTATATCTCTTACATCTTATGGTGCTGCTGGCGAAGTCACTGGCTCAAAACACTTATTGTCTATTAATGATGAAAAATATTTAATTGATTGCGGTGCTTGGCAAGGCAATCAAGAAGCTAATCAAAGAAACAAAGATTTCACATTACCTGATACTGATAAATTGTCAGGTGTCTTTTTAACACACGCACACTTTGACCATTCAGGTCTTTTACCAAAATTGGTTAAGGACGGGTACAAAGGTAAGATCTATTCAACACCTGCAACTCGTGACCTTGCTTCAATTATTTTACTTGACTCAGCAAAGATTCAAAAATATGAAAAGCCCGCTCCTGCTTACAACGAACAGGATGTTGTAAACACAATGGACTATTTCCGTTGTCATTATTATCATAAGAAGAAGTATGTAAACGACAACCTTACATTTACTTTTTATGATGCAGGACATATCTTAGGTTCTTCAATGATTGATATTGAAATTCCTAAAAAGAAGTCATTGTTGAGAAAACTTCTTAAGAAAGAAAACAAAAAGTTGCACATTCTTTTTACAGGTGACTTAGGCCGTAAATCAAATCCAATTACAAATGAACCTGAAACTTGTATGCCCGCGCCTGATTACATTGTAATGGAAAGTACATACGGCAACCGTACACATCAATCGTCTGAAGTTTGTTATACACAGCTTGAAGAGATTATCAATAAAACAATCGAAAGAGGCGGAAAGGTTATCATTCCATCTTTTGCAATTGAAAGAGCTCAGGAAATTATTTACAACATCAAACTTTTGATGAGAGACAAGAAAATACCAAAAGTTCCTGTTTATGTTGATTCTCCTATGGCAACAGCAGCAACAGGCGTTTTCAATATTCACCCTGAGTGTTTTAATAAAAAGATTGTTGAGCAGTTTGTAAGCCAAGGTAAAAATCCATTCAGTGTTCGATCTTTGCACTGTATTACTGATTTCAAGGACTCACAAAGAATTGCAAAAACTGATAAGCCTTGCATTGTAATTGCTGCAAACGGTATGTGTGAAGCGGGAAGAGTTATCAATCACCTTAAGACAGGTTTAAGCAATCCTAAGAACACAATCGTTGTTGTTGGTTATATGGCTGAAAATACTTTGGGAAGACGCATCCTCAATCAAGAGCCTGTAGTTCAGATTGAAGATGAAGATTACGATTTGAAAGCTGAAGTTGTTTCAATTGACGGTTTCTCTGCTCACGCTGATTACAATGAAATGTTCCGTTGGTTGAGAGATATTGACAAATCAAAACTTAAAAAGATTATTTTAGTTCACGGTGATTCTGAAGCACAAACTGCATTAAAAGCATTCCTTGAAACAAATGGGTATAATGTTCAAATTGCAGTAGCAGAAAAGCCGATAGCTTTGAACTAATTATATTATGACAATATCTCTTACATTTAAACTTAAAACTCACCATTGGAGCTACGGAAACGTTGTTGCTGACTTTGTCGCAAAATACTTAAAAGCGTATTTTGGCAACAGCATCGAAGTAGTTGACTCATTAACATCTTGGAAAAAAGTTGGAATAAGATTCAAAGATAATGAAGTTGCTCATATCCAAGACTTAGTTGAAATCGCTCACGAAAAATTTTCGGATGCCGTTGATATTATAGGCACAGACTTTTATAGCGCTATAGACGACTTAGTTAATGAGCGTGATCCTTATCATATTGATGTTAGGGATGTAAAAGGGTGGGCCGAAAGCGAAGGGTTTGAAAGCATCAGATTTGGTGTTGATGTATTGTTTGACTAAGGTTCCATTATGAGTTTTGAAAATGCAGTAAATATATACACAAAAGAAAATGCACCAAGAGTATCGCTTGACGGGAAATTGGTGTATGTGTATTCTGCAGGTTATGTTTATGATGTTGCTATGGGTGTTAAGCATCACGACCCAGAAGCAATTAAAGAAATGGCAACTGAACTTTCAAATATGATTGATGAAGATTGCTTTCTCGTACCTGCGCCACAACATACAGGCAAAGCTGAGTACACTCTCGAAATCTGTAAAATAATCGAAAGAATAAATCCTCACAACATAACAATTCTTGATGTATTATCTTGCGAGCCAAGAGACACATTATATGATATGAAAAAGAAAGTTAAAAAGATTACTAAAGATACAAAGTTTTCTTCAGGTATAATGCTTAAAGATGCTCTTGCTGATATTGAAGGACCTATCTATTTTGTGGACAATATTATTGCAACAGGAACAACTTTAAGAGATGCTCAACAACTTATACCTAGCATTCGCCCTTTAGTATTCGCTGCATCTCGCCGATATTTTGAACGGTAATAAAAGGTTTTTGTTTATACTTTAATATTGTATCTCCATAACGATACATATAATCACGGAGCTCTTCTTCGTGTGAATTGAAAAACTCCTGCCAAGTTTTCATTTCCTCAAAGGTATCAAAAGTACATATTCTTCTTTTGACTCTGTCACCTGCTTTAATGTTGATATTTCCACAAACTGCAATAAAAGCCGAGTCATCATTTGGTTGATATAAGTCGTCGTCTTTGATAAACTTTTCATATCTTACAACTCTTGCCTTAGTCAACCTATCAACAATAAAGAACTTATCAGGAGCTTTATCAACTTCAACAAAATGTGTTTCCCAAGAATCTTCAATTGGTATTTGTGGGCCTAGGAAGTCAGCATAAGTTGGTTTTTTGATTGCCCCGAAAGTAAAGTTGCCTGTACCCTTAAAATGCAAATGAAACAACCCAACAGTAGTCATAATGCCGAAACACTTGTACCCGTAATCGACTTTGACTGAATGCCATTTTATTTGTTCACCAAAGTTTTTGATAACTGTCTTTACAGGTGCAATCAAAAATATGTCTTGTGTAAACTCTTTTGCTTTATTTACAAATTCAACAGTCAGTCCGAAAGGTGGATTGATTACTGCACAGTCATAAGTCCTATCAACTTCAGCTTTTAAGAAGTCGCATATCTTTGCGTGTACGCCTCGATCTTCAATATCGTAAAGCCCATAATTATAACCTTGACCAAACTTTTCAAGTCCGCCATCTCCGCAACAAGGGTCTAAAATCAGCTTAAAGTCATATTTGTCGAGTTCAGAGTAAAGTTCATTTTTAAGGAATTCTTGAGTCGGGAAAAACTCATTTTTGTCCGTTTTTGAATATAAATCTTTTCCCATAAAAATATATTAACAAAATGAACTTTCATTAAACTTGCTTTATATTATATTTGTAAGGAGTAAATTATGGCTAAGAAAGATTATTCGCAGTTCATTGGATATGCAGTTATTAAGACCTCATTCGACTCTTCTCGCAAAACTTGGGAGGAAGAGAAGAATTGGGAATATGCTTATGTAATTACTGAAGGCCTTGCACACGGAACATTCTTCCCACAGAGATCAGGCCGTGGAACAATTTTCAATACAAAGGAAGAGGCAAAAATTGCTTCTTATGATATTCGTGAATATGACCGCTACGAACTTGCAAATCGCCGCTATGGTTACAGTTCTTACAAGCATCGTATTTGGGTTCACGAAGTTCTTTCAAGAGGCGGTTCAAACGGAGTTTATCTCCCAACAGTTGGTGAAATCAAAAAGGGTATGGAATATATTGCAAACAACCTCAAGTCAGAAAACTTCCGTCAGGAATGGGTTGACTGGGCTGTTGCTCACGATGGTATGACTCCTGCTCAGGTTCGTGAAGAACTTATCGAAAACTATCTTAACCCAAAGGAAGACTAAAATGGAAAAGCTTGATATTAAGTCCTTAAGGACTCCTGAAGATATTCCTGCAGGAACAATTATGGTTCAACACTGGTGCAATTCTTCAACATTCTTTAAGGTTATTGGTACTTCAAAGAAATCAGTTCTTGTAGTCAAAATGCCATCAAAGCAAACACACTTTGACCACGAAGGCGGTGGAACAGGCTATTCTTACAAAATGCCTGACGAAGAAACTTTGAAAAACGTTGAAGCTGCTTACAAAGCTTGCAACAAAAAGTATGGTTTTGATGTTCTCAAAGGTTCAAGAGAACAGTTTGACGAAGCCCACAAACTTGCAAAAGCAAATAACGAAAACTTCTGGGATGACTTTACAGTTGTTTCAAACTACCGTGAATGCCTGCAGCCTAAAAGAATTATGGCAAAGCCTGCAAAGGACGGCGGTTTCTATATCCCTGGGTATTACAAAGGTTCTTGGTGCGGACCTATGCAGTTGTGGAACGGTGAAGAGGTTTCAGACTATTATGACTGAGGTTGCAACATCAATAAGGCATAAAGACGGGATATACAGTTTTTGCGATTATTTTGAAATCCCGCCTGAAGCTTTAGAAGAAAGAGACACAACAACACATAGAGTTAAAAAAGAATATTGGAAAACACTTTATAAACAAAGTAAGTTTTGGCAGGAAAACATCAAACTTAAAGATGCTATTGATGTCATTACTTACGACTTTTTAAGGAGATAAAATGGGCGGAAGAAAATACAATCCTAAAGCTCTCGCAGGTGAATTACCTGCAGAAAAATTTCTTGAATGGTTGGACTTGTCGTCTGACATATTTGATAACATTACAAATCTCGTAAGAGATAAAGCTTATCTTACACATCCTGAAGGTATCAAACCTACTTCAAATGATGTGCCATCTACAAAGATTACAGTTGAATATAAGTCACAGGCAGTACTTGATGCTGAAGCAAACGGTAAAGAACTTTTCTTCGGAAAAGACTTGACTTGGGAACATTGTGTTCCTTGCGCTGCTTTTGCAAATATCGTAAAGGACAACTACAGTTCAATTTCAAACAAAAATGCAAAAGAGTTTATGGACCGTTATTACCACGTTTGCTTGGTGACAAAAGAAGAAGATGCAAAGCTCAAAAAAGCCGGCTTGAATGAAAGAATGCCTAAAAACTGGAAGTTTGATATGACTGCAAAAGATAACGAATGGGAACGTTATAAGGCAGTCGGTATTGTACCTGTAAAACAGAAAATGCATCGTCCTGTTCCTGTGTATACAATTCACGCAGTTAAGACAGGAGACGGCAAGGTTCAGACAAAAGACTTTGCAATGGACATCTTGAAAATGCAGGAAGTTTACGGGAAGTCACTCCCAGGCGGCGGTCTTCCTATCGGAGCAACATCAACAGCTATCGAAAAAAATTGGCTTTGGATTGTTGTTGATTACAAAGAAGTATAACGAATTTTTGAACTATAATGGAGGGAATAATAATAAGAATTAAGAATAAATTTATATTTATTTTTAAGTTAATATTATTCCTATAAAGGAGATTTTATGCCACCATTTTCGACAACATTTAATTATTCAGACCCAACAAGAGGCGTATTGTTTATTGGAGGTAAGTTGATTTTCTTGCCTTGGGTAACAGCAATTGAGCCTGATGAAGATGATAATACAAAGAGTTGGGTTTACTTTCAGAACAGACGTGAAACTGTTGTTGATGCAACAGTTGAGGAAATACACGATTTTATCAAAAAAGCTATGGGAGAAAAATGAATATAAAGAAACCCGAAGAGGTTAGAAAGCATAAAGAAAATCAGCCTCAAAGAATATGCTATTATGATAGCTGCCCATTACACGATGAGTACAGCTTAAAAGATAAAAGTAAGTCTGAAGGTCCGTTTGCCCAATGTGATGCAAGCCTATGTGATAAATATAAGGAGAAATAAAATGAGCAAGGTTGAATTGATTAAGAAAGCAATTAAGGAAGGTACTTATGACTGGAATGCCGCGATACGCGGAGCCGCAGAGCGAATTTGCGAAAATCCTGAAAGCCTGTTATGGCGATGATTGGGTTCATAAGTCAGTACTTACTTTAAGGTGGCAAATCAAATCACATCCTGATGACCCGAACGATACAATGATCTTTGACCAAAGCGGTGACCGTTTTGCAGATAAGTGGGATAACGGTTCTTTGCACCTTAATAATTATAAAGAGTATATGGAGCAAATGGACGCGGTTTTTATGCCTAAAAACTGTATTGAATGGTTAGTCGATAATTACGACCCAAAATATTTTGAAAAAATTGACATTTTTAAGATGCCGTAATTAAACTTACGGCTTTTTTTCTTTATATTATTACTGTAAGGAGTTAGATATGGCAAGAATTGACGAATTGAAAGCAAAGATCGAAGAAGCTTCGAAGGCTTACGGCGAAGCAAATCCTATTATGTCAGATAAAGAGTTCGACCAGCTTGTCAATGAGTTGAAAACTCTTGACCCAACCTATGTTGATACAGTCACTTACGATGACCACGTTGAAGGTTTTGCAAAAGCAAAGCACGACTTGGTTACAGGTACTCTTGCAAAATGTAAAAACGAAAAAGAGTTTGCAGATTGGTTCAAAAAGCACCCAGGCATCTATATGATGGAACAGAAAATGGACGGTGCAGGAATTGAACTTAAATATCGCAACGGAAAGCTTGTTCAGGCAGTTACCCGTGGAACAGGTTTTGAAGGCGATGATATTACAGAAAATGCAAAGCTTGTAAAAGGGGTTCAGCTTGATTGTGTTAACCCACCTCTTACAGGTTCAATTCGCGGCGAAATCCTGATGTCACATTCAATGTTCAATAAAAATTACAAGAACAAGATGAAGAACTGCCGCAACGCTGCAGCAGGAATTATGAAGCATCTTGATGGTTCAGAACTTGACAACCTCAACTTTGTTGCTTATGATATGCAGGAAACTGCTGAAAAGAAGTTTATCACAACTGAGGAAGACAAGCTCAAGTATCTTGTTTGCAACGGTTTTGAAATCCCAGCTTTCAAAAAGATTTCTTCTGTTGAAGAAGCATTTAAGTTCAGAACTGAACAGTACGAAGGCCGCGAAAAGCTTGAATATGATATTGATGGCGTAGTTGTAAAGCCTGCAGTAATTGATTACGAAGACCTTAAGAATCGTACACCTAAGAACAGTTGTGCAATTAAGTTTGAACTTGATGTTGCAGTTGCAACTGTTATTGGTTTTGATTGGTCTCAGGCAGGAAAGTATTTTAGCCCAGTTGCTCTTCTTGAGCCAGTTGAATTGAACGGAACAACAGTTCAGAGAGCTTCTTGTTCAAATACAAAATGGCTTGCTGAACGTGGAATTGAGATTGGTTCAAAAGTTCGTATCGTAAAGCGTGGAGAAATCATTCCTCACATCGAAGGACTTGCAAATGACTGCTAAAAAAGCAAATAAAATGTTTGAGGAAAAGCTGTCAGCAGCTCTTGCTCATATGCAAAAAATACAAAGATTTGGACAACTGTATGGTATGAACATCGACAATCAAAATAAGAATGTTGACACTGATTATCAGAAGTTGAAAGAAAAAGCTTATGAAGCTGCTTTGGCTCAGTATTCAGCAAAAGACGCAGAGGCTACTGCGATGATACAGGGTTGGGCAGAACAGCTTAAAAACAGAGTTGCAAACGAAATACTTGAGCATATCGTTTGTGAATACCCATTCCCTTATATTGATATGACTCAGGTGACAGGCTCAGAGGCAGTTAACATACAAGAAGACCCTAAAGTTGGTTTTATGTTGATGAAGTTGATAAGGGAACGTAAAGACGAATACAAAGTTGCTATCGACACTGATACGATGGAGTTTTTTATTCAATTACATCCTGAGTTTTTTGATGGTTTAACTTTGATAACAAAAGCAGAAGTGTATGGACAAAAAGCTAAAGCTTGAGGACCTTGTTCCTCAATATATAAGTGAATATGACAATAAAGCAAAGCATATTCTTAATGGAATAAAAGATTATTATATGGGTTATGTTGTTTATGACCTTACAAAATTGGATATAGACAGCTTGACAACTTTTAATATTCTTATTGCATTGAAGAACAATATTTGGGAAACGGAGGAAAGAAGTTTATACGGTTGTATAATTTATGTGACTGACGAGATACTCGAAAAGTTTTGCAAAAATATACCCGATTTCTTCGATAAGTTGGATGTTAGATACAAAAATAGAACGGACCCCGCCGCCGATGATAATTGACCATTTATCAATGGTTTACTCAGGACAGGAAAGCGGAATTGAAATCAATCCTGAGTATTTTGATAAAGCTCAGAATGCTTTTGAAGAAATGCGAGCAAGACACGAGCAGTTCGAAGAGATTATAAAAAAGATCGATAAAGGACTTGATTATGATTTAAGAGAATTGACTTCAGTTGATTTGATACATATTATGCAATGGCCACGTCCAGTAATACTCGCATTTCACGAGGTAATTTGTGATAATTCAAAAGGAATTATTGGTGACGAATATGTTATCAATTTTTTCTTGGGAATGGACCCAGCGTACTTTGCAGGTATTGAACAGTTTGAGGTAAAAGAACTTGGATGATGGCGTAAAGCAGTATGTAATTGATTGCAAGTTCGATGATGCTAAAGACGAGAACGGCGTATTAGATTTGGACAAATGCTGGGATGTTTTGTATACACCTGATTGGGAAGCTTATTGTCATCTTAAGATTGAATATGCTCATAAAGTTATTGCATCACCTATTGTTGTTGAAAGGCTTTTAGATAAGTCACCTTTTTATTTTGAAAATATTAACTTGGAGATAAAATGAACAAAGCAAGAGAAGAAAGATGGAAGGAAAGAAACAAACAGCGAGCACTTCGAAGACAAGAAGAGCGTTTACCACCTTCAACTCTTGAAGATGAAGACGACTGGGAAATAAATACTTATATAAAAGATAATCGTATTGAAAGTATTTTCAATGCCCATCTTCATACGTCAATGGACGAAAAGGTTTTTGATATGAGAGGCCTTGAAGCAAAAACTGATTTTGAAAATCCTAATTTGACGACGTTTATTTGGGGCGGATATTCTATTTGGATGTTTATGTCATCAGACTCGTATATCAAAGGCTTGAATGATTTAAGAAAATTAAGAGGGTGCATACTTAAAGAAAAAGCTAAGGTTTGGGTTGACGATGACACTCCTATTGAGGCTATATGTGATTGTTTCCCATTGTTCTTTGCAGGATTGGAGTTTTATAATGTCAATGAAGATTAAAGACTTTTTTGATAAAGTTTTGCAAACAGATGGCAAGTCAATAAAGAAACTTATTCAAATAGCAGAAGGCTATGATACAACTCCTGGGCATCTTCTTCCTGATGCAATTCAAGACCGTCTTAGACGTTATATAAATGTTTATGGTCTTGCAGGTAATTTTACTACAGAAGATGGAAAGTTAAAAGGCGGACCATTAACAGAGGTAAGAGGGATAAACTTAACACTTGCAAAGATTGATGTAGGTAATGATTATCTTCTTATTGATTTTCGTGACGTTTACAGAATAGCTTCTGATTATTTTGAAACAGAAAACATTCCTAATCTTCATACATATATTATAAGAAATAAGTTGAAGGTTTTTGTAAACGAAGAAGTCTTGGAAAAGATAACAACAATATGTCCTGAGTTTTTTGATGGAATGGACTTGGAAGAGGCACCTATAACAAATAAAGATTTGAGTATGGGCGCACGAACTACAGGTTATCTTTCACCTTCTGCAAGGTTTGCCGCAGGTGGCAAAAGTATTCAATATGCAGCAACAAGTGTAAAAATATTGAAGAGTAAAGAGCCTGAAACAGAATGTCCTGTTTGTGGGTTTGTTGATAAAGTTTCAGTGTCAAAGTGCAAAAAGTGTGGCACAATATTTGAAGATGAAAACAAAATAGGGAGCTGATATGCTTAGAGGATTGATTGGTTTTATTCTTGGAATGATTTGCGGAACTTTTACTATAGCAAGTTTTGCAACTGGCGATAGCCCAATCTTTTGGGTTGTTATTGATGTTATCGTACTTACTGTCCTTCTTATTTGGTGTCATAAACATCATATTAAAAAGAGAGACGAGTATCACGATAAAATTCGTGGAAGATTTAAGTATAAAGGTTAATATAATTTTATGAAAATAGGAGTAATCCCAGATGTGCACGGAAGCACACATTGGAAAAAGAATTTAGAATTCCTCAAAGATTGCGACAAAATTGTTTTCTTGGGAGATTATGTTGACTCCTTTAATGAAGACGAAAAAGGACTCCCAGCTCTTGCAAACGTAAAGGAAATAATTGAAGTTGCAAAATCAGACCCACGTATTGACCTTCTTGCAGGTAATCACGAGTTTGAGAATTATTGGTTTGGCTGTGGTAGATGTTCAGGCTTTCAAATGAATTGCTACGAAGCATATCATCAGGTCTTTGAAGAGAACGCTGATATGTTTAAGATTGCAGTTGAATATGATGGCTGGGTTTTCTCTCACGCAGGTTTTACAAAAACTTGGGTTGAAGAAACAATGAAACACTTTACAGAAAGAATTGCAAACTTTGAATTTGCTGATAAGCCAATCGAGTTTGCAAATCAAATGTTAAAAACAAGAAATGTATACTGCTTTAGATTTTCAGATTGGGACATCACAGGTTATGGTGACTCAAGATTTCAAGGTCCATTATGGGTACGCCCGTCCGCTTTATTCAAAGACTATCTTTTTGAAAAGCAAGTAATAGGACATACTGAAACAAGAGGCGGAGAAGTTCTTTGTATCAAAAATAAAGACTTGCAGGTTGTTATGTGTGACACTGAAAGTCATTCAAAATATTTTATTCTTGATACAGAAAATCCACCTGAGTTCTTATCACTTGAGGATGCCAATCGAAAAGCAAAAGAACAGGAAAAAGAGTTTCTTCGTGAAAGAGGCCGCATCGGCGAAAAGAAAAAAGTATTAAGGGACAAGTACAATTTGACAAAATCCGAGATGAACAGATTGTACTTGATTGCAGAATGTGATGCAAGCAAAGCAGCAGAAAGCAATCAGAGTGTGGATCTTTGGGAACACTTAGATGAGTTGTGCTCAAAAGAGGCGGAGAAAAAAGAAAAAGAAAGATTAAAATTATTGCTTTCAGGAATTTAAAATGGAATACTTAGTTGACAAAACTTCGGTCGTAATGATTGATGGAGAAGCAATCGACATTGAGAAAGAGTTGCCTGTTAGATTTTATCAATTTACTTTTGATAAAATGCGCGGTCTCTATTTGGTAAATACCGATTACAAGACAGAACACGGAAAGATTTATGGAAACGCAACCAAGATTGCAAATCACATCGTAGAAAGTTATCTTAAAAGAGATAAGAACCTCGGTGTTCTTTTGAGTGGTGGAAAGGGTCTCGGTAAGTCTCTTACAGCAAGATTGGTAATTGAACAGCTTCACAAGAAGCATCCTGTAATTATCGTTAATCAGTACATCCCAGGGATGTTTGATTTCTTAAAACAGATTTCAAATGCTGTTATCTTATTTGATGAGTTTGAGAAAACAATTCAGGGTAATGTTGATGGTTCTGACAGAAACACAGAAGCACCAACAAAGCAAGATGAAATGCTTTCTCTCCTTGACGGTACTGCTGTAGGTACTCATAACTTATATCTTTTGACTTGTAATGAAACAAGCCGTTTGAACGAGAACTTGAAATCTCGCCCAGGCCGTATTGCGTATCATTACAGATATGAAAGCTGTACAGAAGAAACAATTCGCAACTATTGTGCTGATAATCTAAAGAAGAAAGAATTTGAAGACGAGATTGTATCTGAACTTCTTGCAACAAGATATGTTTCTTTGGATATTATTCAGGCTCTCGTTGATGAAGTAAACAACTTTGATGTTACTGTTCCTGAAGCAATGGAATATATGAACATTCAGGTTGAACGCATCAATCTTGAAGCAAGAGTTACTTACATTGACAAAAATGGTAAGCAGTGCGTTGATGTTGAAAGCGCAGGTTGTTGGTTCACAGGCCGCTCAGGTGTTGGTTTTAGCGTTGAGTCTACTGAAGACGAAGATAAAGCCAAAATGCCTTTCGAAGGTTATATAAAAGTTGATATGAGAAACGTTAGAATCCCAATGTACGGTGCAGTTGATGTTTCTCCTTATGCATCAATCAGTTGGCAAAATTACGGTGAAGACTGGTATGAGCCAAAGATTTTGAAAGTTGAACTTTACGACATAGAAGCCGTAAGTTCTCGTGGAAGAGTTTGTGGTTATGAAGACTACAAACCTACTCAGGTATCTTTAGTACCAACTAGGGGACCTATCCCAGGAGAGGAAATCTAATATGTTCCAGCCAATGATGCTTTACCAGATTAAGAATTGTGTTATCGACCTCTACAAATGTAAAAAGTTTGAAAAAGCTGAGGTTATGTCTCCTTTTCATAAAAATGGTGATGATGATTGGCAGGACATAAAAGGCAACTTCAAAATTGTTATTGATGGTGATGAGTTTTCGTACGAAACATTGCAGCAAAGAGATTGCGTTTTTGCTGACATTATGTCAAAATTGATGACTTGTTATACTGATGGAAACGGAATACAGTACACTCCTATTATTTATACAGACCGTCAGGCTTTAGCAAACTTACCGCTCTAAAATATTTCAAAAAATTAAACTTTTAACTGTCCTTCTTTATATTATATTTGTAAGATAAAGGAGGACATTTTTATGGGTTTTGAAGAAAAACAGGCAGCCTTCAATAAAGAATTGCTCGAACTTTGTAAAAAGTACAATATTGACTTTAAGCATACAGGCGAACCGATGTTCGATGACGACGATGTTTTTGCAGGCCTCGAAGAAGAGGACGTATGTTTCAAAGATAAAGATTCAGGCATTGAAATTCACCTTGAATATAAGGTATAAGGAGGACGTTATGGTTTACACTTCAGCTTCAATAATTGCAGGAGCCCACGATGATGTGGTTGTTGCAGGAAACACAGTAAAGTTTTGGTTGAGTGCAGCAAGAGTTGTTGCAAAAGAGGTTGAAAGACTTCTTAACAATGACCATTGGGGAATTCGCCTTTTGCTGCTTACTGCAAGCGGACAGCCTCGCGATTACGCAACATTCGTATTTGAATATAAAAACGGTTATACAACTTGGGGTGTTGAGGTTTCTTTGGAAAAAGGAAAGCCTGCACTTGCTGTAATCCCAGACCCAATTAAAACAGCTGATGTTGGAATGTGGAAAGACATCGGAAAGTTTTTGGAAAACTTTGAATACATCAAAGATTATATTGATTATACAATAGGAGCCTAAATGAAACTTGCGCTCACACCACAGGAAGTGGAATATCTTAATGCTTTTCTTGACGACGGTAAATCTTGGGGTCGGCCATTATGTCACCCACATCGAACTTTACTTGAAAAGTGGTTGAAAGTTTTGGACAAAGTTGAAGAAACTGACTCCTATATTTATTTAAGTGCAGATGAAAGTACTGAGGAAGAAAATAATGAATCCTGATGCTTGGGATGATTACGGTGATTGGGCTAACGAGTTCTATCACTGGAGAGATAAAGAAACAGGTTTGTCTCTTCGAGACGAAGAGCAGCTTTATGATGAATATTACGGACACGATGAACAGGAAGATCCTGAATTCATAAAAAAGGAATTTTCTGCTCGTGACCTTAAGTATAATATTCAGAGAGAAAACGCAAGAGTTTCTTATCAATATGAAGAGAAAATCAAAAAGCTTAATGAAAAGATTGCAAAGATGAAAGAAATTGAAATTGCAATGGCTGATAAGATTTCAAAAGTTCAGAAGATGGAAGCTCTTCTTGACCGCTACGCTTTGCACTCTGAAATTGACTACGATAAGAACACTTATGAATTTATCAATTACGACGAGAGAAGTTAAGGGCGACACTCATATAAGTCTTTGGCGGCGACCTGACCAATATCAGTATATGCTGCGTATAATGAACACTTATGAAAAACGAATGGCCGTTAAAAAAGCTCGAGAAAATTGTCGTGTTCATATTGACTTTTATGTGGACAAAAAGGTTAATATAAAATTAAGGAAGCTTCATAAGATGCTTCAGGAGGAACAATGACTAACGACGAAAAGCTTAGAGCAAACTTCGAAAAGTTTTATGAAATGCAAAAAGGTAATCCTACAGCAATGAAAGAATTGCTTTGGTTATTCTATTTGCAAGGACATATTGATACAACTCCTATGGGAGATGATATTGATATTGAAACAGTAAAGACTGACCTTGAAACACAGGCATTTATCGACTTCATTGAAAGTTGTATAGAACACCCACAGGAAAATCAGAATATTCCTTCAGACTGGGTTCAGGTAACTTATCCTTGTACTTTCAAAGATAAGCAGCAGTGTGTTGCTTGGCCTGACAGATGTGAAGATGTCGGCGGTGATGGAGAAACTTGTGGAACAACATTTATCAATCTTTCAAGATTGTGTGGTTGTGAAACTGCAGGTACTTTGCCAAAGAACACAGGTTTGGTTTTGACAAAAGAGGAAGCAGCAAAGCTTGCTGAAATCCTCGGGAAAATTGAGGTATGAAATTCATAAGAGAAGCTAAAAGAGTTGTTTCTCAATTTTTTGAAACAGAATATTGGTATCGTTGGCGCAATAAGAAACATTCTTATGTTGATGGGTATGGTAAAACTCGAAAAGAAACAGAATGGAATGGCTTCAACCTTGCAGATACTTGGGACGGCGAATGTTCAATGTTCAAGTACTTCGATATGAAGCTTACACATATGCTTTACAACTTGCGTCGTTGGCACGATGAGTCAACTTCTTATATTGATGGCGGCGCGGCTGCAGCTTATGGTACTGATGAAGACAAAAGAAAGATTCTTTTTAATGCAGTATGTCAATTAAGAGATGTGTGTACTCACTGCAGAAAAGAAATCGATTTTATGGATGAGTCTTGGTATCAGGATTGTTCTAAATACGTTTACGACAGTGAAGCACTTAAAAAAGGCGCACACCTTGATGTTGCAGGAATGACATTAGGTTGGGCTGATGATTGCCGCACATACGAACTTGTGTTCATATCTGAGTTTGATGGTTATGATCTTGGCGGCGGAAGGGACTTATGGTATATTACAAAAAGAGGTTCCGAGCCGATACTTGGGTATGATGGTGACGGTTATATTATCAGAACATTAAAAAGCATTCCTAAGTTTGGAAAAGTTGTAAACGATTTCAAATATTATCAGTTCCGACCTATTGCGTCGCCAACAGAAAGAATAATCAAAGAAGTTATTCCTGATTGGTCTTTTGATAAGTTTGCAATAGCACAGCACACTTTCAGTATCAAGCCAACAGAGTACAGAGATTATTCTAAAGACTTGATTGCAAATATCAGAGGCAACAGAAAAAAGTTGCGTTCAATTTGGCAGTTCAGAAAAATGCTTCGTGATTATCGAAAGTACGCAATCGGTCTTATGGACAATGAACATCTTTATGACGAAGCTTTAGAACTTGATGATATTGAAAGATTTAGAAAGTTTGATGAGATAACTCAGAAAGAAGTTTACGACAAAATGTTTGAAAAATTAAAAGAGATTGCTCGGTTCTTTGCGGACCACAATCAAGAATGGTATGATTAAAATACGGAGGTTTATAGATGCGTGATTTAGCTTCAATTTGCACAATCGAGAAAGTTTGGCCACTTGACGGCAAGGACAAAGTTCAAGGTGCTTCAATGGTTGAAAACTCTTACGAGGCAATGGTATCAAAAGATATTCAGCCTGGGCAGCTTGTTGCATTTATTCAGGAAGGTTCAATTCTTCCAGTAAAAGACAATTGGGAATGGCTCCGTAAGCGTTGTTTCAAAGAGTCAGTAAATGGTTTTGTTATTAAGCCAATGAAGTTTGCTTCAATCAAGTCTTGGGGATTGATTGTTCCACTTGCTGAACTCGGTCTTGACGAAAAAGTTTGGAAAAAGTTTAAGGCAGGCGACGACATTACTGATGTCCTTGAAATCCGTAAGTATGAGCCTGAGGAAGACGCATCACCAACAAAAGGTGAGTCAAAGAAAGCTTATCCTAAGTGGGTTAAGTTCTGTCTTTCACATTCACTTACTCGTTGGATTGGTCGTATTTGGCAAAAGAATCATCAGAACTCTGCAGGCTGCTTCCCTTCAAGTTTGATTTCAAAATCAGACGAAACAACAATTCAGAATATGAAGGGTACCCTTACAAAGTATGCTGACGAATTGGTTTATACAACTGCAAAGATGGAAGGTCAGTCATTCACTGTTATTCCTGTTTTCAAAGGAAAGAAGCTTGTAGGCGCTTATCCTTGTTCTCGTAACAATGCTTACACTGTTCCTGACAATTCAATCTTCTGGGAAATGATGCGTAAGAAGGACATCATCAATAAGATGAAGCAGATTTACAAGAAGACAGGTAATGCTTACATTTTCCAAGGTGAACAGGTTGGCCCAACAATTCAGCAGAACATTTACAACTTTGCTGAAAACGATTGGTATGTTTTCACTGTAAAAGATTACAACACAGGTAAGCAGCTTCCGCCTGCAGAGGCTATCAAAGTTGCAACTGCTGACTTCGGTCTCCACTTTGTTCCTGTTATTCAGTCAAATGTTAAACTTAAGGACATTATGCCTGATGTAAACGCTGCAGTTGCTTACGCAGAAAAGGCTGCTTGGAAAATGGTTTCAGGTTGTCAGAATCTTCTTTACGAAGTTCAGCCAAAAGATAAGATTTGGGTTGATTACTTGCAGCACGAAGGCGTTGTAGTTCGTACAATGAATTACGACAAGGACAGCAACATCGGTTGTTCTTTCAAGGTTAAGAACTCTGATTACGCTGATAAGGGTCTTGGTGAAATTGCAAAACTTGCTCGTAAGTAAAAAAGTATAAAAATCTATAAAGGATTATAAAAGTTATAAAGGATAGGCTTGCCCTATCCTTTTTGTGTTAATATTATTGAAAGAGGTTTTTATGGACATAAAAATTAAAAACAAAGATGGTGTCACAACAGTTGTATTTGAAAACTCAAACAGAGAGTTCAAGTTTTCTGAAGCTGATACTAAAGATGAAATTTCAACAAAAGAAAAGATGTCCCTTATGGACGTAATTAAATCACTTTATATGGCAGGCAAGAAAGACGATTGCTTGTTTGTGGAGAAGGAATAATATGGCAAAATCAAAAGAAGATTGGGACGAAGAGCAGGAAGAAAAAGAACAGGCTTGGTCTGACGAAGAACTTGCAAAAGTTCCAAAGTCTCCTAAAAGATTTGAAGTTTGGGTGGAAGACCGCTATGTAATTACTGAAGTTGAGCCTGGGCTTAAACAGAAAGTTAAAGATAATAATTGGTGCTGCCTCTCAGGAAATGGCGAACGCTGTATGTGTAAGGATTTCTATACACGCGATGCTGAAGGTCCTTGTAAATGTGGTATTTACAAAAAGACTCTCCGCGATGAAAAGTCATTTTTGAAAATGAGAAAGGCAACTTTCAAAAGAGGTGAATAATGGGCGAAGGTCGACGTATCATTAAAGAAGAGCCTATCGAAGAAAAGCCAAAACCTTTATATGAAAGAGCTGATGATGGCCTTGATTTTGATGATACTGCAATAACATCAAACACTGAAATTGGCGGTGCGATGACAGAAGCAGAAAGTCAATTCATTGAGTTTGTATCAAAGCAAGTTGCAAAGATGGACCAAAAGCTTCTCTTTGATGGCAACACATCGCCTCCTCTTCCATTGATTGACCGCGCTATTATGCAACACGAACACGTAATGCTTGCGCTTACTGCTTTGTATGAACAGGCAAGATGGAAGTTGAATTCAGCAAGAGAAGCTTTCAATGAATGGGAAGCTGTAAAGTTTTTGGAAGTTCGAAAAGATGTAAACAAAGCAAGTGAGTCTGCAGCAAAGTGGTATAAGAAAGAAGAGATTGACAAGATGGTTATTGTCAGATACAGAAAAGAATACGCTGCTTTGAAAGCTCAGATTCAATTGGCTGATGCCAAAGTTTCTTTGTTCCGCCGTCTTATTGAAAGTTGGAATCAATATGCTTTCCAACTTGGTCAGTTGTCAAGAAACGGTATTGCAGAAAAGAACTCTTCTGATATGACTGACAAGTATGAAGACCCAGATGACCCAACGTCACTTGCACAACAGGCGATGTCGGAGATGGGAAATAAGTAAGCTTCAAATTTGTGTTAATATACTAATTGGTTATAAGGAATGGTTGCAAAACATTCTTTATATCCAATTGCAACTATGCGCCGCAAGGCGATAGAATATATTTTATAAGGGAGACGTACCAATGGGTAGTTTCGAAGATTTATTTGATGTAGCTCTTGCAATTCCAGCAGAGATTTGTAGAGCAATGCAGGAAGGTAACCTTCCAGAAGGGTCTCGTGTTTATCGCAGAGACATCACAGACGACAAAGGAAATAAAGTTGGCGAAAAGATTGTTCGCACTTATTCCTATGGCCGTAATCGCCCACCTAAAGATGTTGTTCGCTCAGATGCAATCCGTGTAAACATTATCGACGATAACGAAGGTAGAAAGACCTACGAGTTCGCGTGTGCAGGATACGATCCAAAGAACATTTCTTTTGAAATCAACAAAGAAGATTCAGATTACATTGACCTTGTTCTTTCAAGCGGTGTAAAGGCAGAAGAGCCAAAAGCAAAAGAGAAATCCGACGCTGAAGACTCTCCTATAGTCGAAGAGCCAAAAGTTGAAAGTAAAACCTACGAGGTTCAAGGCTTCACTGTAAAGGACACTCGCGTTCCTTTCAAGGTAGACAACACAAAGTACAACATAGAAGAACCTATTGTTGAATTTGAGTTCGGTGTCGTTCGTATCACATTTGAGCCAAAGAAGATAAACTTCAATCCTAAGTTCAAAAAGTAAAGATACATTCTGGAGGTTTTAATAAGGAGTTGCGGAGCGCAGCTCCTTTTTATGTTAATATTGATATTGGAGGTCCATATATGGAATTAAATCAAGAGCTTATTGATGAAATGATACAAAAGCATCTTGGAGAGGAAAACAATCCTCTCACAGGAAAAACTTTTGCTGAAATTCAGGAAATGGCCGAAAAAGAGTTGGCAGATGAAGATCGTTGAAATTTTCCGTTTTGATTTTTCAGAAAAGAAAGACTCTGAAAAGAAGTTAAATAAATTGTTTGAAAAGTATGGCTTTCCAAACTTACAGGTTGATTTGCAGAACGATTATGATGGCTTATGGCAGGTTGTAAACAAAAGATCTCGCCGCGTTTTGTTTGAAGCTTTTCATTCTGCTTTTGTTGTTTTCCATAAAGAAGACGATGAGATAAAGGTTTCTTTTACTTACGAGGTTTATGTTGACCCAAGTAAATGTATCACATTTTGCGATAAGATAAAGAAGGAAGAAGAAGATGAATTACAATCAAATTAAAAACTTTCTTAGTACTGTTAAGTATCACAAATATTGGACAATGGGTGGCGATCTTAAAAGTGGCCTTGATGAACACGAAGACATCTCAATGGACCAAAACTTTAATCTTATCAAAAATATGGACTCAAGAAAAGAGTTTGTTGTAAAAGACGACGATATTGATTTTCTTAAAGCTCTTATGCCTGAAAGATTCGTCACAAAAGATTCAATCAACTTCTTTTATAAAGGTTTGTTCTGGACACTTTCTTTGAAAGACCATATTTGTAAACCTAGTGAAGAAGAGCCGAATGATGATTATATTTTCGATATTCAAAGAAGCGGCCTTGATATGTTTGCTGCTCGTGTCGGTATGGCAGTAAAACAAATGGAGATGGCTGTAAGAGATTACGAAAATAATTGTGACTACTATTCTTGGCATTACGGCGTCGTTCAGAAAGTTGACTGTTCTGATAAGTATGACCATTCATATTCTTTGACAAAAGAAGAGTCTCAAAAAGTTGATGAATGGACTGCAAAGCATATGAAAAAGCATCACAAGGGTTGGTATGAACAGTACCACGGAGCTTCTCCTGTGTGGCCATTTGAAATTAAATTCGGTTCTTGTTCCCTTGGTACTTGGGCTGATTGCGATTGTACTATTTGTAAAAGAGAGTATGAACAAGCTCTTAAAGAAAAGAACGATAAAAAAATTGAAAAAATTAAAAAAGATATGTCTTATCAGATAAGAGGGATTGAGTAATGTGGTTAAGTAAAGACGAAGAAGAAGAAGATTACGACAACTATGTAGAATCTCATTCAAACAAAGAAACAAAAGCTGTTCGTGATTTCGTTTCGTTAGAGCATTACAATCTCGATGAAGATGATGAGTTGATTGATAAGAATGGTGACCCTTGCGATTGGGATGACATTACTGAATTATTCAAAGCTTACAAAGTAAAGAAGTGTATGTGCCCTACAAGAGTCGCTGATAGGCTTCTTGATATTTGGCCGGAAATATTTGACGGCGTTGAATTAGATTTGAGGTAATAAATGATTGAAAGAGTTTTAGTTATTGGGAAACACAGTTGTGGAGTTTATGTTCGTGCTGATGTTTTGAAACGTTTTGGATTTGATGATGAAACATTGTCAAAGCTAATTGATAACGGAGATGAATATGAACACGAAGGAAAAAAGTACTGCTTCGACATCCCAGACGAAAGAGCCTACAGTTGATGAGAAAAAGTTGAGTGCATATTCTTTAGCACTTTGTAAAGAAATCAAAAAAGTATTTCCTTACATCAGTAATGCTAAAGTTGCAAAAGGTTTAGCAAAGGCACTCACTGATTATTTGACTGCATATAAAAAACTTGGAGGAAAATTGTAATGAGCAAGCTCTCAGAAAAATGCAAAGAATTAAAAAGTGGCGAAGTAAAGATTTCAAAAATGCAGTGGGAGAATATTAAGGTAAAATGTGCACAGGCAATTCTTGACCTTGAATTTGACGTTATCTCTTATGATGACACTTTTGCTATTTTAGCAATCAAACCATCTATTTATGAACATCTTATTTTCAATGTAAGAATTAACCTTAAGACAAGAACATCTCCTTATGAAATATGGGCATCAGCAGATAACCATACACACGAGGAACTTGCTTCAGGAAAATCAGAAAGCGCAGTTTATTCTATATCTTCAAACTTAAGTACTGAGAATGAAGAGGTTGATATTGGTGAACTTAAGTTCTATCTTGAACGTACTTGCAAAGATAGCAAAAAAGTTGAAGCACCAAAAGTAAAGCCTGCCGTTTCAAAATTAAACGAGGAAATTGATAAAGGATTTAAAAATGACCGAAGAGCCCCACTTGGAGGTGAGACTCTCGAAAATGATATTGCCTTTAATGATTATCTTCACAAAAAGTTTAATGGTTTAGTGTAAAGACATTGCTTTCATCAAATCATAACATTTCTTCTTTTCGCCTTCGTAGGTCCTTTCCAATTCTTTGGTTGGGTCCCAGGCGTGAAGAGGTATATATACGTTATCGTGTTCATCAAGCAAAGAAACATTTGCCGCGATACAATCAGTCAAGTCTTTTGCAAAATATCCAACTTTACTAAAGTTCCAACTTGTTTCATTATAAACTGACCCTGGGAGACAATATTCATCAGTGTAAACGTTATCTCCATTCATATGATCTATCTTCATTGTTCCTGAAGTCTTTCTCTTTACCATTTGCAAAGATAACAAGTTGTTCTTTACCATAATTGACTTACCGCAGTAATATCTTTTGTGAATAACATAATCAACTAATGACAAGTAAGGTGAATTGTTTTTATCAACTGAAATGTATTCAACTTCAAGTCCTGCTCTTTCAAGCGCCTGCATCATAGCTTTTGATTGGAAAGAGTCGAATGAAACGTGGCGAATATTCATATTACCAAGGCGTATCAAATCCAAAATAAAGAACTTGAAAGCATCAAGGTTGATTGCACCCGTCTTAGGAATTACAGGTACAACTAAATCAGTGACATAAACTTTTAATGGGTTGCCTTGAGAGTCCAATCTTATTGGGTCTCTTTCAACGTGGCTTATTGATATACCCGCAGTATCGCCTGACACAGCCAAGTCGATTGATGCAACACGAGGTAAGGCAGGCTCATAATAAAAATGGTACTTACCAAGAATCTTATGGAAGAACTTGTCTTTGACTTGGTTCCAAATCAAATGTTCAGGTTCGTCTTCTGCCTTAGCAATAATTGTTGAATAAATGTTTTTAAGATTATTATCAAAAGTATGATCTATCCAATCTTTGTTGTAAATCAAACGGTCAGCAGCACCTGAAGGAATACCACACTGGTCTCTTAAGAAGTTGATTGGAGACTCTTCAGCGTTGTCTTTCAT
Source organism: Candidatus Fimenecus sp. (assembly GCA_045593645.1). Taxonomy (GTDB): domain Bacteria; phylum Bacillota; class Clostridia; order Oscillospirales; family Acutalibacteraceae; genus Fimenecus. Next base: position 247,314 of record JAZNWZ010000130.1, on the reverse strand, counting down.
TGACTTAACGCCTGATGCTGTAATTTGCAAAGTAGGTGCCCATTCAATATCTACAGGCTGATAGGTTTCAAGCTCTGCCGCAGTTTCAACAACTTTAGGAGGTTGTCCGTCACCACCTTTAAATACTGGGAAGGCGTGAACAAAGTCCTTTTTCAAGTTCATAGGTTGTTTCCAATCTGTTCGAGGTGTTTCCCAAGCCTGTGGGAATTCATCTGGGAAGAACTTCCATCTTTCACCTGAAATAATCAAGTTCTCTTTATTCTTCTTTGTTTTCTTATCCCAAATCCAAGCATCGATTGGAGACTCCAAAGAGTTAGGCTGAGAGTCGATTATAAAGCGTCCGTAGTAGTTACCTTTCATACGAGAGTCAATTCTTTTACGAAGCTTTGTAAAGAATGTATAAATCTTTTCATCCGACCAACCGTTTTCAGAGAACATTGTCAACTCAGAGATAACTGCTGAAATAATGTTCTGTCCCAAGATTGAGCCAGCACCATTGATAATTTTATAGTTTACACCGTTTTGGAATGAAAGACAAGATGTAGGAGAAGAAGTCGTCCAGTGCAAACATTCTGCAACTTCTTCTGCTGATGCCTCAGTCAAATCTTGATGTGTACGAACTCTTTTGAAGTAAGGCGAACATTCAAGAATCTGAACGAAAGGCTCAAGCAACAATTCCGATGCTTTCTTCTGATTCCAACCACCCATACATTGTGTAAAGATTGATGAAGGTGCCATACCAAAGAAACGATATGGGTGCCACATCAAAGCGTAGTGAATTGAAATATACAACTGAGCAAGAGTTGAGAATGTTGATTTACCTGCACCAATATGTTGTGTAAGTACCAATGTTCTGTAAGGTTTAAGTGGGTCGAAGAAATCCGCAAAAACATCTTTTACCCAAGGGTGCAAAGAATTGGCTTGGTCACCAATATATTTTTCTGAAATAAATTCTTCAGGCGTAGGCGGCTTTGCCTTGAAATTCAACATCCAAGCATTATGCATCAAATCAACTTTTGCTGTACTTGACATTTGATTTGTTTTTACAAGCCATTCAATTGCTGCTTTGATTGCAGGGAAGTTGAGTGTTGTAAACTCTTTCCTTTCTCTTGCTTTTGCATCTCCCGCAACAACTGCAGTAATAATATCACCAATGCTTGCTAATGCTTCAGTATATTCTGAGTCCAAAGAACAACCGTTTTCGTGGAGTTGTTTATTCAAAACTGGGACTTCATTGATTGGGTGTTCTTTTTTATATTTATCCTCTTCTTCAGTCTGTTCAACTTGAATAGACCACGGATTTGCAGCTTGTCCATCAGGTACATCTTCTCCGTTCAAAAATGCTTTCTTTTGAGCTGCTGTAAGTTTTGGTACTTCAGGTTCTTCGTAAGCCTTGTCTTGCTTATCGTAAAACTCTTCGCCAAGTTTGAGTAAATCTGACATACATCCCCCTTATGATTTACAATCCGCCTCTCATAACAGAGAGTGCAAGGTTAGATGCCTGCTTTTCCCACTTTTCGATTACTTTTGTTTCGAGTGCATCAGCTCTTGAATTATACAATGAAAAGTCGATTGCACCTGGGACATCAGATTTTACCAACGATCTTAACATACCTAAGTTGCGAAGAATTGCTGCTTTTCCAAGATTACGGAAATCAGTTCTGATTGAGAATTTTATATCATCAAAGTCATAAGAACAACAAAGCCACTTAACATTTACTGAGCCGCCTACAGTTGAATATCCAATGCAGTACTTCTTTCCATTCTCTTTAATTGAACGGACGTGCTCTCTTCTGAAATAGTTTACATAACCTTGTTGTGCTGCTCTCATATTCATATTTGCATCTGCTTGTTGTAATCCAACAAACCCAGGGACTGGCTTACGATATGAAACACCGCGACCAAAGGCGCCGCCTGACATCATACCACCACCGTACATCATCTGTTCACGATACAAAGAGAACGCACCGCGGAACTCAGAACCGCCACCTGCGCCTAATACATAATATGGTACTGCAGCAAAAGCGTTAGGAGGGAACTCTTTTTTGAATTCTGTTCCTCCGCCCATCTGTCCAACAACTTCTTCTTTTATAATTGGGAAAAATCCAAAGTAAGTATCAAAAACTGGTTTTAAGCAATATTTTTTAATTGCATTTGCAGTGTATTCAAGTTCATCAATTCTCAAGAAAGGTACACCTACTTCGGTAAGCATAATACCTAATTGCTCATCATCTATAACAACACCGCCGTCATCGTTACCTGAAATATCCAAGTCTTCATTTACTGGGACATCTGCAAGTGCATCGACGTCTTCTTTCTTTAATAATAATTTGAAAAATGGGGACTGAACACCTTGAAAAGAACCGATGAAACAAGTATCAATATCTTCAATTTCATACTCGTCCCAATCAATACAAGGCCATACATCATTGTCCACCTCATAATCAGTTAAACAATATATAAGAGCGCCATTAAGAGGCTTTCCTTCTGAGCAAGATACTTGAAAAATGTTATCTTTGATATAACGACGAGTCATCTTGGATGCAATCATTGTTCCTTGCAAAACCCAAGTGTCACGAATAATGTCGTTTCTGTTTCCGACTAAAGATAACAAATAATCTACATTACTAACCATAAAAAATTAGTATCGAGAAACATTTGTAATCTTTGCTTTAACCCATTCGTCGTGTTTTGTGCGGCATACACAAGTAAAATCGTCTTTGAAAATTTCTTTAGGCATCTTATAAATTTTAATATCATTTATAGAGCCTTCAAGATAAATGCCTGACCTATTTGTGATAAGATTATTTGGCTTGTATGACACTAATAATTTTAGATAACTTGAAACAGCAGGCGGGACGTACATCTCTTCTAAGTCTTGAGATAATAAAAATTGATAAAAGTCGGTATTGATTTCACTTACAACGCTTCCGTCTAATGGTTTATCGCTTAAGCCTGCATCAACTTCCCAATCGTAATCCTTGCCTCTTACTTCAAGTTTAAGTTGGATTGCTTTTTCAGTATAATCGTTTTGCTGTGATTGCATTGTTTTCATTAACTTTGCAACGGGTGCGCTCATAACCATTGAGGAAGCGCCACCACGAGATGTGTTTGCTGCTAGTATTGAAGACATTGCATTTATTGCATCTACAAGTGTATTATTTGAGCCCAATCTTAACCCTCATATAAGCGATTTCTTATCTCAAGCATAACATAATCAATAAGTTTTTCGATTTTGTAATTCTTTGCCCACTTATCCAAAAACATTTTCTTTGCGTGTCTGTTTTTAGGATGTCTCATACAAAGTACAATATACAAACGAACAATGTTTCTTATGTATTCTCTGTTTTCACAATCAAGTGTATCGTCAAGTTCTTCAAGTATCTCATCAATAATCTCATAAGAGCTTCTTTGACAAATTGCATCTTCAGGAGAATACACAGGTCCTTCGGCAGCAATCAAATCTTCAAGAGTTGCCTTACCATCATCAGAAATTTCCAATGATAATGAAATAGGTTCTCCGCCTTTCTTTTTTGGATTTTTGTCTTTATAAAGAACTTCAACAATTTTCCATTTCATCATACCTGCGAAAGAAGTACCAACTTCGAAATCAGGTCTTGTCAAATATTGAGACATAAAGGCAAGTGTTGCTGATGTTGTTCTGTCATCAACAATCTCAGGGTCTTTATAGCCTTCTGCTTTCTTTTGAATTCTTTGAAGAATTAAAGACTTCATATAAGACCAACAAATACCAAACATTTTTTGCCAAATAGCTTGGTCTCTTGTTTTCAAGTATTCTGCCTGTAATGTTAAAAGTTCTTGTTCTGTCTCAGGTTTGTTTTCAAACTCACCATAAAATACGCCTTCAAATCTATCTGGGTCATACTCAAAACTTGCGTCTTCGTTTAAGTAATGTTTAATATCAAAATCTACCATAAATGTATATTAACACAAAAAAGGAGTCGGCTTTAACCGACTCCCTTATATTTAAATCTTCAAGAGATTAAAGGTCTGTGTCAGCAACAACTTTTGAAGTTACGAGCTTGAAGTCTCCAACCTCAAATGTTACACCTACACCGTGTTCCTGATCTTCAGCGAATGGAGAAACAAGAACTTTTGCAGTTGAGCCATCAACAAGCTTGCTCAAATAATCTGCAATCAAAATTGATGCAAGGCGGAATGAGAAGTCTCCAACTGTTCCTGTTGTTCCGATTGACTCTACAGGAAGGTCAGTATCAACTTCTGCACACATATTGTTGTAGCGCATATTCAAAGCATTCTCTGCGGCAACATAATAGAATTCGATTGTCTTCCAACGCCACTGTGAAGCAGGGAATACACCATCGAACATCTGCATCTTTGTAAGCAAAGTTTTAATGTCAACATCAAATGCAAGAGATGTTGCTGGGTCTGGAGCAATCTGTGCAAGAACTGATGCTTCAGGATATTCACACAATGTCTGAGGAGCAGCAATAACGGCTCTGAAGTTGATGTTTGGTACATCAATGTAAATGTACTGTTCACAGTCAGAATATGTGATATTGAAATTACCTGAAAGCTTGTGAATTGCAGAAAGCAATCCGAAGATTGACTGCGGTATAAAAACCTTGTCACCTTTTGTCAATGTATCAGCAACTTTCTTGTCGATAATTGAGAATGCTTGGTCACAATAAAGGATGTGATTGTTTTCAAGGCTCAAACCTGATACACGGTCTGTACCAATCATTGAAATAAACTTACCAACTGTTTCAAGGAATGAAACAACCTCATTTGTGATAAGAGCAAATGATGGGTCAGTTGCAACAAACTTTTCTGCTTTCTTTGTATCAATTGCAGCAAAAGCTTCATCGAACTCTGCGTCATCAAGTACATCAAAAAGATTTACGGAAATCTTTGACTTTCCTGCAGAAACTGAAATCTTATTTGTACCTACATCAGCAGTTACTTCATCCTGTCCTGAAGCAGCAGCAACTTTTTCCATTGCCTGAATCATCTGATTCACATCAACATTAAAGTATCCCTTTTCGTTAGGGTCTTTTGAAACGGCGGTTACGTTTACGGAAAATGTTACGGCATTTCCGCTGCCGTAAATTGAACAAGACAAGCTGTCATTGTCAACTTTGAACATAAAGTGAGATGCCTTAATAGAAACATCAGAGATTACCTGTGATGTCTTTACCAAGGTATTCAACTTTGAAAGTTCAGCTTTAGAAATTGTAAATTTCATCTTAACCTCTTGAAAATATTATTTAATTTTATATTAACCGTGTCGCGGTGGACAAAGCGGAATATTATTTATTTTTGAGCAATCTTCTGAAACTGCGACACCCTTAAAAGCGTCCATTTGACCGTGTCCCAATCCTATAAGTAAAAGGCCTTCAATTGTGTCATAAAACAATTCACCTCTGGATAGTGGTCCATCCTTTTCAATACGCTTTCCTATATCACCGTGGGCAATAATCAGCTTAAACATATAATTAAATTAACAAAAGTTCAAAACTGCGAATTTTTGAACTATAATGGAGGGAATAAAAGAATATAAAAAAAAGAATAAATTTATTTAAACTTTTATCGACTTCTTTTTATATTATTATTGTAATAAATCAATAAGGAGTATGATTATGGAAAAGGTAGTTGCCGCAAAACTTCACGAAGAAATCAACGCAGCAGTAAATGAGGTACTTAAAAAGTATGGTTTTACTCTTGCACCAAGCAGTATGCGTTATGGTGATTATGACTTGTCAATGACCCTTAAGGCAAAGGCAGTCAACGAAAACGGAAAGAAGGAAATCAATCCACGTATTCAGATGTGGGCAAAGAATGACCTTGCTTCAAATGACCCAAGATGGAACGATGTTCCTAAGGAAGATATTTTCAACAAGAAGTGGTTTGTTTCAGGACTTGGTTACTGTACGATTGAAGATTACAATACTCGCCGCCGCAAGTATCCGTTTGATGTAAGAGCTGAAGACGGAAAGGGCTGGAGAGTAACAGCTCGTTCAATTAAGTTTGAACACTAAGAATAAATCAGTAAAGTAAGAGCGGGCTTCGGTCCGCTTTTCGGTTAATATAAATATCAAAAAGGAGACTCTTGTGGGATATAACGGTTATCTAACAGGTTACATTTTTGGCTGCGGTTCAATGGTTTTAGTAAATGCTTTTGAAGGAAGAGGTTGGTTACAAATTGTCGCTCTTGTTCTTTGGTGTACAATCGGCTCAACTGTAAACTCTTGGTTAAAGAAACACTATGTATAAGAAAATCAAATATCGAAAACTTGTAAGGGATAAAATTCCCAATAAAATTGTAAAGGATGATGATGTACTTCGTTATTCTTTGAGACCTATAGATATGTTCGAACTCCCAAAAGTTTTTGCAGATAAAGTTATCGAAGAGTCAGAAGAAGTTGCAAAAGCTTTAGTCGATTATACCAATGAGGCACACAGCTTTACTGCTGTTTGGGAAAAAGAAGAGGAACTGAAGTCAAAACTCGTTGAGGAAATTGGCGACTTACTTGATGTTGTTGATACTATTCGTAAGAAGTACGAAATTAAAAAAGAAGATATAAAAGCAGCCCGCAAAGAAAAGAACAAAAAGAATGGTGGCTTCACAAAAGAATACTTTCTTGATTGGGTTGAAAGGAAGGTACAATGGAAATTGAAATGAAAGCAAAAATCTCTGATGAGATTGCTGAACTTTGCGTAAATGATAAAGTCGATTTTTTCCATATCACAAGAGGCGGCGGTTGGGAAGGCCTTTTCAAAAAGGATGTTTTTTATTCATTCAATGGTGACGCTCCTCTTAAGCCTAAAAACATTGTTCGTGAAAGAACTGAAGCAAAAATTACAGAAGGTGAATTCCTTGATATTATTCACGGCGGTTATATTCAAATCGGTGATATGAAAAACTTCATTACAGTCAAAAGAAAGAACACTGACTGCAATGGTGTTGAAATGAATGAAGAATACGAAGGTGAAGTATCAGAAGATGCTGCTTGTGCTTTCCGTCACGCAATGGCTGCTGCAAACTTTAAGCCTTATTTCAGCAAAAACAAAAACTCAGTTTCTTTTTATGTTCAAGGCGATAAAAGCAAATACGAGCTTCATTGTGAAATTGTCAATGTAAGTGGTGCAGGTCCATTCCTTGAAATTGAAACAATCGTTTCTGATGATGCAGACGATAATGAAAAGCATCAAGCACAATCTGAAATTGAACAGTATTTTTGGTGTCTCGGTATCAAAGAATTTGATAAAAGAGATTGGCCTACAATTATAAAAGAGGATGCCTAATGACAGAAATGAAATCACTTACTTCATATTTTGATGAAAGCATTTGGAGCGCCTCAAAAATGATTAAGCTCGATGATATTCGTAGTTGGGCAAAAGGACATCATCTTAAAGATGATGCACAACTTACTGATAAAGAATGGGATGTGTTAATGACACGCGCCATTCCACAAATATATGAATGCATCGATAGAGAAGTTGTCAGTAAAGAATTTGTTGAGGCATTCCCTTTTGAAGTTTATCGTGACCTTGGGACTAAAGATATTTTAATCAATTATCGTCCTGTAGCAATTGACAATATTTGGAACTTCTTATTCAGAGCACATTGTGATGTCGGCGCGGTAATTGAAATTTTGGAAAACTTTGAAATCACTATTGAAAACTTTTACAAGTACAATAAGTTGAATGAAGACACTAGAACACTTTTATCAAATTACGCAAAGGAACATAGTCTCCCTATTATTATGAAGAACAAAGAGTGGATGAGGCATTACAATATTTGTCTTGCAAAAGATGTAATTAAGAAAGACGAAGAAGCAGTTGTAGCAGAAGAAAAGAAAGAACCTGAAAAGCCAAGAATTGACCCAAACTTGAAAATGAAAGTTGAAAGTGTTATGGATATTGTTGGTATTGCTGCAGAATTCGATTGGGAAGAAGTGTTCGACCTTGAGAGGAAGCAAGGCTACTTTGATGATGTTGATTGTACTGACCTTGAAGAAAAGAGATTTGCAATTCAAGAGTTCCGCGATAAGTCTTTGCAGAATATAATTCATTTTGTTCTTAATTGTGAAAGAGAAGGACATAAAGATCGCTTTGAAGAATTTTGGCATTCTTTAAGAGTTGAATATTATGACGGAAAAGTGATGCTCCGTTATCAGCCAATAGTATATGATAACTATGATTGATTTGATTAAAGGACTTTTATGTATTCTTCTCGCAGGTTGTATGGTATCAGTCTTACTTGTTGTTGTAATTGTTATTGGTTGGCTGATACAAGATTATCAAGCGGAAAAGAGGAGACCTAATGGAAACAAAGTTGACAACAAACGCAAAAGAGAATGAGTACGTTGAGTATAAAATGGAAGAAGACCCATTCTTCTTTTGTAAGTACGGGTACATCTTTTCAGCACCTGAACATAATCTTTATTTGAAACAATGTGACCTTGACTTGGAAAGACCTTGTAAAGGATGCCCTAAGTTTGAAAAGAAAAGTTAATATTTATTTAGACCTATTACTGACAGCTTGTACTGTCAAAAGGAGATGAATATGAGTAAATGGACAGGAAAGTCAGATTTCTGTGATTGGTGTGAAATGCACAACAACCCAAAAGAAATCGTTGAAAAAGCAAAAGTGTATATGGGAGACGCAAGAGTCGCAATCAATAACGAACGCGACTTAATACCATATTACACACATCTTACTGCGTCAATTGCAACAAATCCACAAGGACAGTCAATTCATCTTGCAAGACACAGTTGGATTGATGACGAAGAAAAACAGTTCCTCTCAACAAAAGTTATTGAAGCAATTCAGTGGGCTCGCAAAGCCAAAAAGAATAAAGAAAAGTTTGATTTTAATTTTTGCAAAAAGCAGAAAAATTATTGGGGTGATAACGATGCAATTTGGAAAGCAATCATTGCACGCATCAACGAAAAACCTGACGTAATGAAGTTTCATATTGATAAGGACTTCCGCAAAGCTTGTTGGTTTTTCGAAGAATATGTTATCCCACATTTCTTTTACGGCATTCACGATGCTATGCATACTCGTTATCGTGAGCAGTTTGTAAAGTATTGTTCTGAAAACGGTTATTGTGCTTTCTCAATCAACTTTGAGACAGGTGAATGGGGTTATCAAAATCAAGGTGAATGGCATCCTGTTATTCGTGATATGTGTTTTGCTATTGCCGATTACCACAAAATGGAGAAGGATTTCAAATGACAGAAAGTGAAGTAAGACTCTTAAATGTTTATGAAATTGATTGGTGTTTTAATTGCGCAGTTCAAGGCTGTAAAACTGATAAGCAAAAAATGTTTGCTTGGATTGTTGTCAACCTCGCCCGCTCAATGGACATTGGTAATTTCTTATTAAGTAATGAGCATCTTGAGTTCAGATTTAACACAATAGACTTTGAAGAGAATGAAGCAATCAAAAAGTTCTTGCATAATAAAAAGTATTGGAACTTTTTGAAGGAAATATGTTATAATCATATTATAACACATCATCACCTTGATAATCGGGAGCAGGTAATTGCGGCAAACAATCCAAAAATTACTTTCTTGAATGAATGTAAAAACATTGTATGTTTGGAGTATAAATTATGAATTATTGGCAAAAAGAAAAACTAAAGAAGATTTTCAAATGTATCGCTGATGCGTATCTTGAAATTGATAAAGCAACAGATGACCGTGAAGCAGACATTGAGTTTGTGTTCGGTACACCTACAAATCCTACTTGGGCTGAAGAAGACCATATTCATTTGAAAAGTGGTTTAGTTGCAAATATTGAACTTTCGGAAAGTGGAGCATTTGCTTTTGCACCTGAGCATTGGCGCAATACTTTTGGTGAACAGATTTATGGAGTTTATACGCCAAGGTATTGGGACAAGAAAAGAAACAAGTTTCGTAATTCAATTAAGTTTCAGTGGTTTGAAGGTAAGTTTCAGTGGACTTGTCAGGTAGGCTTTGGCAATTCTTATTATATTGATGATGCAGGACACTATCCTCACGAAGTTGCAAGAGAAGTCCTTTACTGGATGATTGAACATTTCAACGTTGGAAATGTTCGAGAGAAAACATTTGCACTTAAGATAAAAAGAACCCATAGAGAGTTGGGTCTTGACTTGAAAGAATCTTATTATCAGACAAAAGAATTGAAAGAGCCAAGTGAAGACGATAAGGCAACTGATTATGTTGCTGAAGCAACTTATACAATGATTGATGAGGGAGCAGAATGCACATCGGAGGAATAGTCGAAGACGACATCGTTGATTGCGACAGCGGCGTTGCAGTATCTTTATTTACTGCAGGCTGCCCGCATAAATGTAAAGGTTGTCATAATGCAAACTTATGGGATTACAATTTTGGAGAAGATGAGAACATTATTGACATCATCGACAGACTTGTGTATCTTATAGGAAAGAATGATATTGAACGCAACTTTTCAGTTTTGGGAGGAGAGCCTCTTTGTCCTGAAAACTTAAAGGATGTCTCAACAATCATTAGAGCAGTAAGAGAAAAATACCCGAACATCAGAATATATGTTTGGACAGGTTATGAATATGAAGACCTGCCGCTTGATAATGCTGAAATGAAAACTATCTTGCACGACATTGATGTTCTTATTGATGGACCTTATATTGAAGACTTGAGAGATACAAGACTTAAACTTCGTGGCTCTTCAAATCAACATATAAGACTTAAGCGAAATGGCTTTGCCATTGAGGAAGATAATGACACTATACAGTAAAGATGAGCCTTTTATCGTAGGCGTTGACTTTGACGGAACAGTCACAACAAAACCTGAAGGAGGTATGGATTTCCCTCCGCCTCAGCAAGGCTTTGTTGATTTTTATAATCACATTCACGAACACAATTATGCGGAGCCTGACAATCAGATTTTAATTGTTATTCATACCGCAAGAGATTTGGATAATATCGACAACTGGACTTATGTAAAAGATTATCTTTGTCGTTATCAGCTTAATGAAGTGTTCTTGCCAAAAAGAGATGGATTTTCAATTAAAAACAATCTTAATAAGAAAAAGTCTTTCCCAGTTCATTACACAATAAACAGTAAAATATCTTGCAGCTGTTATGTTGATGATTTGAATATTGGAGTACCAAAGATTGATGAAAACAATCTTGATTGGCCCCAGATTGAAAAGCTTATATTTGAGAAGATTGACTTCTTAAAAAATTATTGGGCTGACAAAGAAGTTAAATAGACAACTTCAAGTTTCTGTTATTATTATCGTACTTGTTATAAGTTTGCAATAATTTTACGATAGGTCTGAAGAGCATACTAAAGTCGTATCTTCTTTTCATAAATTGAAGATATATAATACCGCCAAATCTTGAAGAGAACTCAACTGCATCTTCAGTCGATCTTCCGTTTGCAATCATTATGTCGTGCGTAATCTTTATGATGTGTGCAACTTCAATCAATCTTATTGGAGCATTATCGAGAACATAAGCAACTTCTCTAAATGTTCGACTGTTGTACATATCACGTCCTTCAGCTAACAAGTTTCTTTCTCTATTACATTTTACTTTTGTTGTCAACTTACTTACTAATACTTTCTTATGAAGCCAATAATCTTTGAAGTATGAAATGATGCAGTTGTTAATCATTATAGGTATAAATAACAAACACAAACTGAACAATGCACTGTCGTGATTTACAACAAAGTCATTAGGTGTTACCATAAAGTCAACAATTAAGTAAGCTCCTATAAACAAAATGTCAATGCAAGTAAGAGCAGTATAAACTTTTCCATAAAGTTTACGGTCCTTAAACTCATTATACTTTGTAAAGCCCAACATCAATAACGCCGCAGCATAAGTAAATACTTGTGTAAATAATCTGCCGCTTGGTGTCATATTCATATGATAAAACATAACTGCAATAATTGCATTAAATGTCATTATTGCATAAGTTGAAGCCATAATGAAGTTTTTCTTATTTGTTGATACAGTCTTATCTTTTATCAACAACATATAAGTTCTTAAGAAGAGAACATAAATAATGCAAACAGCTGATGTCGTATTCATAACTGCCCCGTAAAACTGTGGGAAAGAATGTGCGGCAAGTACATCAACAATAATAAAAATTATTAAACTAATCAATTCACTCATATATCACCTCTTTCACGAAGAGTACGTTATAAAAAAGTATTGCACATTGAAGTATTTTAATTGTTGCTAAAATAGGACCAACAATAACGTAGTTCCAACACATTGTAAAGTTTAATGATAGTATAAGTTGCTGTATCAATTCAAGCAAAATAAATAAAATGTATAAAGGCTTTCGATCTTTTGTTGAATTGAGCGAGAATATCATCATATCTACACAAATAAATGTAAGCGCTGCAACTGCAAAATAATGAAATGTATTGATTATTGAATAAAGGCCAACCATAAGCGCTACAATTATAAGAACTGCAGTCGAACTTATTGAGAATGCGGCAGTAACACGGCTTCTTCTTTGTAAGTTTTTGTATAACGATCTACTCTTTGTGTTAAAAGTTTCCTTAAAATAATATTTTTCAAGATATGTGAAAGCACCTATACATACAAGGTCTTTAATCATATCGAAAAATTTATCAATAGGCGCATAGCAGTACAAGTATCTATAGGTGCCATAGAAAGCTACAAAGAATATATAAAACCAAAATCCGCCTGTCTTAAGATAATATTTTTTATTGAAGATTGTCTTGAACAACACAAGAGTCAAGAAAATCATTTCAATAAAAAATAGGGTCTGTTCCATATTAAACTCCCACAACGCTGTTCGGAGGCATTATTAAATCCTCGTCAATCAATGTCTCCGGTAAGTCCTCACTGTTTACAGTTTTATCAAAATGTATCTTGAGGACGTTCTTAATCTTATCATCAAGAACGTCGTTGTTATTATGTACTTCTTTTAAGCATTTAACAGCTTCATCATAAGCGTATTCCAAAGAGTTTACAAGCATCTTCTTGAAGTAATCTTTTTGCTCTTTCAAGCATTCGATTAAAACGTTTGAACTAAGGCTTGAGTTTTCACTTGAATAGTTGAGTAAGTTCTGAAGCTCAATCCAAAGATTATGGTACGCTGTGTCAATGAAGTTTCTGTTGTTGTTTACAATTTCCTCTTTTGTCTTTTCAGCAAGACGGTCAGCAATACATATTTGTCTAAAAGGAGCAATAACCTTTTCACGGAAGCAGTAATACAACAAAGCTCTTGCGATTTCCACATTAGTTCCACCTTTTGAGATGTAACCTTCAATAATAAATGTTTGAATAACATCAGAATTGTCTCTTATTTTATTCATCTGACTGTCAAACAATTCCTGACGCTTTTTGCTATTTTCATAGCCTGTGTCAATTGAGTATTGTATTATAGTAGAAAGAGTTGAGTAGAATTTCTCAAAGTGAATAGGCTCTTGAACTGGGCCAGCAGTTGCATTGTCGTCCCTTCCTTTGAGTTTGAATCCTTTGTCTCCTGCTTTTACTTCAAAGTCAGCTTTCTTTACAAAAAATATGATAAGTTTGTAAATACCAAAACAAATTAAGCCAACGACTGCGAGAAGTACAAGCATTGTAAAAATAAACAGACCTGGGTGACTTCCTGCAAAGTCTGTTATAACCTTTATATTGTTGCCGTCCATTGTAATTTCCTATTTTATTTAGTTTGTGAAAAGTCACTAGGTTTTTGTTAATATTTTTATCAAGATTTGCGACTAAATAAAACCTAGTTGAGGAGCAAAAATGGAAACGTCATTAAAAAGTGGTATAACACTTAATGAGGACGCCTACATAATTATTACCGACTTACATTTGAATGAAAAACCGATTGATGAAACAGACGAACTTATTAAATTATTGAAATCACATAGACAATATTCAATCGTATTATTAGGCGACACCTTTCAATCGAGTCGTGAAGTTGCAATTGAAAATAATAAAGACTTAATAAAAGAAATCAATAAACACCATCCTATTTATATTTGCGGCGACACCGACCCATATTTTGGCTACGATTACGCTGAATTTCATAATAGAATCCTATGTCACGGAAATCAGTTCAATATCTTCACAAGGTTTAAGTTATTGAACAAATTACTTAAAAAGTTTAAGCACAACTTTGAAAATATTAAATGCGACATCCCGTTAGATATAAGGTTCTTTTTGGGTAATAATCACTATGTTATAGGACATTATAATAACGATTGTAATATTGTAGGCTCAAGATGCCTTGCCGCAAGAATACCTTATTTGATGGACTCTGAAAAAATTATTAAACTTTGATAAAACTCTCTTTATATTATATTTGTAAAGGGGGTCGTAATGTTCAAGATTTGTAAAACTTGTGGACGAAAGATTGAGGTTCCCGTTACGACAGACCAGTTCAAAGAATTGAACAATTGGAGACAAAGCACACGTCGAATAACAGAAATTGCACCGCAGTTAAATGCAGGACAAAGGGAATTGTTTATAAGCGGTATCTGCCCAGATTGTTGGGATGTTTTGATTGGTGATGATGCTGAGGCAGGCGACGAATGAACTTAAATCGTTATTACACTTACTGTAAATATTGTTGGAAAGGGTTTGGAAAAGTTGGGGACAAATGTCCGCTTTGCCGCAGAACTCTTAAGTAGAGGTAAATATGGAAAATTATAAATTTCTCGCAGATGAAAATGAACTTAAATGGTTTTTTGACCACGTTATAACAAAACCTCAGGAAGGTGAATCTTATCTTATGTGTCTTGCTTCAAGAGCAAAGAAAGTTTCAATGGAAGAAAGAGCCCGCATCCATCTTGGTCGCGGTGAAATGATGAGAGAACAGGTAATTGTCCCTCGCGGTAAAAATCGTATTTGGGATTTCAATCAGTTCAAGTCATACTTCCGCAGATATGAATTCCCTTATGATGGTATGGTAACTGAAACAGGTGATCCTTACCCAGTCAATTCACTTGTACTTTACTTTTATGTAAATCCTTCAAGCGAAGACAGAGTTGCAATGGACCAAATGAACCACACACTTCAGATTCTTATCGACCTTGTAAATGCAAGTCGTAAGCAGCACAGTGATGGTATTGCTGAACAGCTTGCAAAGCTTGGTGGTCTTGATGTTCATAAGAAAACCTGCCGCGCCACAAACCTCAGTCAGCATCTTTGGACACAGTTTGATTTTGACTTTTCAGATGAAGTAAAGAATGATCCTGCAAAAGTTGAACTCGTAGAGAAAGTTCTTCGTGATGTAGGTAATCGACTTTATGGTAAAGGTAAAGTTGTTATCATCAGAACAGGCGGCGGTTTCCACGTTCTTGTTCGCAAAGAGGGTATGAGATACTGGGCTGATAATGTTCGCAAAACTGATACTTACAAAGACCCAATCAATTCATTCCTTAGGAATGTTGTTGATACTCTTAATGTTGAAAATAACGGTGAGCCGTTCAAGTGGTATGATGAATGGGATAAAACTAAGCAGTCTTTCCTTCCGTGCCCAGGTACTTATCAGTACGGTAACTTTGTTGTTGAAGTCGTAAACAAAGAAGACTTTTGTTAATATATAAATATGTTCGCAAGAGTTATATTTGATGAAGGTGGCGACCCAGAAGAAACCAAAATAAAAATTGCAGAAGAAATTCAATCTTGCGCTCGAGATGAATGTGTACTTGTCGATGTTCGACACGTCGATGATATAATTACTTTATACTTTGAGGAGCGGGAATGAAAGACGAAGTTGCAGTAAATCACCCAAAGCATTATGAAAAGGGTGACGGACATATTGAGTGTATTGACTTGCTTGCTATTATTTGTAAAGGTTATAAAGACATTTACGCAAATGAAGTAGGCCAGTCAAAATACTTGTATCGCACAGGTTCAAAAGGAGAGTCGGATCTTTCAAAGAAAGAAAAGGCTGCACAGGATGTCAAAAAGTGTATTTGGTACTTGGAAGACATCGGCAAAAGAGTTGCTTGTATCTTAAAAGCAAATCCTGATAAAGACTTTGAGGATATTGTTTATTACAACAGACGCAAGTACATCGACCCATTTGAAGTAGACCTTATTAAGAAAGAGTTTTCTTACGATAAGTCTTCAGCAATTAAGGATTTGATTGCAGATGCTATCGGACATATTTACTGTCTTCAGAGTATGACAGACATACGAAATACTGTTTCAACTTTGGAAAAAGTTGTTAATATTATTTCATCAGAAAGCTTTACTTTTGAATAAAGCTTACTAAATTAACATACAATTGGCAACGGATGTTCCTATTACTTCAGCTACTTGTGTGTCGTAAGGCACACGTCCATTTATACATCCCGCCGTTTTTTCATAAGTGGTTCCTATTACAGAACTACGGACTTAGCTTACCGGAAGAGCGCCTCGTTGAGGAAGTACAGGTTCGAATCCTGTAGCCCGTGCCATTACCACTCGAGAAGATATATTGGAGGTTCAAAATGAAATCATTCTCTTCTACTCTTATCGGAGCACTCAACAAGTCAGTTTGGGTTGCAGCAGATCCTAAAATGTTTAAGAAAGTTAACGAACTTGCAATCAAGGCAGGTTATTTGGTACACCCAAATGCTTGTTCTGACAGTGTTATCAAGTTCTTGAAAGAACAGGTTTACAACCCTAACGCAACTTTCTTCAAGTCTTGGTCTGATATTGCAAAGCGTTCAGAAACAGAGCTCTGTCTTGCTCAGGCAATTCATTATATGTCAACTTATGGCGTATCACTTTTGTTCGGTGAAGACGTTGTTGAAGGAAATGGTTTTGTTCCAAACAAAGACCCAGCTATTATGAACTTTGGCGACTTGAAACTTATCAACGCTGCTCAGCCAAAAGAAATCTTTGCTGACCTTTATGGTATGCTTAAGAGCGGAATTGCAATGTCAAACGCAATGGTAAAAGACACTGTTGAGTTTATCAAGGATTACAATTTTGAAGCATCAGTAAAACTTGATGAAGTTGCAAACCGTGAAGCTCAGGCTTTGCTTTCAGTTGCTTTGGGTAAGTTGCCTACAGATGAATTCGCAATGCTTCGTATCATTGCTTATTACATTACAGGTTCAACTTTGCTTATCAAAAATGAGAAAACAATTCAGGCTCTTAAGTACGGAAGCACAATCCCTGAAGTTCAGACTTTGCTCAACAACTTGACTGAAGAGCAGATGAAAAATCTTTCAAAGATTTTCTTGCGCTACAAGCCATTATTCCTTGCTATGAAGTCAGGTGCTCCTGCAACTATCAACCGTATTCGTCGTCTTGCAGTTAAAAACCACAAGCCATTGAAGATCGGTCTTTGGGAGAGAATCCTTGTTGAACAGAATGAAGACGATTTGTCTGAAGCTTTCGAGAAGGTTGAAGAACTCAACAACTATCGTAAGATACAGTTGATGGAAGCAATCTTGTATCGTAAGCAGCACCCAGAAAATCAGTTTTATCATATCCGCAACGGTAAGACATTTATTCGTGCAGATTATCAGCCAGCTTACAATGCTGATTACTTCGACCGCTTGTACTGTATTTTGATGGACTCTCTTGTAAAGGGACTTCACAAAAAGTACACAAAAGAAGACGGCTCACAGATGACAGTCAAATTGCCAAAGGGCTTAATGCTTGTATGTCCAACTTCTGAAAAGAACTTTGTTGGAAATATACCTGCAGGTTCCTATGTCAAGTTTGCTGAAAACGGTGGTACACCTGCTGATATTATTTTCGGTATTTACTGGCGCGGAGAATGGGGTACACAGGACTTCGACTTGCACTATCAGTCATTTGATGGTCGCAGCTTTGGTTGGAATTCTTGTCACAAAGACGGTACTGACTTGATGTTCTCAGGAGATATGACTCGTGCAAATCCTGAAGCATCAGAATGTTTCTTCTTGAGCGGCGACGCTCCTGAAGGTACTTTGTCTTGCTACCGCTACTGGGGTGACAAGCCTACATCAAAGTTTAAGGTTTGGGTTGCAAAAGAACAGCCAGTAAGTGGTCGCCACGTAAGCTGCAAAGATTACGAAGGTGATTACGGCTTCGACCGCCGTGCAAACTACGGTTATATGGCTGACCCAGCAAACATCGTTTTCGACTCAATCATCGATTGCGAAGACAACGGTGAACATCAGATTGGTTGTGTAATTGACAACAAGCTTTACTTCACAAACGAATCTTTGAATGGTGGCCGCGTTCCTAACAAGAACACAAACGACCTTTACAAGGAAGCAGTTCCAAAGAAATTGAACTCCCACATTGTACTTAAGGACTTGCTTACTGTTGCAGGAATTCCTGTTGTTGAAGGTGATACTGAAGCCGACATCGACTTGTCAGTACCAAACAAAGCAGACTTAATCAACTTCTTCTCCACAGCAGAATAAGTTGTTAAGAAAATTATAGAAGAAAAAGAAGTCGGAAATTAAACTTTCCGACTTTTTTCTTTATATTATAATTGTAATTACCGATAAGGAGGAAATTATGAATACACCTGAAATGAAAACCCTTGCAGAAAGCTTCGGACTGACAGTGATTGCTGCACCTAAAGGATTGAATAACAAAATCTTGTGGACTGAAGATAACCGCAAACACAAGTCAGGTAAGAATGTCAATATTCGTGGTACTTCAACAGAGAAGCAGTACGACGGAACTTACGGGTTCAAGTTTCAGATTGTTGGAGACTTCAATGCTTTCGGTGGTATCTCTTTCGACCACATCAATGTTTGGAGAGCAGCAACTCCTGAGGAAGCCTTAAACAAAGCGTTTAAGAGACTTAAGAACAGACTTCGCAAAGCTTATGAAATCGAATTTTAAGTTTGTAAAAACTGAGCCTCCTACTGAGGCTCATATTAAAACATATTGTCCACATTCAACAATGGACGAGCAAATGATTTTGTGGCTCGAAAGAGAAATGCTAAATTACGCCCACAACTATAAAGATGAAAACGGCGTAGCAAGAGCAGGACTCCACGAATACGCAACAGAAATTTTTAATGCAATAAAAGGAGCATCTTAATGGGAGCAAAGAAAGGAACAAACGTTTTAAGGGACAGTATTTTCCCTGGGTGGAAACTTAATGCACGCCACAATTATTACATAAAGTTTGTTGAGGCGCCAAAGACTGGCGACTTGTATGTTGTCAAAATTTACCTTGACAGAAATCAGCTGATGTCGCCATTCTGGGCAGCACAAAGTTTTTGGGAAAAGAAATGGACTGCAATATTTTATGCTGTAATAAATAAAGATGTTGCAAAAAATCCAATTATTGATTTTCGCAGTAAAGATGTAGTTTATCAAGACTTACTTTATTTCTCAAATAAAGATGAAAGATCACTTAAGAAAGTAATTGAACTTACTGAAAAAGATGTCGTTCCAATTATCGAAAATCTTGATAGGCCTATGGGACTTCACTGCAGAACGTTCGATGACCTTTATGACCGTTGTGATGGCGAAGAACGTGTAAGGCCTCGTACAATTGCTCCTGTCACAAAAAAGTTTGCTGAAATTGCTCTTGCATCAACTGTAGGCGTACAACCTGAAGACAAAGATGAAGAAGTTGCGATGAAGGATTTTATACAGCAGATGACAGATGTAGTAAACGAGAAAAGAAACTTCCTTGTTTTCAATTGGAATATATATCGTTTACTTATGGCGATTGATAACTGGAACTTTAAGAAGTATCATCATTATATCGAGTTTTTACATCAAGCTTGGGAATATCGTTACTTCAAGTTTACAGGCGACCTTGAAAAGCTTGTAACCCCTGCAGCGCTCAAAACCTTTATTGCAAATCGTGATGAATATCTTAAAGAATTTATCAAAGGATGCAAAAGTCCATTTACTGTTTATCAGGTAAAGGACGTTGAAAAAATACTTAAAGGCTTTGATATAAATGAAGTCGAGAAGTTAATATAACAATATGAACGAATGGGAAATGACTGAGGAGCAACTTAATCAGTTGCTTCTTCAGGAACAGTTAGAAAACGACGCGTATGAATGGCAGCGAAGACAAGAAGAGCTCGCTGCTAACTACGATTTTGATTACGGAGATGTTAAACAATGAACAACTACAAAGAACTTGAAGATTACATCAAAAATAACAAAGATTGGCAGGACAAGCTCAAACCTTATATGAAAACTATTGCTCCTGTTGATTTCAATGCAAAATGGGTTGTCCCAATGTATTGTCTTTTTGACATCCCTTCAAATAAAAACTTACTTAAAGTAATTATGCAGTGCCGTGGTTCTGTTGTAAATAAAGACACAGGTGAAATCATTTGTGCTCCTTTTGTAAAGTTTTGGAACTTTGGCGAAAAATATGCTGCTGATATTGATTGGGACTCAGCAAAAGTAACACACAAAAGAGACGGTTGGATTTTTGAAATGTTCAAATATAACAACGAAGTTTACTTTAAGTCAAACGGACGTTGTGTTTCAAAAATTAGCCCAGGTGCTCCAGTTGATATTATCCCAGGGCTCCCAGTATTAAAAGATATGGGAGAAGTCCTTGCACGAGCTTGGAAACTTGGTTCAGGTGAAGACTTGTACTTTGCAAAAGATGGACATTTGACTGTTGACTCTGAATGGGTTAAGGCACTTCCTTCAAACTGTACACTCTGCTTCGAACTTGAATCTCCTTGGAATCGTATTCACACTGATCTTGTGAACGATGCAAAATTATGGTTTATTATGTACCGTGACCAGAACGGTGACGAACACGACATCTACAATGTTGATGAACTTAATATTCCTTTTGAAAGACCTCAGTTGTATGACTGGAAAAATGAAAAGGAAATGCTCGACAGCCTTAAAACTTGGACTGCAAAAGACAACGGAGAAGGTGTCGTAGTTGTTGATAAAAACTTCAACCGCGTAAAGATTAAGACAGAAGATTATCGTCGTATTAAGTTTGAATCCAATTCAAACGATTACGGTGACAACCGCTTGTTCAGATATTTTGCTGCAGGTGAAATTGATGACTTGGTTGCAGTAAACCCAGATTTGTTGCCTCGTATCGAAGTATTCCGTGCAAAGCTTAAAGAACTTGACAACAAACTTGCAGAATGGAAAGCAATTGCTGACAATTTGAATTATGTTTACCGTGACAAGGAAGCACTTCACCTTGCACTCAACAGCAAATACAGTGGTTGGGAAAAAGTCTTTATCAGAAGATTGTTGAAGAAAACACCTGAGCAGGTAAAAGATGATCTTTTGCACGGAAAGAACGGTTGGTGGAAAGCATCAACTCCTTTTACTGAACTTTGTGAAATTGTTGGTAAATAAAAAAGGCGGGCGTTAAGCCCGCTATTTTTATGCTTGTTTAGTTTGTTCCATTGCTTGCTTGAACTTTGCCCATTCATCAATTACTGCCTTAATAGGTTTGTATTTTGAGAATTGGTTCAAGCCTTGAATTGCTTGGTCAAGAGCTGCATTATCAATACGCTGCTCTACTTTTTGAACTGCGCCATCAGTTCCCGTAGGTTTTTCACCTTGGTCACCTTTAGCATTTGCATCACCTTGCGCAGGCTGTTGCTGTTCAGTAGGCTGACCATTTTGTGCAGGATTCTGTTCAGTAGGGTTTGCAGCTTGTTCTGTGCCTTGCTGAGGTTGCTGTTCAGGTTGAGCTTCTTGTCCTAAAGTTTCTTTCTTTGTATTCAAAGCAGCATTCAAGTTCTGAATAATCTTTAAAGACTTCTTATCATTTTTACCCAAAACTTGCTGAACACTCTGGTCATTGATTGCCTGTGATACAGCATCAATATCTTGAGCAGTAAACTTTTTCTGACCTGTCAAGAAAGGACGAACAAGTTGCTGAACATTTGCCAAGAGTTTCTTTGCTTTATTATAAAATGTTTTTGTATTGTTATTTGCAGCTTCCTGAAGAGCAGATACGAAGTTGAGAGACTCACCCATTCTTTCCTGTTCTTCTTGGTCATTCAATTGACGAGCACCACCCTTTTCGCTATTTTCAGGTGCTTGATTGTTTTGTGGTTGGCCTTGCTGAGGTTTTTGTTCACCTTGCTGTGGCTGCTGTTTGTTCAAAGCTTCAAGGCCTTTATCACAAATACCTACAGCTTTTGTCACTGCATCGTTAATTGTCTTTGCAAGTGTGATGTCGTCCATTGCATTTGTTTGAGCTTTTGTTTGAGCAGTCTGGGCATTTGTTTGAGCAGTTTGCTGAGCATCTTGCGCGGCAGCTGCATTTCTTTTTGCATTGCCTGCTGCAGTACCGAAAGCATTTGCAATACCCCTTCCGATTGTCTTAAAAGCCTGTGCAACACCACCTGCCTCTTCTATCTTTTTTGAGACTTCAAGAGCCTCCATAAATTGTTCTGTATTCTGTTCCATATTTATTTAGTCCCTTACGATATTTTAATAATAGGTGCACTTATAAGTTCAACCTTTCCTGACTCAACATTTGCTAAAGGGTAACCTGTTGATGCAACACATTTACCAATTATTAAGTCAGACTTAGGAGAGTCATATATTCTCTTAAAAGATTCAAGAAGTGCATTGATTCTTGTTTCAATTTTTTCATAGTCTTTCATATCTTTTGTGTAAGAATACGATGACTCGCCAACTTCTTCCTTTAAGATTTCACCCCACTTACCAAGTTGAGCTTGTTGTGTACCGCCTTTTGAAGCTTCAACTGCAACGCCTTCTCCTGTTGATCTAACATTAACTTTAATCTCTTTTGAGAATCTGTCCTGATAAGCTTCATTTACCTGTATATACATTGATGCAGTCACACCCTGTTTTGTTTCGCCTTTCTCTTCATAAGTGTATGGGATAAACTTAAAGTTGTTGTCAATATGATCTTTTCTACAATACTTCTTAAAAGACTTGAATGTGTTCTTTTCATTATCTTCACCAAAGTACCAAATAGGTGTTGCTGCATTTTCACCAAATACAACATCATCTATAGAAGTTGTTGTTGCAATAAGGTTCTTTGTATCTGCAAGAAGCTCCGCGTGTACCTCTTTTCCGCCTTTCTTCAAAGAAAGGCCAAGAACTGTACCACTTGAAAGGTATCTATCGCAAACAGCAGAGTAATCCTCAGGTGTTTTAGACCCAAGACATTCATCAATATACTTTTTTGCAGTTTGGTCTGGATTAGGTCCAAATACAAGCAAAATGTCTGCTTTATTTATTCTGTCTTTTGGTTTTCCAAAAAGAGACTTTGAGAAGAATGTGTCAACTTCGTTATCAATGCTTGAATGAAGTCCACGAGCAAATGCTTTAGGTGCACCTTGTAATTTATGGCCTTCTGCATACAAGTCTTGAATCTTTTTTGAGCCTTCCTTTGCAATAGCAATAAAGTACTGCAACCAAGTACCGCTTTTTGCATAAGTCTTTGGAGATGTTTGCTTTTTAATATCTTCAATAAACTTTTCAAATTCTACACCACAAACATTCCAATCAATACTTTGTCTATAATCTTCTGAGAATAAAGTATTGATATAATCAACGTCTTTTTGTAAAGGATTTAACCAATACTTTTCAAAAAGATACGCTTGTGTTGCTTCTTGAAGATTTGTTGTCATAACATCGTCTCTCGGCTTTTCAATATATTTTGCATCAGCCATTTGTTTATGAATTTCTATATTAAGTTTTTCAACAAAGTCAGCGCCTTCTGCATTCATCAATTCTTCTGTAGGTTCAATTAAAACCTCAAAGCGTTCTCCGCCCTGTTTAATTTTTGATACTACTACAGGCTTCCCACTTTTAATACGAGCTTTAAGAGGCTCAATATATTTTGACTTTTTACCTGCAAGATCGTTTGGGCTAACAACGCCATTTGCTTCATTTAACACATCCCAGTCAGTTCCCTTAAATTGAAAACGCCACTTTTTATCTTCTGTAAGATTTTCACCTGGGTGTTCCCAACCTGCCATAATATCTGGGTCACGGTTTGCAGAAGAGAACTCTGAACGGTCAACAATCTTTACGATATTGCCTTCAGCATCTGACATTGCAACGCCTTCCATATTTGCATCAATAACACCACGGCTTCTTGACTTATAGAAAGTTGAATAATCGTGGTTAGAAGTTTTGAAGCCTTCCCACATCATCATTTTGATTTCAGCAGCAGCGTTCAATACTTCAACAAGATGTACGATTGTTTCTCTACTGTAATTGATAATCTCTTTGATTTCTGCAACATCACCTGCCCACTTATCAATTGCACCCATCTTTCCTTTAGCAGTTTTCATTGTTGTAAACTTCTTTTGGAACTCTTTTGTTTGCTTTTCAGCAATATATTCTTTGAGGTCGTTGATAACAGTTTCACAGTTAAGTTGTGTTTCTTTTTTATCTGCAAGAGAAGCGTTTTCAAATGTATTCCAATAGCCCATAAAGATTTCATTATTTATCAAATCCTTATAAGCTGGGTCAGCGCAAAGTTCGTCAGCGCCTTTTACAAATGATTGATAAAGAGCTTTAATTCTGTCAATGTCAAACTTATCTTTGTTTACATTCAAAGCAGGTGACATAATGTATGCCCAGTTTGGCCAAAGTACTTTATCTGTTTCAGGACGGAATGATTGAGTTTTGCCGCCATTACCATCGTCCTTATAAACTGTATGGAATGCAATACCAAACTCTGCATTCTTTACGTCTTCGTACCCAGGGTTGTCTTCAGAGAAAGCATATACGATTTTGTTAGGTTGGAATGTGATGTATTCCTTACCTCTAATTTCTTCAACTTTTTTATCATCAGTTGAGAATAAGCAGTCACCCTGCCAAGCTTCTCCTTCTGGGATAAGTTTTGCAAGTTGCAAACAATAAACAAGCTTTTCTGCCATTGAAGGTCTGTCGCCGTATTTTGACATAATCTCATCTTCTGTCGAGATTACGTTGTTTGCGTTTGCAACAAAAGACTTAAGACAAATTGAATTGTCTGGGTACCCAGGGAACTTGCTATAACAAATTACTGCGGGAGCACCGTCAATCTTTGTAGTTGTATTCATACCCACATCTTGTCCTGCAGACGTAGCCAAAAACTTTTCGATTTTATCTTTTACTTCAGCGATACCATCAGGTCCGAGAAGTACGAGGTCTTCAAAATGTGTCTGATGTGTATTAGCTCTTTTTACAAATGCTTCTCTGTATGTCATAATATAATTAGTCATCGTCGTCGATAAACACTTTATCTATCATAACAACTTGCTTACAAGAATGACATTGAACAAACTTACATCTGTAAAAGCCTTGCTTGCCGTTATCATTTAACGACAAGACTTTGTAGTCACATTCTTTTTTATTAGGAATAACTTGGGGTTGATTGCAGTTTGGACAAAACCACAATTTTTTAAGGATTTCAGCCAAAGACTTTTCTGTCTTTTCAACATTTCTTTGTGCTGTTTCTAATGCCTTTCTTTGATGCTTAAGATCCCGTGATAACTTATTGTATTTATCCACAGGAGTTTCGGGAGCTTTCTTTTCACTCATTTGCAACTCCTTACTTATTTAGTTGACTAAATAATATGAGCAATATTTTCGAAGAAAAGCCTCACTTGTTTGAGGCTGTTTATAAAATGAATGAAGTTAAAATGACACAGCTTGTTCCTGCTGCCATTAAATATTTTAACAGAGGAGAAGATGATCTTCTTACTTTTTTGAAGTCACAGTTTTCAATTGCAGGTGACAGAGCAAACTTTGGTCAGCAAGGACTTA
Organism: Candidatus Fimenecus sp.; assembly: GCA_045593645.1. Lineage (GTDB taxonomy): Bacteria > Bacillota > Clostridia > Oscillospirales > Acutalibacteraceae > Fimenecus. Next base: position 221,652 of record JAZNWZ010000130.1, on the reverse strand, counting down.
TGGACGATTGGCCTACAAACAATCGTAACATTCCACAAGACCCAGTAAGTAAGTTTGTTTTACTTACAGCAATTCGTCAAGGCGAGCCGCAAGCAGTTTTGAACTTTTTCAAAAAGTATCAAAAAGCACTTAATTTGAAAATAAACTTTGCTGCAATTGAAGAATTTATCAAAAATATGTAAAATTGACTGAACTTTTACAATAATGTCTTTATATTATTATTGTAAATCAGGCAATAGGAGGCCGATATGACAAAGACAATAACTGCAGAATGGAACTTCGACTTGGAAGAGGGCAAGAAACAGGGGATTGTTTTGACAATCGGAAAAAACTCTGATGGCTCAACAGGGATTGGTTATTCCCTCTGGGATATTGCAGACAATGTTTGGGTAAATCCTGATACAATGGAGCCGATGCCGAACTTCACAGTAAAGGGTTGGATGAGAGATACAAGCCTTCTTGTTGACTTAGACTAAAAAATTACAATTTCAAATATAAAAAGCTCCTCAATAGAGGGGCTTTACTAATTTTTAAAGGTTGAAAATGGAAAAGTTATTATATGTTCACGGCTTAGGCGGAACAGGACACGGCGGTTCTGCAACAAACATTAGAAAAGCCTTAGACTCATTATACGATATTACAACAAACACATATGATTTATTGCAACCTGCAGAAGCTTTTAAGCAAATCAAAAACGATGCAGAGAAAGCTGATATAATTATTGCTTCATCTTTAGGCGGTTTTTACGCTTCAGCACTTAACACAAATAAGATTTGTATTTTGCTCAACCCTTGCTTAAACCCTAAAGAAGCAATCCCTCCGATCTTATATCCTGAACAAAGAGAGGTTTATAACGAAGAAAAGTGTTTCAAAGAATGGGACGAAATCGCAGATAATTGGTCTGATTTCGACAATGAAACAAAGTCAAGCAAGATTGGTATTTTCTCAGATAATGACGAATACTTTTCTTACAAAGATTTGTTTGATACATTGTTCAGAAACGGCTACGGCAAAAATATTTTTACAATTCACGGAACACACGAGATTGCAAAAGATATGCATCAACTTCAGGATGCAATATCACAAGCTTGGCAGTATCTTGAAATAACTTGGAAAGGTTTTGACCCTGGGCATATGTATGAGTCAACTCGTTTACAAGAAAGATTCATCAATATGTGGTTCAATTCTGACAACCCAAAACAGGAACGCTTAATCGCTGACAACATTAAAGATGTATGGGAATTGCTCGACAGAGCTTATGCTTATCTCCCAGGCGGCCCAGGCGGATTTACAAACATAAATGATTTTATTGCAGACTGCGAAAAGTCAAATGCTCTTATTAAATGTGTTAAACACGATGGAGAACTTGAAGCTTGCGCTGTTTATAATTTGAACAGGGGCGGAAGAAAACTTTCGTTAATCGGCGCACAAACAGTTTTTGATAAAGATACCAATTCTTGGAAAGCAACTGCTGCAGGAAAAGAGGCTTTATATACAATTGCTCGAGAAGACATCGACCAAGGCGATAGAAACTTCTGGGGTGAAGTATCTGACGGCGCTGAAACTGTTTATTATGTAAAGACAAATGCAGTCCCAGTTCCTCCTTCAGTTGTTGCTGCATTGATGCCAAATAAAGGCGTAAGAGACACAGCAAATAAATTACCTATAAGACATATGAAAAAAGTTGTAGGCAAACACTATGATGCTGAAAGAGGAAAAGAAGTACCTGACTTTGAAGAGTGGGACGAAGAAAACCGTTTCAATTCAGGTTACTATGAAAGACCTGTAGTTGCAGGACAGTATCATAGGAAAGTTGCTGTGACATCACCTGAAAATCAAAATAAAGTACAAGACTTCCCAATTACAAGATACCGCAAAAGAGAGTCACAAATAAAGATGTTTGAAAAGATTCTTAATCACGGTAATAAATGTTTGCTTGTTCTCGACATTGATGATACAATTATTAAAGCAGACCCAAAAGTAATCGGTATTTGGAAGAAACTTCCTGACGGTTCAGAAGTTCGTTTGAACACTGAAGAGTTTGCAAAAGATCCTGATGCTTCACTTTCAAAAGAAGAAAGAGCAGCGAAAGGCATTTCATTTGATTATAGAGAATTCTGCGACCCAGAAAAAGTTGAAAAGTCAATTATGCAGGGTACTCCTATTATCAAAAATCTTCGTTTAATGGACGCTCACCTTGCAGCAGGTTGGGACCTTGCTTTCTTGACAGCTCGTTCTCAAGAAGAAGTAATTTTCAGAACTCTTCGTCAGTTCTTGAAGTTTAATGACAACGGTGAATTTAAGAATATAGACAATTACATTAAGAGAGATTGTTGTTCTGCAATCAACGATGCAGTTCATATTTACGAAGGTGCGACAGATGCTGAAAAGAAGGCAAATGTTTTGAAAAAGCTTTGTAGTTTATATGATGAAGTTGCTTTCGTTGATGATGATATGAAGAATGTTGCTTATGCAAGATCTTTACATCTTCCAAACTTAAAAGTAATTGTTGCAAATAAATAGGAGTTAATATGATTAAACAAGAAGATGCACAACAGTGTTTAGACGTTTTACTTGATAAACTTGAGGATGCAGGCATTTCGTATCCAACCTTAACTATAAATGTTGTTGACTTTGATTATACCGGAATGAAAGCAAAGTACAACATTTCAGAAAAAAGCATTTCTGTTTGGAACAAAGTTGCTAAAGCAGACTTACCTAAGTATGTTGCTCACGAATTATGCCACGCATTTGAAAGAGCAAACGGCGTCCCAGTTATTACAGGCGGCGAACTTTCTGATATGTATGACGTAATTAAAACAGACTCTTTGCGCCAGAAGTTTATGCAGTTGATGAGCTTGTTCTCAATTCTTTCAAGAGTTTGGACCAACTTCGAAGCTGCTGCAGAATGTATTGAAAAACTCGATACACTTATTGATGAACTTTACGATATTGCTAGCAACGGTGACCCAGAGAACGGAGAGTTCTGCAAACTTTTCTTATCAAATTACGATAAGATTTATGACGGTGTAACTTATTATGCAGACGGTGGTCATAACGATGACTTCCTTAATTGGAAAGATAAGTTATCAAAATTGTTTGGAATTGAAATCCCTACAGCAGAAAACTAAAAAGTGTTAATATAAAATTACGAAGTTCGATAAACGTTACTCTGGGTGAAAGTCCCAGCAACCTCACAGCAGTGATGCTACTCGAACGGCTTACAAAAATCAAATGTAGGTAGTGGGGCTGTAGTTTGAAATAATTAAAACTGGCGAGAACTTCTTACTTTTTTATAAAGTATACTAACTAAATATTACAGCAAATCAAAATTGCTGTTAATATATTTTCATAAGGAATAAGAAAACAAATGATGTTATCAAGAGTTTACGAACAGGAACAAATTACTCGCAACAATCCAAATACAACTATTTGGACTAACATCATTAACCCTAGAGAATACGATTATGATTCGGGGCAGCCTAGTTAGGAGTGATTAAGCTTTTTTACTAGGCAACCGATGAAAAGGTTGCCTTTTTTGATTTTTGGGCAATTTTACAAAAAATCAAAAAAAAATGAAAGTTTTTTAAACTTCCGTTGAACTGTTTTTATATTATTATTGTAATTTGAAAACAAGTTACAAATACAGTACAAAGGAAGGATAAAGTTGAATAAATCAACTGCTCCGCCGAATTAAGTCGGTGGATAGAGTAGGCGGTTACCTTACAAAAAGACTTCCGCCGTAACAAAAAGGACCACGGCAAAGGTTGTGGTTGGGGGCCAAGGAGAACAATAAGGCAGAGTTGTTCACTGCACGAAAACTAACCCGCTTCTTGGAAATTGAAAACTGGGGCGCGAGCCTGAGCCATTGCGGCAGAAACGGCAGTTATCCCAACCGTAAAGTCGGAACTACGAACAAACTTTTGGGTCTTTCAGTCAATCGGAAGGCTCCTGCTTAAAGCCCACAGTGGAAAGGCAGGGAATACGAGTTCGAGTCTCGTAAGATCCACTATAGTTGACGTTAGGTTTAATACAACGCGCGTGAAAAACTTAGCCTCAATTAGAGCTGACTGTCGGGTGTCGATAGTTCGGGAATGCAAGCGCTCGGTGAGGGGACGACCCAAAAGACTGCAAACATTTTTGGTCCCGTAGATCAACTGGTTAGATCGCTGCCCTTTCAAGGCGGAAATCCGAGTTCGAGCCTCGGCGGGACTACTACTTGAGTTCTTTGACAACAAAGGGAAGGTAATTTTTTCGGCGTGTATCCCCTCACTCTGATAAGGTGTTGAAAGGGTAGTTGGTTCAGGGTGGTTCAATTCCACCGACGCCGACTCGAAAGTTGAAGAAACCGATAATCGTCCACGACAATAGTCTGCAACGATAGGAAACGACAATAGCGGATGACGATAGATAACGGCAACCTTCGCAGTACTCAACTTTCAATTTTATGGGGTGTTAGCTCAGATGGTTAGAGCATCTGACCGTTAATCAGAGGGTCGCAGGTTCGAGTCCTGCACACCCCGAAAGGCATTACCACATAAGCCTATGACCTGAAAATATGTGCGCTGGGGGCGTATCTCCTGAGTTTACATCTGATGAATAAACAAGATGCGTAGAGATAATAAGTCTTTCGAATTCGCGGTCGGAAGCAACTGTTATAGAGTTTACGAGAAGAACTCAGAGGAGCAGCAAGTCCCTTTTTAAGGGTTGGTCGCCCACTTGCATTATCAGGATGTAGCTCAGCAGGTTAGAGCGCGTCGCCTGGGACGATGAGGTCGGAGGTTCAATTCCTCTCATCCTGACTATAAGAAGAAAAACTTTTGCATATCCAAAGCGTAATAGGTCGACTAAAAGCAAGTAGAGATGAAAAGCCATAATCAGAATTGCAAAGGTATTGACTATTGGTGTAATAGGGTAGCACGCATCCGTTATGGGTACCCGAGGTATTGGATCGTTCCCAATATAGTTTGCTTCTTTCTTATGGGGCTGTGGAGCAGTTGGTTAGCTCGACGCGTTGTCAGCGCGAAGGTCGCGGGTTCAAGTCCCGCCAGTCCCGAAAATCTTTTGAGCTCGAAAGCCTGTGAGACTTGCAGGTACAAGTCATTCGAGTGGGTAATGTTTTTAGGCAAAAAGCATTAAGACTTTTTGTTGAAGTTTTGTAAGTCCCTAAGTGCGTAAAGATTTCATCAAAACTTTTTCTGGGTGAGCAGCAGCGACGGTGGTGCTGTGCCAGACTGTAAATCTGGTCCCTCGTGGTAAACATTGGGAGTTCAAATCTCTCCTCACCCATACATAACGCAAAGAATGTTCCTATTTTTTACAAAATTGGTTGTTTTTACATTCCGCGTTTATTTAAGTCACGTGCTCTACCAAAGTAGATACTAATTCTATATGAATTGTAAATACTGCGGTAAAGATTGCAAGAATGAAAATTCTTTGCGAAATCACGAAAGACTTTGTAAGTCAAATCCTGAAAAACAAATTTCTGGATTTGAACTTTATAACAAAAGTGGCAAGCATATTGGTGTAAATCAATATACGAAAGCTAAAAAACTTGGGTTGCCTAAACCTACATTATCAGAAAACGCTAGAAAAAAGCTTTCTGAAAAAGGAAAATTGCAAAAACATTCAGAAGAAACAAAAAAGAAACTTTCTGAAGCTGCAAAAAGAAACAATCTTGGCGGATGGCATACAAGTAAATCTTTTGATTATAAAGGTATAAAATTGGATTCTTCCTACGAAGTGAAGTTCGCAGAAGATTTAGACAAGAATAATATAAAGTGGGAAAGACCAAAGCCACTTTTATATAAATTGAACGGCGAAGAGCATAGGTATTATCCTGATTTCTTTTTGCCCGACTATAATGTTTTTGTTGACACTAAAAATGATTATCTAATCAACAGTGTAAATCCGAGATTTGGAATTACAGATGTTGAAAAGATACATTTAGTTGAGCAGCAAAATCAAGTAAAGATTTATATTTTAGATAAAAACAATTTATCTTGGTCGAGTTTGCCCTTGTAGCTCAGTTGGTTAGAGCAATCGCCCTGTAAGCGATAGGTCCACGGTTCGAATCCAGTGCTTGGGCTTTTAGGCAAATGTTGTTCCTATACTATCGGTACTTGTGTTGTGGGTTCGAGTCCCACCTTCTTGCCTGCGTGCAGGAAGTAGCTCAAGCGGTAGAGCAAAGTTTTTACAACACGCCTTTTATGCTGTAGTCGCATAGCGGTTGATTGCGCCGGATTTGTAATCCGGAGGTGTAAAAGCCCACGGGAGTTCGAATCTCTCCTACAGCTAAACTTTCTAGGTTTCGGCCGCTGCCGTAGGGTGGCAGAGTTGGTCAACCGAGGTAAAGTAGGATTGTTAGTTTAGCGCTGAACTTTCAAAACGAAATTCCGCTGAGAGACACTGACTGATTGGCAATCGCGAGCTGATTTGAGGATGCCTGATAGGGAAACTTTTTATGGGGCTATGGTGGAGTTGGCTACCACGCCTGCCTGTCACGCAGGAGGTCGCGAGTTCGATGCTCGCTAGTCCCGCTACAAAAAATCGAGCCCAGGAACTTGTAATGGGTTAAAAGGTAAGTTGTTTATGACAGCAAGCCAAAAGAGTGTGAGAGTATCCTTGTGCAAGTAGGAAAAGTGTAACACTTGATAAAAGTTTTCGCGGTTTCTTTTATTGTTCTTATGACAAATGAGCTGGTTTCTAAAATGCCGATTGGGTGTCCCAGCTGAAACAAAAAAAAGACTATCGGCGTTATGGTTCTTAGGACAAATTGGTTGAGTCGCTAGCCTTTCAAGCTGGAGGAATGGGTTCGAATCCCGTAAGAACTAAATCCATTGCACGCTGAGGACGATGCCTGCAATGCAGCAAATAAATTATATGCGAATTACACCGTGTAATTTATTTAAGAGAAAGTCCAAAGTGCTGTGCTTCATTGCGAACGCAGTTTGTAAGTCGAAGCAAGTTAGCTCTTATAACAATAGGCGTAAATTATAAAGCAAAAGCCCTATTGGGTTAACGAGAAGCACGGTTGGTAAATGCTTGTCTTGGGACGTTATTCAATATTAAATTGTTAATATTGATAACAGGAAGGTTCAATTCCTTCAAGCATTGTCATAGCGGGATAGAGCAGTGGTAGCTTGCGAGCCTCATAAGCTCGAGGTCGGGGGTTCGAGTCCCTCTCCCGCAATAAGACTTACAATTTTTGGTGAGGTAGAGGAAAAAGATTGGGTCCGCAATTTGTAAGTCGATATTCAATGGACCCTCGCCCACATAGTCCGTGGGAGCCCGCCTAACACGTGGGGTATGCAGGTTCGAATCCTGCCCTTGCCGTATGAAATGTTCCTACCATTAGGTTATGTATAGAGCACAACCTAAAAAACAAGACCACGGAACTCGTGGTATCAAATGGTCATCCTCAACAACTTTAGATTGGGGTAATGTTAAGAAAGGTATGCGAATGTCTTATAGGTGGCAATACCGACAGGCAAAGCATAAGTTCAAAATTGAATTGAAAAAGATTTCAATCGAAGCGTCTGACGAAGAGATTGAAAGATATTTTCTGAAAACAGAATTCAGACCACAAGCTATGTGGTGGGATTTCGATTAAAAGGAAGAGAGGGTCCTAATACAAGTTTCGTCCTTGCTATTGCCCTCAAGCTTCTGGCTTTTGTAAGAAAGCTCGAGATTTTTTACAATCGCAGTTTTATGCTTTTCAAGGGTAGAGGGCTCCCTCACGCAATCAGTAAGACGATGAGGTTTGGATCGCACCATACGCGCGTTTGGAATTTTACACAAAATGGCAAACGATTTTTTTATGACCGTGTAGTTCAATGGATTAGAACAACAGCCTTCTAAGCTGTATGTTGGGGGTTCGACTCCCTCCACGGCCAAATGAACAAGGAAGAGTTCTAAACACCCGCAGGAAACAATCGTTTGCGTGAATATGATTGGAAGGACCTATTGCATTTAGTTATCCGTGCAAATCGGACAGCGAGCAAGTTTGAAGGTATAGTCGCAATGAGATTTGAGGTGAATAGCGATGCTTTCCCAGCAATGGTGTATGTAAGTCTAATACGTAAATAAGATAGCCTCATTTCCAGTCGGACCCAAGGGCAGCTCAAAACCCAGTGCAAGAGCAGCGGCGTTCTAGACCGTGTGAAGGAGAGTTCGTGGTACTCCACCTTGGGAAAAGTATGGTGTCGCCCAGCGTCGCCGCAATCGAAGTTGAACAGCGGCAGGAGTGAAGTTAACCTGTTCAACATAACAGCGAGATAAAGGCTTGTTGCTTAAGAGGAAGTTCCTCTTGCAAATTCTACCAATACTCCTGCTCAACACCTGTGAAGACAGACCTGAAATAATGGTACCGAAGCACTGACGGTGGACAGAAGAATGGGATGGATTTTGAAAAGCTGTATGAGATCGTATCAACAACTACAGTAGCCGACTCGGTCGGTATTCAGCCGTGCAATCATAAGTCGCAGTGGAGAAATAAAGGGTTACGGGGTTGGTTAAGCAGTGTGTCCAGTCTGCTCAACACAACGTATTTGTGAAAAGTGTCAGAGACAATACCGATGCCCGTTAAACATTGTTGGCCTCACTTCAACGAGTCAAGTCGGGAGTGAGGATTACGCAAAGCTGAAATAATAACGCCTAGGAAGTGAGAAGGTTTTGGCTGAAAAGATCTATACGCCTAAGAATGACTCACGACTTGTGTCTTTACGGCAGTCTCCAGTTTGCAACAAGATTGAACTGGGTATAAGACAGAAGGACCCTCGCGAGGTACGTTAAAGAAAACTGGTTTTATAGTCAAGAGTTAAACCTAAAAGTTGAAAGTAAGCTTTGCTTTTTCGGTCCCATAGAACAACTGGTCCAGTTCGTGGCCCTCTCAAGGCTAAGATTCGGGTTCGAGCCCCGATGGGACTATATGTGGTGCACCGTGAGGAGCGGAACACAGAGGGTATGTGCCGACCTAGGTGGAGGCGATTGATGAAAATTCTAGTTGAATTAGGGTCACCGTTAAGAACAAAGGCAAACTTAAGTAGGAAAGCTGAATAAGCTGCGGGTTAAGTGGGGACTCCGCTTCCTGTTTGAACTACCAAGGCAAGGGTTGCGCCAAGTATGTCGGCCGAGGCAGAGGCGTACTCACCGGTGAAGGTGTTGAGGAGAAACGAAATCTTCAACTGATTTCAATATCAGCCATAGACCTTGAGATTGGGTGTGTGCACTACGAGCGCCCTTAAAGTTACTAGAACATCGGGCAAAATATTAGGGAGTCGTTTTATGTGGTAAGACCGCTGCAGCGAAAGGTGTTCGAATCATCTCTCCCTGGGATAATATATTATGCGCCTATAGTCCAATGGATTAAGACACTCGGCTACGAACCGAAAGATTGGGGGTTCGAGTCCCTCTAGGCGCAAAGCAAAGTCAATTCCGGATAACGACAATGCTTCTAGAGTCAACGCGTTTATAAGTCGGTCTCTGGTAAAATTGGTAGCCCAATTGGTAAAGCACCTGCTGTGAAAGCAGGAAGATGTAGGTTCGAGCCCTACCCAATTTATAAAACAATATAAGTGCCTACAAACAATTTAGCGAGGAGGCAGAATGTATAAGGGTATCATTACTGGAAAACCGAACTGCATTGGTCAGAATCGCGAAGGTTACGATTGAACTACCTGTTTAAGATCTGAAAGTGTTGTTGTCAATAACACGGCAGGCGCCTATAAGGTACAGGCAGAATAGATCACCAGTCCTTGAAATCATTTGGCATTAAGTAAGTCCTGTGGCAAACTATATTGTTAATATTTTTACTATGGAAGGACTTAGAAGAATAACAATTGCTGCTATGAAAGCAGCAGAAACTGAAAACGAAATGAGCTATGTTTTTAGCACATTTGGTTATACAACTGCCTGTGAGAAAGCTGAGCTTTTACAGTGGACAATGGGTGGTAAATGGTTTGACTTGCCAAAAGATGATGAGGCAAGATTTGAAATGTTAAAAGCAGCATTTCTTCACGGTGAGTGGCGATATGCTGATAAACTTTCGCAATTGAAAAATATTGCAAAAGATTTATAATATAGGGGCGTGGCTACAATGGCTACAGCAGCGGTCTCCAAAACCGCCATTTTGCAGGTTCGAATCCTGCCGCCCCTGATAAAGAGTTTGGGCGTAGATAATGCTGAGGCGAACGGTGCACACAAGTAACCTCTATAACCCTCCCAGTTGGACTCGGGCGTCCTGCAGGTAAGTTCGAGGTGAAAGTCGGATAAAACGGACCGAATAAATCAAACTCTTTTTTACTTCCCCGTAGCCTAGTAGGTAGGGCAACGGTTTTTGGTACCGTTCGGACGGGTTCGAATCCTGTCGGGGAAAATATTTGCAGAGGCCTACTAGCAAAATTGAGGAACGGCAATTCCAAGAGATTAGCGAAAAATGGTTGTAGGGACAAGCTCATACTGTTGCCGCAGATGAGTGAGAGTGAGTTCGATTCGTCACCCTCTGTGCTAATTAAAATAATTTACTCCACCGTGGTGTAATTGGTAACACGGGAGATTCTGGTTCTTTTGTTCAGGGTTCGAGTCCTTGCGGTGGAAATATAAAATTGAACATTGTTTTGTGTTGGTGTAACGGATAGCACGTCGCCCTTATACGGCGAAGATTTGGGTTCGAATCCCAAGCACAGTAGCTGGCGCAGTTCGTAAGTCGTCCCTTTGTTCAATTTTATTTTTGAATATTTCAGCGAAAGCTGTTAATATATTTTTACATAGTTGAAGATGGAGTTTAGCATTTTCAGAAAATGTAGTGGCCCAGATTGGGTCTGACTGGGGGAAGTGCATCCTCGGTGGTGCGACACCACATCCTGTGCGCAATATGTAAGTCGGCCTTCAACTAACTTTTGAAATTTTCAGAAAGTGTTCTTACGTTTTCTGTTAATATACTAAATATAAAATAAAACGTTGCAAAGAATGTTCCTATTTTTCTGACCTTAAGAATTATTTACATTCCGCGACAAAATATGGGCTTATGGTATAATGGCTATTACGTGAGCTTTGCAAGCTTGAGATCAGAGTTCAATTCTCTGTAGGTCCACTAAATAAACAATAAGGATATTTAAATGAATTTTACAAAGAGTGTGAAAATGACAGCAAAATCTTTCTCAATTATAAAGCTTTCTGGCTTGTGTGGAAGTGGTGTGTCATTAGGCTCTGCCCTCTTTGCAAAACATTTAAAAGGAGAGCTTGGGAAGAACAGTTGAAAGTAAATGATAAAACTGTTTTAAGCCCAAGCAACTCGAAAGAGTTGCTTTTTTTGTTTTTACGGTGAGTGGCGGAATTGGTAGACGCATCTGACTTAAGATCAGATTCCGTAAAGGAGTATGGGTTCGAGTCCCATCTTACTGACTTGCGAAGTAAGCAAATGGTAAAGCTGCCCTCTGTTGTTCGCGAGGGTGAATGGCCTTGTAGGTTCGAGTCCTACCTTCGCAATATATTTTCGGTTCGTGGCGGAACTGGTAGACGCGCAGCCTTGAGGTGGCTGTTCCCGTAAGGGAGTGTGGGTTCAAGTCCCACCGAGCCGACTGTACCCATAGTGTTAGCGGTTAGCACGGAAGATTGTGGATCTTCAGGGACGGGTTCAAATCCCGTTGGGCACCCTAAAAAATGATAAAAATAAAAAGTTTTTTAAACTTTTGAAAAGAACTTTTTATATTATTATTGTTGATTGAAAATATTTGGCCAGTTTGCCAAGTGGTAAGGCGGCGGTCTGCAAAACCGCTATGCAGAGGTTCGATTCCTCTACTGGTCTCTAAAAAATGGTTAATCTCTGTAAGTTTGACCGCCTTTCCCTACTATGCTAGCTTTGAGGGTTTTGGATTGACTTACAAATCTCATAAGGGAGTATAACGGAGGATTTCTTTCGGGGAAATCGATGTACGCTGGCGCTCCTGCCAGAAATATGAGGTTCGACTCCTCAACTTATGAATATTTTTATGGGCCGGTAGCCTAATTGGTAAGGCGCCTGATTTGCACTCAGGTCTATCGGGTTCGAGTCCCGCCGTGTCCACTTGAGTTTAAGATTTCTTTCTGCTCTTCCTTATAGGAATTTGGAATATTTTTATAGGAGGTTCAGAAATGAACAAAGAAGAATTATTGAAAGAAATCGAAAACACAAAGGCTATCGCAGGCAGAAACATAATGGGATGCAGTGAGTCGTTTTACAACGCTTACTATTCCGTTCGTGAATGCTTCGGTATGGACGAATTGAAAAAGATGGATGAAAAGGAGTTGAACGACTTACTCAAGTTGGGAGACTTCTTGGCAGAAGTTTTTTATTAGTTCGAAAAGTTTGGATCATATTCCTTCAACTGAGCTGCTAGGTTTCCGCCCAGTATTAGAAACCGTTCTTTTATGCATCGTTAGTGTTAGCGGCTAGCACGTCGGTCCTCCAAACCGAAAGCGGGAGTTCGAATCTCCTACGGTGCTCTTGAACAACCTGAGCAAAAGAGTTGTAAAACTGCTCGCAAACATTTTGGAGGGTTGGCACAGCGGCTACTGCGGCGGTCTTGAAAACCGCTGGTTCCGAAAGGGCCTCGCGAGTTCGAGTCTCGCACCCTCCGCTATACTGAAGCAAAAGTTGTTCCTATGCCGAGAGGCACTAACCTTTTAAGTTTGTTTACAACTCGCTTCTATTTTGGGGACGTAGCTCAGCTAGTAGAGCGGCGGACTGAAAATCCGTATGTCGAAGGCGCGCACCCTTCCGTTCCCATAAATCTTTGTTATAAGCTTGAACGAAGGCGTAACCCATACGCAAGTGAGTTCGAGGTGGCGGTTGGTTGGGGACCTACTGATGTAAGCAAAGCGTTCAAAGATCGAAACTTGTTGCAGCGTGAAAAACTGCGGAAAAAGAACCTGCCCGCGCAGTGTGTAAGTCGAAACGGGTGGCCTAAGGGGTAACGCGGCTTGTGCCTTATAAAAAAGAGCAGCCGACCACGGTCCTTAACTCAATTGGTTCAGAGTGCCTCTCTTACACGGAGGAAGTTCGGGGTTCGAATCCCTGAGGGCCGACTAAAATGGGCCTCTAGCTTAATATGGCCTAGAGCGATTAAGATGAGGCAGGTTGTAAGTCCTATAGAACTTGAGAGATGCTGGTTCGATTCCAGCGGGGCCCGCTAAAAAACATTAAAGGTTGTAAAATGAAAAAGAAACAGAGGGCATAACCTTCTATTCAGTCCATTGGAATTGAAGGTGCCCAGCAACAAATGGAAACACATTTCAATTCTTATGGACCGTTAGCTCAACCTGCGTAGAGCAATTGGCTTTTAACCAATAGGTTATGGGTTCGAATCCCATACGGTTCAAATACGGGCCACTAGCTCAACTGGTAGAGCAACAGACTCTTAATCTGTGGGTTCTGGGTTCAAATCCCAGGTGGCTCAACTCGGTAAGTAGAGTTCTCGAGACAACGCTTACTTTTATATGGGCCCATAGCTCAGATGGTTAGAGCAATACACTTTTAATGTATGGGTCGACAGTTCGAATCTGTCTGGGCTCACTTTTATGTCGCGGTAGTTTAAAGAGCTTTGCAACAGAAAACGCATTTTGTAAGTCGGTCCTGAATAGGAATGTTTGTAAAGTTCGTGGTAGCAACGTCCCTCGGAAAAAGGGAAGATGCGGGTTCGAGCCCCGTTCGAGACTCTAAAAATTATGTACCCGTCATATAGCGGTTATTATGCGGCCTTGCCAAGGCTGACACGGGGGTTCGACTCCCCTCGGGTGCTCTCAAAAGGGCATAGTCAAAATGTTCCTAGTAAGCTTAGAGGCCATTTGAGCGTTCATCACGGGACGCTGGCTGCTCAAGGTATTGCAAGTACTGCTCAAATGATTAGGACGAGACAAGGATTCCTTGCAAAGGGGATGCGGCAAACTTGCAGCCACTACTAACGAGGTGTAAACTGAGGAGCGTGAAGAATCAGATCTTGCATCTCTACTTTGCAACTTGTTTATAGGAGCGTATCTCAGCTGTCTTATAAACAGTCCAGTATAATTCGAGTAATTGGTGGATGAGGGTTCAAATCCCTCCGCTCCTAAAGGAGGGCAAAATGAAACACGGGTACACAGCTTTTTGGGCAAAGAACAAAAAGACAGGCGAAGTTTATGGTCTTGATGTTCAATGGTATACTCCTGAAATGATTGCTCTCAACAAAAGATTTACTTATGTCATTCAAAATGACAAAGAACAGAACGCAAAGGACTTAATAAACAGCGTTAAGTTTCAACTTGAGCATAAAAAATCAGAAGATGAAAAAATAGAAAATCTTGACATATATGAAGAATACTTAAAGACTGGAAGATTATTTACAGCACAACTTCAAACTCGTGGCTTTCTTTCATTCCTTTATGAACAAAAAACAAAAATGAGGCCTTATCCTTTATTTATTGAAGAAAATACAGGTGAGAAGTTGAAACAGGTTTGGTGGGGTGATTACGATTTCTTTGCAACAAAAGCAAAAGGTAAAAACGCACCTTATAAGCTTGATGAAAAAATTGCAAGGTTTAATGATAAGAGACATTCAAAGTCACAGGTTTTTATGTTAATATTGAATTAAAGAGTAAGGCAATCAAAAGTGTAGCTAACGAGTAGGTTGTCCGATATACAATCAGCATCGAAGTGAAGTTGGCACCACAACTTCACGGAGCCCTGATTGGGTGAAACGGCACAGAGATAGGCGACAAGAGCATTGGTGTAGCCTCGGCCTATCTAAAGCTAAAGTAGCATAGTATCGTTAAGAGGACGGATTGTTAAGGCTTGATGATATGAGAACCTTAATTCTCGCAGTCATTATTTACTCTTTATATATCGGGGGATGGCGGAATTGGTAGACGCGGCTGCCTCAAAAGCAGCTGTCCGAAAGGACGTGAGGGTTCAAGTCCCTCTCTCCCGACTTGAGCAAAAGTTGTTCCTATACTACAGAGATTAAAACGTCCTGCCATTAGGCTTGTGGGTTCGAGTCCCACCGTCATCGAGATACTGATGACGTGGCGGAATTGGCAAACGCGGGATGTCCCTCTACAACTCGCTCTTTATCGGTCATTGGCGCAATTGGTAGACGCGGGTGACTTAGGATCATCATTCTATAGGTTCGAGTCCTATATGGCCGACTTTCTGTTAATATATCTTTATGGAATTGAATGAATTAAGTAAAGAAGTATTGAACAGTAATCTTTCTGACGAAGCAAAGATTGAAGTAATGAAAGCTTTATTCGGACAGAGAGATGATAAGTATGTACCGCCTTATCAGATTACATACCCGTATATTATCAAAGAAGTTCCACCAAGAAGAAACTGGTGGGAAGACATAACTTGCGGTGATGGCGATTGGTGGGAGCAACAAAGATTAAACGGAATTGCTGATGTTGAGTCAATAATTCATCCGAAAGTCATTTATTGATTTTGGAGGAGTGGCCCAGTGGTTACGGCGGGGGATTGCTAATCCTCTGGTTGTCGTAAGACGCCGCGCGAGTTCGAATCTCGCCTCCTCCGCTAACCTGTACGAGATGGTATCAAATTCAGGCGAGGGTTTAGTAGTACCTTATGGCAATTTGAAAAAGCTTACTTGACGGTAGAGGACAACGTCATAAAAGAAGACTTGATGATGGCAACACTTTGATAGCCGATAGTTTTGCAGGGTTCTATCGTTGCATCGCCTCAAGGCGCTATGAACAAGGTGCCGTGATTGTTCAATGAGGAACTTAATAGGATGTAGCAATCTTCAACTTGCTCGAGGAAATACCCTGTGTTTTTGGTGGATAAGTTCATATAGTTGAACGCCGCCCTCATAAGGCGGATGTACGTGGTGCAAGTCCACGATCCACCACGATTGGAAGGTTGAGATATGGTAGTATCAGAAGAACAGTTGAATGAACTTTACAAAAGAGTAAACATTGCTTGCAAAAACTTTCCGCAACTTCGTTATGGGCAGGCAATGTTCAATGAAGCTTATTCAATGTGGCCTGAATTTGTAAACACAATTCGTGGTACTAATGATGACTGCTTCTACCGTGATGACAAAGTGAAAGCATTCCTTAGTCATTTTGAAGTTGCAAAGTAAACCCACCCCTTACAAGGAAGGTAGTCGAAAGACTACCTTTTTTATTTTTTAAACTAATTGATATGATATTTAAGAGAGGTCGTTCTAATTTAGCTTGCACAATCTTTGTGCCATTCGATTGTACTAATAAGTGCCCATTTTGTAATTCAAAAGAAATGTATGACAAGATTGATAAAAATCTTGACTTAATTATAGAAAGAATTAAAGTCTTAAACAATTCTGATTTCTTTAATGAATACGTTATTACAGGCGGCGAGCCAACTGCAAATCTTGAAGAACTTAAAATGATTATTGAGGCTTGTGAGAAGCCTGTTTATATCAACACAACTCTTCCAAAGTTTGATAACTTAAACAAGATTATTTACTACATCAACAATGAGCCTAAAATAAGAGGCGTAAATATTTCAAGACATATCGGATTTAAGTTTCCTAATGGAGCAGAGCTTGAAGATATTGATTTAATACAAAAGCCTATAAGAATGAACACTGTTATCAACCCTGCATTTGACTTTGATGAGTTTCTTGACTTTTGTCATTATTGGGGTAAAAACGGTAAAAGAATGATTAACCTCCGCGCCGACTATACAACAATCGACAATTTTACATTAAAGAACCGTGATGATATATGCGATAAGCTTCTTGCTGTTGCAGATAACATTGGCAATGGCGGTTGTATGGTATGTCACGAGAATGAATTCTTTTATGACGGTATAATGATTTCATATCATAGAGGACTAAAAAACTCGTCATTCAAAATAAACGACGAGCTTATGTTTATCAACGATATTATTATAACACCTGATGGAAATGTTTATCCTGACTGGGATTTTGTTGAAAACAAAGAGTTCTGTCAGGACTTAGGACTTTAATCTACATATTCACCGTTAGCATTTGGGTGAGGTAATCTGAAGTTTGCCCACAAGTCTTTACCACCTGCCTTTTCCCAATATTGTACAGCAAGATCGTCCATTTCATCTGCTTCTCTACGCAAACTTCTTGCTTTACTTTCATAAGACATTGCATTCTTTTTTGCAGCTAACATCTGAGGAGTGATTCCGTGAGCTGCATAATATTCATTTCTGTTTTTACTAAGAAGAACACTTCTCTCTTGCTTTTTATAATCATTTACTCTATCACGTAAATATTTGCAAAAGCGTTCATAATCAAAATCAGCATTACTATGTAATGCATCTTCAGAAGCACGCTTATAATAATTATAATCAGGGTCATCTTTACTGATTTCTTTCATAAACTTTGAAGTAAAACGTTTGACAGATCTTTCGCGTCTCTCCCTGTTAATTCGTTGTCTTTCGTAATAATCATCATCGAAAAAGCTGCTGCCGCAACCGCCCCAGCCGCCTCCCCAGCCGCCACATTCATTCATTCTATGAACTGATTCACGGAATCCGCATCCGCTCCCACCACAGTCTGAACGTGGTTCTTCAGCCCCACCGCAGCCACTGCCACCGCAATCTTCACGGTATCTACGGCCTTCTTTTAAGATTTCTTCAAAATAAGTATTTACTATCATAATTGCATTCCTTAAGTTAATTTTATAATTAGTTTGTAAGACTAAATAATATGAGAGAAGAACTATTCAAAATGATTGAAAGTGAAGAAGAAAATTATCAGTTGACACCTGATGGTCTTGAAATCAGTTGTGCTTTGGTAATTCAAAACCCAGAAGGAGAAATCCTCGGTTGCCATTCTACAGGTAAAAGATGGGGACCGACAACATTTGATTTACCTAAAGGACATCAAGATGTAGGTGAAAACCCACTTGATACTGCTATCCGCGAATGCCGTGAAGAAACAGGACTCGACTTTTCCAACAGAAAAGCTGACATTGTTGACCTCGGCACAGTCGATTATATATCTACAAAAGTTTTGCATATCTTTTATCTTGCAGCTGAAATCCCAGACCTTGATACATTACACTGTGACTCAATGTTTACTGACCCTTGGGGAAGACAAAGACCTGAAGTTAATGGATTTGCAAAGATTAAGCCTAATGAAAAACAAATGTTTTTCAAGTCAATTCAAAAGGCTTTGGAGAGGGTAGGATTATGAACTACAAATTTTTCAACAACTGCGACGAGATGTTAACATATTATTTTGAAAATGGTATGGACACTTGTTTCAGTTTAGTTTTGGAACAAATTGAAAAAGATGACTGTTATCTTGATGATGATTGGATTCAATGGTGTGTTGTTGAATTTGAAGAAGGCGACTCAGTACAGCCGCTTGCTTTAATAGGAACAAGAAGAGTTCCTTGCGTTATGAATTCAACACATATTTCTTCTTTTGAGGTTAATATAAATTACAGAGGTTTGGGCTTCGGCACAATGATCTTAAAAGAGTTTATGGATACTTATTGCAAGGACATTGTGACTTTGTATGCCGAGGACAAAAATAGAGGCTTTTACGAGAAGCTTGGATTTGTAAAACAGACAGAGCCTTATTTTTATGTAAAAGACGATGCATAGAAGAAGTAAAGATGACTTGGAATGGCAAGAGGCCAAAAAGAAAGTCGATTTAAGAGACGGCCATTATTGCAGATGGTATATGATATTATTGCCGTGGGAAGTTGAAGAATTAAAAAAGTTGGAGCCTCCCGCTTGGATGTTAACACAAATTGACCACGCCCACGTAGAACCTGTAGGTAACTATCTTAATCAGGCTTACGATATTGATAACATTTATAACCTATCTCGTTGGGCTCATACTCATATCGACAACTTAATAAATCCTCTTACCAATTTACCGATGGAAAAGAACGAACAATGGTACTGGTGGGTTCGTATTCGTTTTAAGAAAACTTGGTCATACGACAAAGAATTAGACTATGAAGATTTATACAAATGTATGGCTGAACAAAAAGAAGATAAGAAGAAAAAAGATGTAATGTCTTGGTGGTAAAAATCAAATGAAAAATTTTTTAAGAAAGTATTGGTTACACATTAGCTGTGTAATTATCTGGGCGGCTATCGCTATTTTAGTTTATACAGGTTATAATATGTATAAAGATAATCAAGTATACAAACAAGTTGCCGCTAATCAGCCTGTCATAATGGTTGAGAAAATTGAAAAAGTTGAAATCAACAATTATAATGCGCCTGTGTTTATTACTGAAACAGCTCCTGCTGAAAAAGTATTGTCTCAGGAATGTTTTGTCAGAACAATCTATGAAGCAACAAGAACTTGGGATAAGCAGAATACTTTTCAATACACTGATGCTGTTAATCTTTATTATTTAATTACAGCTGCAGCTTCAAATCATTGTCTTAATCAAAAGTTGGGATTTATGATTGCACATATTGAATCTGACTTCCGTGCAAATGCAGTATCAGGAGCGGGCGCAGTTGGCTTGTGTCAAATTATGAATGGTTGTTTGAATGAATATAATGACAATCACGCAGTAAAGTATACAATGCAAGATATGCTTGACCCTGAGAAAAATCTTGAAGTAGGATTTTGGTATTATGCTCGTATCTTAAATCATTATGATAAGTATTACGGTTATATCACAAGGACTGATTTGCAAACTGAATTAAGAGATGCTTATATTGCATACAACTATGGAGTAACCCGCTTCAGTCAGATTGGTCGTTGGGGAAGAAACGAATTAAGACAAGGTCGTTATCCTGAAAATATTTACAATGCAAAAATTGGTGATACTTATACGCCTGCATTAAGATTAAAAGACATATCTCAATATTACTTTTAAGTCAACTAATTATTTATGAAGATGAGTGTTGTATTTTCTAAGTATATGGAAGGCCAACAGGTTTCCGCATACGACAAGAATGATAATATTATTGATGGTGTAGTTCGCATTAAAGAAGGCAAAAAGTATATCCTTTCTGACGACAGCAAGGTGTACTTAATGACTGAAATGAAAAAGATTAAGCAAGTAGGTCGCCGTCTTAATGAGGAAGCTGAAGCCGCTTATGCTGACAGCCTTAAACAGTTTTCTGATTATTACCAAAACACATTCGATACTGAAAAAGTTGAAAAAGCAAATGATGATGTAAAAGAAAAGATTATCAATCAATATGCAGATAATTCTGACGACTCTGCAGTAAAGGCAAATAAAGAAGCATTTATTAAAGATGCTTTGACAACAATGAATACCGCTGCAGCTGCTGAACAAATTGAGGCAGGCAATTCAACAGTTGATGTTGAAATTGAAAAGCTTAAGAAAGAACAAGACGATGGCGAATTGCAGGAGTCTTTGTTTGATAATAGAAAAATCCAAAAAGCAATTCTTCGTGAGATGGAAGTTGAAAAACAAGAAGGCGCTGAATATTTGCAACCTCGCGATGAATATGGTCTTCGTGCTGATCTTCGTGCTGATGCAGTTGATTATTGTACTATGATGATTGACCGTGGTGTAAACAAAGACACAATTATTCAGGACTTACAACTTGAATATGAAATCAGCAAAGATGAAGCTGAAAAGATGTACAACGATATTGCAGTTGATGTTGATTGGGAAGCTATGGGAATTGTTGATGAAGACTTTGGAACTAAATCTTCAGCAAGTGGGTTTGACGAAATTGAAGAAAAGTTTGAAGAAGCTTTGAATAATATCCCAAAAGAACTTGCAGGAAGTAAAGCAGTTGTCCATTACCTTGCTGAAACATTCAACCTTGATGCTGAAAAAGCCTTAAAAGAAACAAATAACATTGGCGATGCAGTTATGAATCTGTTTGAACAATGTAAAGCAAAATAAATCCTGAAGCCGCGACTGCGGCTTTTTTAGTTAATATATACAATATGACAGGAAAAGAATATCTCGAGGAACAAATACAACCCTTACACAATAATTCTTATTCACTTTTACAATACCCAGAAGAAGAGGACATTTTACGCTGCCCTTACTGCGGTGAAAAAATGAAACAAACATTTGAAGGTGACGGAAATGTCTTCAGAATGTGGTGTGATTGCAAAGGCGCAAAGGAAGAAAAAGAAAGAATTCAAAAACTCGATAAATACAGAAAAGATTATGAAGATGCTTTAAGAACATACGAAAGTTGGAAAGCAGAATGTGAACAACTTGCAATAGAGTCAGGTATCAAATTTGCTGCTCAACATTATATGTCTTTGAAGCCACAAAGAGACAAGTTCGACTCGGAAATTGAACAACTTGCTAAATAATAAATTCGGAGGTTTTAATTGTCAAATAAAGTATTGACTTTTGGTGCAGATGCCCGTCACAAAATGTTGGCAGGTATTGAAAAGCTTGAAAAAGCAGTTGTAGCAACCCTTGGACCAAAAGGAAGATGTGTTGCATTTTATCGTGGAACATCCCACCCAGTATATACAAAAGACGGTGTATCAGTATCAAGAGAAATTTGGTTGAAAGATCACCTTGAAAATTGTGGTGCTTGTACACTTAAAGAAGCAGGCGAAAAAACAAACAGTGAAGCAGGAGACGGAACAACAACAACACAGTTCCTCGGAGCTGAACTTTGTAAATCAGGTGTTTCATTAGTTGACTCAGGAAAAGAGCCTGTTGAAATTCAAAAAGGTTTTGATGCTGCTTGTGAAGAAGTTTTAGCAGCACTTGACAAATACAAAAAAGTAATCACAAGTGATAAAGATATTTTATCAGTTGCAACAATTTCAGCAAATAATGACCCAGTTGTTGGTCAGAATGTTTTGAAAGCATTTACTTCAATCGGAGAAGGCGGTGTTGTAAATGTTCTTGACTCACATAACAAAAGTGGCAAGACAATCATTTCAGTTTCAGATGGTATGGAATGGCCTACAGGTTTGACTGCAGGTCGTATGGCAAACAACAAGAAAGCTGAATCATACGAAGTTAAAAATCCAAAAATTGCAATATTTGATTTTGAGCCTACTCTTGAAGATGCAACTGAATTGCTCAACTTCTGCTTAGGTAAATCTTTACCTTGTGTTCTTATTGCAGAATCTTTTGATGAAGACCTTGATACTATGTGTGTAAAGATGGACATTGAAAGAAAAGCAAACTTTGCTCTTGTCAAAGCACCGGGAGTGAATTCAATTGATATGAGTGAACGCCTTAAAGATATTGCAGTTCTTACAGGAACAAATATTATTAAAGACCGTGACGAACTTAAAAAGTTTGATACTGAAAAAGACTTTGGTTCTTGTGGTTCTTTTAAGGCAACAATGTTTAAGACAACTATTGAAGATGGCGCAGGTAGTGATGATGCAGTTGATGCTCGTGTTGCTGAAATCAAAAAAGATATTGAGAAAGGCCTTGCTGATGAGAATGTTGGTTTATCAACAGAGGAAGTAAATGTTATGAATAAACGTATTGCTGCTCTCACAGGCGGTATTGCAACAATCTCAGTTGGCGGACTTACTGAAACTCGTGTAAAGGAATTGTATGACCGTTATGTCGATGCTGTTTGTGCGGTAAATGCTGCAATATCTGATGGTATCGTCCCAGGCGGTGGTTCTGCATTATTGAAAGCTGCTCGTGATGTTCGTCAGGAAAAAAGAGACTTCCCTAATGATTCTTATCGTGCAGGATTTGAAGCATTACTTGATGTATGTCGTCTTCCTGCTACTCAGATTATTCAATCTGTCACAAAAGATTATGCATACATTGTTTCAAGTATTGAACACGATACAAGAGACGAAAGTGGCTATGATGCAAAGAACGAAAAGATGGAAGACGATATGTTTGCAGCAGGTGTAATTGACCCACTTAAGGTTGAAAAGACTGCTCTTAAATATGCGACATCAGTTGCAGGTATTCTTATTACAACAGAATGTGTCGTTTCTCCTGAAGCACAAAATATTGACCTTATACCAAAAGATGAATTGTCTGCAAGAGTAGATGAAAATTATGGAGGCGGTTACTAATGCCAAGTAAAATGAATACTGCAATGTCAGCAAGACAAGAAAAAATTACAAAAGGACTTGATGATGTTCAGGTTCTTATGAACAATTGGAAATTCAACAACTCAGGTGGAGATATTCTTACACATCGTTATAAGAAGCCTAAGGTTGAATATTGGCAGGTAAAGATTATTTACAACAATGAAGTTGAAATTCGTACTGGAATATTTAAGAAAGAGAAGCTCAATATTCCTTTCGAGTTTGCTGCTCCTTATATCAATTCAACTCAGGAAGAAGCTATCGGTTACGCAAGGTACTTCTTGGAAGAATTGATTAAAAATGGAGACTTGCCCGAAGAGGTTGTAGTTAATGGTAAGGTGAATGATGAACTTATCAAAATTGCAACAGTAAAAGTTGAGCTTGCTTATATGGAAAGAGATGTATCAGATAAATAAAAGATTTTTTATTGGCATCGGAATTGTTGAAGTTATCTGTCTCATATTTTGGATTTTCGGGGCAATCGGATTTCCTGTATGGGCAGCAGCTGCAATAACGTTAATTCTCAATTCAGCCTACTTTACATTATTCTTTGTAGGCTTGAAAATGATTAACGAAGAAGATGCTGAGTTACAGAAACAAATTGACGCCCACGACCCAAACCTTGTTTTCAAAATTACAAAAGATGATGCAAAAAAGTTTGTAAAAGAAGGTGCAATAATGGTTGATGGTAAAGAGCTTATAAATAAGGATTTTGCATTATGGAAAGAAAACAAGAAACATCAGGAAAAACAATAATCACAATCCCTAAGGGAAAAGTATTAAAGGATTTCAACTTCTTTTGTAAGAAACACGGTAATCTTGGAAGTTGTTCAAATAACCCAGCAGTACTTGTTTCAAGAATAAATTATGTTGACCCAACTGGTGTAAAACAGGAAAAGTCAGAAGCATTTTGTATGGCTTGTCTTGCTGAGTATTTGGAAGGTTTACAAAAGCGAGGCTTCTTATCTCAAGTTGCAATAGTTCCTATTGTTGCAAATGCAGAGGAAGCTAAGAAAGCTCCTGATACTCATCTCGCCACTTCGGATGATGCTTGTTCAACCACTGCACCATCGGCTTAATATCATCTCCAAAAACAAAATTAACATTTGGGTTTTGGTCCATCTTACATTGGTCTGATGGACGAAGCCATCCTTTCACTTCATAATAATTTCCGTTTACAATAAAGTCTGGATAAAACTTTCTGAGTTTGCCGTTTTCATCTGTGTAAGGAAAGTTGTCTGTATGATTTCTTACAACTACTGCGGCATTACATTCTTTTTGATATAAGTAAAAAGCATATTCCCAATAAGAGTCGAAGCGTTCTCCATCAGCAAAACCTTTTGTGCCTTGTTGTCCGTGAGGTCTCATCGCTGCATTTACAACGCAATCAAGGTTTGTAAGATGGTCGATGTTATCAATATAATCTTCCATTTCATCAACATAAAACGGATGGAGCTTATGAGTCTTTTGAATTGTATGTATGTTATTTTCAAAATGTGGAAGAATTGTTTTCATATTCAATTAGCAAAAAATAAGGCGTTGCTTAACGCAACGCCTGTTATATCAACTTTTTAAGTTTACGCTTTCAATGAAGGAATTACATCGAACACGAAGAAGTTCATCTTAATGTCGTTGTTAATTCTATCAAGTGTTAAGCGGTCCTGACTTCTAATACCGTTCTTTTCAGCATAGTCATCAGCACGCTGCATCCACTTACCAGCAAGTTCAGCAATAATACGGAACTGCAATTTTTGGTCGATAATAACTCTCTTACCTTTTACTGCTCCACCGTGATTTGCAATATCAACAGCTGCAATCAAGTTTGCGAATGCAACCTTCTTTGCGTATTCAACGATTGCCATTGAAGACTCTGTTTCAACATCAGTAAGAAGGTTTGGAAGGATTTCAGAAAGACGAGCAAGGAACTCTTCCTGTGTCAAAGACAATTCATAAGAAAGTGTTCTTGACAATACTGCGTCATTCAAATCAGATTTTCTCAAGTTTGAAATCATTATGAGTCTTGAAGTGAAACGCCATTTTGGAGGAATTTCAACATCGTCTTCATAATCATTGTCAAGCTGATTGAGCTGCTCTGCAAGCTCCTGATCTTCCTCTGACAATTCTCCGTCCCAGTTATCATCGTCATCATTTACTGTAGATTCGTTCATTAAGCCGAGACCAAAATAATCACCTGTATCAAGTACGCTTCTTGACTCTCTTACAGGTTTCTTTGTTTCAACAATCTTAAACTTTTTGAGTTCTTCAGGCTCAATAGCTTCATTCAAAACTTCTTCACCTTCAATTGACATTACCAAACGTCCTTCACGGAGCTGCTTTTGGTCAATTGAAAACTCAACGCCTTCACGCATTTCAGCTTTAGCTTCGTTAGCCAAAATCTTTGATGCAAGCGCACGAATTGATGCAGGTGTTGTAATGTACTTAGGGTTCTTTTCTGTGTTATCCAAGTCCAACATACCTTTCAAGAGGTTCTGAATTGCTTGGTCTTTTGCAAGAACGAATGAGTCACAGTCATCGAGAACGATAACTTTGTTCTGTCTGTTCTTGTAGAAGAAAGATACCATATTTGATGCAGCCTTACCAATATCACCTGAGTTCCATTCAATTGAATAACCCTTCTTTGAGAGGGCGCCTTTTGGGAACTCAACCTGCATAGCTTTCTTTACAGAATATGTCTTACCAACGCCAGGGTCACCGTAGATGAATGCGTGGTGCTTAATACCCTTTCCTTGGAAAATTGTCTTTGCGATTGAATAGATTGTTGAGAACTTATCTTCAGCAGAATCTTTTGCTGACATAACTTCATCAATACCATCACCACCAGAAGTAACGAGTTCCTTTGCGAGGTCATTTGTTAAATCGTCTGCAGAAAATGGTTTAGCAGGTTCAACAGGAGCTGAAGCAACTGCTGGGTTTTTTGCCAAATAAGCATTCAACTGTTTTTCTGCTTCGTCGCGGTGTGACTTATAATATTTTGCAGTTGGTACATCTGCAGGTAAAGAATCGATAAAATCGTCTACATCAATCTTACCGCCATTCTTTGCAACATAATCTTTGATAGCGTTCTTGATAGAGAAACCTTCTTCCATCTTTTCGCTACCGTTTGTCATATAGGCTGTCCAGAAAGCTTCGCGCATCTCTGCAGCGTTTGCTGTATATTCTGGGTCATCCTTAGAATCATATTGCAATTCATCAGGAAGTGACTGTGGGTTTTCGAGGATTGACTCTACCTCACCAACCATATCTCTTGAGTCCAAGAGTGTGTTAGTTACTTCTTCCATCTTATTCTCCATTAAAAATTAAATTGAGGCAGGCCGAAGCCTGCCGTATTTTTAGCCTAAAATGCCTTCACGAAGAATACGATTGAAGTCCCAACGGTCCTCGTTCTCAGCAATTCTGTCAGAAATCATTTTCTCTGTTACAGATTCCTTGTATGTACCTTTTACAGTAGGCCAAGTATTTGCAGCTTCAGGTGATTTCTTTGTTGTTGGTTTTACCAACTCTTCAGAATTGTTTTTGTCAATGTTATGGAATTCCTGAGGATTTGTCATTGAATTGATTTCCTGTACCATAGCATCCTGACCGTTTGAAGGAGCAGCGCCTTCTTTGATTGCCTTAAGCAATGCTTCGCGTTTTGCAAGACGAGCTTTTGTTGACTCGAGACCTTCCATTACAGGAGCAGCACCTGCCTGTGCGTTAGGATCTGGTGTAGCACCATCAACAGCAGGAACACCTGCGTTAGGGTCAGCGCCTACATCAACTGGAGGCTGAATACCACACTGTGTTGCGAGGTCATTTACAGTTGTCTGGAGTGAAGCAACTGTGTCAACGATGTTCTGAGGAACAGCACCCTGAGCAGCAGGATCAGCAATTGCAGCATCAGCAGCGTTTACTGCGTCCATAGCACCCTGTGTTGCGTCAGCAGCACCCATCATATCGTTCTCGTTCAACTTTGTCTTTGCAACAAAGATGTTCTTGCGAGCTTCAAGAATCTTTGAACGGATTTCGTTCTTTGTGTTCTCATCAAGCTTTTTAGCTTCTGTTGGAGTTTCTTTGTTTTCTTCCATTTTGTTTTCCTCAACTTTGTTTTCAGGAGCTTCTGCACCCTCTTCAATTTTTGTTGAAGGACCAGCGATGATTGTCTTTTCATCTTTTGTTTCTTTAATAACAGTTGGTTCTGTCATTGTTCCGCAAAGGATTGTTCTTTCAATCATTTTCTTCTGTTTTGTTGAAACACCACGACCCATTCCTTTTGACTCTTTGTAGTCACGGAATTCTTTGAGAGTTTTTTCAAACTCTGCTTTCTGAGCTTCATTCATCTCAGTCTTGTTTTCTGCAGGTTTTTCCTCAGTCTTGTTTTCACAATCTTCGTTAAACTTGCCCTCTTTGTAAAGCTGACGGATTTTGTCAATCTCTTTAGCATTTACAACTGGAGAGAGGCCTCTTGCCTTCTTCTCTTCTGAATACTGTTTTACTGCTTCAGTAAATTTCATTGTAAAATCTCCTCGTGTTGTGTGTTTAGTTCAAATAGCATATATTGCACACTTTACACATTATTTTTCAATAATGGGCTTCGCCTTCCACGGTTTGCGAATTCCAATATTAAAATAATTAGTTATCAACATTTAAAAAGAACTTTTACCCAAACACTTTGACATAATATGAAAAACTGTCAAAATAATTTTTGAACTATAATGGAGGGAATAATAATGGTGGAATAAGAGGAAAATTTATATAAATTTTTATACTTTTGATAATTGCTCTTTATATTATTATTGTAAATCGAAAATAAGGAGTTAATTATGAAAGAATTTCGTATGTCTTATCGCGGTCACACTTGCGGTTGGTTCCGTGAATGCGGTTGTTTGTTCTTTGCTTACGATGCAAAGAAAGCTGATTATATGCAGTATGACAGCCGCGCTTTGACAGGTCTTAAGAAACTTTTCAAGGAAAATGTTGATAAGATCGAAGGACCAAAAGTTAAGGGTCAGAAGTACCCAACAGAACAGTGGTCTTGTTAATATAATTTGTGAAATTACGTTGGCAAATTGTTGCAGCAAGATGTCAACGACAAATAATTTCAAGGGACGGACGAGCCCTGCCTGCAAGCACCAAAGAAGTCTGCGGATTCGTAGCTACCGTAATGCCATAGCGAGGTTCGAAAACTATTTCCATAAAGTTTGAGTTCTGCTTCGTGACTCCCGTACATTGTCTTTTGACACTTGTCGAAAACGAAGTGAGTGGAATAAATGAAAACCAAGAACGGCAGATGTAAGACCGTTGGTATGTTGCGATAGGTTTACGTTTAGGCGGAGTTAAAGTTTTAAGAGCACTTACCTTTTGCGAAGAGTAATTGCAAAGGCTCATTTGGGTTCAATTCCCAGTTCGCGAAATACTTCAAAGGGAGATGATGATTGTGATAAGTTGTTATAGCATTTTGTCAGTCTATGCAATCCTGTATCTTATTATAATGTCATTAAGAGTCATAGAACGTATTGTTCTGACAGGGCATCACAGTCTAACCTTTAGATTATCAAAAGGGAGAAGCTCGTTGGAGACTCAAACTTGTCATTCAGGCTTTACGTAGTTCCGCTCGGTGTTTATAGTGTTTATAGATTATTTTTATGAGTGGAACGAGGAATGAGGCAATTTGTAAGACCAACTTCCGTTCTGAAAAACCTAGGATAATAACAATCCGATGATGGTTTTCCGGATAAGTTCAAAAAACTTGATTATTTTTATTTTATTTGATTATTTTGCGGCAGCTCAAATAGTTGATGGGCTGCCGCTTTTGTCTTTGTAACTAAATAAAATAAGGAATGAAATATGGACAAGACACAACTTTTTGAAAATATATTGAATGAAGTTAAACTCACAGATCACGAAATGGACGACTTAGATTATGATATGGACGACTTCAATCAGGAACAAGAAGACGAAGAGTATGCAGAATATGAAAGGCTCGAAAGACTTGAACACGAGCATATTCAGGAGCTTATCAGACTTTGTCAAGAAGACCCACGCAATTGTATTGTAACTGATGTTAAGTCAAGATACACTGACAAGTACTATACAGAGTCAGCAAAAGTTGTAGCATTTAATACAATTGACGACATTTACGATTATGTTAAAAAGAACTTCCCTGGGCAGACAGGAGTTAAAATTGATTTTGACCCTTATCCTTTCAAAGGCTGCAAGGAAGTACGTGTACTCAATGACTTTGACGACTAATGTGTTAATATAAAAATAAGAGGAATTACATATATGGCAGACTTGGAACTTGCAAGAAAAGAGCTCGCAAAAGTTGGTGGCATTCTCGCCAAAGATATGTCAAACCCAAGAATTAAAAGTGTATTGATGAAACTTAAGGGTATTGATACTGAGCTTAAAAATATTATCAACGGCGTAGAAGAAGAGTTTTCATTTGATAAACTTGATGAAGGACAGCAGTCACAGCGTCCTGCTAAGCCACAGAAAAAAGTACAGGAGTCCGCATCAAATGATTTCGGTGTTGACCTTGGCGGCTTCGATAACTTTGTAAATCAGGAAGACCCAGACGGCTTCGACTGGAAACAGACAATGCGTGAAGCAAACGGTCAGAATCACGAACAGGACCTTGGAGATTGGAATCCAAATTCAAATGCTTACGCTGAAACTCTCGGACGTATGATTGATAATACCTAGTCTTAATTGATGCTAGGTTAATATCAATTGTATAGAGGTTAGAAGGTGACTGAGCTTAAGGTCTTAATTAAGAACGAATATGATAAAGCAGTAAAGTATAGAAGCAGCAAGGAGTCTTTTGCTATGCTTTACTCAGGTCAGATTTATACTGACGAATATCTTATCAACAATTTTCCAATCAAATATAAAGTTGAAGAAAGACTTGCTCAGTTAAAAAGTTTGCTTTTCTTTCTCGCTTCAACAAACAACATTCACGATGTAAAAGAAAATAAAGGTATCTTCTTTACTAAAGATACTTTTGCAAAGGCAGGCATTCCGATTGGCAATCCTCAGACAATGCACAATTGGGTTGAAGGCCTTAAAAGATGTGGTCTTGTTTATGTAATCAATAATCATTATCAGTTTGGCCACGGAGATGAAAACTTTTCAAAATTATACGGAC
This sequence comes from Candidatus Fimenecus sp., assembly GCA_045593645.1. Classification (GTDB taxonomy): domain Bacteria; phylum Bacillota; class Clostridia; order Oscillospirales; family Acutalibacteraceae; genus Fimenecus. The sequence continues at coordinate 191,523 of JAZNWZ010000130.1, read as the reverse complement.
TTAATCAGTGCGGTATTGTTCGCTCTTGGCCAAAAGAGTATCATCAATACCTTGAAACACATTCAGTTGAAGAAAAGCCAAACACAGTTGTTGATATTTCAAAAGACATCAAAGTTGAAGTTTTCGATAAGAAACAAAAAGTTCAGATAAGAAGTGCTTTTGCAAAGTTTAATCAAAATCTTGTTTATAACTTTAATAAAGATTCTTTAGTTGAATTTACGAAAGGAACTATTGATGACTTTGAAAAAATGTTGAATGAATATAATGAAGGTAAGAATGAGTTCAACAAAAAAGTAATTCGTTTCAAATGCGATAAGACTAAAATATCGGGCCGCGCCTATTCACAATATATCAAGACAGAAAAAGATGATATTGAAAACGGGTACACAACAGATAGAACTGATTGGTGTAAAGAAAACAATCTTGCATATCGTTATGATATTAAATCCGCTGTTCCTCGTATTAGTCATTTGATGCATACAGGAACTTGGAAAAATGAAGACTTCGACTTTTACGAATATATGTCAAAAAGAATGAGTGAAGATTCAGGAATGTACTTACCTCGAGATTATATGAAGGAAATTCATATGCGTCTCCGTTTCGGACAGTCTCCTGAAAAGTCATTTAATGATTTTTGTTATTCAAATAGAGACCTCATTCGAGCTCGTTATCCTAGCGGCGATGCTTATGAAATGTATCTTACAAACATCAGACCAAACTTGCTCCTTGATTGGAGAAAATTATATAACATAGTTGAAGAACTTGAAGGCGATGACCATTCAAGTGCAGTATTCTATTTTGAATCTTTTCTTGAACTTTATGTTGTTTGGAAATTGAAACAACTTGGTGTGACAGCATACAATATTTACGATGAATTCTTTTATGATAAGCCTTATGACATAGCTTCAATTATTGAAGAAGGTGCTAATTATATGTACCAGAAAATAAGGGACTATAATGACAGATTCAATATCGGAAAAAGAAGTATTTAATTATATGCTTGATAAAGAAGAAGAAAAGTTAGGTATAAAGAAGGAAACCATAAATGGAAAACAAACCTGCCCAGACAAATGGTGTGAAGAATGCGACCGCTCCTGCGTCTTCAAAGACAACGGAAGAAATCCTCAGTGATTTTTATTTTTTAATCTTCACTCCTAATCCTGTAAAAAATAATGTTCGCATAATAATCGATGATGGCACAATAAAGTTGTGGACAAATATTGATAAGTTTGTAAAAATTATTAGGCTTATTATGAATGATGAAATGGCTCAGGTAGCTAAAACAGCTTGCACAACTTATGGATGCTACTTCTTAATCGACCGTTGCGAAAACGATATTAAAAAGTTGAACATTAAATCTGAAGAAAGTATTATCAATATCAAACAGCTTCACAATGACATTGAAAAAGCAAAGCAAGTTGGCGATAAAGATAAAGCTCTTCGTGAAAGATTTATCAACACAATCAATACCCCAGTTCAGGAAAGACTTTCTAAACAGACAATGGGTGATTATGTATCTCATAATAGGTTCTCAGGCACAATTGTTTACAACGTAAATAAATTTGGTGGCTATAAGCCTTATTAGGTTAATATATAATTACAGTTAAGTTTTATATGCTATATGACAGAAAGAGAGATTAACGAACAAATCGTGTTGCGGTTGCAAATGACAACACGTATCAAATCAGATAATTTTATGTGCCACTGTCCTTATCATCAGGACCGTCACCCATCTTGCTCGGTGAACGTTGAAGAAGGTGTATGGCACTGCTTCTCTTGTGGACAAGGAGGAAAGCTCCGTGCTTTGTTTAGAGACTTATGTGGTCATTCAATAAACAAAGAACTTGGTATTCCGTGGGAAAATCAGAAAGACTCAACTTTTGTAAATCCATTTAAAACTGAAATTGAAGAAGACTTGACAGTACAGCCTGACATTCATATTGCACTTGATGGTACATTCATATCTGTAAAGCATAATGACGATGTTATCAAGTATTTGGATAAAAGATGCATTCCTGTTGATATGGCTGATAAGATGCAAATGAAGTTTGCTGCAATGGCAAAGTCATACGATACAGAAGAACCTAACAATAAAGATAAGTGGGTTTACTTTACAAAGCGTCTTGTTATTCCTATTTACGAAAAAGGAAAGTTGATGTCTTGTGAAGGAAGAGACATTTACGGAGAAGAGTATTTCCGTAATCAACTTATAAGACAAGGCAAAGATCCTGATAAGTACGAATATAAAAAATGTATTTATCCTAAAGGTGCTTCAACATCAACACTTTATGATATTGATAAACTTGACACTTCAAAAACATTGTTCTTTATGGAAGGTATTATGGACCTTGCTGTCCTTCGTACTGACCCATATTTTACAAACAGAAATTCAACCGCAGTGTTCGGCGCATCAATATCAGGAAGACAGTTTGCGCTTTTGAAAAAGTTTAGTTCAACTGTGTTCATTATTGATAATGACCTCGCAGGTTGGACTTCATTGAAAAGATGGAAGAATTATATTAAAGAAAATAACTTAGGACAGAGTCATATGTTTATATTGCCGCCTTTTACTGATAAAGGAGCAAAAGATATTGGTGATGTCCCAGTTAAGATAGGCAAAACGATAACAGAATGTCGTGAAGCAAAGTGGCTAACTTCTCAAAAATCAATTATCTTAAATGAACAATTGATTGATGAGACGGTTGATAGATTAAACAAAGAAAGACTTGAAAAACAAAGAGGTACAAAATGAAGCAATGTATTGGTCTTAAGAGCAATGTCGAAAAAGACATTCTCAAGGATTTGAAGGACGGTGACATTCTTTATTCTGCCTGCTACGATAACGCTGATGGGAAAACTACAAACAATGTTTTCATTTTCCGCGGCTATGTAGATGCACCTAACAACAGTAAAGGTGTGTGGGCTAAATATGTCGAAGCTGCATATTACGATGAAGAAAAGAAAGAGTATCTTCCTATCAAAAAACAACACAAGAAAGAAGACGGAACTTTTGAAGAGGTCGAAGACATTAAAGTTAACGACATTTCAGTTGGTCTGTTTTTGAATAAAAAGGATGCCTTAATTGCTTGGGAAGCAATGGCAAAGAAAATCTACGAATCTGCAAAAGACGCAGTAAAAAATTACAAAGAGGTGTAAAAATGGTTGACGTAACTTATGACAAACTTGTTGGATTGTTCGAAGCTCTTGATGATATTGATGAGGCAAATGCTTCTCTTCAGTTGAAGATTAAAACACAGAAGAAAGATCAGTCCGAAAGAATTAAGGAATTTGCAAAAGACCACGAATGTAAACCTGCAGATGTTAAAAAGGCATTTAAGTATTGGCAGGAAGCTCGTGAACAGGAAGATCCTGCGGCAGCATCAGAAGACTTCTTCTCGATGTGTGTATTGATTGATGGCGGTGTCACTGCCGAAAACGGAGATAACTCGTAATGATTGCAGAGAATATAAATGGAGACAAATGGAAGCAGACAACTGTCAAAAAGTTGTTGAGCTTCTGTGAAAAGTGTCCTTGTGTTCTTTCAATTAAAACAGCAGTTCATCAAGGTGAAGATGGTGTATTTGTAATTCACAAGAACACAGGTATGCAATACTTCTTCCCTTGGGACTACAGTGTTGAGCCTAAAGACTTTATCCACGATATTAAAACATTCTTGGAAAAGAAACACTATCCTATTTTGGTTGAAACAATTACCGAAGAACACAAGCTTACAAAAGAAGAACTTGCTTTGATGGTTGAAGAAGGTAAGAGTATTCAGGAATTGCCACAGTACGAAAAACGTATCAAAGAGAAAAAGCTTTGGCGCATTGACAAAGTTATTCTTTGGAAAGATATTGTAATCTTAGTTCAGATTGATAACAAAGGCAACACAATATCAAATCAGTACCGTTATAAGTACAACAAGAATCTTGTAATCTTCCTTAAGAAATACCGCAGCGGCGAATATGCTGATCTTGAAGAAGCAGGAAACGAGTTCTTCAACAACTCAATCTTGGTAAATGAAATAACTCCAAAAGAGTAAACAAATGCCTCCTTCGGGAGGCGGAGGTTTTTATTTGATAATACAGAAGGCTTTGTTGACCTTCAACTTAAAGAATAATGAAAGAAGAACTTTGCTATTTACAAGTTGATACCAGTTATATTTATGATTTCGAGCTTCGCTGCTCTTTTAGGAAGCAACTTAAAAGAGCAAGAAATGATAAACAAAATGTGATAATCTTTTATGACGAAGTTTCTACGCTTGAACGCCTAATTGATAACGACCGTTATATTTTTGACTCTGAAGGTCAGATTGACATTACTTTTGAAAAAATACCAAAAAATCACTAAAATTTTGAAAATTTTTTAAACTTTCCTAAACTCCATTTTATATTATTATTGTAATCAAGATCAATAAGGAGTTAGATTATGGTTAAGAATTACATTAGAGACACAATCATCACAGGTTTCGAGGTTACTCGAATGACCAACAATAAGGTTCCGATGTTGCTTCTTTCAAACCCAGGTATTGCAAAGACAACAATCGTCGGAGAAATCGCTGCTCACGAGGGTTACGAAGTTGTTTCCCTTATCGGTTCAGGTTTTGAAAACAACGAAATCCTTGGTTTTCAGGTAAACGAACCTGACTGGGACTACCTCATTACAAAAAATCCAACTTGGTTCAATACCATCCTTGAAAACAAGAAAAACAACAAACCTTCAATTTTGTTCATCGATGAAATTTCAGTTTGTCCTTCTCTTGTTCAGGGTGCTCTTTACCGCTTAATCTTCGAAAGAACAATCGGAAACGGACGCAAGCTTCCTGAGGACTGCGTAATTATCTCAGCTGGAAACTACAAGTCAAACTTGCCTTCTTACTGTGATATCACAGCTCCTGCGCTTAACCGCTTCTGTATCATCAATCTTGAATCTCCTGACTTCCACTCTTTCCTTGATGAGTTCAGTCAGAATGAAGAAGAACGTATGGCAGATTGGCCTGAGTTCAATCACGATGCAAATCGTCTTGGTCCAAATATTTGGAACAATGCAACAAAAGAAGTTAAGACAATGATGGAAGAGGTTTTTGAATGCTACTCTGACTCAAGAGACAATTCAAAAGGTTATCTCGACATCAGAAACAAAGACTTCGCTGCTTGCTTCGAAGGAACTTACAGCCGTCACGGACAGGTTTACAACTTCATCTCAGGTCGTACTTACTACTACCTGCAGCAGTCAGTTGCTGCTTGTGCCTTGCTCAATGTTCCTCTGAACGGAGCAAAAAATCCTTTCATCGACCGTATGGTTGAAGGTTTGATTGGTGCAGGAACTGCAACTTTCAACGATGCAAATCAGTGCGAAGCTTTCATCAAGTCAGTTACTGAAAAAGTTCGTCAGATGCTCAAGCGCCTTAAGTCAGGAGAAGCTCCTGTGACAGGCGGAGAGAATATCTTCGATGGTGCAACAGAGATTGCAGATAAGGTTGACCGCCTGAGCCTTTACCTTGACGGTACAAGAACAAATGTGATGGACACACGCCGTGCACTCGGTGAAATCTACACACAGGCAATGGATGCCTACGACAAGGACCCACATCAGTTCCTTGATGCAAACCTTGGAGAAAACGTTCCTGAGGACAAGAGAAAGATCAACTACGCAAAGTTTGTTGCTGACATCTCTGCTCTCGAAACACTTGTAAAAATCTGCGATACTCTCCCACAGAACAGTGAGGTTGAGGTTGCAAAGAACGGTCTGACAAAGATTGTTCAGAACTACAGCTTCTACGCTGAGGTTAATGCCTAAGTCAAATGCGGGTTGAAAAACCCGCAGTTATTATAAAGCTTGTTTGATAAGGAGATAAATATGAATGTTAAGTTGAAGATGGACTATTACGTAAACTTGGAAATCCGTTCAGGAACCCGCCATTACAGCAAAGACCGACCTGTTATTTCAGCAGGTATTCGTAACGGAACATTTTATGTTGACGGAAATCCTTCACAGGTTGTAAGTCAGACTGAAATCAACAAAATCTATATGATTAAGGGCGGTACCTACAAGGCAGTTGATGCTGATACATTCCTTGCTTTCTACCGCAACAACAAAAAGTCTGCTTAAGTTAAAAAGCTGAAAAACCGCGCCCCTTGAAAGAGGGGCTTTTGGAGTAAATATGGGAAAAGGTGACTTCGGTTCATTTGCAGAATTATTAAACACATTTATGGGAATAGGTGCTGGAGATTTGGGTAACAGCTTATTTGGCAACAAATATATGGAAGAGTTGAAAGTAATAAGTCCTGTACTTGAAGGCCTTGCACAAACTGCAGATTACACTGACATCTGTGTCGAAAACGGCGTTATAAAAACAGACATTATAGAATATGGCAAAAAAACTGCAACTGAACTTTTTGAAGAGGTAAAAAGTGGTATTGCAATGCACAATAGAGTGTATATAAATCAATCTTTTGCAGAGTGGCTTATTGATAGAGACCCTACAATTTTTGATAAGAAAGAGGTTACCATTGTCGAAGGCAAATAAGAATTATTTTAATTTAAGATCATTTATAATTGACGATGATGGTGACTTATGTGTGACAAATGAAATAGGAACATTTCGTGATACACAAAAGCTTTCAGCTCCTGCAATACCTAGTTTTATACGAGATGTTAGAAACATTGTTCACGGAGTATCACTTAATAGAAAGCTTGCAGAATGGCTTCTTGATAAAGAGCCAACAATATTTGATGGGAAAGAGGTAATCATAATTGACGAATAAGAATCATCATATTTACGTTCACGATATGGACGCTCTTCTTGTAAGCTCTCATAATTGTTTAACTGTGCCTTATACAGAAATTTTAAAACACGGCTTCACCGGAAGTGTAAAATATCTTGAAAGTCCGCTTGACTTGAGCCAATATACAATCAACAGCGATGGAAACTTAGCTCTTAAATTTGTCAATGTTTATGGGCCTGGGCACAAGACACTTGTTTATAATATTGGTGACGAAGGTGTTGAACAACTTACAAAAAAGATTGAAGCAGCAAAAGCTATAATGCTTGAAGATAAAGTTGTTGATTGGCTTCTTGATAAAAAGCCAACAATCTTTGATAAGAAGACTATTATAATTGCAACGGAGAATAAAGATGCTTGATGGTGGTCCAATAGTTGCAGATTTTTCAGATGTCACCCTAAATTCTGAAGGCAGCATTTGGGTGGGTGACCGCTTACTTGATCTTACTGAGCTTGAATTGTTTTTTAATAAGCTTTCAGCTGCAACTAATGTGATAATTAAAAGAAGAACTCTCGAAGAGTTTATCAACTTTTACCCAGAAGCTTTTGATAAGAAGGACATTATTATAGATGAATGATGAGTTTGAAAAAATACAAGTAGTTGATAATAAAGTAGGCGTAATAGACCCTGTAGCTATTGGGAAGGGCAGCATTTTTTATTTTTATACTGACGACTCCTTAATAGGTTTGATTGATGAAATAAGATGGGTTGTTGATGATATAAAAGAACAAGGTATTATGGTCCCAAGCGTAAAGATTAGAAAGTCTTTTGTGGGATGGTGCATTGATAATATCGACCCAGAAATTTTTAATGATATAGACGCTTTTATTGTTGAAGACGATATGCCGCTCGATTGTAAAGCAGCAACTCCTATTCCTTATAAACAGCCTTTACATATAGGACATTTTGTAGGAGAGGTAAAGTGGAAGTAAATGGACTCATTTAAGAACATACAAGTATATAATGGAAGAGTTGGTACTGTAACCCACGATGATTATCAAACAACTTTCAACCCATATTATACTGACGATGTACCTAAAATAGCCAATGACCTCAAGAAATGCATACAAGACTTTTTAGACGCAAAAGTATATGACCCAGAAGGCATTATACTTACAGAGTCTTTAGTTATTTATATACTTGATAATGTCGACCCAAAGTTTTTTGAAAGTCTTACATTCATAGATATTATCGAAGATGAGGATTTGTCAAACTGCTTAGATAGTGAAACAATTCCTTATTATGGGCTTTACTCACTTAATATAAGTGATTATGAATTTAAGCCTAAACCTATGAAACTTAATATAAATTGGCAAGCATTATCAGAAGTAGATCTTGATACAGCTTTTGGGCCTTCAGCTGAAGATCAGCTTATTGCTGCGGCAAAAGAAGAAATCCTGAAAAGTACAGGAATTCCACCAAAATATTTGCAATAATTTTCATAAAAATTAAACTTCTCCTAAACCTTCTTTATATTATTATTGTCAGGAGGAAATTATGACTAAAACACTTGAACAGAAAAAAGAAGAATTGCTCGCTCTTCTCCCTGAGCGCAAGGCAGTAAAACCTGCAATTTATGACAAGGTTAAGGCCCAGATGGGTACTCTTGTTCACGAATATGTTGACGAAGTTTTGGGAGAGGCTCCTGCCGCTTCAACTCGTTCACCTACAGGTATTTATCAGATTATCCTTCCTTCTGACCTTCCTGATTATGCATCAATTCCGCTTGACCTTCACGAAAACGGACACTGTATTTTTCAGCACTTGAAGGACACAAAAACAAAACACGAACAGATTAAGAAGCAACTCCGTTCAAAATGGGGTGCTTTCAAGGCAAAGATCGAAAACGATGAAAACATCGATGACGAAGCTTTGCTTGATGCTTTCGGTTCACAGATTGAAAATGTTGCAATGGACTTGGAAATCAACTCAAAGTACTTCGGTGGCGGAGATGATTGGAAAGTTCAGTACGAAAATATTTCAGTAGGTCAGATGGTTGCAACAATCAACCGTATGGAAGATATTCCTGATGAGTTGTTTGAAAACCTCAAGAAGGAACTTTCTGACACAGAAAAAGTTCTTGAAAGCTGTAAGGGAATGCATCCTGAATATTTCAACTTCCCACTCGGAATGAACTGGCAGGCTTACATTCAGTTGATGCTTTCAAATCCTAACGACTTTATGGACAACCTTAATCAGCAGCTCGATATGCAGCAGATGATTAGTCAGGCTTTGCAGAATATGCAGCAGCAAATGCAACAGCAGGGACAGCAAGGTCAGGGACAGCAGGGTAATTCACAGGGTCAGGGACAAGGTCAGGGTCAGGGCGGAAGCTCAGGCAACGGTCAGCCACAGGACGGTGACGGACAGGAAAAGGACGGCAACGGAAATGGCAAGGGCAAAAAGTCTGACAAAAAAGGAAAAGGCAAGGACAAGAAGGACGGCTCTGGAGACGGAGACGGAGATAAGAAAAAGAAAGACGGCAAGGGCGGAAATGGTGAAGGAAAGGTTAAAGCTTCTGCAATCAAAAACGCTCAGAGAAAGCAGGTAAGTTTGTCAAACGAAACTAAGGAAGCCATCAAAAAGGGAGCTGAAGCAAAAGCAAAAGCTGCCGCAGAAAATGGTCCTGAAGACGGGGATGACGATACTTGGGAACCTGCTGATACAGCTGCAAACTTCGGTGCAGGAATTGGAAGCGGTCACTCAAGAGGTGGTGCTGAAGGGCTTGAAACAAACCGTGTTCTTGATAAAGAAGTTAGAAACTTCATCGAAAAGTGTTGTATCGGAAATGCAGTAACCTACGAAAAGCAGGACCCACTTTACAACTACAACAGAGGTAAGACTTCAGGTGGTGTAATGAGAATGAGAACAACAATTCAGCAGGTTTACCGCCCAGGAAACTTGATTGCAGTAATTGATGTTTCAGGCTCAGTTGACATTGACTTAGTTAAGGCTCTTCTTACAGAGTTGAAAAAGTACCGCAGAAACTTCGGTTACAATTCAAGAATTATCCTTTGGGACACTGACCTCGTTGACGACATCAAGTTCAATGAGTTCGAAGATAAAATCCACAGAGGTGGTGGTACTGAAATTGCTTCAGGAATTGAATATGCAAAGAAGTACCTTAAATCAGATGCTGACAAGCTGTTCGTAATCTCTGACTTCGAAGATTACCTCAACCGCTGGGTTGAAATAATCAACACCTTGAAATCAGATGTATTTGGAATCTGCTGGGGCGGAATGGACGGAAAACAGGCTTTGCTTGAAGCTTGCCGTGGAAACCCTTCATCAAAGATTCAGAAAATGAAAGTACTTTCAGTAAACTAATAAAAGACGGGTCGGCAACGGCCCGTTTTCTTTTGGAGAAAATATGACAATAGAAGAAGTAAAGAAAGCAGAAGACATTGGCGATGTAATGACAGTTGAAGAGTTTATGGACTGTGTTCATTCTTCGTGCTTTTTGCCATCAGACGGCTCAGGTGTTTTTGTTTTCAAAGAAGATAAAGAAATCCCAAGTTGTTGGAGCAACGATGAAAGAAGTGTTTGGTCAGTTCTTGAGCCTGTTCGTGAAAAATGTGAAATGGGCGCGGGTGATATTATCGGCTTTAGCGACCTTGGTCTTATAAGAGGCGACCACAGAACAGTTGATTATAAAATCCCAAAAGAACTTGAAGACAAAATTGAATGTGTTTGCTGGTATAACAAATAAAAAAGGCGGGCAATAAGCCCGCCAATTTTTTCACTTCGTAAAACTATTCATCCCATTCAAAATCTTCTTTTGCTTCAGAAGCTCGTGATGCAGCTGTTGCAACTGCCTCTCGAGGTCTATCTACAGGTGGTGCAATATGACTTGCATCTGCAATTTTCATCTTCTTAAGACCACCTTTTCCGATAGCAGATTGTACCCAAGCATCTTTTACAGTTATATGATTGTTAGCACTTTTGAAAGTTCTCTTTTCGATTTTATCAATTGGCTGTAAAGTGATTGCTGCCTGAGGTCTTACATTAAGAACATCTTCGTCGTCCAAAACTTGTTCAATCTCAACTTGAGCATTATTCACAAAGACTTTTCCTGTAATATTTACAACCTTATAAGAAGTTGCAAAAACCGATGTCATAAGAACGAAAGCGAAAATAAAGCTCAAAAACTTTTTCATTTTTTTATCTCCTTAATTTCAGAAGTCTTAATATTTCTTATCTGTACAAGTGGAATCCATTCTTCTTTATCTTCAAACTTCATCCACAAATAAGAATTGCCGAACTCATATTCAACAGGAAAGAAGTCTCTCTTAAATCCGTCAAACCATCTAACTGTAATCTTCTGTTTCATTTTCGTACTTTCCATTTGAATAAAAAAGCGGACCGAAGCCCGCCTGAAGTTTCTAAATTATATTAACTGAATTATACCCATTCACCACCATCAATTGTTGAACAATCATCAAGTGTTGTATGAGTGTTTTCATCGTAATTTCTTATATCAGTAAACTTCTTTCCTGATGTAGCATCAACTTCATCGTAACGACGAACAACTTCAACTGTTGTGTTATTTGCGCCAGCTCTGTGGAAGTTGATAAGATTAGCAAGGTCATTATAGTTGATAGTTACGATCTTGTTTCCGTTCTTATCATAAATATCAAACTTTTCAGCCGCAGTATTCTGTGAAACATCAGAGTCAATTAAGTTGCCATAAGCGTCATATTTTGGAATGAAGTCCTCAGTACCTTCGCCTTCTGATGTAACAGCCATCTTACCACTTGCATCTGGGAATTCAACTACAACTTCATCACCAGCTGCTGTTTTACCAGCAAGTTCTGTGTTGTGTGCTGAATCGTCTGTATGATAAAGAGAATCGTTTTCAATTCCATTGATGCTTACTTCTGACTGAAGAAGTTCTTTACCGCCATTTCCTACAGGAATTGCATTCTTTGCAATATTGCTAGGAGCAAGAACAGCGTTAGGAATTGTAATCTTAATCTGATGAGTTACGAGGTCATTAGTTACGACAACTTCTGGGTAGTCATTTAAGTCTGCAGTTGATGTTTTTGATATATCAACATCTTCTCTGATATTACCTACAACATCAACTTCTGCTGTCATTCCGTTTACAGCATCAACTCTTGAAGATGTATCAAGGTGGTCAAGTTTAACTGCTGTGATATCACCATCATCATCGTAAGTTACGCTATTACAAATTACGTGGTCACCTTCTGATACAAGGAAGAAGTCATTTGCGCCTGAACCTGTAATAACTTTAACCTGTGATTTACGAGGACTTGTTGTACCTGCTTCATCAGAAACATTTGTGCTTCCTGAAACTTTTACAATTACATAGTCACCTGCGTCAACTCTTTGGAACTGTGTATTTGCTTCTTCACCTTCGAGAGGTTTCTCCATTGAGTCAGTGCCATTCAAAGCAGCCATTGCTTCAGCAAACTGAACAGCAGTCATCTCTGTAACAGTTGTACCATTAAGGTTTACAGTACCAATATACTGAAGAGCACCAACGAATGTATTAGGAATCTGTGATAAAGGAATTTTACCTTCAGCATTTAAGTCAGCTTTTGTTTGATGAAGAACATCAAGAGCCTGTGTAACAGATGTTACTTGGTCATCAACTTGTCCATCAACGCTGTCAGCAGGATTGAGTGTTGTAGCAGTACCTGCAACAGTTTTAGTTTTAACCTCAGATGTGCCTTCGATTGACTTTCTTTTATCAGTAAACGCAAACTCAATGTCGTTTGCATCAGCAGCACCAAGTGGGAAGCAACTAACAATCTTATCAAGGCCGCCTTCAGCGTTTCCTGTTTCAGAATTGACACTATCAACAACAGTTGCACTCATAACAATTGCTGTGTTCTTTTTCAATATGTAAGTTTCTTCTGCATCGCCGTTGATAACTGTAATACTCTTTGTAGGACCATTATAAATTATCCACTCACCTGGGTTAAGAGCCTGCATAGATGCAATTGCATTGATTACTGTATCTTCTACTGTTGTGTTTCCAGTCTTTGTAAGTGTACCTGTAAAGTTTACAGTATCAAACTTACCTTTATATTCCATCTTGTTATTAAACAAGTAGTCAAGAGCAGACTGAACATTATTAAGACCTGTTGCATTTGCAGCAGTATCGTCTGGGTCAGCAGCAACTGCTGCTACAGGCTGGAACTTTACATCGTTTTCAATATCTGATGCGTTCTGTCCGCCTGAAAGTGGAATAAAACCAGCGCCCGATGCGTTAGCACCATAAACAGCAGCATTAGGAAGTGAACTCAAGTCTTCAGAACAATAAACAATTATTTGTCCTGCCTTGAAGAAGTCGTCATAAGTACGATAGTTCTTTCCTCTTGTTGCATTACCTTCACCATCAAAAATAATTTCTTTTTGTTCAACATTGATTGGTGCAGTTACGATATATGCATCACCTGGGAGAAGGTGTCCATTTAATGCAGCGTAATCTGCATCACTACCAATTGTACCTTTAATTACAATGCTATCAAAACCACCGAAGCGTTTCCATTCATAAGGGTGGGTGCCTTCAGGAATAGTGCCTGATTTTGCAACACCTATGAAAACACTTTTACTATCGTAATCATAAAACAACTCACCAAGAAGTGGTAATTTTTTACTTCTGTCACCTCTTGCGACTTGAATTTTATTATAATGTTTAGCCATCTTTTATCCTCTTTATATTTAGTTATTGTTATCTCCAGACACCGCCACTTACAACGGAATCACTTGTTATCAATACGCCACCTTCATTAGGTGCGTCAACTACAACATCAACTGGGAGAGTAGGCAAACCTGTTGCTGGGTCGCGATACTGCTCCGCATCTGGGTAATTGCGTCTTGCTCCGTGAATAAGCATTGTTCCATAATCTGGGTCAGATACGCCGATTGCATTTGTGCCAAAGATTGATTTCTTTTCAACAATATTTCCATCTTCGTCAAACTTACCTGCTATAATATCTGTTTCTGCAACCAAAGTTGCGTCTCTTTCAATTGAAGCCTTGAATGTACCATCTCTTACTGCAGGAGCATAGCCATTTGCAATAGCATTTGAGATGCCTTGCTGAGCCGCAGCTTCTGCTTCAACTGTAGACTTATTTGCGTGTGAGTTAAGAAGTCTTGTTCTCAACGCATTATCAATCATACGGAAAGGAGACTTCTGAAGAGTGTTTATTAAAGTTCCTGAAGGCGATGTTTTTGACTTTCCGAACATTGTCAAATAAGTATCGTCATTTGAACCGAACAAGTCTTCAATAAACTCTTCTGTAATAAGAGTTCCTGACTCACAAGGCAACATAACAGTAATATTTGATTGAACTTGATGAATATTCTTTACGAGGCGAGCAAGGATTTTGTTTTCACCCCATCTGTTTGCCATATTACCATCGTCATCAAAGTCATTCTCATTGTAATAGCCTTGGTCATCGCCTGTGTTCCAATCTCCGAAGTAATACTCAAAAGATTGATTTATAGGTGAAGCAACTTGTGAATGGAATTCAACAACATTGCTTATAGAGTCGTGCATATTGTTTGTGTTTGCTTCATCGTTAATATGTTCTTCAATTGATGTACTTTCAGCGTAGCCTTCAGTTGTTGATTTAAGAACTCTTCCAACTTCAAACTCAATTCCGGCAAGTTTACCAATCAAAGTTGATGTATGTTCAGGAAGCATAACATTTGTTTCAACGTCTGCTTTATCTTCATTGATACCGTAATCGTCTCCGCCGTCAGGTGCAACTAAAGATACTGTTCTTCTCTTAAGTTCATCACCATCGTAAGCATCAACTTCAAATTTCAAAACTGACTTAACATAGTCTTGTGTATCAGCAACATCAACGATATGAGGTGACAATGTAATGTTGCCATAAGTTCTTGCGTTGCGGTATTCATTTACATTACCTACTTCAAGATTTGAGTGGAATCTTGTCTTTGCCTGTGAAGCAAAGTCGTTCATATGATCCAAACGATCTTGTCCTGTATAAGTACCGTCCTCTTCTTCAATATAAGAGTTCTTTACTGTACCTTTTACGCCATCATATTTTGGCAAGAAGTTTGGAAGTGGGTCTTCATATTCAAGTTGGTCGATAAGTCCGCGACCTGTGATTGCAACTGTATTATTTCCTAAGAACTCAAGACCGATTTTATTCTGACCTTTAAGTTTAGGTGTACCTACTAATGTCAATACACTTTCATCAATTTCGTGTGTTACGAAAAAGTTATCTTTGTTCTGAACATCAATAATATACTGCATAGCTGACAAACGGTCAGTGTTATCAATTTTTGTCCAGAAGCCGTGCTTTGCATTGCTTGAGCCATCAGAAGTTCCATCAAGAACATCAGAGTCACAGAATACAATCCAGTCGCCTGTGTTCAATTCAAAATCAATTGAGTCAAAGTGATACTGAAGATTGAGAATATCGTCCTGTGTTTGAACAGTGTAATAGTCGCCGTGATTTACTCCGTGATAATTGTTTGGGTCCAATGTATCGCCATCTTCATAAGCTGCCCACCCTGGGAGAGGATTGAGAATTGAAGAATCTTTTGGAGTTTGCTTTCCGTCAACTGTATCAAGTTCAGTTGCAACATCAACAACTTTATTAAGAGGATTCCAAACGCCTCTGAATTGTAAATTGCCAAGAACAGTGTCGTGCAACTGACTTAATGGAATTTTTCCTTGCTCATCAAGTTGTGCTTTTTGAGCCATCAAGAAGTCAAGCATATCACGAACATTCTTACTTGCGTTATTAAATAAATCTTTATGTCTTTGGTCAAATGTTGAATATAAGCCACTTATGAAAAGATCGATGTCGTCATCGTGGTCGTAATAATCAATCTCATCAGCATTTGTATAGCCACTTGTAATTTGAACCCAAGTACCTGATGTCACATCAGTGTTGATAGGTTGTTTCCAATAAACGAAGTCACCTTTATCAGGAGAGAACTCATCGTCCTTGCCTGAGTTGAATGTTAATTGGTCTGCCTTTATAAGATACAAGCCACCGATTGTAGGCTTAACTGGAATCTGAGCATTTGTTGCAATCTCGCCTTTATAAATAAGTTTTTCCCAATTAAGTTCGAGCAAAGCGTCTTGAACATTTGTTGCATCGAAGTCAACCCAAGGAGTGCCGTCCTCTTTACCATCCTGTGTAAAGTAAACATCGTCTGCATAACCACCCGAAGAATTGATTCTTATATATTTGATTAAAGAATGGTCAAGAATTACGCCGCCGTCTGAAATGTTGCTGTCACCACCGTTATCAACAATAAGCAACAAGTCATCTCTACGGAAGTCGTCAACATTATGGAAATAACCATCAATTGCATCGTTCTGCCAAACATACAAGTCACCAACCATTGCGTGTTGGAAGGTTGTATTTTCGATTGAAGACTCTCTTGAAAGATTGCCTCTTGGGACAACTGAAAAATATGTACGAGCGCCTGCAATAGGAACAGGTGCTTCATCAGGTCTATCAAGATTGATAGATGGCCGACCTACATATAAAGTACCTTCGTCCCATTTTGTGAATTCATCATTTTTGTTATTAGGGTCCGATGTTCTTGCAACCCAGAACATTTCTGAAGGTAAAAGTTTCTTTGTTGTCTGTTTACCTTTAAGAGAACCTCTCGCTAACTGTATTTTTGAAGCCATCTAATTTCCTCTTTTATTAAAATTAGTTCTTTCTTACTGTACCATCATCAAACCAAACGCCGCCATTATGTAAGCCGATATTCCAGTCAATCTCTTGATAGTTTTCCTGCAACATAACAGTACCTAAATTTTTGTTTATTGATGTTGTTTGCTGATATTCGTCTACAGCAAGGTTGGTACCATCATAAACTTCAGCGGCGTTAAGCAATACATAAATCGTATTACCTACTTGACCTTCAAGTCTAAAGGTTGCTGTTCTGTCATCGTTATCAGCATCCTTAAAGTGTTTGATGTCGTCTCTGAAAGGAATATCAATACCGCCATAAACATCTTGTCCATTGTTTTCTGAACCTAAGAAGCCTGTGCGTCCAATGTATTTATAAAATGATATAAAGAACTCATCGTCTTGGATATTTTCAACAAACTCTTTAGAGCGGAATCTCAACACACCTGTCGCAATATCAATAATAGGCTTACCTGCATCATAAGCTAATGCAGTGTTACCTGAATAAATTGTGTACTGCCAAGACTTTGCTTTATCGTTTGGGTCGTTATCAAACTCTCTTCCGATTAAGTTAATCAATTCTTTATTGAAGTATGTATCTTTTGTACCTCTTACTCTTTGAAGTGGCAATCGTTCAATCTTTTCAACCAATGAATGAACTGTTTGTCCGTCTTTGAAATAGTTATATGAAACTAACAAACCATTTTCAATTTCAGGAATGCTAAACTCAAGATCGTCAGGAGACCCTGGGATAAGAGCGCCATCACGCCATATTTGCTGAGGAAGAATATGTCTTCCCATCATCAATTCAGGCTCTTCAATATTGAGACGCTTATCTTCAGTGTTTGAGGTAAACTGTTTATCCATTATATTTCCTCTATCAATTCAATTCCTGTAAAGCGAAGACCTGAGTCTTTCTTAATTGCAATACGAACGTATACATCGCCCGAAAGGATTTTCTTTCTACCGAAAGTAATTCTCTTTTCGATTGCTGTTGAGTTGCCTGCATACATTACAGGATATAAGAAGTCATTTTCGTTAACTCTTGAGAAGCCATCATAAGGAGCGTTTGCATCCAAGAATGATGTGACTTTTGAGTTTGAGTGGTCAACTTGGTCTGGGTCAACTAAACAAACTTGATAAAGAACATCATTTGTTGTGCCTGAAAGTTTATCAAAGTTGTACATTGACATATCACTTGGCAAGCCTTCAACTTTGAAAGTAAATCCTGTTGCATCAGTGATGTGTCCTATTTTAAAACAAGCTGTTCCATAAAAGTCTTCACCTATTTGCTGACCTGTCCAAATGTTGCTTCCGACTGTTTCGTTATATATTTCAGTTGGCTGACGGTAAACGCCTACAGGCTCACCATCAACAAGTTCACCGATTTTGTAAAGTTCTTCACTGAGACGATTTTCTGATACCCAAGCTTTACCAAATGATTTTGGGAAATCCTTGAATAATGAATCTTCATTGAAGTCACCTGCTGTACATCTTTCACTTTCTTCAGTTGGGTCAAAACGCATACCTGAGTATGTATGGATTTTGATACGATGTGGCTCATTATACAAATCGTAAACAGTCACATAGAAGTCCAAAGTACAAGTTTCAGGTAAGATGTCATTTTTGTTTTCGTATGTCACAGGAACCATCAAGTCTTCAACTTTCAAGTCTCTGTAAGCTGCAGAATACTCTGTATTTGCTTCAAGCTTTACATAATCAGTAATATCAATCTTTTCACAGAATGGAATACTGTCATTAAGAAGTACTTCAAGTTCAGCAAGAGGTCCTGTAGGAACTGCAAGGTCCTTGTAAACTTTCTCAAGAGTAAACTCAGAGATTGGGAAGTTTCTAAAGTTTGCAAGATTGATTTTACGAATACCTGAACAAGCGTCTCTCTTTGACATTTCTGCCAATGTTATCTGAGGATAAGTCATATGTGTATCAGGCAACAATCTGAGAATCTCTGGGAAATAAGGTTTATACACATCGTAAACGATTGTATTTGAAACACCATTATAATTGCTGAACTGATAAGTATCAACTGTACCATCGTCATATACAACCTGAACATCATCAAGTGTAATAACAACAGTATGCTGACCGTCTTCAATGTGTTTATTTTTCAAAGTTACATAGAAGCCTTTCCAGAATTGTTCGCCGTGGTCAGCGAATGTCATTGACTCAGTAGGAGCTGAAATATATACATCATCATCCTGTTGTGCTTCTGACTCAGTTGTAATATCAAACTCGTGGATGTCATTATCAATCTTTACTGTGATGTGAGCTTTATCTCCAAAGAAGATAAGTTCTTTGTAAGTTCTGTTTCCATTTTCATCTGTCACAGTTTGGAAATCATATTCTGAAAGAGCTGTTGTATCAAGCTTTGTTATAGGTGCAGAGATGTTTCCATTTACCCACTTACGATATGAAACTTGTGGGTACTCTTTATCGAAGTCAACCTTAACATCTTTGATATGAGCAGGCTTTTTAGGCTCAAGTTTTCTTAATTGGTCGTTAACCTTTTTGAACGCTTCAATGATTGTATTATTTGAAAGGTCCAAAGCACCTGCGTTTCTATTACGTTTCCAATACCAATCAAGGTTTGTGATGTGAGGTACTTTTGCATAATATGGCAAAGGTGAATATGTTGGGTCAGAGTAAGCACGGTCAACTTTAATCCATTTTGCATCGCCTTGTGTTTCATTGTAAGAACATTCAAGGTCAAATGTTGAAAGGTCAGTACCTGCAGCTAAGTCTTGAGCAAGAGCAGCAATAGGAGTTGATATTGTTTCAACGATACCGTTTCTTGCTGTAAAGAATCCATCTCCAAGCTCATCATCAGGCATTGGGTCATCGATAGTTTCTTCAGTAAGAATTTGATAAATATCTGAAAGGCCTACATCACGAATAACATTCTTATTTGTAATTACATAACCGTTATGTCTGAATGTTACAGCTTTACTCCAATCAACTTTTCTGATTGTTTCACCTGCGCCTTCAAATACAACCCAGTCACCTGCCGTAAACTCAACGCCGTCAACTGCTACCTGTGTTGCAACTGGTGTATCGTCATCAGTGTCACTGTCAGTTAAGTCATCAGCTTCTTCAACAATAAAGAACCAGCCCGGCTGTAATTTATCAACAATCTTGTCTTCACTGAGGTTTATTTGTGCATCGCGGAATGTTGGGTAATTACCGTGATTCTTTTCAAAAGACCAAGTACCTACAAAGAGCAAACCACCATAAGCAACAGAGTCAGGTAATTCCTGAAGTGGAACTTTTCCGTTAGGGTCAAGGTCAGCCTTCCATTTGTAAATGTGGCGGAACACATCATTGAGGTTATTCTCAGGTCCGTAATGAACTGCAGGAAGTCCTGAGTTTTCGTGTCTCTCAAATGATTCTTCGTCCATAGCAATCTGACTTGCTGACAAAGCAGTAGTCAATCTGCCATCAACGATTTTCATTGTCTCTGGGTCGTAAAGAAGTTCGATGATATTATATGTTTCGTTATAATTAAACGGAGAAGCAAACTCCGCGTACTTCATATGAATTGCATCGTTCTTATCAAAGATTGGGAAACGACCTGTAGTTGTCAATGTGTCGTGATTGAAATTGAGTATCTCGTGGTCTGCAGCAGTTCCTACAGGAATCTGATTTGCAGCGTTAGGAGCAATTCCTGAATACTCAAAAATCATATTGCCTTCAATGAAGGTCTCTTTGTATTTATTTTTAAGCTTATTGATAACGTTGCTTCTCAATACGATTGTCTTGTCAGTTGAGATTGACAATTCATTAAGAGAAGAGTTTTTCAAATAAACTTTGTCTTTATTGATTGCAACATTAGCAAGAATACATCCGTTTACATTTACATTGATAAGTTCAGAATCTTCTTCACCCTCAATTGTCAAGTCACCTGCTGACAAGTAGTTAAGATATGTTGAGCTTCCGTTATATGCGTAAACTGTTATAGGAGTAGTCTTTGGGAATGTTGTTTCTGAAATAAAGATGTTGCCTTTACTTGTAACTTGAACTTCACCTACGTTGATAAACTTGAGGTGGTCAAGTTCAAAGACTGAGTCAACATCATTACTGATTATAAGATTGCGTCCTTGTAAGTCGATAACTGTATGATAGTTTTCACCTGCAAGAATTACATTTTTGAATACTGATAAGTCAAGGTCACCTGCTGCCTGATAAGTACCTGCTCTTAAGAATACTGTTCCCTTGAAGTTCTCTGTATATCTTGTAAGTATTTGAGCAAAGATGTCGTTAAGATACCAATCTTCTTTGTTCTTTACAATATAATCTGCTGACTTAATATCTGTTCCGTCTTCTTTTGCAATTACAACAGCGAAAGAACGAGGACCATAATAATCAGGAGTAATAACATCAGAGAATGTTGCAAGAGCAGCAGTTCCAAGTTGAACTGATGGAGGAAGACGACCGTTAATAGTTACGACTGGGAAACCAAAGTTACCGAGCAAGTCCTCTTTTGGAAGGAATGGCTGATATTGTCTATCTTCATCACTCCAATACAAAAGTAAAGCAGTAATAGTTTTGTCTTCTTGAAGCTTAACGCCTTTTACTGAGAACGTAATCTCTTCGTCGCCTTCTTCAAGAACTTTCAATACTACAAAAGCTGTATCAGAAATCCAAACCTTGTAAAGTCCCCACTCGTTTCCTGCTAAAGTTGTTGGGTCTTTATCTTCACCATCAAGACCGTGAGCAACAGCAACACCGTTTTCAATTTTGATTGTGTACTTGTCAAGTGGGTCTGCTTTTTGAGATACAAACACAATCTCATATTTTGATGAAGGTACACCAACAATGCTTACAACTTTATCAGAAAGTAATGTTCCGATTTCTGAGTTGGCAGCCTTGTCATAACCCTTTACAGCGTCGAGGTTGTGAGTATATGTAAGAGGTATAATCTTTTCAAATGAAAGAGCTATACCTTCATTTTTGTTTGAACCATCCCAACCAAAGATGTCAACAAAGTTGTCTTGAATTTCATTTGCTTTATCAACGATGTGTTGATACAATGAACGGCCTTCTGAACCATTTGTAAGTACACAAGAACCTGCGGCAATTTCAATTGAGTCCAATGGGAGGATTGCGCCATCGTATCCGTAAGTATCTTGTCTGAAACCGTTTCCGCCTACATATTGATAAAAGCTCAAAAGTGGCGGGTTATCGTGGTCAACACCGTAAGGTAATTCACCGTAGAAAGTTACGATGCCTGAGTAAATGTCAACTTGCCAATCACCAACACCGAATGGGATTCTTGTTCCATTTGCAGTCTTGAGTGTATAGTTGTAATATTCTTCGTGATAATTGAAAGGAACGATATTTTTTATCTGTTCGCCGTTTTCGTCTGCAATTAAAAATGCATTGTCAGTTCCTTTATCAATCATTGTAAGAGGAAGATCAATCCATCTCTTTACGAGAGGTACTTTATCTTGGTCCTCGGAAATATAATGATAAAAGATTGGGTCTCTTCCGTTCAAACCCAAGTTGATAATTTCAGCGATTGCGTCTGAGCCGCCTGTTGCGTCTGTTCCATCTGGGATTCTATCTGAATAAGTCCACAATTGGTCAGGTCTTACAACAAAAGATGACTTAATTGCCTCTTCAAAGAATTCGCGGTTGTCTCTTGTTGAACCTACGCCTAAGTGGTGCTTATAAAGTAAACTTGCTTTTTGTTTTGTTGATAACATCACAATCCTCTTATTAAAAATTAGTAGTAAAAGCTGAACTTTTGGGATTGCTTCTTTATATTATTTTTGTAAGAGGTAATTATGTTTGAAATTATTTCCGCAGAACAGATGAATGAATTTTGCCGCGGCAAGATCGAAAACTACTTCAACAATCACCCAGAATATGATGAGCTTTTAAGAAATCTTGACAGAATACTTACCTGCAATGCTCTTATGATAAAACGAACAAACGGTACACTTTTTGTGTTCAACGATGAAAGGCCTGAAGTTGACGGTCAATACGCTTTAGCAAAATATGTAAAGCCGAAAATCGTTCCTGTTGAAAAAATAACAAGTCGTAAACAAATCCCAGTTTATAAAAAAGGACGCTTTGGTAAAGAAGTTATCGACCATTATGACGAAGAAGTCACAAAAGAAACAGTCAACGAAGAACACTATGATTCTGACGAAATTGAAAAGCTCGGAAAGTACATAGTAATCTATCTTAAATACTTGGGCTATAAAATCACAAATGTCAAATACGGATCTTATTTTTACGACTCAGACGGTCATATGAAAGGTGGCAGTCATTATCAGTTTCTTGAAAGTTTAGCAATAGATTTTTAAACTTTCAACTGAACCTCTTTATATTATTATTGTAATTTGAAATTGAGGAGTAGATTATGGAAAAGAAACCCGCTTACCTTTGGACAGACGCTGACCGTCTTGAAATGGCATCAAAGAAAAAGTGGTACAAGTTTGAATATCAGTACACTCGTTATAACCCACAGCTCGGTTCATATAAAGCAAAGTCAACTGTAATTGCAAAGACAGAAAAGGAAGCTGAGAAGTTTGCAAAGATGTCTTGTGACAAGGCAATTTATGGTAGCAATTCTTTCGACTGCATCCTTTCAAAATCAGGTCCTCTTGAACTTGGCAAAGATTATGAACTTGAAATCTCTTTCAAGAAAGACAAGTACGGCTATAGGAGAGGCAACTCATTCGTTGTTGCCCGCGAAATATATCACAACTAGGGAGGAAAAGAATGCAAAAGTTTGTAATGCCTTCAGAGTTTGAACCTGCAGGCAACGCTTATTCAATTATGGGACGAGTTTCACAGGCTATGAAAACAGCTTTTGAACTAACAGGTAATGCAGATTATAACAAGGAAGCAGAAGATGTTTACCTTAAAGCTGCAACTTCAGGTGATTACGACAATCTCCGCAAAGTGTCAAAAGCAATGCTTGACAAAATCAACAAGGAGCTCGGTTTATGAAAAAGAAAGAAGTTTATATTGAAAAGCTTTCTAAAAAGTTTATGGTTGGCATTCCTACAATGAAGTCAATCTATGAAGCAATCAACAAAAGGGACTGGGATGTATTCAGTTCTTATATGGGAGACTACGACCACCCAGGTGAACGGGTTGCTGCTGAAAAGAAACTTAATTCTTTCAAAAGCTGTTATTCTCCACACTTTCAGAAAACAATCAATGAAGTTGAAGACTTTATGAAGTCTGACAACGATTACAATATCCACAAGATGGATGAGGAAATCGAAGAATGAAAAAGCTCATTACAATTTTGAGTTTGGTACTAATTTTTTCTGCACCTATTTTTGCAAACAAATCGGAGTTCACTTGGTCCGATATGGAGGTTAAGTACAGCAACTTTTACGAAAAGGTTTTAGATGAATACGGCGCTGACCGTCTTGAAAATCTTTTTGTAATTTGCAAGTATGCAGAAGACAACGGATGTGCCGACAAACTTACTTGGGTAGTTATTAAAAATTTACTTGATAATCCGACAGAATTGGAGGTAAGATAATGTCAAAAGGATTTACAGCACTTATCAGTGTTATGGCAGTCATCTTTATTGGATTGGCTTGTTTGTTTGGTTTTAAGGGTTGCGAAAATGGCGCAAGGTCAAGAGAGAAGCTTGTTGAAAGACAGGTTGACTCGATTTCTATCGAACAGGAAAATCTTTTCAACTCACTCCGTTTGATGTCAGAAAATACAAAATACGGCGTTGAAAATGAAAAAGAGTTTCAGGCTCAGATTGCAGGTTTACGCTCAAGCGGAAACGTTGCTGCAACAGATAAGAATATTCAGATTGCGTTTGAAAATCCGCCAGCTTGGATGTCGCACGAACTCTTGAAAGATATGAATGTCGCAATACAGAAGTATAACGAAAATGTTGCCCGCAGTAAAAAGGCGTACCGTGCTGCCGTTGAAAGTTATGAATATTACACTGAAAAGTGGCCGAATAATTCCGTCATAACAATTCAGGGGTATAACATCAAAGAGTACGAACACTTCAATGATGGTGCTCCGCTAAAGATTGAAACAAAAACAGTAGACAGTTTGTATTAAGTTTTATGGGTCCTTCGGGACCCGAGGATGTCAAAGATGAGTTATTACAATCGCTATAAAAAGCACAGTGCAAATAAAGTTTTACTTGATTTCGGTACTTGGGAAATGACAGCCCGCGAAGTTATTTTCGGTCTTTTGCTTTTTGCAATTTATATTATAGGCGGGCTTTGTATTTACGAAAAAATTGATAGAAAGATTGAAGATCACAATGCAAAGTACAACTCAGCGGTTTGGGTTACAGACGATGAAACTTTTGCAAACCGTATTTATTCCGACAGCCGTGATGCTTTTATTTATGGCGATTGGTCTTCAGTTGGTTATGTTACTTTCAACGATATTCAAAGCCCAGAAAAACCTGCAGGTCAATTCTCTTGGGTTAAATGTGAAAAGGAACATTACACAAGACATACCCGCCGTGTTGCACATACCCGAACTGTAAACGGAAAATCTTCAACCTATTATACAACTGAAGTTTATTATACTTGGGACCACGTTTGGACACATTTCACAAACGTTTCAAAGATTAAGTTTGCAGGACTTATATTCCCATACGGAACAGTTGAACCTACAGGCATAGGAATGTACCTAGGAACAAATACCCACGGAAATGACCGTTATGTTTATCACGCAGAAAAAACTGAAGCAAGCGGAATTGCCTTTACACATATTGAAGACAACGGAATTCAAAGATGTACTTTGTATACTCAGTATAAAAATACTCCTGAAGACTTTCAGGCTTTTCTTGACAGAGAACTTATGGGTAATGCCGCAAGATATGCTTTTTGGATAACTTTTATTGTGCTTGGTTTGTTCGGCGTTATAATGTTCTGTTATCTTGACAACGATTGGTTAAACAATTTATAAAGTAATACTTTTCTCAAATCCTCTTTATATTATTATAAATATAAGGAGGACTTTTATAGATTTATTTAAGAATAGAAAGAGGTCAAAATGGTTAATAAAGATTTTTACTGCTATGGGTTTTTCAAGGACTATGTTGATGCAAAAAACGCAAATGACAGAGACAAATGTGTCGCGATGGAGCATCAGTGTTATGAACAATTTATGGATGTTGCTCATAAGATGAAATGGGACCTTGTAAAACGTCTTCAGAAAACAGCTTGTTCTCCTGAAACAGTTTATGCGATGACAAACAATTATGAGAAGGACATTTATCCTGAACTCATTAAAGCTATGAACTGTGTTAAGCTCGACAAAATTCCACAGAAGAAAAACAAAAAAGGTGAGTACACTTGGAACTTTTATGCAGCTTACTGGGGTTATCTTGCAACTTACAACCGTGATGTTGTTGGCCATTATGTTAAACAGTGCAAAAATGAAATCTTGACTGATTTCAAAACTGAATGTGAAACAGATGGGTCAATGATACATCAGGACATATTTGCATCGAAAGCCGCAGCTTTACAGATGGAACAGCTTCAGTCAAAATCACCCGAAAACCTTTATGAGGAAAAACTTCATAAAGACGCTTTTTGGAAAGCTGTTGACTCTTGTATGAATAACAAGTTCAACTCAACACAAAAAGCCATTTGGAATCTCAAAAAAGATTCCGAAGTCAAACTTTCATCGAAAGATGTTTGTAGGGAATTGAACATTACTGCAGGAACTTACAACCGTGAAATGCGCTCGATGAAAGAAACCTTCAAGTCCGAACTTGCAAGATACGAGGACATTATTATCTAAAAGTTGATAACTTTCATCATTACTAAATATTAAAGAGGAATATCGATGTTCTTAATTAGTAATGATGAAAATTTGACTATCCCAAATTTCTTGCAAGCTTTGGGCTTTATCCCACCTGCAGGAATGGATATTGATGAAATATTTATTGAGAAAGATAATGTCCCACAAGTAAATCAGACTCTTGAAAACTCAGGCTTTCAGGCAACTGCTATAAATCCAAACTATAGGACAGTTAAATATCAAAGAAAAGACCCTAAGAGAGCTTTTTCTTTTTCTGACAACTATGTTGTTCCTGAAACAGTTGCAGCTGAGCTTGCTGAATTCCCAAAACATATTCAAGCAAATCCAATTCAAGATCACGGACCTACACCTCAATATAAAATTATTAAGTCTCCTGTAAGAGCTGTTTCAATTGTTGAAGATACAGTAAATAACTGTTATATGCTTCGTATGAACGAAGACTACCTTTTCCCAAAAGGAACAGTTCTCAAAATGACAGAGAATGAGTCTGAATTGTCAGACATCAAATACGCAGGAGATACTGAAGATGGCGTTGACGAATTAGGTAAATACGCAACTGCTGCTTTATATGCAACACTTCTTGCAAATGATTTGAAAACGATGCATCTTCACGCAGTTGGAGATGACTTCGATAAAATACATCAGATTTCAGAAGTTCTCTATCAAGAGGCTGAATCTGAATCTGATGAACTCTCTGAACTCGCAATTGCAAACGGCGAGAAAATTCCAAACAAAACATTCGTAGCACAATTTGTTGATACTGAAACAGAATGGCCTGCACTCAATGGTGATACATTCAATTGGCCTCAGTTCGTTGCAGGACTTCAGAAAGCAGGTGAAAAATACCTCAGCATTTTGAAAGATGTAAAAGACGATGCCGTTACTGATATGATTACATTCTGGGAAAAAGAAATCAATTACAAAAACGCTGCTCGTGGTTTCGGTCACGATGATGACTATTGTGAAGCTGATTATCGCGACAACTTGACAGACCCAGAACTTCAGTTCAACACAAATCAAAATAACCCAGATGACTTATCTGATGCCACTGTTGATATGTACATCTATAACGATGAAAGAGCAAACAACAATACTTGGAATGGTTATGAGTCAATGACAACTCCAATGGTTGTGACAGGCGGCGAAGAAGTTACAGAAGAAGACTTGGCAAACCTTGATACTTCAATTCAAGAGTTTGAACCTGATACAACAGATTATGCATCAGGCTTCAGCTTCGATGATGTAGAAGATGAGGACGAGAATAATGAATAAAATGGAAGAGTTTTTCGATTTTGATGCACAACCAAAATATCCTGACGCATTACAATTGACAAGAGTTAAAGCGCTCCTCCTTCAAAAAACAGTTTGGAAAACAGATGAGTACGATGATGAAAAACCATTACTTGTTGATGACCACGACCCAATAAGATTTACAATCAACTGGTGTCGTGAAACAGAAAAAAGACATCCAAATCAATATGCAGTAAACAAAAGAATAAATAAAGGCGAAAGTTGGACTTGGGTCACAAGATTCTTTAATGAGCCTAAAGAAGTTGCTGATTATTTGATTGAAACAAAACTTTGTGAGGATAAAATGAGCAAAGAACAATTTTTTGAAAGTTTATTGAATGAAGCACAGATTGAAGTTTTCCCTCAGAACGGTAAATTGCAGGCACGTGGCGTTGGTGAAAAGGTTGTATCAAATAAAACTCATAATAAATTGTCAGGACTTGATACACAAGAAACAACAATGCCTCTTACAAAAACTCAACTTGACGGCACAAAGGCAGTTATTGCATATTTGAAATCTAAAAACAAACTTAATGACATCAGCGCTCAATTTGATACTGACCCACGTCCTGATATTGCTTTCAACGGCGCGGGAGATGCAATCATTACTCCTGATGGTGGTAAAGGACATCCTTACCAAATTCCCGCTGAAGAGCTTGAACCTTTTTATGAAGGATTGTTTTCTCCAAAACCTTGGAGTGCAAAAGGACAGGACGGCGGATATTTATACAGTCGCGATGGTAAGTTGATTCCTATTGATGAGACGCATCACGAATACGTTGCTCAGCATCCAAAATTATTTTTCTCTGATGATGAAATTGCAACTCTTTGCAAAAATTACGGCGTCACTGAATTAAGAGAACTTTGCCACGATGAAGACTTTATTGAAGAAAGCGGTCCAATATTTGAACACTTCTCAAAGTCCTTTACAAAGAAAGGTTGGTTGAAAGTTAGAAATATTGGGCTCAACTCTCAAACATATATAACTTGTTATATGTTCAAAAGGGACTATGATACTATTATGAACCTTTTGACAAAATTACCTGACATTATCAACGACAACTTACATATTGAAGGTGTAGTTGATGAAGATTGGATTACAACAGATAAAAGCAGCGCTGAAAAAGACCTTCTTGAAAGAATGTGCGAAGCTGTTGCAACAGAAGAAAGAATTCAAGAAACATCTTTTGTTGCTAAGATTTATAATCTTGACGATAGTTGGGATGAATACTATATTGATGAGAACGGTGAACCCGTAGATTATCCTGACAAAGCAAAAGTTTTTGATAACGAACAAGATGCAGAAGATTGGGCAGAAGAAAATAGATATTACAACTGGGGCGCTTACGCATCAAAACTTTCTGAAAGTATTGAAGACTTCCCAAAATCAACACACGGTATGTATCGTTTTGCAAGAAGACGCCATAATGATACAGGCGCGGTAAGAAAAGTATCAGGACAACCTTATTGGGTACATCCTGAAGGTGTTGCTCTAATTGTTATGAAACACGGTGGCTCTGATATTGAAATCAAAGCTGCAATGGCTCACGATGTTCTTGAAGACACAGGTGATACTTTCGAGGATATGGTTGAGAAATTCGGTTATGAAGTTGCTTCGATTGTAA
This sequence comes from Candidatus Fimenecus sp., assembly GCA_045593645.1. Taxonomy (GTDB): domain Bacteria; phylum Bacillota; class Clostridia; order Oscillospirales; family Acutalibacteraceae; genus Fimenecus. Next base: position 162,371 of record JAZNWZ010000130.1, on the reverse strand, counting down.
ATGAAATTACAAACGATAAAGATGAAATAAAAAAGGTAGGTAAAGAACAATACATCAGTGATGAATTGTGTCGTATATCTGATGAAGCTTTAACTGTAAAGTTGGCAGATATGTTATACAATCAAAAAGACTCGCCTACTGAAAGCAATTATATAAGAATGCGTAATAATGTCAACTATATGCTAAATAATAGAGAGGACTTATTACCTATTCATAAAGAATTGGCACAGGAGATTTTAGACGTATGAATAACGCACAGATACAACAGAACCCAGCATTCAACCCATCACACTTGGATGCCAAAAATATACAAGTAATCAATGCTTTGAAAACAGGCTTGCAGCAGAATATTGAAAAATGTATAAAAGAGATTGACTCTCTTAAGTCGTCAGTTTCATTATACAAAGAATCTGCAAATGACTTTGTTGACTTGGCAGTTGAAAGAAGTGATACAATTGCAAAATACTCAAAAGCAAATAACGCAGGTTCTTACAATCTCCCAGGTGTGTTTGCTTCTTCAATGGGTGGATACGACCTTGATGCAATGCGTCAGGACAATCAGAGAATGATTCAGTTGAATGATTTGTATGAAACTGCAGAAAACCAAAGAGATACATATTTCAAGATGATTGTTCGTGCACAGAACGAAATGAAAATATATCTCAATGCAATTGCTCGTATCAATAATGATATGAACATCTTCCTTGAACAACTTGCTCAGGAAACATCTTGGGAGTCAAATAAAAACGTTAAAAAGATATAAGTAAAAACATCGATATTCTCAGGAGAGCTTCGGGCTCTCCTTTTTTGTTTGAAAACTAATTATAAAAGGTTTATAAGATGGGACAGAAAAGATTTGATACAGAATCTATAAAAGCAAGAATGATTGCGTCATTAAGAATGAAGAGTGACTGGGCTCTCATTTTAGGCAACGGTACAGTAGGAAACTTACTTGACGCAATTGCTGAAGGTAATGCAGAAGAAGCTCGCTATATGGAATATCTTTTGGGTGAAAAGAAGTGGAAGACTGCTATGAACATTTCTTCACTTCAATCAAATGCTGACCTTATTTCATACAAAAGACAACTTCCAAAATCTGCTATCGGTTATGTTGTTGTTTCACATACTGACCCAGTAGGAAACGACCGTTTGCAATATTATGGAAACTACTTCTTCGATTTGGACGCAGCTTCAGATTATGATAATATCGAAAAAGATGACGATGCAGATATTGAAGCAAAACACGCTTTAACACCTTGGACTTGTAATGACTCATACACAATTCCAAAAGGAACTCGTTTTATTGCAGCAAACGGAACAGAATATTTTTCAACTGAAGTTATTACATCAAAGACATTAAAGAAAGGCTTCAACAATATGTCTGATGTTGAAAAAGAATCATTCTATGCTCGTGGCGGATGGAAAGGAATTAAGTATCTTAAGATACCTGTAATGCAAGGTATTCAAAAGTCAGTTTCTATTGGCCGCACAAACAACACAACAAGATTCCAATCTTTCGTTCTTCCTACATTAAATGTTGACGCTGCAACAAACGAAATATCTTGTAAGTACTTTTCTGTTTATATCAAACCTGCTTCAGGCGGTGAACCTGTTTACTTTGCTGAAATTGATAAACTTTCAATGGCAACTTCGATTGATAACGTATTTGAAAAATCAATCTTAAAAGATGAAAGTGGTATTAAGATTAAGTTCGGTGACGGCATCTCAGGTGCAATTCCTCCTGAAGGAACTCTTTATGTAAACTATGTTGAAACAATGGGAAGCGCAGGTAATCTTGATGCAAAGTATCAGATTAACACAATGATATTCCCTTCAGGATATTCAATGAAAGACCCAAGAACAGGAACTTATTCAACATTCCTTTCTTGTACTAACATTTCATCAATTCAGGGTGGTAAGGACATCGAAGATATTTCAGATTTCCGTGAAGCTGCTCCTGCATCATATCTTAAGTCATATACAATTGCAACAAATAAGGCTTACTTGAATGCTATTGATAAATACTCACCTCTCAACTTGTTGCATTGTAAAATCTTCCCAGACTCAAGTGTATCATCAGAACAGTTTGATACAACAATCGGTGAAGATATTACTGAAAATGTTGCAAACGAAATCAGTACTATTTCAGATAACATCAACATTACAGCCCTTCTTTCAAACGGTGAACAAATTGACGAGGATGATGTTGAGGACAACTTCTTGAATCCTTTGCAAACATCAATTTACGATATGAAAGGTCCTTCAGATAATATTAAGTTTATTCAGCCAAACTTAATTGAAATTGTGCCTTCATTTACAATCAAGTCATCTTCTTATGACTTTACTGAAGAGGAAATTGGCGAATATGTTCGTGAATTGATTGCTGATGAATACGATATTTTCAACCAAGACTTTAATGAACCTATTTACAATTCAAAACTTATTGCTCTTGCAAAATCATTTAAGTTTGCTGACTCAGTTAACCTTTTAGTTGAAGCTGTTGCAACAATCGACTATGATGACATAACAACATTTACTTATGACGCAAACGACCCAAGTATTTCAAAATATATTGCTAAGATTCCTTTCCACTTTGATGAAATATATATGAACGACCTTTTGAATAAAGGTTTTAAGGACTGCACAACAAACTCTGACTACTTATTGAAAGTTGATTTGGAATTTATAAATGACTCAAGTAAAGTTACAAAGAACAGAACATTCTTCTTGTACGACAATCGTGTTGATGAAAGTGGCGCAACTTCTGTTGAAGCAGGTAAGATAAAGCTTATTTCAACAAACTCGGAATCAACAACTAAACCTACAGAACAGGCAAAGAACCTTAATCATTATTATGTATTCCCAAAAGATGACCCAGATTATTTGGATAGACAAGTTCGTATTGCTCAGTTCGACTACATTGACAAAATAACTGATGAGCTTTATATGAAAACATTAAAGGACTTCTCAAAGTCTCCTTCTGAGAACCGTCCTTTTGAAGTTGACTATGCAGGTAATTATGTAAAGTATCAAGGTCTTGAGAACCTCACAGGATACGAAGCAGTTACCGAAGGTGCATCAGAGTATTATAAATCAAATTCAAAATATATCAGAGGCGTTGATATTGACTTCACAATGGATGAAAATCTCAACACTCTTACAGGTTGGTTTGCAATCCCACTTTCATATTTTGGATTTACTTCAATATCGGGTAATCAAGATCCTGACTTAGACAAACTTAAGTCATTGTTGAAACAGTACGTTTCATTAAGAGTTTATGCTCAGCCAAAAACAATGGACTTTAACCCAAGAAACAAGAACGATATTATTTATATCGACAAGAATTATATTAAGGTTGAAAAAGTTCAGCTTAATTAAAGACTAAATATAAAGAGGAACGAATATGGTAGAATTTGTATATGATAATGAAGGCAACTCAGCATTTTGGGATGACGGAGAGGCTTTCAACAAATATATGTCAGAAACATTAGGTGACACAGTTGAAGGCGGTCTTGACGTTGCAAATGAATCTTGGTTTAAGCACGACACAGGCGGAACTATTACTGCTGTTGATGACCTTGAAGATTGGGTAAAACGTAATCTTGATTTGTCATTGGCGCCTAATTGTAAAATCGTTGACATTTACAATGACGATATGCCTTCAATCTTTGTAGGAATTCAAGGTCCTGAGAATGAGATTGAAGAACTTAAACATTGGGAACCTTCAATCTGGGAATTCAAATTGAATCCAAATTATGTAAACAAAATTGGCTCAAGTACTTATGAACTTGTATTTGGCCTTCCTGATTACATTGATGTTAACCCAGACGGATTCGGTCGTAATGACAACGAACCATCATTGGAAGAAAGCAAAGAACCTGCTGAAAACAAACTTGAAGAAAACAAAATGAAAGAAGCTGCTGTTCGTATTCAGAACGCTGACGAACTTAAAGCTTTGGTATCAAGATTCTGCGCTGACTTGTCAGTTCCTGAGATAAGAGGCGAAACTTTCGAAGAAAAGAAAGCAAATCGTATTCACGACCTTGCTGAACTTTTAATTAAAGAAGCAAATTGGGTTGGTTTCCCAACAGCTGCTCTTAAATGGCTTCCTTGGATTTTGAATCCAAAATGTTTGTGTTTGGGTGTTATTGGTCTTGATGAATTGTGCAACGAAGTTGAGAAACAACTCAAAATGAAAGAGGGCATTGAGCCTGCTGATAACAAACTCGAAGAAGGCAGAATACCAAAAGACATCAATGTCCCAGACCCACTTGATTGTGTTCTTATGATGTGCGGTGCTCTTAAAGGTGTAGGCAACTGGCACGTAGCATTAAATGGTGGCGGTAGCTCAGACTTCGAAGGTATTGACAACAATGAAGATTGGGCTATCAAGTTCTTAGAAGAAAGAGGTGACATCAATGCTACAAGAATTCAAGGTTTAAGAACAATTGCATACAAGGTTTATTTGAACACAGGCCGCGAAATTCAATGGGTTGCACAAAGACCTGATCTTGATGATTTCAAGTCATATTCTAAAGAGGAATTCAAACGCGACCTTGCCGCAGTTGTTGATGACCTCAGAGATTATAAGGAAATATAATGGACCAAACATACATTAAAGAAAACTTGTCTAAATTGTATCATTCAATTATGGACAAGAAAAAGGAATTGCAGTTGCATTCCTTGCCTGCTGAAAATGTTTTTGAAGTCCCTGGGACTGATAAGAAAGCATTTATCAACATTGATAAAGCAGGGCAAATTACAATAATTATCAATTAAAAATAAAAGGCAGCCATTGAGCTGCCTTATTTTATTCACCTTTTCTTGCAATCCATTTGTCTATGTCGATTATATGAATCTTAGGGTCACCTTTATAACCTTTTGTCCATACGAACCAACCTGTTACTAACATCCCAGGAGGAGCCTTGCCATCTTCTCTTGCAGGTTTATCATAAGCAATCTGTCTATCAAAAAAGAATACATCTGACAAGCCGTCCCATATTCCTTCCCTAACTCTTTTATGGGAACCAAAACAATTGGCGCGGCCAATCATAACAATCTTTTTGCAATCAATTTGCTTCGACTTTTTGACAAAGTCATCCCACAAATCAAAAGGCGGATTTGTTACGATTGCGTCGTAATGCTGTCCTGTGTAATCATCAACTAAGAAGTCTTGTCCATAAATTAAATCACGGCTCGTAACAGTACAACCCGCCTTCTCTAATACGTTTGAAATTGCATAAGTACCGCAAGCAGGCTCTAAGATTGTTTCACAACCATCAAGAATACCTGTTTTTATCAATTCATAAACAAGGCCTGTAGGTGTCGGATAAAAGTCGTTAGCAGGTCTCTTATCCGCAGGCTTTCTACTTCTTATAGTCGAACTCATTAAGCTTTTCCTTGAGTCCAGTTTTTCAATTGATGAACGTGGACTGCACGATCTTCAGCTTCTTTCTGCTTACCATAATTGAAATGCTTTATAGTTGTTGAAAGATAACCTGTGATACGAGCATAATCGTTAATCAAGTCGTGTGGTGCACCGCAAACTGGGCAGCTTTCTTTGAAGTCAATATATCCTGAATAACCGCATTGTGTACAATCAGAAATACGAACATTCAATGCAAAGTAAGGAATGTCCTTCTTCTTTGCGTAAAGAACAATTTGCTCCAAAGCGTCAAGGTTGTTTACAGCGTTGTCGCCAATCTCAACATAAGTAATACAACCTGCAGAACTGTAGCCTGTAAGTTGGCTTTCAATATCAATTTTATCAAAAGGAGAGATTTCCTTCCAAACTGGTACGTGAATTGAGTTTGTGAAATAATCTCTATCTGAAATGTTTGGTAATTTACCGTACTTTTTCTGGAACTTTTGCATTGCAGTATAGCAAGTGCTTTCAGCAGGAGTATAGTAAACACCAAAGTTCAATTTGTAATGCTCTTTATATTCTGAACACTTTGCTTTGAACAATGACTCTATTCTCTTTGCAAGTTCCATTCCTTTAGGGTCACACTGGTCACAACCAATAAGAATCTGCAATGTTTCTGCCAAACCAAGTTGTCCTATTGCCAAAGTACCGTGTTTAAGAACGCCTCTTATACCTTCTTTTGCAAACTCATCGCCGTAATAAAAGAATGTTTTATTATTATACATAAACTCAGCAGACGCTGGGTCCTGAGAACAAATCCAATCAAAGCGTTCAATAAGTTCATCTTTACAATCACCAATTGCTTTTTCAAGAGCATCCATAAAGTAGTCAACAACATATTCTGTTGCGTCATCTTTTTCTGCTTTACGTTTTGCTTCCATTGCAATTGTTGGCATAATAACAGTCGCAGGTGCAATATTACCGCGCCCGTCTTTCATATGCTTATGAGCTTCATCAGGCGCATTTACATCCCAACCTGAATATGTGCGGCAACCCATAGTTGATGGGAACGTTCTTGGGTCATCTTTGTTATAACCTTGGTCCTGACTCCAATCACAGTTAACATAATTAGGGTACATACGCATTGAAGTACATTTGATTGCGTGTTTGAACAAATCGTAGTTTGGATCATTCTTGCTTGTGTTTACGCCGTCCATCATTTGGAAAATCTGACAAGGGAAGATTGATGTTTGTCCGTTTCCTGTACCCTTAATTGTTGCATCAAGGATTGCTCTGATAATAATACGACCTTCAGGAAGTGTACAAGTACCGTAGTTGATACTTGAGAAAGGAAGCTGATTACCTGAACGAGACTGAAGAGAATTAAGATTGTGCAACATTCCTTCAGCAGCTTGTTTAGTTTCCTGAATTGTATCGAACACAGCAGCCTGACGGAAGTTTCTGTCAAGTGCTTTATTGTCAAATGTAAAATCTTCAAACTTGAGACCTAAACGGTCAAGATATTCTTTCTTATGTTCATCAATCCAATCATCAAGTTTGTTTCTCCAAATGCCTGCTTTGTCCTTATAATCCTTGAACATCATATCAGGCAAATCAAGTTTTGTAAACTCTTCAGTTGACTTCAAATAAGCAACAATGTAATGCTTCATAAAAGACTTGCGTACATAAGGAACAAGTGTCCAGTCAATATGAGTTGCAGCAACACCGCCAAACTGCTGTAAAGATTGCAACTGAAAGTAAACTGCAATCAATTGGAAAGCTGTGTTAACTGAACCAGCAGGTCTTATCAACGTTTGTCTTGTCTTAATAACTGATGATAACATTTCATCCATAGGAACAGACAAACAGTTGTGCATTCCCAAAATATAAGAATCCAAGTCGTGAATGTAAACTCTGTTCTGAATGTGATTCTTTGCAAACTTTGGTGAAATATAATAATTCAATGCGTGCTCTTTCAAAAATGCAGAGTCCATTTCACCTTTACGTCCGCCAAAAGAAAACTCGTCAAGGTTTGCGTTCTGATGTTCGCCTTTGCCATTCTGAACAAAAAGCTTTGACTCCATAACGCCAACAAGTGGGAGCCTCTTAAAGCGTTTCAAATCACGCTCTTTTCTAAAGTTCATATACTGTCGAGCAACTTCATAACAATTATTCTTCATCAAAGAGTTTTCAACTGCCTTATGAATATCCTCAACATTTACTTCTTCTGACTTTAGATTTTTAATAAATGATTGTGTTGAAAGTACAACTTTTTTTAGTTTTTCATCATCAATTTTTTCGTTAGATTTTGCGTTCGCCTTCTTAATGGCTCTAACAATTTTCGAGAGGTCAAATTCCTGACGCTTCTCATCTCTTTTTATAACAATCATTTTCACCTCAAAAATACATAGGAGGCCTTATAAAAAGAACCTCCATTTAAAAAACTAACAGACCTGAGAACCTTCTTCTTCCTTCTTCTTAAGATCAGTCACATTCTCAGGAACGAATCCTGAAAAGTCACCTGCACAAACATCTTCTTTAAGTAACGACTCAAAAAAGGCCTTTTGTGTATCAGGCAATCTATCTTCAGCTTCAGAAAGAATACTTTCAAATAATTCGTTATTCATATAACAATTAGTCTAGGTTAGGTAGTTTGAGGCTTGGACTTTTTAAGAATAGTCTTTTTTGGCTTTGGAGTAGGAGCTCCGCCTAATCTGCGGCGAACCTTCTCATCAACAGCATTTGACTCTTCTTCAGTCATTTCCGAACCAACAATAACGTCGCAAAGTTCATACTTCTTACACTGTTCAACATCCCAATAAATATCGTGTTTCAGAGTTTCTCTGATTGTTTCTGCAGGAATTGTTGTCTCTCTTGTATAAACTTCAACAAGCTTATCCATCAAAAGACTTACATTTTTGAACTCATCCTCAATATCAGAATACTTCTTGTAAGAACAATCCCACTTTCTAAGTTCGTGAACAAGAGCAACTGAGTTTTCGTTCATTTCTCTCAATTGACAAGCACAAAGCAAAATTGTTGCGCCTGACGCACAGAAACCTTCAACAACGCCAACTGTACACATTGGGAAATTTTTGATAAAGTCATACAGTGCCAAAGATGACATTACGCCACCACCTGGGCTATTGATATGAATATAAAGATTTTCATTGAGGCGGCGTGTTCTTGCAATTTCCTTAGCATTTTCAACAACACATTCCTCATAAGCAGCGTTCATAGCCTGCTGCATCCACATCTGTGTTTCATCATCAATAGAATCATAAAAATAAATATGATTCTTTGAACGACGAATGTTACGACCTTTGCAAACAATAAAGTCGTCTTCACCTTCATTTATCGTTCTAGGTTTCCTAGCCGCGCCTGAAGGTCCTGTCGGATAGGCTGCAGCGTCAACCTTATTAAAAATTCTTTCTTCCATATATCTTCCTTATTAAATTAAATACTTACTGGTAAAAATGGGCTCTTTTCATCGAGCGGAGGGAAACGCTTTTCATCAACAATTCCCCAAGAGTTTGAACTCATATCAATAACCAAAAAGATCAGTGGTCTTTCTTTTTTGAAGCGGCAGGCAATCAATTGAAAAGGGGCTTCTTTTGCTTCCTCACGAAGTGATACATCTTCGAAGTCAATCTTTGCATTAAAATGCTGACGCATTTCAGATTTGAAAGTATCAATTATCTCTTGCTTTGAAGAGTATCTTTGGCCATACTTTTTTGCCATCTTATTGAATATCTTACCAACTGTTTCGTATTCTTTTTTATTTAAGTTTATGCCGTCAATTAAAACTGCAGGGTCATTCGGCATATTTTTACCTAAGTTTTTCATTTCCTAACTCCTGTATATCAATATTAACATTAAAGCAAATTCGGCGAATTTTTGAACTATAATGGAGGGAATAAATAAGAATATTGAGGATAAATTTATATAATTTTTTAAACTTTCGACTGTACTTCTTTATATTATAATTGTAATTGAAAACAAGGAGGAAATTATGTTGAAGATTACTTTTCAGAAATACGAGGATGTTAAGTCGGTTGGAGATTACGATGCAACAACAGAAATCAACAATTTTCACGCAGATCGTGCTGCTGCTCGTGAACCTTTCGCCTATGCTGACCTCGGTTATAAAGGAAGAGTAATTGATGGACAGCCTGTTTACTTCTTGTCGAACATCAACATTTGGGACCGCAAAAAGAACAATGTGTGGGTAATCCTTGCTCACGATGATGCAAGCGATAGTTACGCTTTTGAAGAAGGCACTCCTGAATATCAGGAATTCTTGAATTACGGCATCAGACAGTTCAACCGTTTGGTTGGAAGAGATGCAGGTTTTAATATGCTTTAATTGAAAAGGAGGAGATTATGTTTCACATTATAACACCTGATGGTTTGACAGTTGCAGAAAACGGTCAGAAGTCAATTTTCGTCCCAAAGGACCACGATGAGTACGATGAAATTGTTGCAAAAATCAACGATATGTCTTACTGGGATGTTGTGAATAAGGTTGATACAAAGTGTCGCCTTCAGTCACTTATTGATGACAAAACTGAAGCTTATTTCAACGAAAACGATGATTTCGAAGTTGCTCTTACAGGTCTTGATGATGGAGAGAAGGTTGCCTTGAAGAGTCTTGTTCGGGCAGCTCTTACACAGATTATCGAAGATCGTTATGAAGATCAGGATGATTTGACAGCCGAAAAGGAAAAGGAAATCAAAAAGCTTGAAAGCTTAATTAAGAAGCTTGAGGTTGCAAAAGTAAAGGTTTCTTTTGAGTAGGTTAATATAATTGTTGGAGGATTTATGAAGTTCTATATTGCGGGTCCTATTACAATCGACCCCGAACATTGGCAAGAACACTTTGCTGACGGAGAAGAATATCTCCGTAAAACTTTTCCAAATTGCGAAGTTGTAAATCCTCTTACACTTGAAAACGAACCTGAGTGTGTTGAAATTCGAGAGCAGCTTCCTGAAGGCTCAAAAGAGCTTTGGAATTGGATGCTTAAGCGTGACATTCGACACCTTATGACTTGTACTCATATTTATTTATTGAAGGGCTGGGAACAGTCAACAGGTGCCCGTCTTGAATTAAGAACAGCAGTTGATGTTGGCATCATACCTATTTTTGAAATGTAATTTATTTAAGAGGTATTTATATGAAATCTTATGTAAAGGAATTTGTTTATCCTACAAAAGAAGGTGGAACTTCTGAACGCAAACTTTTTGTTATGCGTGAGAATGCAACAGCAATGGATGGTCTTGAACTGACTTATCTTGACGAAGCAACACAGAAAGAAGTTCTTGAAGCTTTGAAAGATCACGAAGTAAAAGACAATTTCACAAAGGCTGAGTCCCTTATTGATAATTACAAATCAGAATGGGGTAAGGCTTGGCGTCGTTATAACAAGGACAAGATTATTGTTCCTGAAGCAGAACAGGAGTAGGTTATGAATGAAAGCGTATTACCAGACCGCAACACATTAAGTGTTGAAGACTTTGTAAAAGCAATGGACCGAACTTTTGAGGTAGTGGCTTTTCCCGCTGTTAATACGCTTTATGAAAAGTCCTATCTTACTGCGAGAGAAGCTGATGAATTAAAAGTACGCAAAATCGGAAAAGAAATCAATAATGTATTATGCAAACACTACACATCAGTTGAAGGCAGACTTATTTATATGAGAAGTCCTATGTCATTAAAGGTTGTTCGATTTATTTTTTGTGCGCCTGATGGAAGTAAAGACTTTATGATTGAAGTTGTTAATAACGTTATTGTAGAAATCAAAGAATTTTAAAAAGAGGTTTGTCAAGAAACCTCAAAGGAGATAAAAATGGGAAAAGGTACACAGTATGTTCCTAAGACACGCCTGTCACTTCGTCAGGCAGAAAAGGCAATTCGTGAAGGAATTACCGATGAAGAGTTTGCAAAGAGAAACACAGCTCTTACAAAAGATGAAATTGACGAGCTTAAGATGGCCGCAATTCAGTTGAAAGAAAGCCGCGATTATATTGCAGAAGTTGCAGCAAAAGAACGCTTCTCAACAGACACATTCCGTTCAGGTTATATCGGAAAGAAAGTATCAACTCTTGACGGGTCAGAGTTTGTTCAGACAACTCGTGGTCGTCCTTATGGCTACCTTGCAGCAGTTCTTGGTGCAGACGGTAAAACAATTTACAGCGGTTTCACATATGTTTCAGAAAATGAAAAGTATCCTCACTCTGTAATTGGTCAGGCAATCGCACTCCGCCGCGCCATCATCAACCGCGAAAATGGCAATGACATTGAAATGGAAAGCAAGTCGCCTTACTTGAAGTCATCTGATGAACTTCAGTTTGAACATTTCAAGAATCGCGTAAAGCGCTACTTCCGTCCTGATGAGTATTCTTACTCCCGCGGTAAGGAACCTCTTGCCCAGCCAAACTTCGATGAAGTACATATTTGGCAGTACTTGATGCTTGCAAAATCAGCAAAGACAAAGAAAGAGCGTAAAGATTTGCTCAAGAAAGTCGAAGAGTTGATGAACAAGATCGACGAGGACAAAAAGAATAAATAAATTGATAGCAGGCTTCGGCCTGCTGTTAATGTTATTTATAGAGGTATAAGATGGGAAACATAAACTGGTCTATTGCTTTAAGACCTACAAAATTTTCACAGGTTTATGGTCTCGACAAGTTAAAGACTTTTGCTTATAAGGCCGCAAAGAAAAGTGAGTGGCCTGTAGGCATTATGCTTCAGGGAACAACAGGAACAGGTAAGACAACAGCGGCAAAGATTATTGCCCAGATGATGGTTTGTACCAACTTGACACCTGAAGGAGAGCCTTGTTGTGAATGTCCTTCTTGTAAGGCAATCATAAACGAAACTTGGTCAAGAGACGTTATCAATCTTGATGGTGCCCGTGATGATTCTGCAAAGATTAAAGAACAGCTTGAGTCATTTACTTTGACAGCACCTATGCGTGATAAGAAAAAAGTTGTAATTATCGATGAAGTACAGAACTGTTCTGCAGCTTGTAAAGCATCTCTTTTGAAAATGCTTGAAACAAAACGGGACAATGTTCATTTCATATTTACTGCTATGACTTCAATGGCAGGCGGAGCAGAGAGTTCCGCAGCAGCGGTAAAAGCTTTGATGAACCGCTGTATGGTTTTCAAATATCCAAATCTTACAACAATTGACATCATTAAATATTTGTATTCAATTGTAAAGTCTCAAACAATTGAGGCAACAAATGAATTCAAAACTTACGGTCTTAAGATGATTGCTGAAAGTTCAGAACAGTCTTTGAGAAAGGCAGTTATGACTTTACAGCAGTGTGTTGAGACAGAGACTTATGACCTTGAAGAAATCAAGGCCAACTTTGGTGTTGCAAATATAGAGGACTTCTATGCAACACTTCTTCGTTTACTTGATGGTGAAAAGTCAGACGAATTGTTTGAAACACTTCTTAATGTAAACGATTACGATGGAATGATAAGGTTGTCAGTACTTGCAATTGCAAATGCTGAAACATATCGACTCTTTGGACACCTTAACGAATACAACGGTAACGGAAAGAAAAAAGATCAAGTCGATGATGAACTCATTTCATTGTTTGACTCTGTTTCAAAAAGCAAGGCTGATGCCAAGACGATGTCTGATTGGCAGATGAACCATACAATTGCTCAGATTAAGCCGTTGATTGCGCATAAGAATTATGCAAAAGTTCGCGATTTGTTTATGGAGTTCTACAAAGATAATTCCATTTACAGCACAAAGGCTTCATACATTCTTGGAATGACAAAAATCATTTCAGCTTGTCGTGGAGAGTCAGTGTCAACAACTCCTCAGAGAATTGTTGAGTCTTCACCTGCTCCTGCAGCTACTCCTCAGCCTGCAGCTCCTGTAGGAAGAAGAATTATCAAAAATGACTAAGAGGTAGGCTTATGAAGAAAGCAGACATTCCTCAGGGAAACAATCCTCTTTCAAAAGCTATCGAAGCATTTATGTCTGCGTGGGGCGGTACGAAATATCAGAAAGCAACTCTTCAGGAGTTGCAGGATGATTTAGTCAATCGTATCGACCCGATTTTGAAAGAAGAGAAAGGCGCGGTACAAGTATTGGCCGCAAACTTGAAAAGAAGAGCTAAAGGCAAAAAGACAAAGGAAGATTTGTTGATGGACGCAAACGAAACTTTGTTTAAGTTTTTCGAGGGAACAAATGATTAACTATAAAGACAGAACATTAAACGAATTACTTGCTTATGAGGTTGCTCAGATTGATAACATCGAAATCGCAGATTTCGTTCGCAAGACTCTTGACGATGTCCACCCAGACCATCGTATCAAACCTGCATCTTCAACGGGAAAGTATCATCCTAAGTTTGCTTCAGGCGAAGGCGGACTTATCCGCCACATTAAGGTTGTTGTAAGAAATGTTATTGACTTAATTCGTGCAACACCTGCTGTTGAAAGTGAAAAGGATGAATTGATTGCTGCCGCAATTTTGCACGATATGTGGAAGTATCCTGAAGGAAGAGACCACGAGTTTACAGCTTTCGACCACCCAAAACTTGGTGGTGATTATTGTAAAGAACACGGCTTTGAAACAATCGGACGTTTGATTGCTGCACATCAGGGCATTTGGATAACATCAAGACAGATGCCTAATTTTGAAAACGAACAGCCAAGAAAGTTTGATGAATGGGTTTTGCACTATGCGGATTATATGGCTTCAAGAGCCTATTATGATTGCAAGTTTGACGAACAAGGCGAACTCGTTTTGGATTGGATGTCAGAAGAAGAAAGAAAATCTGAAGCACCAAGCCGCCGTATAATAAAAGATTAAGTTAAGTATTTTGTTATCTGTGTAATGTCACAGGTAGGATGTCTTCGAATAACAAATCTAATACCTGTAGGAGAGTACCAAACAACTCTTTGAGTTTCTCTTACAGGTATATCTTTTCCACAAACATCACACATTTCAGTCACATCTTTGAACGGGTCATCATATTCTTTTTTCCCGCCAGAATACCAATCTAAACTCATAAAAATTAGTCCTAAAAAAGGACGGTCTTTTGAACCGTCCTGTTATTTTAATGTGGAATCTTTGGAGTACTAAAGTGCGGCATCGAAGGCGCTTTAATATTTTTATTTGCTTTCTTCTCTGCCTCTTCCCTTGCTTTTGCTTCTTTTTCAAGAATCTTACGCAAGGCATTGTACATACCTATTACGAAGTGAGAAGGCATCTTCATCATCTCCGCAACGGTATTGCTTGTCTCCTTAGACAAACTCAATAGTAGTTCCATCAGACTTGTTATCGCGTAAGGTCTGAAGAAGAGTAAATACTCGAAAGGGATACTTTATTTCTGTCACCTTCCTTGTGAATGGGTCTATCGCTCTGATATTTTCATTCACACCAATCTTCATATCATCATACGCTTTGTTAATCTGAGCAAATGTATTATGGTCAAGACGAGGGTCGTCAGCATATTTCAATTTTTCTTCAAGTGGTAAATTTGAAATATCTTCGCCGTCAATCGATTTCAAGTGAAGAGCTTTAACACATTTTGTTGCAAAACGTGCCTTCTTTTCTTCGTACTCTTTGAAAGCGTCCATATCCTGTTCAGCAAATCTTGGGATTCTTGTAAGGTCAACATTCTTACCTTCTTCCCACTGCTGTTCCATTTTCTGACGGAACTTTACGTTTTCACGAATGGCGCGGAACTTCTTTTCGCCTTCCTTAAACTCAGGAATGTTGTACATAAAATTGCGAAGAAGAACTGAGTCACCATATTTAGGGAATGTGTATTCAACAACAAACTTCTTGCCATCAATTTCACTTGTTGCACGAGCAGTGCCTGTGACTCTTGCTTCGTCAACATTGTAAAACTCAAGAGCATTCAAGTCAATGTCAAATGTTGGCTTTTCTTCGCCTCTTTCAATTGCAGCAATACGAGCTTTGTACTGTGGGTTATCTTTACCACCCATCTCTGTTGCAATTACTTCTCTATCTTCGTCAGTCAATTCCCAAATAACATCACGAAGTTTTGTTTGATAAAACTTTCTATAAAGTCTTACCAATGTTTCAACTACTTCTTTTTCGTGGAAATCGGCAACCTTTACATCTTTTTCCCAAACGAGGTCCTGCATCATTTCCAAAACTTTGATTTGAACTTTGTCATCATCAGAAAGTGAAAGACCTACCAAGTCTTCTGTTGCAAAGTTACGCATATGAAACTTTCTAGGTGCGCCAAACTTTCCTCTTGTTGAAAGTTCGATTGCTACATAACCTGCTGGGATTTTCTGTTCTTCTCGTACCTCTTGAGCTGCGGCAACGATTTCCTCTTTGCTTAACTGCTGTTCAGCCATTAAATCCTCCAATTATATATTTAGTCATTGTTCAGTTTTTGCAAATATTTTAAGAACGCTTTTTCATTTTTGATTTTCATAAAGTCGGCAAGATTGTCGATTGTTTTATTTATGTAAAAGCAAACATCTTTAGGCACGTAATAACATAACAAAACATTGTTATAAAAATCAGAAAGAGCAACTCTTAATGTCATAAGGTTGTCCGAAAGGGTATAATCTTTCTTAAGATCGATTTTAACCTTCGTCTTTTCCAACCATTTGTCAAAACATCCGTAAACATCCAACATCATATATCAATTAGTCCTCATCTGTTTTTGCCATATTTCCGTGATATACAATACAAGTAAATGCTGCGTGTTGTATATCAGTTCTATATTCTACAGGTGGGAAGTTTGCGTAAGCAATCAATTTATGATTCTTATCGAAAATACCAAGCTCTGTGATTTCAGCGATTGTGTTGTTTTCCTGAACGTTGATAGCAAAGTCCCTCAAAGTATTGATTGTGTAAGATGCTTGCAATGTTGATTGAGTTCTTGCTCTATCAGCATTCTTCTTGTACTGTCTTGAACTGAAGTGCAAACCGTACATTGTGAACTCATCGTTATCAATGTAATAATTTGAACCATCAGACAAGAGCAACTGAAGTTCACCTTTTTCAATATCAAAGTTCTCTGCTTGGTCAAGGAAGTAAATTACATCGTCTTTAACATAAATCTTTGTAATGTCCTTAACTGAAACGTATGGGTACTCAACATCAGTTGTCATAATCTGATTGTCGCCTGACTTTGTATACTTATTAAGTGTTACGCTCTGAACCCATCTCTTGTTCTTGATATTTGATTTAACATTGATAATCTGCCAAAGTGGGTTAACCTCTTTGTTCTTAGACCAAATGTTATTCTTATACCATTCCTGACAAGTTGCGTTTACAGGTTTAGGAGAAACATATCTTCCATCGAAGCCCGTGTAAACATATTTAGAACAATCACCATCACCGTTATCGAGGCAGTACTCATTTCCGTCTGTGTCGTAATTTACATAACGGCCGTCTTCATTACAAAGACGAATCTTATAATCGTTTGCATTGATATATTCTTCGTCATAGTAAGCATAGTTGTTTTCGCTGTTGAAAATTTCATTACCTACTTTTACAGGAGGCTTAGGAGAACCCTTAGGGTTGAACCAAACTCTGTCAGGTGGATAAGTTGTCATTTCATTCAAATCCAACTCGTAGTAATGATCTGGGTCATTCATATTCTCAGGCTTTGTTGTCTGATGAGCAATTGTGAGAATTCTGTACAAGAAGTAATGTTCTTTATCATCATTGTATTTTGCAAGGTCACCACCAAGTGGGCTTTGCAATTTGAATGAAGAGTTATCTGATGCAACACTTTCAATCTTCATATTTTTGATACAACCGCAATTATCTTGTGTGTAAATAACATCTTTGTAAATGAATACACCTTCGTAGTAGATTAAGTCACTGAAGTTCTTATACTTAGGTGCTTTTGAAATTGACTTGCCTTTAAGACCAATAATGATTTCGCCCTGTTCAATATTTGCAAGCTTTTCCATACCATAAGTAAGAGGTAAACTTCCTTCATCAATTATTTCATAATCAAAGTTTCCAATGTTGTTTCTGAAAGTATTAAACTCAGGTCCTAACTTAGCATCACCTACATAATACTCATAGCCTTCGCCTTTCTTAAGCAAGAAAATCTTATCATCAATTGCAAAGATTGGAAGCTTGTATAATTCAACACCATTGTAAGTAATTACAACATCTTTAAACTCACTCATACCTAAAGTAAGGTCAAGATTGAAGCATCCTTCATCTCCATTGTATTTTAAGTTGGCACTTGTAATATTACATTTAAGATTTTCATCTTCTGTTTCCAACTTAGAGTATGGGACATCTGGGTTACCTGATGGAACGTATACATTAAACTTATAAGTTGCTGTGATGCTACCGTTTACACCAACATCAGTAATTGCCATATAGCCATTATCTGACTTATGGAATATAATAGGTGTTTCAGTAATATCATCTATATAAGCGTGAACGTTATTATCTTCTTGCTCAAACTCAAATACAACTTTGTCCTCTTCATTCTCAAAGTGGCCGTCATCCTTTTCATAAGAGAATACTATAGGCATTTCAAAATGTACTTTTGGAGCAGAGATGCTTTCGATAGTTGCGTCTCCGTCTGTATTTACAAATATTATACCTGCTTCATTTCCGTTCTCATCGTATAATGGTCCGCGATATGATGAGTTAAACCAACAAGCTGCCGCATTGTTGTATACTCTTAATCTAAGATGTGAACCTGCCTTAACTTTTGTCAAAGAAGAAACGATACGGAAATCAGTTTCACTAAGTTTGTAAAGTTTGAAGAACTTAGCTTCGTGTCCTTCAGTATAGCATTCTTCAAGAGTATGACCGTGCTTAACATAATTATAACCAACATCTAAGAAGTCATCATAATGAATACATTCTGTACCGTCAGCAATCTTAATTGAATTGTAAACATCAATCAAGTTACCCATACCGTCTGTCAAGTAAACATAATTACCAAGAGAGTTCTTAAGCAATCTGTTTTCAAATGCAGCAGGGTCTCTATCCCAAGGTGTGCGGTCTGTGATTGATGTATTGTTTCTCAATCCACCATATCCCATTGGGTGATAATAGATACCTGAAGAATGGCGGCCGTCACCAATCATTGTTGCAATATTTGCATCGCCATTATTCTTATATTCAATTGTTGGGTCAGCTACGATTGAGATACCGCTTCCGCCGTTATAGAATGTGTAAGGCAAAATGAACAAACCATCAATGTAGCGACGAGTCTTAAGAACAAAACATCCGTATTTGCAATCATACAAGCCGAATGTAATATCTTTTGTCTTTTCAACTTCTTGTTCATTTTCAACTACTTTTTCTTTTGTTTCGCCAATCTTTCTCAATTCAAAGCGAACATTGAACGCAGAGAACTTGTTATCTGTTGAACCCCATACGCCTTCAACATTTTCAATAAATGTCTTGAGAGCAGAAGCTTCTTCAAGAGGCTGAACAATCTCATCTGGGTTATCACTATTCTTACCAAATACAATCTCTTCAGCTTTTGCTTTTGTTGTTGCTTCGTCTGTTGTAAAGTCAACTTTACAAGACAAGATGTCAGCAACATTAAGTGGGTTGTACTCAGGCTTAATAAGCGCAGTGTTGTCATTTATATTAAATGCTCTAAGTGTATAAGAGTAGCGTTCATCAGTAAGCTCACCTTCAACTTCCTTAAATGTCAACTTATCATCGATGTCCATTGTTGAAACATTTGACAATGCATCTTTAGCAGATACTTTATTCTTACCTGCTGTTTTTGCAAACATAACATCGATGTCAGCGTCAATCATATCTTCCAAAGATTGAGGCATTGAAGGCGTTACACGAGTTCCTTCTTCAACTTCTGTATTGTCAAATACATACTTGCTGCCGTCGTCTGTACACAATTTGATTTCATTTCCAAATGTGTTCTTAAGAGGCTTAACATCACCAATTACGCCATTCTCATCGATTTCATATTCATAATATGTATGACTTGTATCTTCATCGACTCTAGGATAACCGATTGCGTCATTGTCTTGTGTATCAATTGCACTCAAGTATCTTGATGAGTAAATACGGTTTGCCAAAGCGTCGTTAGGAACGAGTTTAGTTGTAGGAACTTTGAAGAGTCCTGTTGTGCGGTTCTTATATTCATTCAACTTCAACTGGTCAGATGACAAGAACTGTGCTTGCTGAGGAATGTCCATCTTTGTTGAAATTGCAAACAATGCTCTTAACTTACCACCTGCTAAATTGCCTGAAGCAAATCCTTTATTTAAGAGAACTGCATTTGATGTTGCGCTCTTTACTACAAGTCCTGCTGGAATTGTCAATGAGTTTGTACCTGTCCAATCGAAGTTCAATGTGCCTGAACCATTCATCTCTGAAGCATCGATGTCAACACCGAAACCGAGTGCACCATCAGACCAAGTAAGAGTACCATCTCCTGCAGGTGTTGAATGAATGTTGCCGTTATCAGCAATTGCCATTGGCTTGTAAAGAGTTGCTTCTGTATCAACATCGCCTGTAGCGCTGCTGAATGAAATTACAATCTGACTTGATTCATATCCGCCACTTGACTTCTTTACAAATGCAAGCAACTTATCGTCGTATTCTTTGAAAGATGCAATCTCAAAGTTGTCATTTGAGAACAAGTTGTTATCAACAAACTGCTTGATAGGAAGAATCTTGAATGTCTTTCCTGCATCGTCTGAATACAAAATCATAGGTGCAGTACCTGTGTTTTCTTTATCATTCATCCAAGCTTTTAAGTTTACTTGCAACAATCTATTTTCTATAAAGTCACTCTCATCACCGCCTGCTAAGTTAACTGCCTTTACAATATCTGGGTAAGGAACTGTGCAACCACCGAAGAAGATATGTTTTCCATCAGGAGCAACATACATATCTGTTTTGAGGCGGAAGAACTTAATAGGCATTGTACTTGCACTTACTGGGATAAGAACATCATCGCCTGTAGTAGGACTCTTAATTGTGACTGTGTGGAAATCATTTATCTTCTTTGCATAAGAACCTCTTAAGTAAGTTCCTGCAGGCATTAAAGCAACGTTCCAGTTTATCATATTGCTGAAGTCTTCGTACTTATAAAGTTTGTCTTTATCAATGTAGAAGAAGTCATCATAGAATGTCTTAAAGAAGAATCTGTTTCCTGAAGAATTGATGTCAGTGATACAAGTTGTACCAAAGTTCTCAGATACAACTTCACCGATGAGATACTTCATTACAATAGTTGCATATTGATAATACATCTCATCAAAGTTGATATAATTTTGAGACTTCTTTGACTGAATTACAAAGTCAAGTGTTGAACCTGAAATCTTATAACTTGCATCAGTATCAATTCTGAAGTTTTCATCTAAAGGAAGGCCTGTGTCGCACTCAACTCTTGTGATTGCTGTTTCAACACTTGTATAATTTGAAGAGTCAATTGTGATTGTGACATCTTCTGCTGTTACACTTTCAACCGCGCCGTTTTCATCAAAGTATTTACATTTTGCTTTGAATGCATTGTAGTCAAGGAAATGATTATCCATATAATCCTTAACTGCATTTCTAAAGTAATCAAGGTCTTCTCGAGAGTAAGCATCTTCAAGTTCAATACCTTTGAATGTTACTGAACCGTCAGTTTCACCATTGAATATTGACGCATCATCAAATGCCCAGCCTGCAAATGTTTTATAAACTTTTTTAACATATTCATATACAGAGTTTGAACCTGTAAGAGTATGTGACTTTAAGAAGAGTTCTGTGTTGTCCAAAATCTCAGGCAACTTTGTTGCTTTCCAGTGTCTCTTCTCTGAAAGTTTACGAGTATAATTATTGTTGCCATCAACAAGATAGTTCTTTGACTTAATGAAGATGAACTCTTCCATAAGAGCAATGTCAATATCGTCTGATGAGAACAATGAACGGTGAATCATTTCATTTTCATTAGGCACTCTAGGGATGTAAGGGCCTTCTCTCATTACAAGGTGAGTTCCGTCGCCGTTGTCGCCTTCGCCATAAATGTCATCTTCGTTATCTGCAGTATTTTCATCATTAGGGTTGTTTCTGTAAATACGGAATGCAACATCGTTAGGATTTACCAACTCTGTTTCAATGATGTTATCACCGTCAGTAATCTTTCCTACTTCGATACCGTGAGAAAGATCATTCCAAACATAAATACCATCGTCTCTTTGTCTGAAGCTGTCTGCAACGTTTGTATCAAACAATGATGCATAAACTTCAACAGGCTTTTCACCTGCAGGTACAGGAGTAAGTTGAACTGCAACTGATGATTTATAATACATAAGACCAAAGTCATCAGTTTCATTTGGACCAATTGATGGGTTTCTTCCAAGGGTTGCAACAAATGCATTAAGGTCTTCATCCCAGATAACATTTGTGACTGTGCCTTCAAGTTCAGGAATACCTTCAACTTTACTAAATGTTGCATTGTTTACTGCATCGAAATTGATAGGCTCATCGTTTTCATAAATACCCATTGGAGTAATAACTTCAACATTGCTTCCGTTTACTGCAACGAACAATGCCTTTTGCTCAATGTTTGTTGTGATTGTATGTGTTGCATATCCGCCACCTGAAAGACATACAGCGCCTTCAACAGAGTCACCTGCGTTCAACATTTGAAGTACAAGGTTGAATGTTGACGGGTCGTCTACAGGAGACTCAATTGCATTAGGTTTCTTAAGGTTGATAAGACCTTCGAATACCAAGAGGTTCTTATAGTACTTAAACTCAGGTACATCTGAAACAATATATCTTGGGTCGATTGATTTTCTGAGTGATACATTTTCATATGTAGGAGCAACAAAAATTGTTTGTGGGTCATCAAAATTTACACCTACATTCTCATACTCAGGCAACTTAATTATATTGCCTTCAGTATCAATACGACAAGGAAGAATGTCGTTCAAAGTTGTTGTGACATCTTTGTCATATATTCTTGAGAAAGGCTGTGTTCTTTTTCCTGATACGAAATATTCACCTTTATCTGTGACACCGTAAACTTCACCCTTAAATTCTTTTGTGCCTTCAAATACTCTTGAGTTCAAAAGAGGTGTATAAATTGAACGGAGGTCAACTTCCTGAATAGATACAAACTTATCAGATGTTGAGAGGTCAGAAATACTAAAAGGCTGTAAAGCAACGCCTTTAATGTATGCTTCTTTTGTAATATCAGTTGAACCTTCAAACTGTGTGTTGCTTGTTTGATAAGTTCCAAACAAGAACTTCAAGTCTTTGAAGTACTTCTGTTCCTCAAACTTAATTGCAATCTTTTCATTTTCTGATGCGAATGTTTCACTATCTCCGCTACCTACAACAGGTGCAGCGATTGTATAGAACACATTATTATCTCTATCATATCTGATAGCTGACTGTGAGATATTAAATTCAATTTCATTGTTCTTATTGCCTTTGATGTAATCATCAAACTTATAACCCCTACCAATGAATTGTGGGTCCATAAACAAGTTGATGTCATAAGAACCGTTTGCAATATATTTTCTAGGCAACTTGATAATGTTGAAAATGATGTATGAGTAATTGATAAATGAATTACCCAAATCCATTTCCCAGTCTTCCAAGTCGTGACTTACTGCAAGCCAAGTTGTTTCTTCACCACTGCTCTGTGAGAGGTCCTGTTTCTGTGTAATACGCAACTTACTGTATACAGAGAAGATTGGACGATTGAAATATCCGTAGTACAAGTTCTCTTCTGTTTTTGTGATAAGAGGAAGAGGCTTGATTGCATCAGTAGTACAAATTGTGTAATTCTTATGAACATTGATAAGTTCAGCTGCTTTTCCGTTCCAGAAAAGACCGAGTGTATCATAAGACTTAAGACCGAAGAAATCAGGAAGCTTATCATTAAGTTCATCTTTACTTTCAAGCCCTGTCACATCTTTATCTATTTGGTCAGTCTCTGTTGCTGGCTTTCCATTAAGCGTATCCCAATTACCTTTTACATAAGAGAACAAAATCAATCTGTTTTCAAATGGGTCGTTCCAAGTTGCATCAATAATAAACTCAGTACCGTCACCTGTAATAACATAAGGTGAGTTTGGTGTATTATCTACTCTTTTGTCGATTGCAACTTCTATTACATCTTTTCCAATGAAATGGCCTTCTTGGTCTTTCAAGACAGCTCTTGCTTCATCTTCTGTTTTGAATATTTGAACATTGCGAATAATGTAAGCTTTGTATTTAAGTGCTTTATCGATGTTTGAACTGCTGTTGCTATAAAAAGCTTTAAGCATCAACAATCTTCTTAATATTTCATTGTGGTCTATGCTTAAGAAATTTCCAATGCGGTCATCTTTATCAGCTGCCACATAAGCATCATTATAAAGCTTGCTGTAATAAACATCTGAGAAAAGACCTGCACCTAAGATGTCATAGAAGATTGTATTGAAGTGATATAATTGAGCGCCGAATACACCACCATTATAAATATCGTATCTTGTGTATCTGTTGAACTTAATTTCACCGTTGGAGTCTTTCTTTTCTCTATCAACTTCAGTATCTGTTGTACCTGATGCACTAAGGTCTTTTGTGAACCAAAGGTCAGCTTTGTTTTCACCATATTTTGAACCGTCTGCGAAATAGTAATACTGAATACCATCAGCGATAGAATCTTTAAGGTCAGATACGATAGGGTAAGCATCGATGAAGTTTGAGTACAACTCATCTGCTTTTGAAATCTTCAATTCGTTTTTCTTTGTAATGTTTTTGAATCCCTGCTCATAGAACAAAGCATCAATAATTGTATAAGTCTTACCATTTTGGAAAGTCTTCAATTGGATGTTGTATTCATTAAGAGGAATTTCAAATATTGGGTTGTCGATATTTTCGTATGTATGATAAACTGAAGATGCGTCTGCCAAAGTATTTACTTTTGAATAAGTTGATCTTTTCTTCAACTTTGTTTCACCGACAGTTCTCCAGTCGTCAATTGTGTCTTCAGGATTTCCGCCTTTTGTTGGCTCAATCTGATGATCCCAGAATGTTGCGCCATAAACGTTAGGATAGAAAATATCTGACATCAATTTGAAGTAAGACTTATAATTCTTACCGCCAGTACCAATCTGAACATAAGCAGGAATTGTTGTATCATCCCAGTTATTTGTTTGGAACAATGTCTTCAACTTTTCATCTGTGTAATCAGAGTTCTTAATCAAAGATGCATATCCTGACAAGTCAGTGTTCAAGATAACATTTGCACCAACGTTTATATTTTCTTTTGCGAGAGCAAGTTCATTATTATTTTGAATGTAGTCAAGCCAATCAACGTTCATTAAGTTCTCAGTGTGTCCGTTGTAGTTCTTTGCACTAATCAACTTGTCTGCCTTAATATCAACAAATACGTCTCTTGTGTATTTTGCAATTGAAGGAGTCAAGTAATCTTCAGGCTTTGGATTAGCTCCGAGCTTATCACCATAAAGGTATTTAACTACCTGACGGAAAGTCTTAGGATTGAGAATTTGTTTATCTCTTAAGTCACCATCAAACACAACAGCTGAAACATTAGGCCATTCTTTTGTACCATATACACCGTGGTCGAAGAAAGATACCTTATCATAAATACCCAAGTCATTCATTACTCTTTTGTAATTGAATGGGTCATCTTTAACTTCATTAGGTGTTGTTGTGACTGGACATTCAAAGTGATATGTCAAGTAACCGCCTTTAGGGATTGATGTATTCAATGTCAACGAGTTGTTGCCTAATGATACAACATAAGCGTTTCCAATTCCTGGGCCGCGTACTCTTGAACCTACACCGATTGACTCAAACTTTTTCTTTGCGTCATCAGTCAAGAACTGCATCTCGTGTGTTACTTGATTAGCTTTTTTATCAACAAATACCTGTGCAGTCACAGTGTATGTCTTTTCATTGTAAATTTCAAACTTTACAGTTGACTTGTATATAAGAGCTCTATCATCATCAAGGATATTACTATAAAGTTGTCCAAGCTGTGAGGTGTCTTTAATCAATTTACTTAAGTCAACTTGTGCAAGATAGTAAGTTTTTTCAAATGTTTCGTTTACATAATTTCTTTCTAATGGAATTGCATCGTTTAATGGGTCAATAGGTAAAACTGAAACATTACCAAGATTGAAGCTTTCAATAAAGCCATCGTCTAACAAGAATTGATATTTACCGTAAATACCCTGTTCACCAACCTGTCCTAAGAATACAACCTTGCTATCATAACCGAATGATATAATACCATCTTTAATGAGAAGTTCTTTGTTCTTTCTAAGACGAGCAAGTTCTGTATTTGCTTTAACAAGGTCTTCAGTTGCGTCTTTTATCTTTTCTTCAGCATCCTTATAATCTGACCAATAAGAATATGCAAACTCTTCAAGTTTTGCAATTGCAGCATTAAGAGACTCTTGTTCTTCTGCAGTAAGTGTTTCTTTTACAGACAACTCTTCGTATGTTTCAAGAGGCGTATCAGTAAGAGTATTTTCAACTTGTTTTATCAAAGCACGAGCTCTTGCCATATCTCTGTCATATTGCAAAATCTCTTCATTGATTTCATCAATAACATCATAGCAGTTATCGCCATAAAGTGTGCGGAACAATTGTTCTGATTTTGTTTCTGGGATAGCTTTAACTACAAATCTGATTGAGTCAAGGTATGATGCTGTGAAAGGTCCTTGTGACATTGTTTTCCAATTACACTTTAATGAACCGTGCAATACGATGTAATCACCGTCTCTGTTCTGAACAACAATTGCAGAACTATCATCAGATACAACTTCATTATTCAATTCGTCAAAAGGCGAATAGTTTTTGATTGCGAGATAATCGTTGATATTGTGGTCGTGGTGGAATGTAGCTTCAAGAGTACCCCAAGATGCGCCTACAACTTCATAAGTTGTTGTATTTTTCATTGAGGCATCTTCAAAAGAAATGAAGTCACCTTTCACGAGAGATGTGTTTGTCAATTCAGGTGATACTTTATTTACAATAGCGCCTGAGTCGAATTCTGTTTCACCATACATTTTAATCATTTCTTCAGGAGGAAGAACGATTGTATTTTTTACAAATGAGTTATATGCAAACTCAACAGTGTCTCTGATTGACTCATAACCTTTAAGAGCATCATATCCTGCACAGAAGTGGAATATAGGTCTTAAATATTCTGAGAAGAAGTTCTTTGAACGATTAGCTTTACCATCTGCCCCGAAAACCATATCCCAGTTCTTAATAATTGTTGTGTCAAGATTGTGATCTTTTTGGAACTGTTCGAGTTCGTCAATGCTCTTATACTTATAAAGTTTCAAATATGAAGGTCTTGTCAAAGCAGACAACTGGAATCCATAAATCTTGTCATCTGAAGAAACATAGCTTACATAGCTTTTATCTTCAATTGTTGTAATTTTTGGCTCAAGAATATTGTACTGCTTTAAGTTTGCAATTGAACCTACGATGTCTTCATTGTGGTTTGTGAAGAATGAGAAGTCGTTCTCTTTGTAAATACGATGGTCTTGTAAAGTTGAGTAGCCATCTTTTGCAGATACAAACTCAAATACAAAATCTTCAAACCCAGGGAGTGTGTAAGCAGGAAGCATAACAGAGTTTGATGATACGAATGATGTATCACGGCTATCACCGTTGAAGTCAATACGACGGAACAATGTCTGATAGCGTTCGTCAAAAGTATCAATAATATAATTCTTTACAGGAATATCACTTTGTTTATAAATTACTGTTTCATTACCTAAGTCATCTTTAATTGTTTGACTTGTACCTACCATAGGTGCAATTGTCAAGTTCTTTCCAATTGGGAACACCATAATATCTTCGTATGCATCGTGTCCTGTCATACGATAACCCAATGTTGAACCAAAGAACTTTCTTCTTGCAGCATTTGATGTCAAGTTGCGAAGATTGAGTTTGAACTCTTCTGAACCATCAACATCACCGATAGAATCTGCAACAAGTTTGAAGAATTCGTTGTTAGGTTTATAATCAACCATTGCAGCTGCATTGTTGAAAGCATCAAGAACTTCGTTTCTTGTAAGCAAGTTCAACCAATCAGGATGGTCTGGGTAAATACAATTGAGGTAACGATAGATTTCGTGTAAGAACAAGTCCTGCTCAACAGCAAGTGTACCGTTGATTTCTGTTCTGTGAAATTTTGGAACATTCTCTTCATAAGATTCAGTATCAGGATTCCACTTTTCTCCAACACTTGGGCCATAAGAAGCTGCCTGTTTTCCGTTTACAATTTTAACAGGTGGAGCGATAAGTTCTCTTACTTCTGGGTTGCCATCAGCATCAACGCCTTCAATGTATTTGCCTCCTACAGGCAAATCATAGTCAACGTCTTCTTCACCAATAAGCCATTTCCAAGTTTCATTCTGTAATGAATGGTGCATCTGCTGGAAAGTTCTTACAGCAGGTACTTCGTTAGTGATTTGAACCCTTGTCTCTAAATCAAATTCTGAGTTGCTTGTGTACATTCTAACCTCAATTTATTTTTAATTAGTTTGATTTTGAAGTGCTTCAGCTTTTTGCTCTGCAGGTGTCTTAATTCCTAAACCTTGTAAGAGGTTTTGCAATTGGAACATACCTTGAAGAATTGCCTGTGCTTCGTCTTTTGCTCCACAGTTTTCATTCAAGTTCTTTGCACTTTCTGCATTTTGTCCAATTGAAATGTTTACCTGCGCTTGCTGCTGTTTTTCCATTTGAGCTCTTGCAGCAATATCAGCATTTATTTCCGAAGTCATAAGTTGGAATGTTGGTCCCAAAACTTTTGATACACGGTCATTAAGATTAACAAAGTTGTTAGTATGTAATGCAATCAACTCTTTTGAAGAGAAACCGCCATTCTTTTCTGACAATTGAAGTCGAGCTTTAATCTCTTTTTCAATATCTTTTTGAAAGTCGTACTCTTCGCTGATAATATTGAATGTATGTTTTGTGAAAGATGCAAGTGAAGATTCAACGTCTCTTACAGGAGCTTCATTCATACGAGCCTGCTGAACATTCTTTGAGTTTGTTTTTGCAAGTTCATTCATTTCTTGAAGAATTGCGATATTGTTGTCTGCTTCTTCTTTAGTCAACTCTTCTTCCATTTTCAAGAATCTCCTTTTTGATACGGTTTTCGTTATAGTGTTCAATGAATCTTTGCAATTGTTGAACCCTTACTCCAAGTTTAACAGAACTTAATTCGTCATCTTGGATAACCTCTTTTATTTCGTCCCACGATAAATCTTTGAAATGTCTTAAATAATAACACAACGCTATCTGAATTGTTTCTTTGAAGTCAGACTTCGTTGGGAACTTGACTGTCTTCCCACTAAGGAGTTCAATCACTTCCATAAACTTTTCAGTTCCCAAAAGATTATATAATTCAACCAAAACAAGTTGCTTATCGTCTTTTTCGGAATTCTTTAGCATATTAAGTTTTATTAAGTCTTTTACAAGATCATTTACTGGGTTATCTTTAATAATGTCATTCACATTCTGTTGAAAAATTGTCATCGGCTTTTCAAATAAGTTTTTATCACCCATTAAAGTTCTCCTAAAAAAATTAGTCATACTAGTCAATTTTCAACTAATTCAATTATGGCAAGAGATGAATACATTAAAAGTTATTATGAAGATGAGATAAGCTCAAAATGGATTGACATACACCAATCAGTTAAATGTTGTATTGAAAAGTTCTTAGCTGATTTGTTGTTTCAAAAAGATAAGAGTCGTGTTGTATTCTCTCCTTCAGATTCAGTTTTCCGTAGAAGAATTGAGACAATGGATAGAGGTAAGATGGAAAATGAGCAGCTTACACCTATTTCATTAAACTTGCCTTTTGCTGCATATCATCAATCAAGTGACTGGGAAGCTGACGACCGTCCTTATGTTCAAAATACATCACAGGCAGTTCTTGGTATTTATGATATGACTTTATATAGAAGACTTCGTTCTCTTGCTTGTAAGTCAACATATAAAGCTCAATTGTTTTTTAGTTCTCGTGAAGATGTAAGAGCTGCACAGCAATTACTTTACTGGGAACAAGAACCTAAGCATCCTGTGTGGATGTATTCTGTTTTCAATTGGAAAGGACATCCTATTGCAATCCCAGCATATTTGACAATCGAAAGTATTAACACAACACCTGAATGGGAAGAACTTAACTTCCTTGAGCAACAGCGTATATTCCCAGTTGAGGTTGAGTTTACTGTTCGTTCTTATCAGGTTATTATTCCTAAGATTGGAATTGTTCGTCTTCCTTATAGATTTTCAAATTATGATGTTGATGAAGGCGACAATATGTTCCTCACAGAAGAAACTGTTTTGGAGTTTGTTTCTGATAAGTGGGATAACATTGACTTGGAAACGCCTGCTGACCCTAAAGATGAAGAACTTAATATGTACGCAAAAAAGTTTTTCGAGTCAACTGATTATACTGAAGAACAAGTTCAGATTCTTGGAAAGCATTTGATGAATACAACAACATACGACATTATTAAGGGATACTTTACAGAAACAACAGAAGTTAACCTTGATGCTTTCTATTATTATGAACCTACATCAACGCCTCACTCTGCAGTTATCAAATATAAAATCAAGAATGCGGACCATAAGTATTTCCAAGAGATGCGTATTATTGTCCCAGGAAGAAAAGACCCAATCATTATAACAGATTGTAAGTCGAAAGAAGTTACGATTGAAGGTTTGAACCCACACTCAACTTATGACCTTGTAATTTTGACTTATTCAACAAGTGGAAATATTACAACCTTCAATTTGTCAGTAACAACAAAAGATGACCCGAACGATATGGCACCTACACCTGAAAAAATAAACAAAAAGAAAATCACAGGTCTTGTAGGACAACACATTTAAAACAAAAAAGGCGAGGAAGTTCCTCGCCAATTTTATTTCAACTTTACATTAGTAATCTTCAGAAAACTCTTCACCGAAAGCAAAAGCATCTTCGTAAGATGGGTCAACAGGTGGGTTGTCCATACTTGCAATTCTGTCAGCTTCGAAATCGTCGAAAGAGAAGTTGTCTTCCTCTTCGAAATCATCGTTAAAGCCATCTGACAAATCATCTTGAAGGTACTCAGTATCTGCTTCAGGAATCTCTGAATCATAACCTTCACCATCAATATCTGCTTCATCAAGAATTGCATCAAATGAGAACTCGCCGTTTTCATTCAATTTTTTGTCTTCTTTCATTGGCTGCTTTTTGTAATCGTCAAGGTTGATTTCTTTACCTTCGTTTACAATTGCAGACTTAGGTGCGTCGCCTACGTGAGGTGTTGTATCAATTGCTGGAGCAGTTGGTGCATTTCCCTGTTGAGGTGCTTCGCGCTGACCATTGCGGATTGCTTCTCCGGCAGACTTTGTTCTCAAATCTCCAAGAGGAATATTGTCAACATAGTCCTTCAAATTTTTAATAGAGTTCTGTCCTGCTCCATTAACCAAGTTAAGAACAGCGTCAGCAGATGCGTTCAACTGAACTGGCAAAACGTGTGCAACATTTCCACCAAGAGCAACTGCAGCCTGTGAAACTGCATCGAAGTCATCAACTATTGAAAGAAGTTTTTGCTCGATTTTGTCTAAAGTACTCCAAAGCTGGTCTGGATTTACTGCCATTTTATTCTCCTATATTTATCAATAATCAGGCTTAGGAATGACCTAACTATTGACTATCGTTTATTTAATTAGTTAGATTATGAAACCTAACTTAAAAGTTCCGCTTGTGCAATCAATTGAACATTCGTTCCACTGAACACCTGGGACTACCTTAAGTCTGTCAAGCAAATACTTTGCATCTTCTGCAATATCTTGCTGTGAAATATCAGTTCCAATCCAAGATTCAACACTATATTCAGCATTGACTTCGAACTGAGGCTCACCATTCAAAATATTAAAGTTTGCATTGAAAGCGCTACCTTTATAGGCTTTATTGTTTCCTAATAATTCAATAAGACCTGCTTCGCAAAGAGGCATAACTGTTTTTGTAATGGTAACGATTTTTTGATTAACAATCTGAGGTACCTGAGATATGTTCTTGAAGTTTCCGCTTGCAAAAGATATTGAAGCATCACCTTCAGGATTGATTGCGTCGTATTGTAAAGAAGTGTCCTGAGCAACATTTACATCAGTACCATCGTCAAGTTCAAGTGGTTGTCCTTCTGACGATGTACCTACGCCTGCTGGCATTGGAGCAGCGGCAGGCATTTGCATTGGGGCATCACCTGTTTCCTGTTGGTCCTGAGCAGCACTTGCAACTTGGTCACCTGAGTCAACTGTTGGGTCTACATCGACACCATTATCTTCAGGTTGTTCTGCAGGAGCAGCCTGCTGTGTATTATCAGCAGGAGCAGCGGCTGCAGGTTGTGCAGCTGCATTATTCTGTGTTTGCTGTTCTTCTGTCTGATTTTTGTTTTCTTCGTCCATATAGAATTAGTTAATATAATTCAGAGGTATAAGATGAGCTCGAAAGCAAAAAAGGTTGGAAAGAACATTTTAAAGAATGAATCATTAAAAGCAACAAAAAGCATATCCAACAATCTTGTTATGATGGGACATTGTAAATGTTCTGCTCCTATTTTCAGTTATATTGATACTGAAGATAAGAAGTCGAGATTTGATATGTATTGTATGGGATGCGGTTATGTATCAGATATTCGTTTCCCAAGAAATGATGATGAATTCTTTATGAAGCACCCGCATTCTCCTCTTGAAATGCTTATTGCAGCATACAAGGATAGAGGTGTTGATATTACTGATGAGGAAATTGCAAATGAACCTCAGTCAGAATTCGTAGGTACTTACAGGAAAGGTGAAGATGAGCAGGGAAAGTAATATTGAAGTCTTCAGAGACAGCTGTGCAAGAATTGCAAACACAAAAGAATTGCAGGACGCAATAGCTTACACAAATCAGTATATGCAGATAATTCCTGAAGGAAAAGAATTGAAGCTTGAACCTTCAATTTATTCAACTTCTGCAAACATTGCAGTTATAAAGTCGGGAACATTTGATGCAGCAAGAAGTTTATATGAAAAGCTCGGTGGTAATGTTGCAGCATTAAACTTTGCTTCAGCAACAACTGCAGGTGGCGGCGTTGTAAAAGGTGCAACTGCACAGGAAGAGTGTCTTTGTCGTTGTTCGACATTATATAACACAATATCAAACGAAAAGTGTTGGAACGAGTTTTATAAGCCGCATCGTGATAATCTCGACCCACTTCATAATGATGATATTATTTGGACTCCAAAAGTTGCAGTTTTCAAGGCTGATGATTATTCATTATTGAAAAGTCCATATCCAAAGATTGATGTTATTACTTGTGCCGCGCCTAATCTTCGTGAAAAGAATGTTGATATGTTCAATGTTGATAAAGCAATAGACCGCAAAGTCGACAACGATGAGTTGTATAAAATACATTACAAAAGAGCTTGTCGTATTTTCGATGTTGCCTATAAGAAGAAGGTAGACCATATCGTTGTAGGCGCTTTTGGATGCGGTGCATTTAAGAACGACCCAGCAACTGTTGCAAAAGCTTGGAAAGACGCTGCATATAACAAAGCTACTCTTTTTAAGACAATTGTTTTTGCAATTTATGACGGACCTTATTCAAATAACTTTGAAGTTTTCAAAGAAATAATTAAACCCGAGTAAAAAACACTTTATATTATATTTGTATGGAAGACAAGAACTGGAAACCTTGGACAAAAGAAACTTTTTTCACTATCAAAAGAGGCCGTTATTGGCTGAAGCTTAAGAACGGCGAAGTTTGTTACGACGATTTCAAGTATCGTGGATCTTTTGGCTGGGGTTTTTCAGGATATTCTCACAGTGTGGGAATTGTCGAGTACGCAGAATTTTAGGAGAAAAAATTGGCAAATTGGTCAGCATCAAGAGTTGGATGTTTTGTTGAATGTCCACTTAAATATAAACTCAATTACGTTGAACATTGGAAATCTTCAGCTCCCGTAAATACACAGCTTGCAGATAAAGGATCTGCTTTTCACGAAACAGCCGAAAAGTATCACACAGGTATGACTGAAGAAGACTTTTGGAAAATTCTTAATGCAAATATTGCAAAGTATAAAGTAAATGTAACTGACCCAGAAAAAGAATTTTATTACGATTATCATCCTGCTGTTGCAAAGTTTTTCGCCTTTTGGAATAAATTGATTGCTCCAAAAGAAGCAGAAGGATGGAAAGTTTCTCAGGAAGGCAAAGTAAAAAATACAATCAATAATGAACCTTTTATCGGTTATCTTGACTTGTGCCTTGAAAAAGATGATGAAATAATTATTTACGATTATAAGACAGGTGCTTCAATTAACGCAAACTCTTACAAGCCTCAGCAGGTTTTGTATGCTTATATGAAAGGTCTTGAAAAGGGTTGGACAATTGAACAGACTGCTGCTCGTGTAAAGTTGTTTATTTTTGGTCCTATGCAGAAGGACTTGGAAAATAAAACAGTTGAGCAGAATATGCTTCGCGGTGTAAAAGAGATTAAGTACACTGTTGAAGAAATGAAAGACTTAATCAACAATCACTATATCGGAAACATCGAAGCAATTCATACAATGAATTGGTCAAGAGCCCGCGGCAATATGACTCACTCTTGTTCTTGGTGCCCTTATTGTGGCTCTCAACCAAATGAAAATGGATTCTCAGGTTGTCCTGCAACTGTAAAAGCTGGATTTATGACTCCTGATGGTGTTGAGTTTACGAAGTAGCGTGATTTTCCCAACAGAATATCATAGGATATAATTTAGCATCTATTGAACCAACACTTACGCCGTTGAGATTTTTAATCTTGACGGTGTCTTGAACTCTAGTGAAGAACTGTTCACCAAGATAATGAACATAGAACTTTGCTTTTTCACCCACTTTACGTGCAAGTTGTTTATAATCATCATACATATAACTCAAATCTTGTGTACTATAAGCGTTAGCATAGTCGTCAGTACCGATTGTATTTACTGTAAGGGAGCCAATAACGTTGATACCTGAGCCATAAATTGCATATGTGAATGATTTTCTTTCAAATCCTTCGATGTGTAAAAACGTTTTATACTGTACACCTGATTTTATTAAACAATTTTTGTAATAGTCATCTTTATAATAAGGATGATCTGTTGAATCTAATCGAGTTTCAGATCCTGCAATAGGATTGATGTTTGATGTGATTGGCCACTTTGCGTTAGTAATATGAAGTTGCTCATTAGCAACTTCATCAGCAGTATAAGTTTTACTACCTTGATCTATTTTTAAAGCTTCAGTCGACTCTGAAAGAACTTCTTTATCAACAATATAATCTTCATAATTGTTGCTGCCTTCGTAAACAATGCCATCAAGAACATACAAGTTATCTTTCAAAAATTCAAATAACTGGTCATCATACCCAGTCGCTGCATTTTCAACTACAAAATTAAGTTTGAAAGCTCCATAAAGTTGAGCTCTTTTATTAGTTCTAATAATAGGAAGGATGATTGCATTTCCTTGTACAGTGTCACCACCTTTTGGGAAAGGCATAGCGCTTTTATTAAACCAAATACTGTAATCTTTTTTATCTTCAGGAATATCAATAATGAAAGCGTATTTAGGCGTTGATTGGTCATTATTAAAATAATCAGCGTATGACTGCTCACTGCCTTCACTATTATCATCATAAACTGCACCTTGAAGTGTAAGATGCTTAAGAGTCACTTTTATTGTAGAAGAACCGCTTGGGTCACAAGCGGTATATACCAAGTCTGATAACATTTAAAGTCCTATTAGAATATTTTTTCAATATCTGCAAATGTAAGATTGCCTGCTGATGAACCATCAATTGACACTGCATTCTGAATTACTTCATTTTCAGGTGTTTCGCCTTCAGGTACATTCAAAACATACAAGATTGATTTAATTGCAGTAGCTGCTTCTTCAACACTTGTTATGCCGCTTGGTACATCAAGCTGTTTAATTGAACCTGCAATCTTAACAGAAGTTGCACCTTTCTTTGCATACAAAGTGTTTTGTATTACCCCGTCAATATTGCTTATAGAGATTACACTGTCTTCCAATCTTACTTCATAAGAAGCGTCATTCACATTTATTGTTGTTGCTTCATATTTCTTTGTTGATGCCATTTTCTATCTCCTAATATTTAGTTATTATCCATCTACTTCGTTGTTTTCGCCGCTACCATTATCTGGGTCGTCTGTGCTTGTTTGTTCATCTTCTTCAATTGGAGTCAAACTATTTCCCTTAAGCTCATTCTCTGTAATGTATGGAGCTATGTCGTTAGCTTTATCAACATCTTCTGTGACAACGCCCAACAATTCGTTTGACTTTTCAATTGTATCTTCTACGAAGATACCTAAGTTATTTCCTTTGAGACCATTTTCTTCAACGTATGGAGTCAAGTTGTTGCCTTTTTCAATTGTACCCAAGAGGAAGTCTTGTTTGTAAGAAGAACCACTGCTGTCATCTTTTGCAACGTAATCAAACCAAGCTTCATAAGTAATCTTATCT
Organism: Candidatus Fimenecus sp.; assembly: GCA_045593645.1. Taxonomy (GTDB): domain Bacteria; phylum Bacillota; class Clostridia; order Oscillospirales; family Acutalibacteraceae; genus Fimenecus. Next base: position 126,509 of record JAZNWZ010000130.1, on the reverse strand, counting down.
TTAGTATCAATAATGTGAATCTTACGCATATCTTTACCAAATCTCTTTACTACAGGACCTACAACTTCAAGGGAACCAACATTAGGAGTATGACCCATCTTCCAAATAAAGTCCTCACTTTCTCCGTTACGGTCAATCTGAATTGCCTTTTCTGAAATAACTGTAATGTTGCTACATTTGAGGTAAGCAAGGATAATAGCTTGTTCTTTAACTTGCTGACACTTTGCTTCGTATTCATTTCTCAACTGAGCCATCATATCTGCAACATAAGCTTTCATTGCAGCAGGTGTCACAACATCGCTGTCAGATTGTTCTGTTGCATCATTCTTTACAATTGTTTCATCATCAGCTACTTGAAGATTTGCATCCACATCATCAATTAAACGGTTTGCAACATTTGTCTCTTCAATTGCTTCCCAAAGTTTATCAGATACAATACTTGAGTCTGCAGACTTTGTACCAATCTTATTATGAATTAACTCAAGGCCCTCATCAGTAGTTTCCTTATAGTGTTCTTCGTCAGCTTTAAGAGTACGCAATCTTTCATCAATATCAATTGCTGCAACATCAAGCTTGTTGATGTATGAGTAAAGTTTATTGAGAGCGGCGTGTACACCTTCAGCCTTAACTGCATCAGGATTTGTTTCAACTTTTGAAGTAATGTGATATACTTCAGACTGTGCAGGTATTACATAATTCCATTCAACAGGATAACCGTTAGGGTCGTCACCTAATACCTTTTCAAGTTTAAGTGTATTATAGTAAGATTGCAAAGCAATCTCAACAAGTGTATAAGTACCTGAGTTTTGAATGTAATCTTTGCTATATGCAGTTGTGCAATACTTCTTACCATTTACATATACATCTTTTTCTTCATCATCTCTATCTTCAAAAGTAAGATGTAAATTACCTGTGAAGTAATTTGAGTCGTCATTTTTACCGAAGCCGATGTAATTATAAATTGCCTTAACCCAATCTTCAAGAATGTCGATACGGTTAAGTCTCTTTCTTGTTGTACCTGCCTGTAAGATAAAGTCATTACGATGGCCGTCAGCAACAGGAGAGTCACCTTCAGCAACAGCAATATGAGCCTTAGGTGTTGCTGGGTCATATCCGTTTACACCGTTGTAAATTGCATCAACTGTACCTGTAAGAGGGGCTGCTGTTCCTTCACCTACATTCAATCTGTAAGCCTTAGGAACATTATAAAGCATCTTATACAATGCATCAATTACTGAAATACCGTTAGGAGAATTCTTGAAGTTGTCTTCTCTTTCATCTGCAACGTTAAAGTGTACTGAACCTGTCTTGTTATCTGAATCGTCAGCATTTGCTAAGTCAGAACCATAGAGCAATTTAAGAACAGCTCTCATATCAGATGTTACTGTATAATCAGGTGTAGGAACTTCACCGTTAGGTGCAAGAGCTTCATAAGCATCTTTTGTAATTCTTACATTACCATTCTTATATGAATCATAATCAGTACCAAGTTTAGCGTTGTTATAACCCAAGTTCATTTCACTGTTCTTGATACGTTTGATTGCATCATAAATTGCATCGTATGCATCAAGGTCATTTACTGTGTCGTGAACAGGTTTTACCCAATCTTCTGCAGTAATTGCTTTTGCTGCATCAGTTCTTTCATCATCTTCAACTTTGTCTGCATACAAGCCTGTGCCGTGGAAACAGAGTCCTGAGTTGCCTCTTAAGAATCTCATATAGTCATCAATTGATGTCACGCCTGAGTAAGCGCCTTCACCAACACGAGCTGTATCAGTTGTAAAGTCTGTCTTGTTTGCAATTCTTGAGAACATCAAAGTCAATGCTTTTTCAATGTCGTCAAGTCTCTTAAGAACAGTGTAATGATTGCGAGAGTTTTTGTTATTTGTAAGTTCTGCAGTATTATCGTATGTTGTTGATACTGTGTTGTCTGCATTTACTTTCCAATTATTTTCATTGTTTGCAAGGTCTTTCCAAGGTGTCAACTTTGTCTTAACCAAGTTGTTTTCACTACCTGAGAGAAGTTCAATAATAACATCAAGAATTGATGCCTTGCCAAAAATATCTTCAATATTTTCAGGTGAACGAGCACTGAATGAGTCAATCATTTCTGTACTTACTGACTCATTATTTTCTACACCATACAAATCTCTACCGTTGTATGTATTTACTTTTGCTCTTGTTGCGCCGTAAGTCAAATCGAAGTTGTAAAGGTCCTGAAGAATCTTATCAATTCTTGAAAGGCCTTTCTTAACATATATACCATTTTCAACATCTTCAATTGAACCGTCAGAATAAACATCACGAAGGAGTGTTGCCAAAGTTCCACGAATGTAATCGAGTTTCTTTGGATTCTTTTTGATGTCGTCCTCACCGTTGATGTTGATTGTGAGTTGATTGAGTTTTGCTACGATTCTATTGATTGCATCGTTGATACCATCAAAGTCATCAATCTCTACTGGGTTTGGAGTATATGTTGTATTTGTTGGGTACTTAACTGCAACTTCGCTACCAAAGTCGTTATCGTTTTCAGCATCAGGAACAAGTGCTTCATTAGGAGTAGCTACTTCTGAAATGTCTGCGTTATCAGGGTATGTTGTACCCATTCCTTCTGTAAGGAAGATTCTTGTTTGATTATCGTCCTTTGCAGCTTCACCGTTTACTTCTTTATCAATCAAGTCAAGGCGTGAATAATTTTCACCATCTTCAGACCAACCACCAAGTTCATTGATATTTGTTGGGTCAGCGTTCTGGAATACTTCACGACACAATGCTTTAACCAAACGGTTAAGACCTGCGATTGTTGACTTTTGGTCGTTTGCTGTAAAGTTTGGATTCTTTTCATCCTCACCTGGGAGTGTAGGAGAATCCTTACCGTATGTTGATACTTCAAGGTTAAGTAATCTTTCTTGTGTTTCTTTTGCAGCTTTCAAAAGAATACCAATAACAGTTGACTCACGCATACCCTGTTCTGGGTTGTCAGTTACGAGTTTGAGGTATTCTGCAATAGAAGCTTTTTCTTCATCAGTGTATGTATATTCAACTTCGTCTAATGCAGTCTTGTTTGTCAACTCTGCATCGCTTGCAAAGTTTTCTTTTGTTGCTGCAATTCTTTCAACGATAATACCAAAATATCTCTTGTACCATTCAGAGTCGTCAGCCAAGTATTCTCTGTTATATTTGAATGTTGCAAGAGGCATTTCATAGATTGCCTGCAAAGCTTCATTCAAAGTTGGCTCTTCATCACCAACATACTTATCTGAATATTCGCTTCCGATAGCAGGAGAGTTCTTGCTTTCGAATCTTGAAAGAACATACTTCTTTTTAATTGAAGAAACCTGAACAAAGTCACCACGTAATGTTAATGGATTTTCATTCTCATCTTCGAATGAGATGTCGTAATCGTTGCTTGAGAACAAATACTTAATGAGCATTTGTTTATTGTTGCTTGGGTCATTACCAACATTACCTGAGATTTTCTGAACATAATCATAATTACGCTTAATATCAATATCTTCTACGAGTTCAGAAGTATTGCCGTAAGTTTTGATTGTATGTTTAACAAGAACGCCATCTGCGTCTCTGTATTCTGTCAAGTTACCAAGACGAGTTCTATAATCGCCTGAAGTTGTCTTTTGTGTATAAGGAATTGTGATTGCAATTGCAGCATTCTCTTTCTCAACATAAGTGTTGTTCAAATCCTCTACAACGTTATTTGCAAGAATATGCTGAGGATAACCCAAGTTTGCAGACTGCAATGTTTTTGCATTGAGGTTTCCTTCATAACCGTCATTTACAATTCCGTGTGGGTTATTTGTAAAGTCATTCTCTGCAGCATTTTTAACCAACAACTCTTTATGAGCTTTGAACATATATGAAGGAAGCAATGCGTAAGGCTCATTTAAGATGCTTGATTGCAAACTTGCTTTATGTGAGATTGCAGTATCTTCAGTTTCGTTCTGATAATAATATTTTAATATTCCGTTATAGTAATCAAGGAATGCATCATTTGCAGCAGCAGGATTTTTCAAACGAAGGTTTGTGTTGAGAGTGTATGATGCTAAGTCATCTTCATTCTCAAGAACTTCACCGTTCAATTTGATTGACTGAATATAACCATTTATGTCAGCTCTTTTTTCTGTTGAACCGAGCAATAAGTCTTTTGTGTAAACTCTTCTGTAAAGGTCCTGACGAACAGCATTACCTGAAATTGCGTGGCTTACCCAAGGTTGGTCAGTTGCATCAACCAAAGACTCTTTTACATAATCTTTGAAAAGAGCTTCAACATCAAACTGTCTTGAATAATAGTCGTGTTTTACAACAAAGATTCTTGCACGACGTCCAGCAAGTGAACGAGGTGGAGAGAATGGGTCAGCCTGATAACAAATACCCAAAGCTGTATCATCGTTGTCAACTTCTTCAGGACCCTGTGTTCCGTTGTAAGCTGCTCTCAATACCCAAGTTCCATAAGGATTTGAGTCAGAAGGCTGAACAGTCTGTGTAACTGTCCACTTATAACCAAAATATGTAAATGCATCAACTGAATGGAAGCCTGGGTCAATTTGTGTCCATTCAGGAACATCATTATCCGATAAGTCAGCAAAGAACTTGATGTCGAGATTTTCCAAATCTGGGATTTGCAAACGGTCTTCTTCAGGACCGTAAATCATAAGAGGAGTAATATCGATGTCAGGTATTCTTGCCTGATGTGTTAACACAATTCCGTTGTCGTCTTTAGGATATTCAATATCAACGAAACGACGAACAAAAGGTGTTCTTGGCATTTCTTTATAAACGCCTTCTGCAAGCCATTTAATTTGTGCAGGAGTATAAGACTCTTCTTCACCTGTATGTTTTTGATACTGAACTTTTGGAATAATAAATCCATCTTTCCAAACTTCATCTTCACCTGCACCGAAGTTGTATGCACCACGCTGTAAGTCAGCTTCGTCATACCAATTCTTGAGTCTCTTATAAAGAAGTTCGTGTCCTTCATATTCAACAGGCTGACCATTCATCAATAAGAATCCGAATTCAGCTTCGCCTTTGATTGAAGGCTTCATATAACCTACAGGAAGGTCACCGTTATTATATTGTCTTGCATCACAACAATCGACAATCAAAGCATCTTTATATTGTGCATAACCGATTGAAATGATTGAATTGTAATATTCTTGAGGAACTTTGAAAATATTACCGTGTGAACCGAGATAATATCTTTCGCCTTCTTCAAAAGGATTTGAGTCATCTCTAAAAAGACCCTGCTTTAAGAAGATTGCGTTTTCACCTTTCTTTACAAGACCTACGTGGCCTGAATTGTAAATACCGATAATATTCTGTCTCTTAGGGTTGCGAATATCAGCAAGTACAGCGTATCCTCTATTATAGAATGCACCGTGAGATTCAATGTTGAGGTCTGACAAGATACCTGTCAAGTTTGATGAAACATAAACATCAAAATATCCACCGATGTCATTTGCCATACAAATAAGACGGTGTTTTGTACCAAGTTCAGACTCATCAAAGTTGAGGTCTGTAATATTTGATATGTGGCCGTCTTTCAAGGAAACATTTTCACCCTGTGAAACAAAAGCCATTGCATTCTTAAGTTCAGCCTGCAACTTTGTAATCAAGTTTGTATCTGATGCTTCGCTTACAGCAAGGTTTACTTTTTCAATTGACTCATCATAGTTTGCTGCATAATATTTTGCAACCTGATAGAAGGCGCGGTCATTATAGTCATAAGCTTCACCTGAATTGAGAAGCTCTTCTGAGATTTCACCGTTTGTATAAATGATGTATGTTTTACCGTCAATTCTCTGAAGTGCGATAAAACCTTTAGGCATTGAAGTATTTACAAGTTGGTTGATGTTGAAAGAGAACTTGAAGATTTCGTCATCTTCTGCACCTAAAGCAAATACTTTTGTCTTGCAATTTGTTTCGCCGTTTGCTTGAACTTTTGTATCGCCAACAACAAAGTCTTCACCTACAACAGCTTCAAAGATTGTTGCATCAATAAGTCCACGGTCATCGCCTTGTACCTGAACTTCAATTGCGCCAACTTCTCTTTCGTTTTCTCTGTCTTTAAGTTTAGCATCTGTTACGAAACCGAGAACAATAACATTGTTATGTGCAAGGTATGCTTCTTCTTTTACAAGTGTAAGTTCACCATCAGCTGAACCTTTTACATAGATTTTCTTACCAATTGAATTTTCATAATCGTCAAAGAATGGCGGCCAATACTCTTCAAACTCAGAGTCAGCATCGCCTACAACTGTATAAGTATCTTCTTCTGTAAAAGCCTGTGCGTAATAGTTGGCATCTTCAATGTATTTACCATTGTTGATAATGTGAATCTTTGGAGCAGTTTTAAGTTCTCCGTCAACTATTTCGTGGTAGCCGTCAGTGTATTCCAAAGCAAGACCGATTGTATTTGTATGTCTTGAAGGATTTGTCAAAACTATATAAGAGTCTGATGAATTAAGGAGAGCTTCATACATCGCCTCATCACCATTTGCAACAATTTCCAAGTCTTCTTTTGTTGCAACAGAAACAGGCTGTCCTCTTTTGATAGCTTGAATTGGAATGTAAGTACTTGTTTGCTGAACCCACTGTTCTTCTGTCGCAATGTCAGAATATCTAAGCTGACCTGTTCTTTCACTTATAAATGTAAGACCTTTTTTCATCATTTTCCTCTATTATAAAAATTAGTAGCGGCTTCTTAATATCGGCAATCTCATATGTTCTGCTTTATAACGCCAAGTACCGTCAGCAGCCATATAAATATCAGCACCTGTATATTTTCCCTGATCTTCGTGCAACAATTTTGATGTACCGTAGTTTGAAGCCATTATAGGAAGTTGTGTTTCGTTTATTTCAGTTGTTCTCTTGAGATTTTTGTCCAAGATATAAACAGGAATAATGCCTGGGCCTTCCATATTTACTTCTTGTCCGCCATCCAAGTCACCTGCAGTAATATCATAACCGCTTGTGCCGTCACCCTTTCCGCCAAGTTCGAAGTAAGTATTTGGATTTTCAACATCAGCATTGTAATCACGGTGCATCTGATACAATGAACCGCCTGACAAGATATTGCTTTCTTCGTCAACTAATCTCTTACCGAACTTACCTGTGACTGCATAAGTTTTTGATGTAAATACAAAGTTGTTTTCAATGTTGTATTTATTACCGAGGATTGCTGCTTCAAGTTCGCGGAGAGATAATGGAGCGCTTGCACGTGGTCCATATTCGTTATCCGCATTTGATGCAGTTTCCATTTTTGTTGTACCAAGAACATAATCACCTACACGATTAAGTGCTCTTGAATTACCTGTGTATGTTGTAATGCCGCTTTCTTCATCAGTTGTAAACTCATCGTTCAATTCAATGTTTTCATTATAGAACTTGTTGAGTCTTGTTGATACTGCGGCAAGTAAATTGTATATTTTATGAGTAATGTTTTCAGGTTGAACAACAAACTCTTTAACACTTACTCTGTTAATTCTGCTATTTTCATCATACTCATATTCAAAATCAATTGGGTCAATAGCTTTGCTTACGCCTTCAAAAGACTGATTGTACTGAGCCATAACAGCTTCTTTCAAAGTTGTATCTTCTGCAACTTCGTTATTAGGTAAAGCAATATTTGTTGGAGTTGAATTGTGTACAGGCTCACCTGAAATCATTTTCTTGATGATGTACCAAAGTTCGTCAATTGTTGGCGACATAATACGACCATCAGTTGTAATGTTTCCTTCTTTACCAATAAGTGTAGGAAGTCTTCCGAGTGCTCTATAGTACTCAGCATCCTCTCTACTATCTGGGTCATAGAAGTTGAAAGGTGTGATTCTCTGCAACTCGTTGTCTATATTACGAACAGGAAGAGAATATACTGAACCCAAAACATTTGCGTTTGGAAGATTTTCAATCTCATACTTTTCGTCCATTATGTATGATCTTGCTATCAACTCTTCTGCAGTTGATACAACATTTGCGTGAGAGTCGAAGTCGTAATCAGTAATTGCCTCAGCTCCTAACAACTTGTTTGAAACAAAGTCTTTAAGAGGTGAGTTTGTTGGGATATATGGACGAGAGAACTGTTCAAGGAACTCAGCTAATGTTGATGTATCATCTCCGCCGCCATCTTCAAGCTGATAATCAAATGCTTCATTATAGCGGTTAAAGTTGTTTCTGATTTTATCAACATACTGTGATGCAACCATCAAGTTTCTGTGGATAACATCAGCATCCTGATTTAAGTTCTGATTGAAATCATCAGGGTCAATATAGTCTGCACAGAATGGTGCTTTAACCCAGAAGTAAATATAATCAAACAAATGATTTACTTTATCATCGTTTGAAAATTTTGTAAATACTTGGGTTACATTCTGGTCATTGATTTCCTGAATAAGTGAAGGCTCATTTGAGTTGAGTAAGACTGCTCCTACAATCAACTTCATAACCATTACTTTTGTCTGATTAAGTTTGATTTTTGTATAAGCAACTTTACCATCTTCAAAAGCCATTGTGTTTGAGAAGATGTCGTCTTTCTGATAACAAATGATGTCAGATTCAAGGTTTGCGTAAGCAATGTCTTGATTTGTTGCTTCAGTTGTAAAACAGTCACCGGCATTGTATGAAACACCGAAGTTATCCTGAAGCATATTTGAGTTCTTATGGAACCATACAGACCAATCTCTGTTTACACCGAAAAATGCTTTAATATCTTCAGGATATAATGCAGCATCTTTATTGTGTAAGTTTACTGTAATGTCGGTTCTGTGAAGTATATCGTAAAGTGATTGTCCGAATTCATATTCATAAGTACCAAACTTACTTCTTCTATCAAAAAGTGCAGGCTCAACATCGAGACAATATCTGTAAAAATCAAGGAATGAAGTTCCTGAGAAAACGCCGTTTGCGTAGAGGTTTCCGTTGTAAATAAGAATGTTGTGACCGAGTGCAGTTCCGTCAAGAAGTTGTCTTGCTGATACTAATACAGCAGTTGGGTTTGGAGCAGATGACATCCAAACCTTCCAAGGTTTCTTTTGGAATGTATATCTTTTTTCGTATCCTACTTCGTCTTGTGCCATTGTGTCTTCCTTAAATAATTAGTTAAGGAAGACGATGGGTTATACTTGAGAGGCTAATTTTTTGATTTTCTGTTGAATAAGCTGAGTAAGCTCTTCCGAGCCATTATTTTTGATTGTTTTAAGAATATCCTTAAAATTATCGTTCAAAGCAAGGAATGCATCGTAATCTGCATCAATCTTTTCGTCTCCCATCTTTTCCCCAAGGAAACGAAGTCCTACTGAACCAACATAAGGAATTTTAATTCTTTTCAAATTTGCGTTTGAGTCTGAAAGCTTGAGCAACCAAACAATCATTGTATATTCCCAAACGTCTTTTATAATATCAGATTTGACACCAAATAAAGAAGATACGTCTTCAAGAAGTTCTTTTGTGTCTCTATCAATTGCAAGCTTTTCCATATAAAAATATTAACACTCTTTAGTGATTTCTTTAATAACGTCTTCTTCAAGGTATTGTGAAATATATTCTTCACCTCTTGTTTCAACAATTCTTTCTTGAATTAAATGTTGAAGTAAAGATGCACAAGCGTCTTTGTCAAGTCCACCCATACAATTGAATGGGTTATTAAGAATATAATATCTGCCAACCAAAGGAGAATGTTCATACATTCCGTGAATAAATGTTTCAAACATTTTCACTGTTTCTTTATTTGCAACACCGAATGAATACTGCTTGAAAAGCTTTTCGCCTCTTTTGATAGATTCCATTGTTTCATCAACTGCAGACTTATCAACATCAGTCGTATGGATTCTTGTCATCATAACATCAACATCTTCTGTTGTGTCGTGTTTTTCTTTTCTGTTTTCAAGTCGAGCAATTTCTTTTTTCAAGCCTTCGATTGTTATATCATTTTGCAATTTTTCATCTTTAAGAGAAGCAATCTCTTTTTCCTGAACTTCAATAACTTCTTCAACCAAATGCTTAATTGTTTTATAAGTCTTTTCTTTTAAGTCGTTATATTTGTTTTCAAGTTCAGTGGCGCGGCTGTTATAGTCTGAACGCAACTGCTCAATTGCGTTCGACTTTTCTTCATTTTGCTGAACAAGTTGATTGATTGATAAAGACTTATCGCTGCATTCCTGTTTTAAGTTACTTACTTCTTGTTCAAGCTCTTCAATTCTTGTATTCTTTTTAATAAGCCCATTCTTGAAGAGCTCAAACTTTTCTAATACCTCTGATTCTTTCATTACAATAATGCCTCTACTTCTTTTGCTTTTTCATCAACTGCTGATGAAAACTCTTGTTCTTTTGGCTCCTTTACAATTTCCCTTTTAATCTTTCTTTCAGTTTTTACAGGCTCAATCTTTGCCTCAACAACTGCAGGAGCTTCAACAACTTTAAGGTTTGCAATTTCACTTTCTTTTTGAGCAAGTTGGAACTTCAAGTCCTGAACAAGGTCATCTTTTGCTAACAAATCATTTGTAAGTTGTTCATTCTTTGCTTGTTCTTCACCAAGCTGATGGCGGAAGTCTGCTGATGTATTCAAATAACCTTCAGCTTGCTGCTTATATTTATCAACTTCAGACTCTGCCCAAGCAAGATCGTTTTCGAGCTTTTCAATCTCAGGACTCTTCTTTTCATCACCTTTATATTTTGCAATAATTGCTTCAACGTTGTTATCAAGAAGTCCTACTGCTTTCTTACACTTTCTTTCATATTCATCAGTTTTCAACAAACCTAAGTCATAATAATCTTTATAAGTCTTGAGCATAAATTTATTGATGTCAACACCGTAAAGATATTCACTGAATTGAGAAAGCATCTTACGACTGATTGTTGCTCTTGGTGTAAATGCAGCAATAATAAATTCCTGAACAATACCAAAGACCATAATAAGAACCATCATAATAACTTCTGATGTTCCCATACCGCCGGCTTTTTCATCTGTCTTAAGATATGTTGCAACTAATGTGAATACTTTTGAAGAAGGACCTGCATCACCTGTATCTGACTGCCAAGCCATAATCGAATTCTGCAAACGAGCAATAGCAAGTTCTCTGTTTACAGGAGTGCCATCTTCATTGATGAATTGAATAAGCTGACCATCAGGGGTACGATACTCTTTATCCTGCAAAGCTATGATATAAGAATTAAGTTCAGCTTCATCGTATGCAATTGCTTCTTCATATAAAGAAGATGTATCAATAGTTTCGTTTGCTTTTGTAATCTTTGCAAACTCTCTTTCAAATTCAGACTTTGAAATATACTCAACATTCTTGCTTGTGACTACAGGTAAAGATGCTACTGCTTCTTTTTTAATCTTTGCAATCTGAGCATCCTTGTCTTCATCAGCCAAACTTTCGTTTGTTCTTACTGCTCTGATCTTTGTTTGGTAATCATCAAGTAAAGTCCAATATTTATTTACTTCTTCTTTTGCGGAAGATTGGGCTGACTTTGCACCTTCAATATTTGCTTTTGCTGCTTCTCGTTTGTCAGTCGTATTCGTTCTCATTGAAGTTTTCAAATCAATCAAGTCCTGTGCATCGATTGTTTGATTTTTAATGTTTTGCTCCATCTGACGAACACCATTTCCGATTGTGATAACTGACAAAGAGATAGAAGTTATGATTGAGATAGCTATCAAAAATTTATGAATAAGATGCCATTTTAATTTTAACCATAAAAGACGATGCTTATATTTTTCACCAAGTATATCTTTTAAACGTCCACCAATTTCTTTTATTGCGGCAAGCTGCATCGCAACAAAGAACTTACTTCCTGAAAAGCCGATTGACATAATAGAAAGAATTATTGCGGCAGGAACATATACTCCGAAAAATGGATAACCCGACTTTGACAATCCGCTGAAGAATACAATATCAATAAAAGCCGAGATTATTGAGAGTACGATACAAAATATGATTTTTCCGCTGATAAGAACTTCAGTTGTTTTTATTGTAGGACGTTCAAGTGCGCCTTCATCTTTGCGTGTTTTCCATTTAATCTTAAATGGAAATGTTTTCTTTTTTGATTTCATTATTTTTCTCCACAGGTAAATTTACCGTTTAAGTGTATTATCAAAATAATTAGTTTCCCAAAAATATATTAACTTTATTGTAAATTTACCTAATTCTCTCATCCATTATTCCCTCCATTATAGTTCAAATTTTATTTTGACAGTTTTTGTCATTTTGTCAAACTGAACTTCAGTTAATTTATTTAAAAAATTAAACTTTTCTCAATAATTCTTTATATTATTGTTGTAAGGAGTCAAAAATATGGCTAAGAAAGCAAAAGCTGCAAAATTTAAGACAATCGAACACAAGGGACCGCTTTTCCCAAAACCTTATGAATATAAAGGTAAGTTTTTTGTCAATGGAATAAAGCTTGATTATCTTTCTGAAGATATGCTTTGGCATTGGGCAGTTCTTGGTGACGATTATCGAAATCGTACAGATTTCCAGAAAAACTTTGCAAAAACTTTCCTTAAGAATGTTCCTGCAGGAATGCCTCAGACTTTCCCTGAAGGATATGAAAAAACAATCGAAGCAATGCGGGCAGAAAATGAATTGATTAAAGAAGCAAAGAAACTTGCAAATACAAAAGAAGCCCGTGAAGCAAAGAAACTCGAAAACGAAAAAATCAAAAAAGAATACGGTGTAATCTTCCTTGATGGTGTTGAACAGCAGATCGGTGGCTACGTTCTTGAACCTGAAGGAGTTTATGTTGGCCGCGGCAAATGCCCAATGAACGGAATGTGGAAGTGGGCAATTCAGCCTGAAGATGTCACAATCAATTACATCGGCGATAAATCAAAAATCCCACAGCCTCCTGCAGGACACAAGTGGAAGGCAGTTGTTGAAAATCGCGAAGCTTATGTTGCAACTTATTTCGATGTTCACATCGGTGAAGGTTATGCAACTCTTAAAAAGAAGTACGGCTTCGGGGCAACTTCAACGGTAAAACAGGATGCTGACAAACACAAGTATGAAAAAGCTCAGCAGCTTGCAAAAGATTGGCCGATAATGGAAAAATATATCGAAGACGGAGTAAACGCAAACAAGCAGGAAGCAGTTGTTTCTTGGCTGATACTTCGCACAGGTATTCGTATCGGTACTGAAAAGCTTGATAAGTTTGAAAACGGAACAGTAGGCGCTTCCCAGCTCCTCGTAAAGAATATCAAAGTTGGAAACGGAACCTTGGAACTTGACTTCCTCGGAAAAGATACTGTAAGATACCACAACACAGTTGAAATCCCAGCAAATGTTGAAAAAGCTCTGAAGACTTTTGTTGTAAATAAAAAGCCAAATGACAGAGTTTTCGATAAAGCTTCTGCAGGAACAGTAAACAAGTTCCTTTCTGATTGCCTGCCTTATGTCACAGGAAAACTTTTCCGAACAACTTATGGAACAAAGCTTCTTGCTGAGGAACTTCAGAATGCTGAAGTTAAGAAGGGAATGCCTGAATGGAAAATCCGTTCAATTTACGATAATGCTTGCTTGGTAGTATCAACAAAACTTAACCATCAGAAAAATGTTGCAAAGAACTTCGCAACTCAGATGGACAAGACTGACGATACAATCAAGAAGGCAAAAGAAACAGAAAAGGCAAGAGCTGCAAAAGCAAAAGTTCAGCTTGCAAAACTCAGAAAGCAGAAGGCAGCTTGCAAAAAGAAGTACTCAGGTGAAGAACTTGCAGGACTCCTTGAAGTAATCGCTGAAAGAGAAAACAAAATCAAGGCTCAGGTTGAAAAAGCAGAATTGAGAGTTGAAAAACTCGAAGCAAATAAGGAACTTAAGAAGGCAACAAAAAACATTGCCCTTGGTACTGCAAAGTTGAATTACAGTTCACCAAAAGTTGCTTACAGCTTCTGCAAAGACTTGGGAGTTGACATCGGAATTATTTACAACGCTGCACAGCAGAAAAAGTTTGCTTGGGCCGCAAACACACCTGCTTCTTTCTGGAAAAAATACCCAAACTAATGGAGGTACTAAAATGAAAAAACTGTTTATAGTTTTATTTGTCAGCTTAATGCTGATAGGATGTTCAAATGTCAATAATATGGGGGGCGATGTTGGACCACAGACAAAGACAATAACTGTTATTAACTTTTCGAGTTACAGTGTTCAATTAAATGAACAAACTATTGCAGGCGGCTTCAACACAGAAGAGGTTGTTCTTGAACTTGGTAAAACATACGATTTACACATTCCTAATGGAAACCCAAACATTTTGCAAGGCTATGTTGATTGTAATGTGGACGAGGTACGTATAGGTTCTGAAGAAAACGGAATTTCCGTTAGAAAACTTATAAACGGAAATATGTCGTCCCCTGAAATTATTAGCATTATCAGCAACTAATCATTTGAATATTCAATCATTTTATCAAGAATATCACGGAGAGCAATTAAAACTTGCTCTCCGTATTTTTTATATGCAGGATAGATGAAATGAATAAACTTATGTGTTCGAGGATTTAACATAATAAATCTTTTATCAATAAGTTTGTTATAATTTTCATCTCTTTGGTCAAGATGGTGGCAATTAGCGCGGACCGTCAATTTGCTTTGTGTCACAGGGTCAATCTTTTGCTCTTCCATAAGTCTCTGACGCATAAACCACCAATCATCAGATAACCTTATGTTATCTCTCATCTGTTGAGCACTTGTTCTTTTCTTCTTTGTTGTCTTTTTAGACTTTGATTGTTTTACACGGCGCAAGATTAACACCCTCACAAGGGACTGCACTTTCAGCAAATGTTGCAACAACATTCATACCACGGTGTCCCAAAATAACTGCATCTGATTTTGACAAATCAACAACTTTTGATTTGATTTCCACTTTTGTTGGCTTTATATCAATATATGAAGAGTCTGTTCCTGAAGTTGGACCTGAACGAGCCATTAAGAAACAGCGGTGAGCCATAATACCTATAACATCACCCTGAGATGTCATAATAATTTTAAAAGGTTGATTATACGCACCAAGTTCAACAAGTGAACCATTCTCATTCATATCAACTGTAATGTTTTCATACTTAAAGTCTTTAGGAATAAAGCCGCATCTCTGCAAAACAGATTTTGTTTCTTGATAGTTCCAAGATGTTTTAAGAGCTCCTTTAAGAGCACCATTGAACTCGTTTATAGGGTCAAGACAATAACCTACAGTAAAGTCATCATTAGCAAGTACAAATATTGATGTGACACGGCCTGAGCTACCATCATCATTCATTGTACTCATTTCAGACTCTGCATAACCACGAATAACGTGGCCTTTATAAAGAGGTGGGAACTTAGGTAAGTTTGCTTCATCTTCACCTGTGATGCCTGCCATATAAGGCATTATTCTAACCTGCAAACGGTCATCACCTTTCTTTACATTTGCGTATATGTTTGCTCTATAAAGTTTTAAGCTACCATCAAACTTATGTGCTTCAATCATATCAACCTCTTATAATACTGTCATACCTACTCCGTAAAACTCATCACGGTTTGCAATTGTCGTTGTTGAGTTGAATACGAATGAAGGTCGAGTTAAAGTAAGTGTCATCCCTGGGACACCTGATGTTGGGTCCCACTTGTACTTAATTGCTTTAATGTGCCACTTACCATCCATCCAGTGATTTACTGTATCACCATCTTCACTTTTTGATACTGGGATTTTTATTTCAACATTATCGCCTACAGAAACCAAATGTCCGCAGAATGAAACATCAATATCAATTTTGAATAAAGAGTTAAAGTCTTTTTGTTCATTAAGCGCAGCAGCTTTAAGGTCCTCGTACATATGATTTGTATAGCAAACTTTATCAGTCGCATCAGATGTTATCATTCTATCAAAACTTACAGGAATATACCCTTTTGAAGATTTGCTGCCTTGTGAATGTTTTGCAATTGCAACTTTAGGGAGAAGCTTACCTGTGTAAGTTACCAAAGCTGAACAATCATCCATTGAGATTTCTCTTTTAAGTATCTTTGTAAACTTATCAGGATTTTTATCACCAATCTTTGCAAGAAGATTTGAACTTACTGCAAGGCCACCTAATGATTTTGCTTTTGCTCTTAATTCATCGTCAACATCTTCCTCATTACCGCCGATAACTAACAACTTTGCTTCTCTTGAGAACATTGATTGAAATGACTCAAGGTGAACATTATTTTTATCATCAACAAAGAACACAACAGGGTTGTTATTTACTGTTGTGTAAGGAAGCAATTTATTTACAATGAAACTGAGGTCACCTTCACCACAATTATATCTTGGGATATTACCGTCTTCATCTGTTGATTGAAATATTTCACTGTTTATTTTTTCAAATCCAAAACCTCTTGCTGAAGTGTTCTGAACCAAAGACTTAATGATTTCAGAATTTGATTTACCTGCATAGGCGTGAGGACTAAAGTCTTGAGCAATAGACCAAGGGTGTTCACAAAGTATTTCAAGTCCGCCATCACCGAACCCAAGAACTTTACTGTTTGAATAAACTGCGCCTATTGCTAAATTTGTCAAGTTCATACTAAAGTTGTCTTTTACACCACTTTTTCTTTCTTTCGTATCAGATGCTTCTGTGATTGTGACTTCAACTTTTGTACCAATACTTAAATTTAAAAATGTACGAAAAACGTCTCCACCTTTATCACTTAAACGTATTACACATCTTGGTAAAAACGCATCTTCGTCCGCAATAAAATCAAAAGAACGATACGCGTCTGAACCTAATATATTCAATCCTCCTAAACGGACATTAAGTTCTGGGAGTTCAATGTTTGGAGCTTTCTTAGCCATTAGTAATCCTCCGACTCACCCAACTTCTGTATATTGAATTTATCCATATCGTTTATATCAACAAGATATATCTTATCACCTGGGCGTTCCATTCCTAAAAACGGAATGGCGTTTAAATTTAGTAAGATGTCATCCATCTCTTGCAAACCGTAGTGATTTTTCATAAAAAGCCAAAACTTTGTGATGTCGGCATCAGTAATCTGCATAAGTGTAGGCGCTTTTGTCAATTGAACATCATTGAAAGATACTGAAAGTGGGTCAGGCCACTGTTCGCCATCGATGTCAGTCTGTTGTGAACTTTCATAATAATCATATCTACTTTTCATTTTTAAGCTCCTACGATAACAGGTGAAGTCATTGCGCTTGAAGAAGATACACGCATTGATTCCAAACCGTTGATTTCAAAAGTGCCATTCATCGGCCAACCGTTTGAGTCAAACATACTCATATCAAAAGAATATTTAATCTCTGAATATTGGAAAGGACCAAGTGTAAAACGACCCCAAGAAATCCATAAGTTATGGTAATCTGCACTTGAAGCGATACCTAATGCACCCCTTGCTAAAGCAGATTGAAGTTTTGCGTTTGCATCTGCAAGCATTTCTGCCCCAGACTTACCTTCCAACCCATTTTTCATTAAATCTGCAACGCCCGATACCGCGCCCTTCAACTTATTAAACATAAACAAACCTTTTGTAGGATATGGAAGATCATTTGTTGATATAATTGGACTTGCTGCTCCGTTTGATGTTTTAACACCAAAGAAACCTACAAGAGCATATATAGGTTTAACAACTTCTTCAAAAGCATCATATAGACCACCTGCGCCATAGTGAAAATTAAATTTAAATCCTTGTGCAAGTTTAAGAGGCGCAAGTTCGTCAAGAACTTTAGGCTTCCATTGAGGGATAGACATTGAACCTGTAATAATTGCAGTAGCTTCAGACAAGATGGCTAAAAAGTCATCACTTTTACCTAATGATTCATTTACATCAGCAAGACTCTGTCCGCCTGAAACTTCAAGTGTCATTCCTTCAGGTATAAGTAATATATTATCATTTACAGGATGACCTGAGAAATCAATATTACCATACTTATTATTACGCCAATTCTGTCTTTTAGTAAGAGACTCACCTACTTTATTTTTGCCGCTAAATCCTCCCATCCAAAAGTCAATACATTTCCAGTTAGGAACTTTTCCGTAAGGACCCACAAGTCTAAGAGGGACAGGATTTTCTTTATTCTCCAAAAATGCTTTGTCGTTAGTTTGTCTTCTATCAAATGTATCGTTTGCCATTCTTTCCTCTTATTAGTCGATGTTTAAAAGATTAACAGGTTTAGGTTCTTCTTTTACGTTTTCAAGGTTTTGTTTAATCTTAACGCCATTCTTATACCAATCATTAAGTATTTCTTCAACAGACATCCCACTGTTCATATTATTTGCAGCCGCCGCAGGAGCAGCTGTTGTTGAAGGTGCTGAACTCTTAATACCAAATACACCTTTGAATTTTGAACTCATATCGCCAATCTTCTCTGCAGCGGCAATTTTGTTATATGAATTAGCAATACTTTCGAGGTCCTGAGCAGTTGAGTGAATACTTACTGACTTTTCAATAAGTTCATAAATTGGGTCGAATTTATGGCTGATGTCACCTGCGTTTGAAATACTTTCAAGAGCACTTGCAACAGTTGTCATCGCTTGAGGCTTTGAAAGATTATCAATACCTTTTTGAATATTCTTCATTATGTCTTTGAAGTTATCAGAACCTTTAAGCATATCAGTTGTAAATGTACCTACGATTGATACTTTACCAAGATTTTCAAATCCTTGTCCATCAAAGTTCTTTGCAATATTTGCCAAGTCTTGGAAGATGTTATAGAAGACACCGCCCGGCTGTAAGTATTCGTGAGCATCTTTCAATTTATCAATTGGGTCGCCGCCGAACATACTTGAGAAGAAGCCTCCAACTCCGCCTGGGATGATGTCAGCAATTGTTTTTACAAATGTTCTCAAGAAGTTGCTTGCAGCACTCAAACCATAAACGCCTGCATCAATTTTTGCTGGGTCAAGTTCACCTGCTTTTGCAATTACGCCAACTAAATCACTTAATGCTTGTACCATTGAAGGCATAGCTTTAATTGCTTCAATTGCATCCTTCGATGTATCATCTAATGCCCAAGCAGCTGCAACAAACATTGGAAGGAATCCTGTACCTACAGGATTACCTCTCATAATCAAATCCAAGTTTTTCATTGCAGTTGCAACAAGTTCTTCTGTTGATTGTCCTTCTGCTGAAAGTGTTGCTGCTTTAAGTACAACATCAATCATCTTATCCATTGCATCAATCATTGGAACCATTGCCTCAGCAACAAGTTTAAGAACTTCAGCAGAACGCTTACTCATATTCTGAGCAACCCACATCAAGCCGCCTGAGCCATCGAGGTTTGTACCGAGAATCATCCAAATAACTGGGTCAAGAAGGTGGTCAATCATTTGCATACCACCTTGAGAGTTCATCATTTCTGCAATCTTTTCTTTATTGTCAGCCGCTTTGATAACAACATCAATCATTTTGTACATAGCGTCTACAATAGGTACTAAAGATTCTGTCACTTTCTTAAGAACGATTGCGCCCCAGAATCCTAACTCATCTGCAACTTTTGCTAAACCGCCTTTACCATCAAGTTTGTGTCCTAAGATAACATAAAGAACTGGGTCCATTAAGTGGTCAAGTAAATTGCTATCACCGCTAACGATGTTCATAATTGCATCGTAATTTTCTCCAGCTTTGATAACAACATTTACCATTTTATCCATTGCATCGATGATAGGAATAAGAGACTTACCTAAAATGCCAACGGCAATTGCGCCTTTAATACCAATATCATCAGCAACGTCTGCAAACTCTTCAATAAAGTTTTTCATTGCAGCAAACATTTGGTCGACTGCAGCTTTATTATAAGGCTCAAGTTTATATCTCTTTCCTTCGATTTCTGCTTCACCACCTGTCATAGCAAGAGAAGCCATCATCATAGCTTTTGACATTAAAATTGTTGTGCCTGCAATCAATAACAAGATACTTGATGCCATTACGATACCTGCCATCATTGCTTGTCCTGCGAAAGGTATTAAGAAGAGAGCACCAAGTCCTGCAAATGCTGCCATAAATGCAGCCATCTCAGCAATACCAAGTAAAGCATTTACTGCTGCATTTTTAGGAGGCTGAAATTTTATATCACCAAATGAAACACCTTTTCCGCTTATAACACCTGCTGTAATTGCCATAGCAACTGCAAATGTTATCAATGAAACAGACATAAGCAAAGATACTGCGGTAAATACTGCAATGTTTCCGCCAAAGTTATTTGCTAAAATTGCAATACCTGTGAATGCAAGAAGGAAGCCTAAGAATAAACCAAGACCAATTAAAGCGCCTTGTATATCAACTTTTGGGATTGTCCAATCGCCAATCTTCTTTTCTTCTGAACTATAAACTGCACTTACAACACACAACGCAAATGTAAATGCAACTAATGATACAGTCATTAAAAGTGAAGCTGTTGCGAATTGAGTAAAGTCTTTTTGATTATTTCCTGCAAGGCGACTGATACCTGCCAAAGCAGTAAGGAACACTAAGAAGATGCCTACGCCAACTATTGCATTTAACAAATCAAACTTAGGTACGATTTCTTTTCCTGCAATTGTAATTCCGTTTGAGCCCACTACCGCAGACACAATATATAATGAGAGTGCAAATACACCAAGTGCAGCTGAAAGAATTAAAGAACCTTTTGCAAAACCTTCAAAGTCTTTTTCCTCTTTTGATACAAGTTTTGATATTAAAGCAACGCCTGCAATAAATGCTAAGAATACTGCGGTACCTGCGATTGCGTTCAATAAACTAAAAGGAGGAACAATCTCTTTTCCTGCAATCGTAACGCCTTTAGAACCTACAACAGCTGAAACGAGATATAATGAAATTGCGAAAACGCCTAAAGCTGCGGAAAGCATCAAAGATGTTTTTGCAAAGTTGGTAAGATCTTTTTCTTCTTTATTCAAAGCTTTGGCAAGCGCAACCATTCCGATAGTAAATACCGTAAAGGCAAGCATACCTATGACAGCTTTACCCCAATCAACAAATGTGAATAGTAAAGTTGCACCTGCAAATGCAAGTAAAGCAACACCAAGAGCAGCGATACCTGCAACACCTTCAAGAAGGCCTTTGAAGAAACCTGAAATGCCGCCGCCTTTTTCTTTCTTTTCATCTTTGTTTGAAAGTACATTAGCCAAAACAGCACCGAGTGTTGCATATTCGTATGGCAAAGATTTCAAATCATCAAGCTTTGTTCTATCTGAAACTTTACCTTTCTTCTTTTTCTTTTCTTTATTGTCAATTGCAGTTGTTTCTTCGAACACCTTCATATCTGACAATATGTCTTTAATGCTTTCTGATAAAGATTGTCCTTCTTCATCTCTTTGTGAAGATTGTTCAAAGTTGTCTACGAGTTTTGATAATGTTTCAGCAAACCAACCTCTTTCACCTACATCAACAGCAATGTCAGAGACATAATTAAGTTGCTTCTGAGCAATTGATTTTACCTCAGTAATACCATCTTTGAAGCCTGAGCTGTTTTCTGTGAGAGTTGCTATGTTATTTGAATCTTCTGGAGATAAGCCGCCTTTTCCGCCTGTAATAGCTGCAGCAACATCACCTATTGCACCCATTAAAATACCTCGTATTATTAGTTAGTCGGTTTAAAACTATACAAGGGACTCCTTGTGAAAGTCCCTCGTAATCGAAGTTGTATATTTTTAATTACACATTATACTGTGCATTGTATTCTTCGTCATTGAACTCATCAGTTTCCCAGTAGTCTGATGTCTTTGTAATTGAAGCATCCATTGCTTCCAAAGATTCTTTGAATGATGGCTCAATTTCAACAAGACTTGACAAATCAATGCTCATATCTTCAAGAACATCAACTGCAATATCTTCAACATCGTCTTCATCTTCAGTACCAACAAACAATGTGTTAACTCTTTGGTCATAAATGTCTCTTAAAGCTGAGTCTTTTACAACAATGTGGTCTACAAAGTCATCTGCACTGAATCCCCACCAACCGCCTTGACGACCAAGAGAACAAAGTTCAACACCAAACTCTCTTTGGAAGTCTTCTTTGAGGTCTGCCCAGAAATCGTCAATATGATGGAACATCATTTTTTCATAATCGTATGGTGCGAGTTTGTTTACTTTTTCAGCTCTGTCTTCTTTATTGAAGCGGTCATAACTACCAAAGCCTTTTCCTTTTACATTCAACACAACATAATAATCACGATACGATCTTACTGCCCAACGACCTGAAAGTTCTTTGCTTACAATACCTTCCAAAGTTTCAGCATCATTAAGATAACTTTTCATATTATCTTCAAAAGCTTCTTTGAACTCTGCATAATTGTTGTCAAGTTCAACGTTCTCTTTCAAAATATTTTCAAACAACTGTTCTTTTTCCATTTTTACAACTCCTCAATTGCGTGTTCAAAAGCACTCTTGATAACGCCTTTTGGGAAGTCTTTCAAGAATGATTTTACAATTCTGTCTGCACGGTAGCAAGCTGCTGTGTAAACATCATCAATATCTTCATTAAGTAAACTTTCGAAAAGTTCTTCCTTATTTTCAAATAATTCTTCTTTCATATTTATTTAGTTATGCTAAGATGTCGATATGATGAAAGTCTTTAATCTCTTTCACCTTTTCTTTGTGATAACCGAGTTCTTCCGCAATACCTTCAGGAATATTTATTTCACCTTTACGGAAGCCACCCATAATTGAGAAGTAATCAATTAAAGTATTTTTGATAATACAGCTGAGGTCCTCTGAAAATCCATATCTTTCCATTTGCTGCTCAACAGTCGAGATTGCCTCAGTGATTGATATTTTATCACGATACCCAATCCAATCGCAAAGCATTTCAATAACATCAACTAAGTTCATTCCTTGAACACCAAATTCAAAATGCTCAGGATGATGACGATTATGTTTATAGTGATGGTCGAATACGAACTTCCATCTTCTCATTTTTGCAACATATTCAGGTGTCCCATAAGCGTAACGAGGCTCCTTGTCCATATCTTTCCACCAGTTTATTTCAGGCTCTTGCAATTTTGAATAGTCGTGACGTTGAGCACGAACTTGCAAGAGTAAAATAAATGTCAAAAGATGCTTACGGACTCTGTCAATATGTCTTTTTATATAATCCTCCGTATTTTGGTATGTCATTTGAATTTAGTCAAAAAACTACTAAAATCTGCATACTTTGACATTTTCTTGAAATCTGTCAAAATAAAATTTGAACTATAATGGAGGGAATAAATATGAGAAAAAAGGATAAATTTATTTAAAGAAAATTTAAACTTTTGCAGTCGGCTTTTTATATTATTATTGTAATTCAAACAGAATAGGAGGCCAAAATATGGCAAAACACAATTTTACATTTTCCAAAGTCCGCAAGATGATTGCTCGCGTTGACGTCGACTCAGTTGTTATTCTCCCAAAAGGCGGAGTTATCGAAGTTCACAAGCAGGACAATGACGAAATTCTGACTTTTGTTTGGTCTGCTGATGGAAAGTATGTAAAAGGCTTCCGCAAGTCAGAATATGCAGATATGGGTACTTACGCTGAAGGTATTGCCCGCACAGTTCGCCGTCGTGTTGGGGATGTAAATGTTGATACGTTCGACATCTTCTCTGACCTTCCTAAGGAACTTAAAGTAAAGAAAGCCGCTGTAAAGCGCAACAAAGCAAAGAAAGATGCAGCAGTAGAAACTGCTTAATCTCCATAAGTAGTAAACAAAGGCCCGTGCTTGGCGCGGGCTTTTGCATTGAGGTTGAATATGATTGAATGGAAAGAAGCTTGTGAATTGATATACACACTTGAAAAGCAAACTGCATTTGTGTTCCGCGCATTCAATTACCCTGATAAAAAGGACGATCTTAATGAAGATGTTGTCAAAGTACTTGACGATTTATATGAACTTAATAATATTTTCCTTGAAAAAAGTTGCATAGATGAATGGAAAATAAATCCAGTATCTTTTCTTGATATTTGCAACGCTTATTGGGAACAGGTGTGGATCCCTTATAAAAACGCATATAACTTAACACGCGAGGAAATTTACCTCACTGAAACATTTAAGAAGATACATTACAATTATGTACTTGATACAAGACTTGATGAAATAGAGGAGATTGAGAAAGATGCAATCGACCAAAAGCGCACAAGCTATGGAACAAATCAACATCTTCAGTCATAATCTTTATGATTATCTCCGTAAGTGTATAGATTGGTATGTTCACGAATGCCCTAGTGATGTTGTTGATGAAGTCAAAGAAACTTATGATGGCTTGATTGAATTATACAGCCTGATTGTAAATGTGAAACTTAGAAAAGAATGGGAAGCAAATCCAGCTTGTTTCTATGATATAGTTGAAGCTTATTATCAACAAGTTTGGATTCCTTACAAAGTGGAGTGGGATCTTACTGATGAGGAAGAGGAACTTGCTCATCAATTTGAAGCAATTCATAATGAAGGCGAGGTTTCTTATGGAATATACGATGGATATGCGAAATAGAATTACAGGTATCAATGAGATACTCAAGTCAAAACTTCATTCTTATTTTGCTCAAGATTTGAACGAGCCATATTATACGCTTGCTCAAGAAATCCTTGTGCCACTTTATGAAACAATTTCTGACACATACAACTTTTTTCAATATCTTAAAAACCCAAGATCATACTTTGATGTTGTTATTGCATTTTCAGAAGCTTGGTTTGAAAAGATAAATGAAATATATGAAAAGAATTTTGGACAGCCTGGGCAGCCTTGTGATGCAGAACTTTGGACAGGTTATCAACAAACACAAGATGTAAGAGACACTCTTCAAAAGTATTTTTTATATAACCCTTATGATGCAGGAGAAGTAAAAGATGAGACAGCTTAGAGGCGATGAAATATATGACTTAAAATTAAGAGTCAAAAGACACATACAACGATTTCAAGACGCCGCCCAAAGAATAATATATCTTAAGCAGGATTTCGACTGGGAAATTGCTGCGGCTGATGTTCGCAACTTTTACAAAGAACTTAGAGAATTTCTTAAGTTGACTGAAGACAGATATGTCGTAAATGCTTGGGGCGAAAACCCAGTCGCCTTCTTTGATATTGCAATTGAATACTACAATCTTTGGATGAAATACAGAATTAACTTGATTGGCCAACTTTCACCGTTAGAGATGGACCTTGATAAAGCCTTTGAAATGATTTCCGCCGACTGGCAATGGCTTGATTCACAATAGTGTTAATATTATTCTATAACTTGGAGGTTATAGAGTAATGATAAAGTTTCTTAAAATTAGGGATGTTGCTGACCCTGACCGTGAAGATGGAAATGTAGGGTTTGACTTTTTCATTCCTAAGTTCAACGACGCATTCCGAAAAACTTGTGCTGAAGAAGCAGAGAAAAATCCAAAAGCAGCAGTAAATATTTCAAAAGATGATGCGGGAAAAGAATGCATTATGGTAGGTCCTCACGAAAGGGTTTGTATTCCTTCAGGAATTAAATCTTATCTTGACCTCGGTATGCCGCTTTCATCATACGGCCTTCAGATGGACTTGTATGTTGAAAACAAATCAGGTGTTGCAACAAAGAAAGGTCTTGATGTAGGTGCTTGTGAGATTGACCCAAACTATCAGGGTGAAATCCATTTGTCTTTGACAAACGCATCTGACGATTATCTTTACCTTTATGAAGGTGACAAAATTACACAGCTTGCTCCTCGTGTTTATTGTACTGAACAGGCTCATATTTTTGTTGATGAGAAAATTGACCCTGAAGCTGATAATAAGATTTCAGAAGCAGACTTTTATGAAGGCTTCAGATACAACAACCGTGGTGCTGGCGGATTTGGAAGTACAGGAACAAAAGCAAAATAAAGATGCTGCCGCAATATATGCGGCACAATCGTTGATTGTTGTCTGACAATATTTCAGAGGTTATCTTAATGGTAATGTATGAAGATTATTGCAAAGGTGAACTCTTTCTCAGATATGAGAACACACCTTCTGCAAACGAAGTAATTCGTGACGTTTTGAATGCTCCTATCGAAAGCGGAGAAACATTTCAGAACAAGAAAAAGGGTATGAAGACTATCAATGACAAGTTTATTGTAATTGATGCTCCTTCACTTGGTAAGAAAGCACAGGAAGAGATTGTTGCAACTGTAACAGAAAAGACAGGTTGGAAAACTGCACAGATTACATCTTTGGCAGAAGTCCGTCTTGAAGATGGCGGCAAGACAGTAAGAAACGAACTTTTCGGTTTTGCTCTTCCTGCAGACGCTGAGTCTGAACAGGCAACTTTAATGGGAGTTTAACGAATGGCAAAAGATACTGTTTTAACAGAAGCCCAGAAAGAGATTTTGGGTAAAGTTATTTCAAAGGCAGGTGCTTCAACATTTGCACTTTGTACTAACGAAGAGCAGGAAGCCAAGCTCAAGAATTGGCGTAATGTAAAGAAGCAGCTTAATGGAAGACAGCCTGCTCCTGAACAGGAAAAGGAACTTAATGACTTCGCAAAAGAAATCAAAACTATTTACGAAGCTGCTGTTTATTGTCCTTATTGTGGTAAGAAAGCAAAAGTTGAAGGTGAAGCAAACCTTGTAGGTAAGGACACAATTTCGTTCTCTTGCGATTGTGAAGGCGCAAAGAATGAAGTAAAAGAAAAGCTTGACATTGAAGCAAAGCAGAAGGAACTTGACGACAAGTTCTACAACATTCAGGTTGCCGCAAGCAACGCTGCTATCAGAAAGTATAAAGAGCATTATAAAGACATTATCGAATTCCGTAAGAAGGCTTTCGAGAAACTTGATAATGACATCTTAAATGCTCCTGAGCTTTAATTAAGAACTTTATCAAACAAAGAGGAACGCAAGTTCCTCTTATATTTTTATATAGGATGTTAATATCATTTTATGAACAAAGTGCATATTGTTATACCCTGTGGTGGCGCGGGTTCAAGATTCAAACAAAATGATGTATCAATTCCAAAACCACTTATAGACTTATACGGCAAGCCATTCTTTTGGTGGGCAGCACAGTCGGCAATCAGAGCTTTCCCAATGAAAGATTTGACATTCATTGTTCTTGAAGAACATATTGAAGAATACAAAATTGATGCCGAAATCAAAAAATATTTCCCAGAAGCAAAGATTTCTGTTTTACCTTATCAACTTAATGGTCCTGTGTTCACAGCTATTTCAGGTATTTCACAGTTTGCTGATGGTGACCCAATCGTATTTCAAGACTGTGACCACGCGATGTCTTGTAATGAATTTGAAATTCCAGACGATTGCGAAGGCGCAATTATGTCTTTCAAATCAAGAGAGCCTCAGTTTGGTTATATCAAGTACATAGGCGGAAGAGATACACAGTACGCAGGAACTGTTGAAAAGAATCCTGTTTCTAATCACGCAATTTTTGGTTGCTATTATTTTAAGAACGCTGAAGTATTTGCAAAAGCAGCAGTTCTTTATTTTAATGACGGAACACAAAAAGAATTTTATATGTCAGGTTTATACAATTACTTACTCAATGTAAAAAGAATTGATGTAAAAGATCACTTTGAGTTTGGAACACCTGATGAACTTAAAGAATTAAAATCAGAGGTAAGTGAAGATGAGCTTAAAGGGAAACTCGGGTTGTAGTATAGAACAGCAAGGCGATAAAGTTTTCAAGTCTGCAATTGGTTCTTATGTACCAAGACTTCGTGAACAAGCACATAAACAGTCTTGTGCAACATCTTGGAGAGGTATTCGTAATGCAGTTGAAGGAACACCTGTCTTGGACATCAATGAGTGCACCGTCAATGGTGAACCGATGATTACTGTTACGATGCCGTTTATTGAAGGTGATACAGTTGCAGATGAGCTGCTCAAACATAAAGGTATTTCTTCAGCAGAAGACCTTGGTTCTTTCATATCAAGCAACTTTACTTTTGGAAAAATTTACAACTCTAAAGTGATTGTTAGAAAAAAGATTGATGATATGATTAAGAAGACTCCTGAACTTCAAAATGAACTTGAGGAATTTTGGAAAGAGTTTGAGCACGACTTTGAAGATATAAAAGGTGGCTATTGTCACGGAGATCTTACTCTTGAAAATATTATCGTAGGCCATAAAGAAACATACTCTACTGCTGATAGAGTTTTGTATCTTATTGACTTTCTTGACTCATTCATTGATACACCTTTCGTTGATATTGCAACAGTTCTTCAGGACAGTTTGTGTCATTGGTCTTATCGTTATATGGAACTTGATGAAGATGACAAAAAGTACTTAAGAAGATTCACAACAGACTTTTTGGCAAAAGTTGGCGGACATTATGGTCCTACTATGAAAAAGATTTTGATTTTCTTACTTTTCAAAATCTATCGTATTGTGCCTTATGCAAAAGACGATGTCACAAAACGTTGGTGTGAAGATAACATAAAATATGTTAAGAGTCTTTTTGATTGTATTCCTGTACCTAACGGGAAAGACTATTATTCAACTTATGTTAACTTAAATGATTTTTGGAGTAAATAAAGAATGCTTGCAATGGTTGATTTAGACGGTACACTCGTCAACACAAATAACATAAACTATTTTGCCTATAAAGAGGCCTGCGAAAAACACGGGTATGATGTCGGTTACGAACAGTACTGCAAAGAATGGAATGGGCTTAATTACAAAATCTTTTTGAAGCAGCTTGACCCTAAGATGACTGCAGAAGTTATGCAGCAGATACACGACGACAAGAAAGAGCTTTACAAAAAGTATATCAAGAACGGCGCTCTTAATACTCCGTTGGTTGAAATGCTTAAAGGTCTTAAGTCGAGAAAATGGAAAATTGCTCTAGTGTCCGCAGCATCAAAAGTTAATATAAATAATATCTTGGAGTATTTCCAAATTCAAGATGTGTTTGATATTATCGTAGGACAGGAAGATGTTGTTGAAACAAAGCCATCTCCTGAATGTTATATCAAAACTATGCAACACTTCGATGAGATACCTTCAACTTGTATTGTGTTCGAAGATTCAAAGACAGGTATTGAAGCAGCAATGTCTGCAGGAATAAATTATTATATCGTAAGAGGTTATAACTAATGAATATTGCGATTGGAAAGTTTGGTCGTTCAATGTACTTTGATGAAAAGTCTTGGTCGATTTATGCAGGCGACGATAGTCCGAAAATATTTTATTTTACTCTTGCTCGCCGTTATCCTCAACACAAGTTCTATATTATAGGCGCTTCTGACTTTGCTGATTTCAAAAAGAAGAACAGCACAATCGGATTTGGAAACGTCTTTAAGAAAGTTGACATCCCAAGCAACATTATTGATTTGCACGCTCAGGCAAGAGAATTTGCAGGAAAAGAAAAATGCAAGGAAAGAACTGATACACACAAGAAAGGCTGTGAAGCTTGGCGTACACTTGATGAATATGTTGACCATCTTGGTTTGAAGTTTGATATGGGTCTCTTTATGCAAGGACCTGATGCATCTGTTTCTGTTGGCGGCGAAGGTATTATTTGTGCAACAAAGCCAACTGAGGCAATCCCAATGCAGATGGCAGCAAACTATTGTGGACCGATGATACATCTTTTGAACAAACAAGGCTTTCCTTGGTATAATATCAATGAAGACCCAAGATATGTACCATCAAATCATAAAGATATTATCAATCACGAAATCCTTACATTCTCTCAAATTGAAAGTGATAAGTATTCTGTAAAGCGTCTTGTAAGATACAACTCAGGTGATTATGTTGAACACAAGTTGCATTTCAAATATGCAGGACTTGAAAGAATGTTTATGGCAAATATGCCAAAGATTGATTTCAGCAACCCTGACCACATTGAAGTAAACGGAAATGTTTATCAGAAAAAGAGAAAGTTTGTTCTTACTTTGAATGACGGTACTGACCGTTTGTCTTATCTTGAAAAGTGGGTTCTTGATATTCATCCTGAGGAAAAAGTTTACGGAAAGTGGGGTGATGAAGCAAAGCAGAAGCATCCTAATACTTTTATCGAAAAAGGTATTGTGCAGATGCAGCCTGAAATGTGGGAAACAATGTTTACTTATGTTCCTGCTTTTGACCATCGTCTTCCAAACTTCGTAACACAAAAGCCTTGGAAAATGGTTTATTATGGAATTATTCCATTTTATGACAAGAACTCTTATGACACTGACGGCTACTTCAAAGAGTTCCCAGATTATGTAAAGGTTTCTTCTCCTAAAGAAATGTGGGAAAAGATTGATTATTTGTATGAACACCGCGATGAATACGCAAAGTTGTTGAAACAATTTTATGACATCCTTGAAGATAAATACTTCAACGGTGATTTCATTTGTGATACTTTCGGCCCAGTGATTGATGCTCGTGAAAAAGAACTTAATGGTACTGCAGCTCCTGCAGGAAGAAGAATTATTAAGGATTAGCCCCATACTTTCACAACCTTCAATAACTAATTACTATGAAGAGAATAACATTTACTTGTGAAAGATGCCAAAAACAAGTTGACTTGAGTATTTATGATTATAATAAAAATAATATTAAATACTCAGGCAACTTTTGTCGTGGATGTCGTCAACATTTTCAATATGAAAATGGCTCTCGTGATAAAGATTTGCTTAAAAATTCAGTAAAGCCTCAAAAAGGTGTTTCAATGAAAGAGCGTTGTCATCTATCTGAAGAAAAGTATAATCAATTAAAAGAAAAAAGAAGCTTACAAGTACAAGGTAAAAATAACCCAATGTATGGAGACCATAGTCATACGAAAGGCCTTGAAAAATATAACGAGTCACGCAAAGGAAAGACTTGGGAAGAAACTTACGGCAAAGAACTTTCTGATAAAATGAAAAAACAAATGTCAGAAAGACAATTAGGTGAAAATAATTGTATGTTTGGAAAACCATCACCTACTGGCTCAGGTAACGGTTGGAGCGGTTGGTATAAAGGACTTTACTTTAGAAGTTTACTTGAACTCTCATTTATTGTTGAAAACCCTAATGTTGAAAATGCAGAAACAATAAAAATTCCTTATAATGACTATGATAATTCAAAAAGAACATATCACCCTGATTTCAAAAAAGATAATGTTATTTATGAAATAAAGCCAAAGCATTTATTGAATTCGGCAACAAATAAACTAAAGTTTAAAGCAGCAAATGATTTTTGTAAAAGTCATATGTTAATATATAAAATAATTACAGATGAAGATGTTCATAAACTTACTGATTCTGAAATTAAGCAACTTCACGACTGTGGAGAATTAAAATTTATTGATAGGTATGAAGAAAAATACCGAAGGAGGTCTCAATGAACGTTATCATTGAGGGTGTGTAGATGCGATGGGTAAAGGGACACAAATCGCTTTCATTGAAAAAGAGTTTGAGAAAAGAAACAAAGCAGTTCACATTGTTCATTATTCAAACATTAAGCTTGACACAAATGAAGATATTAAGCTTGCCTCACAGATTCGTTATCGTGAAATGTTCCGCTTAATGTCGGTTCTTCCAAATGAAAATGTTTTGATATTCGACCGTGCACATCTTGGTGAAACTGTTTACTCTCCAATTTACCGCAAGTATTCAGGTGACTTTGTTTTCGATTATGAAAAAGATTATGTAAATCACAACAACCCAGTAACAAAGTTGATTGTATTTACTGACACACCTGAAGCAGTAATTGAAAGAGATAAGAAAAGGGGCGATGGTTTGTCTTTTTCTCTTGATGTTGAGAAGAAGCGTGAAGAGATTGCTGCATTTGAAAGAGCTTATGAAATGTCATCTTTGGACAAGAAGCTCATTCATTTGAACGGAAGAACACCTGAACAGATTTGGGAAGAAGATGTTTATCCGTTTATTTTTGGAGCGATGTAATGGTTGAAATTGAAGGCTATTCAGAAACAGAACTTGAAGCACTCAAAGCATTAGGCCTCATTGATAAAGATTTGGTTGATGAAGAAGCGAAACCTGTTGAAGATAACCCAGAAACAGAAAGAGAAGCTGCTCGTACTCAAGATGGTACAATTATGCCGCATATCACTGTTGCAAAAAACAGAGGCAACTATATTGATGTTGACATCGATGATATGCAGTATTTCCAAGGAATGGGTAATACTCCTGAAGAAGGTTATATAAGATTTATTTACGGTGAATGCCACAATCCAAAAAATGAAGGTATGATTATTCGTGGTAATTATAAAACAATTTCATACTTGAATAAATGGGATGCAAAGATAAATCTTTTCGGTGACCACAATTTTGAAATTACTGACCCACATCAGCCTGGGAAGCCAGACTTTATAAAGAAGTTTGAAGAAGCAGGCGCAGAGGTTAAACCTGTAGGACAAAAGCTTCGTGAAAATGGTATAAAGTTGTCGCCTTATGAAGCAAACAACAGCAAGCCTGAGTGGCAGAAAAAGATTGAAGAACAAAAAGCAAATGGAACTTATGAGCCAAAGCCAAGAACAACTCCTCATATGAGTCTTACTGCAGCGAGAATGGACCCAAGAAATGATAACAAAAGATTCTATCGTACTTTAAGCGGCAATTGGATTGAAGACTTCGATGTTAACGCTTTGCTTGATAGTTTCTAATAACTGTTAATATATTTTTATTACAAGGTGTCCTCTATAAATAGAGCAATCAATTTTTGATATGACCTTTATTTTATGGAGGAATAATGGCTAGTCCAGATTTTTTGAAGGCGGTTGCAGCAGTTCAGAAAAAGTGTGCAAACGCAATTAAACCCGCAGATTCAAATACTCTTAAGAAGATGTTGAGACTCGACTCTCCACGTCTTTCTTTTATGTACGGTGGCGGTATTAAGATCGGTGCGGTTCACCGTTATATCGGACCTGAGTCAGGCGGTAAGTCTACAATTTGTACTTACATCGCAGGTCAGTTCCAAAAACACTTGGGAGAACAATTCCCAGAACTCGCCGACCACGATATGGTTGTTTATATGGACTTTGAGCGTTCTTTCGACCCTGACCACGCAAAAGAAAACGGTCTTGATGTAACATCTTTGGTAAACCCAGATGGCTCAATCAATAAAGATGCTCATTTTACTTTATTGCAACCTGACAACCTTGAAGAGGGTGCATTTGCTCTCGAGCAAATGATTAAATCAAATACAGTTGCCTGTGTTATTTTCGACTCAGAATCTATGTCAGTTACAAAGACAGTTCTTGATGATGAATTCAACAAAGCAAACTTTGGTAATAATGCAAAGGCATTGAAAGATTTCTGTAATCGTTTCAACATTCTTTGTGCAAACTACCATACAACAATGTTCATCATTTCTCAGGAACGCGCTCAGATGAATACAATGTCTCACGCAATTCAGACAACTGG
This sequence comes from Candidatus Fimenecus sp., assembly GCA_045593645.1. Taxonomy (GTDB): domain Bacteria; phylum Bacillota; class Clostridia; order Oscillospirales; family Acutalibacteraceae; genus Fimenecus. The sequence goes on along the minus strand of JAZNWZ010000130.1, from coordinate 93,233 downwards.
TGGATATGCTTTGAAATATGTTGCTTCAACACTTAACCGTGTTCGTAAGATTGAAAACCTTACTGAAGGCAGCAAAGTTGTAGGTATTCATATGCAGGTCCGCAATATGAAGAATAAGACAGGCATCCCATTCCGTGAATGTGAAATGGACCTTTATTACAAAGGCGGCTTCAATTCAGATGGAGAATTTGTTGACTTCTTGTATGACTTTGCAGAAGACCCAAGATTGCTTAAACTTATTGATTGTCGCTCAAAAGGCTATTACAATTCAAAGACCAACTTCGGATGGAATTATCACGGAAAGGATTCTTTCGTAAAGGCAATTCAATCAGGTGAAGTAAAAGCTGAAGATTGGAAAGCAATCAAAGATGTTATTATGGACATTATCTCTAACGAGATTGATGGTATGGAAAATACTGCTGATGAAGAACAGTGGGCAGAACAGAACTTCTCTAAGGAAGAATATGAAAAGCTCGTTGCACAAGCTGAAGCAGAAGAAGGCGACGATACAACCGACGCTGAATAAAATGTATTCCTTCATATAAAACTCCAAGGAGGCTTCGGCCTCCTTTTTTATGACTAATTGATTTATGGTTGACTACTCACAAATCAATGATGTCCGTCTTGAAGACGTTTCACAAGAGTATACATTACAAGATGTCTCAAACTCAAAAAAGACCGCGCCTATAAATAATAACGACCTTGTCCCACATAAGCTTAATGAAGTTGTTGATTATTCAAAGGTAAAAAAGATTGATAATTTTCAGCCAACACTTTCTCCTATTGAAGGACAAAATCAATACGAAATAAATTGGATTAAGAATATAGGTGATGTCACAAAGATTGAAGACAACATAACACCTATTGAAGTTTTGATGTCTCAAGAACCTGACTTTATGCCTAATATGTATAATGTTTATTTCGTATTAGTTGATAACGGAAAAGACATCGTTGATGTTGATTTGTCAAAAAACATTGAAAGCGTAACTTATGACTCAGGTCGTAATGCTCTTGTCACTCCATTTGAACAAAGATGGTCTTTAATCGGTACAAGAATTGATGGCATTGAATTTCCGCAAAAGAAACAAAGCACAGGCACAATTCAATTTGCAGGACAAACTATCAATAAAGTCGTAGGCCGTTATGAACGTCTTACAAAGCTCGATCTTACAATAAGACTTGACCAAAATATGTATGTGCTTGATGCTTTCCACGCTCTTAATGCAGATTGCTGGGCAGCTGAAAGAAAAAGAAAAGACTTTATCGAAAATGCACCAACTCACCCACTTGAAGGTAAAAACTTTTACAACTTTTTAGGTATTGCAATGCGTAAAGTAAACGGCAAAGGAAAGCTTTTGGATATTGTCGTTGAGTATGATGCTGATTATTTTACATTTTCTCGTTATCACGACCTTATGGGAACAGTAGGATTCGGTGAAACAGATGTACAGATTGTAAAGTCGCCTACAGAGTCATTTAAGACCGACAGAGTTCAAAGATACATTTTCCACGATTGTCGTTTCTTAGGAAGAAGTTCAAGTATACAATTTAAGAATGACAGCGCAGACCCACTTTCTGCAACATTCCCATTCGTATATCGAAAACTTGCTCACATTACGGCTGATGGTAAATATTAACTAATTTTTTATGGCAGACACAACTCAGAATGAATTTTTAGATTTTCAATCTCAATCATTAGACTACCTTTACGGTGTTATGCCTGTAGCCAATGACTCTTTATTTATTGCAGACTTGGTAGGTGCAGCAGGAGTTAAGAACGCAAGATTTCGTATTAAAGATATTACAATAACTCCGCCTACACTTGAATACGAATATGACGAACAATTAAGAGCATCATTCCCAAAGAAATCAACTATTAACGATACAGTCACAATCAACTGGTATGAAGACGCTTTCGACTCAATTCAAAAATATCATCTTGCTTTAATGAGCCGCGCCGTTGATTTTGGTACAGGCATTTGGGCAGTAGGACACCCACCTATGATTGATATGAATGTTGTGAAATACGCTTTTGTTGAAGGAAACGAAAGTTTAGAGTCTCCTTTTGACTCACTCCCAATGCCAAAACAAACTGGGTACTGTTTTATGAAAGGTTTGCAACCTGTAAGTATTGGTGAAATAAAATACGACTCTGCAGGTGGCGGAGATATTAAAACAGTCACTGTGACATATAAAGTTATTCGTATTGATTATCAAAACGTAACTTCAGCAATCACAGAGATCAGCGAAGACGATTTCTGGGGCTCAGCTAAAAAGCTCCGTTTATTCTAAGAGGTGACAAATGGCAAGTTCAGTAATTTTAAGAAACTTAAAACAACTTGAAAAATCTTTACAAAAGAATATTGATTATCAAGACTTAAGCTATGAAGGTGTTGACGCAAAGAATCCTCAGAACATTGAATTAAGAAAAGGTTCTCCTGTACTTAATGCTATGAAAATGTGGTTGCAATCAAGAAGTACCTCTTATATTCGCAATGCAGGCTATGGCGGATTTTTGACTGAAACTATCCACGAATATCCTTTTAATGCTGACTCAGAGCCACTTATCAAATCTGAACTTATCAAACAAGCAGCGGCAGAATTCCCTCAAGCTGAAATACTTCAATGTGATGTCAAATGTATGGCTCCAAAGCCTTATTGGTTTGTCAAAGTTGCAGTTAGAGACAAAATCACAGGCTTATTCGCCGCAGATGACTACATTTACGGAAAAGACGCTTCTGTTGAAATTCCTACATAATTTTTAAACTTTTATTAAACTCCTTTTATATTATTATTGTAATTTGAAACAAAAGGAGTAATCTTATGGTTCTTAATGACAAAACAGCCGACATTCAGACAAATTTCGATGACGGCGAAGTATTTTCACTCAATTCAAACGACGCAGGTTTGTTCGACATTCTCTCGACAAAACTCTATTCAAACCCAATTCAGTCAGTAATTCGTGAAGTTCTTTCAAACGCAATTGATGCAAATATTGCGGCAGGAGTTGAAAATCCTGTGCAGATTCACTTCCCGAACGAAATTGACCCAACTTTCTGGGTACGTGATTACGGTATCGGTATGGATGCTGCAAAAATGCGCAATGTCTTCACTTACGGTGGTTCTGACAAGCGTGATACAAATGACCAGATTGGTGGTCTTGGAGTTGGAGCAAAATCTCCGTTCTCTGTTGCTGATACTTGGACTGTTGAAAGTTCAAAAGACGGCGTAAAGAGAACAGCTCTTTGTTATCGCGGTCCTGACAGAAAGCCACGTTTCAAGTTTATCGGTGAAGAGCCTTCAAACGAAACAGGAACAAAAGTTTACTTTGCAGTTCCTTCTGACAAGCATTTCAACTACATTTATGAAGCAATTCCTGTTCTTGCTTTTGCACAGCAGATGCCTGAACTTCTCAATGGCGTTGACAAGTTCCTGCAGCAGGCTGATGTTGAAAGCCTCGAACAGTTCAATGTTATTCGCAAGCTTTTGAAGGGAGAAAACCGTCTTCTTGTAAAGACAGATAAGTATAGCGACGATTACGATGCAACAAATGCAGATATGGTTGCTGCTAACAAGTTTATTCAGAAGATTGCAAACCGCTTCTCAGGTACAATCGTTGATATGGGTGGAGTACCTTACGATGTAGATATTGCACAGGTTTTCGATGGAGATTACGATGCAATTCAGTTCTTCAAAGAGGACTCAAATCATCATACTTTGGTTCTTCACTTCCCAATCGGTTCACTCAACTTTCAGGCTTCTCGTGAAAAGTTGAATTACACTGAAGCAACAAAAAATGCTTTGAAGAAGTCAATCGTAAACTTCTACTCAAGAAAAGCTTACGAAGAACTCGCAACAGCTTAAGAAAAAATGCCGGAAAACTGAACTTTTCCGGCAACTTCTTTATATTATATTTGTAAATCAATTGAAGGAGTAGATTATGAATATCAAAGAATCTTACAACACTTGCAAACGCATCGGCCGTCTTACAGCCATTGTAGACAAGTATCAGAATTTGCTTGATGACGATATTGCTGACATCGTCAAGGTTCAGGCTGACAAGCAGAAGAAAATTGAAAAGAAGATTGAAAGTATTTTCAGCCTTCCTTTTATTGAAGTATCAACTTATAAAAATAACAACAGCCGTCAGGTTCACAAGTACGCAGGTCCTTCTTATATTGCAAAGTTTGACACAATCGAACAGAAGATCAAGTACTTCTTCTCTGAAAAGAAGGAAGACTCAATCATCTTTGTAAACATCACACAGAAAAAGTACGACAAGTTTATGGACTCTGCTGACTTCCGCTGGTTCCCTAACGGTTCAGCAATGGTTCTTGACGATATTCTTGCAAAGAACAATCTTAATGATGTCTACCCAATCACAATTATGGGTCCTGATATTGAAACACTCGTAAAGAGAGTAGGATACACAAATCCTAAGGTTTTCAACTTCGATGATTATGTTGCAGTTGATGTAAACGGCAAGGCTGAAAAGAAAGTTGCTGCTCGACTTGCAGGCCGTGTTGACGACGAAAAGCTTTTCGGTGGTATCGGTAAATACGATGCAGAAAGAGTTTACAGTGCAAATGAAATCTTAGCTGATGCAAGCCTTAAAGATGCAATCATCTTCATCGCCCGCAATCGTAACGATTATTACTCTGCTGACTTGAATGCTTGCAAGTCTGCTCCTACTCGTTACCTTCACGGTTTCGACGATTACCTTGAAAAGGTTTTCCCAAAGAAAAAGCTTTTGAAAATCAACTACGGAGATTGGAAGCGCCTTCAGAAAGGTGAAGCTTACAAGAAGTTGAACACTTTCATCGAGTACTGCAAAAAGCAGGGTAAAGCTTACTACGAAGGTCTTGCTTCAAAATACAAGCTCGTAAAGGTTGAAGGTCGTTGCGGTATCTTAAGTTCAAGCAATACTTGCGAAAAGATTTTGAACTACTGGAATGACAATGCAAGCCGTCTTAATCTTGCTGCAGCTCCTGATGAAATGGAAAGAATTAAGGAGTTCGTAAAGGTTGTTGAAGGCGCAAGCAAGGACAACAGTTCTTGGGAAGCAAGAGACAATCTTCGCAAGATCTCTTATATCGCAGGTATCGCAGGTTTCTCAATTGGAGACTCTGTAGAAGAAGTTGTCAAGATTGATACTGACAAGTGGCCATTCCTTGATATGTTCAGCTCATACAGCAGCAGCATCGACCCACAGGTTGTTCTTAGCCTCGTGGCAACATACAAGACAATTTAATAATAAAATAAGTTAAAAAAGTTAAGGAGCCGAAAGGCTCCTTTTTTATTGAACTTTACTGAAAAACACTACTAAATAATCGGGCAACCAAGCCAGTCAGAAAGAAACCCTTGAGGAGGGGTAATCCTCAGAATATCTCCTTAGATATTTTAATATCTTCTCTGATGGCGGTTGCCCATTTTTTATACTTCAAACCAAACTTTTGGGTCTGGCTTTTTGAAAGATCCGTCTTCTTGCTTATCAAAACCGCATCTTAATACTGCAGGATGTTCTGGGTCGTTGTCGATAAATTGCAAACTTCTCATTTTTGAGAAACATTCTTTTACAGTTTTATAGCCCTCATTTGTGTAAACAAGCTCAAACTCTGCGAGGTTGTATTCTTTACCATCACTGCCCACAACTGTGTACAAATCAGCAGGAGGAGTATCAATACATTTCTTTACAAAGCCTGCATACTTATTGCGTGTAGGAATGTTTTGGAAGTTAGGGTCTTTACCGATGAAACGATAAGTTTCCGTTCCCATTACCAAATAAGACTGCTGAACTCGATATGAACCGCCTTCTTCAGGATTTCCGTCCTCAGTGTTATGATAAATATACTGAAGCCATCCTGTTGTTTCTTTAGGCTTCAACCATAAAGGCCAATCTTTATGAACTTCCCACATTGCAGGGTCAAGTCCTACGAAAGAACCAAGTGAAGTTTTTTCAGTTCTGAATTCAGCAAGTAAATCAACTCCTGGGCGTTTCTCTCTCGACCAAGCACCCATCGCTTCATCACCTGTCAAATAAACACCTGCATCGTTTCTTCCATAGCAAGGCCAACCAAGTTTTTCAAACAACCTACCAACTTCAGTTGTTGAAGATATATTGAAATCAGCAGGAACTCCCCAAATCTTTTTAAGTTCAGCATCTTTCTTTACAAGGTCTTCAACCATTTCGCAACGATACTTTTCCATTAAGTCGAAGTTTACATAAATGCCTCGATATTCAACACGAACAATCTCTTTATAGATTTCCATCATTTGTGTTTCATACCAACGACGAATTGTCCACTCAGGATATTTTTCATTAGGGAACTTTCTGTCGATTTCATCAACAAGAGTCCAAAGTTCCATTTGAATTCTCCAAGTAACAAGAGCATCCATTGTTGCATAAGGAGCAAGAATATCAGTTGGGATTTTTGTATAGTCATCACACTTTGTTTGCTTCTTCCACTTGTCAAGTTTAATATCATAACCGCCGAAAGGTGAATAACGATATGCAAGTGGCTTCAAACCTGATTTAACTTCTGATGAAATACAGTGAGCCAAACGGTCAGTTGCATCAGTGATGTTTACTCTTTGTGAAACACCTTGCTGCCAAAAGAACTTAATATCGAACTTTGGGTTAGCACCTGTTCTGTGTTTGCAGGACATTACGTTTTCCTCAAACAACTTTAAGTCAACAAACTTCCAAGGAATGTAATAACCTTTAAGACCATCCCAACATATTGTAAGACAATGGATTTTGTTCTCGTAAAACTTCAAGCCGTTTGTTTCAGTATCGAACGCAACCAAGTACTTATCCATATTGTCTTTGAATATTCTATCAGCTTCTTCTTTTGAATTTGCAGTAATAAACTTAGGGTCAGTTGAAAGATACATAGGCTCCCATTCGTAAGGAGTCTTAATCATTCTTTTTACTTGTGCATAAAAGAATTGTGTTTTCCAATTGACTGTGTTCGATGATGATTTGATTGTTGGGTATAATGCCTCGATGCCATCAACTGGGAATACATAAGTATCATACTTAAATATTTCGTGGCCCATAAAATAATAAGGACGAAGCATTTGGTCATCATAAAAGTCACCTGTCAAAATATCAGCAGAACAGTTAATTGAATACATAGCACAACCAAAAGCCATAATGGCGCGGCAGTGTGTTCCTGCACAATCAATATCTTTTCTCCAACCTGAACGATGAGTCATCATAAACTCAACAATTGAACCGCCCTTCAAATCTTCTTCTTTATATTTGCAATCAACAGCAACTAAAACTTTATAAGAACGATAGCCTGCATCTTTTATTCGTTTGAGGATAATCTGCTTTTTATCTTCTGCAGGAAACTTGTCAAGTAAGAAAATAAAATAATCTTTTTCATCTTCATCAAAGTGGTCCAAGATTACATAATCAAGTATATCTGTAGGCTTTAATAAATCTTTTGCTTTTGTATTTTCTTTTATTCCACCAAAAGTAAATGCCATTATTTCTTACCTCTCTTTTTCTTTGTAGTAGTTAAATTAACGCCCTCTGTTATTTGAATAACTTGATTAGTCAATATTGAAGGCTCCGACTCTGTCCAAGGAATTCTTTTACAGCTTTCAAGCCAAGTATCAAAAACACTTCCGAAATTTATACCTGTGTTCTTTGCTTTGTTGTAAAAATAATAAACACTATCAATGCTTATTACGAATTCGTTTCCTTTGTGTGACAAGATATTAAAAGAATGCTGACCATAAGTTTGACTGCAAATTGAAATAACAGCAACTTCCAAAATCTTTTTGCACAAGTCTTTTTCTTTTACTGTCATAGGCTTAGGCTGGGCGTAATCTTTTCCAACTTTAAGCTTATCAATAATCTTTTGTACTTTTTCATCTTCAAGTTTTTGCAATTCTTTAGCTTTTGCAGCTTCTTCTTTTGCTTTCAACTTTGCTTCTTTTGCAGCTTTCTTTTCTTCACGAGCTTTTGCTTTAGCTTCCTTTTCAGCCTTTTTTCTTTCTCTTTCGAGTTTGCGTTCAAGCTTTGCTTTTTTCTCTGCTTCAATTTCAGCCTCACTTCTTCGTGTTGCAGCCATTATATTGCCTCCCAAGAACCATCTTCCTGTTTCTTATATAAGTAAAGCATCATATCAATATCATATCCGTTCTTTCTCATATTCTCAACAATTGCCATAAAGTAACTGTTGCACCATTCGTCATCTTCGAGCTCACTATGATTTATTCTCAAATCCCGCATTGCAAGAAGACGACCATAATCTGCGTAAGCATCTTTTTCTGTATATTCTCTTTTACATTCGTGTATAGGTTTACCCATTGATTATTCTCCTAGCAGGCTTTGCTGTTTCAATTATTTCAACACCTTCAGGAACTTCTCCGCCCCAAGCTTTAATAAAATTGTCAGTGTCAAGCTTACTGTTCAACTTACAATAATAATCGTAAAGTTCATTTCTGTTTGGCATAAAGTTGTCATAAATCCAATCGCAACCGTACCACTTGAAATTTGTTCCATTCTTTGCGTTGTAGTTTTTGATTGCTTCTTCAATAGGAAGTGGGTCGTATCCTACACCTGCTTTATAATAAGTGTTACAGCGGTGTTCGTAATCCTGAACATCAGAAACTTCTCCATCAAAAGACATATGAATACCTTTTACAGGTTCACGGTCCCAAGCAGCACAAGCATTTGCCAATGACATAACAAGTTGCAACTCAGGCTTCCAAACATAAAAGTCCAAAGAGTCGTGAATGTTATTCCAACAATAAGATTTCAATCCCCAAAGAGCAAGATACTTTGAAGTGTTAACCCAAGTTGAAAATGCAATACGAGATTCCATTGACTGAATAGTTGAGTTACAAGCGTTGTTTAAAATATGTGCAAAGATTTTTGAATACAAAGAACGGTCTGCGCCTGTCAAGTTTCCTTGTTCATTTACTGACATATATCTCAATTCTGCAAGGTGTCTTACAGGTCCGTGCCAAGCTCGAACATATCCATTTGCAAGAGCAAACGCTTGTTCACGCTTAATGCGACCCATCAGTCCTTCATACGACTTGAAGAATGAATTACGCATATCATCTGCAACTACGAGGAACTTAATATCTTTTGGGGATTTACCACCTGCATTTGAAAGGGCAGCGTTATAAACTGCTGTAAGATTTTTAAGTTTGATATACTCTTCACATTCTGTTTCTGTGAAGTTTGCCTGTTGCAACATTCCACCGAAGGTGCCTGCTGAACATCCAAAAAGAAGACCAAAGTTTTCAGTTTTTGCAACTGTTCGCCAATCTTTGAATGGCTTATATTCTTTGTTCTTCATAAAGTCATAAACAGTCAACTCTGTTGACTTATCAATCGTTAACATTATGAATCTCCTATATTGCCGAACTGCAACAATCTTGAAATTATATTAACATCAATTACGTTGCTAATTTATTATGGAAGAAAACGAAGAATTAGAAACATATCAAGAAGTGCCAACTGAATACGATTACGATGATGACTTTGCTGCAGGAGACTACTTTTTTGTAGGTTTCTTTGCAATACTTATTTGTGCTATCTTTGCATTTGTTGTAAAAACAGTCAGCAAGCATCTCAAAAATGTCAACCTTAAAATTGGCAATAAAATCGAAATCGGCGTTGAAAGTAAAGATAACCCTGATAAAAAATAAACTTTGCTCTGACTGACTTTATATTATATTTGTGAAATGTAGTGGTATAGTAAACGAAGTTATAATAGTCTCTTGTTCAGGTACTTTTCAACGAATTGCCGAACAGTGCTACAAGAAAATTAACGATTGGAATTATTATCACGAAGACAATAAAGAAAACCCTTTTTTGAAATATAAGTTCTTTTTTGAAAGACTTAACACAAAAGACCTTAAACTTATATATCAAATGGGTAAAACTCTTGAAAGAGAATTTTGGGATAACCGCAAATTTTTGAAAGAGGTGGGCATCCCAATTGATGTAATTCTTTATGATTTCAACTGCACATTGAATATTCTTAAAAGGAATTAAGCAGAGACATCTTTCTTCAATATTTGAGTTAAGATTGCTGCCGCTTTTCTTGAAAGTGGATATTTTGTTTCTTTAAGCCAATCATTGAAAGCCTGATAATTATCTTTGTACATAAAGACTTCATCAGAGATAAATCCTGTTGTTTGGTCTTTATCAATTTTCTTTGAAAGAACACCACGAACGAAATGATCTTTGTAAAATGACTTTGCTGCAGTGATGTTTGAAATTCCCTCTACAGTATAAATATGAACTTTACCGTCTTGAGGTTCAACAATCTCTTTAGGATATTCGATTGTGTCATAAGAAACAAACTGAGGAAGCTCAATCTCTTTTACGAAAGCTCCATCATTGAAAACTTTGACAACTCTCTGACCTACTTCATCAACTTTATTTGGGAAAACTGAGCCTGTGTAGTCTGGGTCTGTTCTTGTATGAACGTGGCCAAGACACAAAGCTTTTGTTCTCATATTATCAGTTTTGACACCACCTTGAATAGGCGATGTTGGGTCGTATTTATTCCAATGTCCTACAACCAAATCAACATCAGTTCTGAAAGTCATAGTTGTATAATATTCAGAAAGTGTACGACCTTGAACTCTGACGTGAGGAAGCATTCTTACTTTTGTGTTTGAAATATTTACATCTATAGGTTTATCAACAACACTTACATTTGGGAAGTTGCGTAAAAACTTCAAAGAATGCTGAGCTTTCTGACGATACAACTTAATGTCGTGATTACCCATTATAACGTGGGTTGTGATAAAATTGTTTGAACATATTTGGAAAATACGGAACTCTTGGTCGATAACATCACCTGGGTTTACATCCTTTTCAGTAATATCACCAAGCCAAAGGAGATGAGGGTTGTTGTCTTCTTTTTTAATTGAAGCAACCCAACCCTCAAACCACTTTATAAAATTTTCACTTATTTCATAGTTCCAAGGATTCATTGCAGAAAGATGCAAGTCACCGATAATATAAAGCATTTAACCTCCGCAGCGTTTAGCCTTTAATGTGGCCAAACTTGAACTGCTTACTTTCTTTTACCTTAAAGCCCAAAGTCTTCTCAATAAGAAGGTTAAATTTATCGTCAACATCTTTCGCAACTGCGAACTTCTTATAATCATCGCATCTACTCATTATGACTTTCATATTCTGAAAGAAAGTAGATTCGACTTCATATTTAGGGTCGAAAGAGGAAAGGCCATTGAAAAACTTATCTTCGGGAGTTTTCAATTCTTTAAGCGGACTGCTTGTCCTTTTCTTCTTAAGGATATAATCAATATTAACATCCGGATGTTTTCCGAGATAATTGATATATTCAAAGGCAATTACTTTAATCTGATTTGCCTGCTTCAAACCCTTAAGTTGCAAAGCTCCACGGATATTGTCAGACCCGTCACCAAAGCAAGCTTTCCAAACGCAAACACCTGTAATTGAAGGTCTGAATTGGTACTTATCTTCAAATGACTCTGCTGTAAATGGTTTTCTCCATTCGTCGTTAATCATAACAACTTTATGGGTTTCAAGATAACGACACCAATCGTTATCAGTTGTCACCATTGCAATATCTTTGCCTTTATATTCTTTGATGATTGTTTCCATAAAGTCATCAGCTTCATACTTATCACTAATAACTGTTATGACATTTGGCCCACGATGAGAAAAGTATTTACGGACCATATCAACAACTGTAAGACATTTTCTGTTATGCGTACGATTCTTTTTGTATGCGTAAAGAATCTCTTGTCTTTCTGTGTATTTGAAAGTTTTACTTACTCCTAAATCATTCTTAGGTATTGGGTCATATAATAAAAACAACTTACCCTTATCAGCGAGATGCTTTTTTACATTATCGTTGATAAAGGCAACCATATTCCTAGCAATTGATATAGGGTCTTTGTCGAGTGAATTATGTTCTACTTTATAAAAAACATTGAACATATCCACTGCAATTATATCATATTGCATTTTAACCTCTGTTTTATTTTAGCCGTTAAGCTTCTTCAATGTTTTGAATGTCCCTGGGTTCTTTTTATCTTCGATGATACGAACTGCAGGATTCTGCTGAGCTTCGTGAAGTTCTTTTGCAGTAACTTCCTTGCCGTCAAGAATTATTTTCTCTGCCATTGTAATCTCCTCATTAATAATAATATATTAACACTTAACACAGTCGAGCGTTAAACCAATAAATTTAGTACTTAAAATGAATTTTTGAACTATAATGGAGGGAATAAATATGGAGAGAGATATAAATTTGTTTAAACAGTTGACTTTGAAAATTATGTTAATATATATGTTATAGGAGATTGCAAATGAATTTTTTCGTTACAGCATTTATTGTAGCAATGGTTGTGGCAGGTGTCACAGAGTGGTTGAAAACTTTCTTCCCTGAGAAGTTGAAAGAAAACAAAATCGCAATGGCAGTTATTGCAGGTGTTCTTGGTGCCGGCGCTGCTGCACTTGTTGCATTTACAGGAATGCTTGGAGCTCTTGCTCTTCCTGCAAAACTTTTGTTTATTGCAGCTGTTGTTGGTCTTACACAGTCTTGTTATACTTTGCTTTTCAAGACATTCAAAGCTGTGAAAGAAGCACTTACAAACAAACTTACTTCAAAAGTTGACCCAGACAAGCTCGCTGATGAGATTGCTGAAAAGTTGAAGGAAGCAACAAAAGGTAAGTAACTGTTCAAAATAAAATAATTTTTTTCAAGGAGGCTTCGGCCTCCTTTTTTATTGTTTACTAATTTTATATGAAAGAAGAACTTTTTGAAAGCATATTATCTGAAACTGATAAATCATATAAAGCAAAAGTTGCAGGTAAATGGCTTAAAGGTAATGGTCTTACTGAAAAAGAAAAAGACGCTGATACTTTCGAGTCGAAAACTGAGCCTACTCAACGTATCAATCAAATGAAGAAAGACGGTAAGATTTCAAAGAATGCAAAAATATCAACAAAAGAAATCTTTGAAAGTATATTAAAAGCAACTGAATAAAAGAGGTGATAAGTAATGAAAGAGTACAATGTATCTGCAGGACACGACAATTTTACTCAAAGAAACAATGACATTGATAAAATAAATGTTTGTGGTCCAACAAATTTTGCACAATGTTTAGGATATGCAGGATGGGAACCTGATATGGGTATTGCACCGCAATTCAACCAGCTTGACGATAAGATTACTTATTTCACCCGCACAAACAAGGATGTTCTTAAGTATTACGAAACACATTACAACGGAATGTACAACAATTGGATGAGAGAAGCAAAAGCAAACGCAAAAGCTCAAGGTAAAAAATATTGGGAAGTTGCTTGTATCAATTCTTATCCGCCAAACGAGGTACACGATGTAATGTCGTACGCAGTTAATTTATTTATGGGGTACACTGCGAAACAACTTGCTGAAATGGAAAGAAGACCTGTGACTCGTTTTTATAATGAGTTTGACGAGTACGAACTTGTTTGGCAGATTTGCAAAAAAGGACTTCCTGTAATTTCATCAGTTGACCCATTTAAGAAAAAAGAGGGACATTACATTTCAATTGTTGGCTTTATTGCTGATGATTCATTTGTTGAGCCAAAATCTTACAGTGATGTCACTGGTAAGGCAATTGATTTATCAAAGATTAAGACATATATTATTGACAACACTTACGGTAAGTTCGATTTTGTAAATAAAAAATATGTTGCTGTTTCAGGTAATGATGAAAACATTCCAAGAGATAAGCTTTTGGATATTATCAAACCCGTAGCACATTACTTTACAAAAGGCGCCGCAACTTGTTGTTAATTAGGAGATAAAGATGAGAATTGTTGAAGAACATAGAGCTTGGTATAAATTTTTGCTTAATACACCTGAAGCAAAAGCTAAGAGATGGGTTGCTATTTACCCAACTACAACAGAACTTAAAAGATGTCTCAAACCTATTGTAGGTAATTTTGAGATTATTGATAGAGAACAACTTCCAACTTGTATAACACAGGAAATGATTGATGAATGCCCTATGTCAGCATTTGTTCAGGCAGGAAATCTTACTTATGCATACAACTTTTTTGAAAGAGTTGTTCTTAACGACATTGCAATCCCTGTTTATGTAAACGGCTGGAGAGCATATCTTATCAAAGACAAAGAAGCTTTTGAAAAAGCAAAAGACGGTCTTGTAATTGGTAGTATTAACTACTTCAAGACAAAAGTTGAGGTTGGTGAAAAGATTCGTTGGGATGATGTTGCAAGACCTACTGAGCTTACTGCTATAACTGAAGGCTTTACTTATGGCGCTTCAAAAGTTGCAGCAGAGAACGATGAATACTGTAAAATAATGGCAAAACACGACGCTGAAAGAGACGTTCGTATCGACAGTTTCCTTGATTTCATTGCTTATGCAAAAGATGATGGCTATCAGATTGGCAGAGCAGATTATGAAAAGTACCTCAAATATTACGACGAAGAAAAAGCAAAGATGTCAGGAAACTCAGGGAATATCTGCCCACATTGTGAACAGCCTGTAAGAGGCGATGAAGATGTTTGTCCTCATTGTGGATTTGACAATTATGGAGCAGGACTTGCAGCTGCATTTGAATAAGAGGTGATATAATGAAAAAGTTTGCAGTATTACTTTTAAGTTGCTTTTTATTTTTCGGATGTGTGACAAACAAAGTTGCAGATAATAATCTTATCGACGCTAAGGTGGAAACTGCAATTACTTTGGAACAACTTAAGGCACTCGAGAAGGACAATGAAAGAGAAGTTGAAATCCTTGAAAGACTTGATAGTACTGCAACTTATGGATTTGACTTACTTAATGAACTTGAGTTTGCAATTGCGTATGAAAAGCAGCAAGCATTTAATGAAGGTTATGATGCCGGAAAGAAAGACGCAATTGCCGCAACTGAGGGTTATGTTAAGTTGGATGATGTCATTGAATTATTGAAAAAGCAAGGACTTTATAAAGAAGAGGAGAAGAAGTAATGAAAAAATTGTTTTTGATTATTGCAATGATTTTCAGCTTGGGTACAGTATGTGTTGCTCAAACATCCGCTGAAGCTCCTCGCTCAACTGCTGTAATTGTTCAGGAATTGAGAGACAACTATAAAGCACAACAAGTTTATATTGAAGAGCTTCGTACTCTCAATAACGACAAAGACGTTACGATTGAAGAACTTAAAGAGAAAGTCACAATCACAACTGAAAAGATGGACAAAGCTATTGAAGAAGACGCAAAAAAGACAACTGAAATTATAAAGTTGACAACAAAAAATAAGTTACTTATTAAGTGGCTTACTATTGCAGTTTCTATTCTTGGCGGTTTCTTTTTACTTCATATTGTAATTTTATTCTTAAGAGTTAAGTGGAATATTATTTTGCCTTATTGGCTTAATGCAATACTATAAAGGAGATAACGATGGACAAAAAATTGTTTGAGGCAGTTTGCCAAACAAATAAGATACAAGAAGGCAATGGAGATTACGAAGCTTTCAATAAAATGATAACTGGCGTAAACGAACTTTACGAAAGAAACACAAGAATGGGCGCAGACGACGACTCACTTGTTCAGTTGATGGTTGATGTTTTTGATAACTCAGACCTTCCTTCTGATATTGTTCGTAAGCTTGCTGCTAAACTTACAGAAGTTTTTGCTGCATAAAGGAAAACCTATGATGACAGTCGACTACAGAACAGAATGGAAAAAAGTTGATGGAACAAATATGTCCCAAAGACTTATTTTAGATACAAACGATGAAGGCGATATTTGCGACTTTGCAGAAGCAATGATTCGAGTTCTTACAAAGGTTTGTGATAAAGATGAAGATGAACTTGAGCAGGAATGGTTTGAATATTCTTGCGGCGGAATGGGCGGAAAGCCTTCTGCAAGCGGATGTTGCGAGTTTTTCGATAAATACGCAGACGAAGTTCTTGACTCACTTTACAGCCTTGATGAGTCGGCTTTTAATATTTTCAAATATGTTGAAAGTAAATTTGAACGTCAACCTTATTATGGTTCAGGTGATGATTCTTTCGCTTCTGCTCTCTTCCCAACAGATTAGTGTTAATATTTTTATATAAAATGTCGATAATAATAAGGTAGCAAGGATGCTACCTTGTAATTTATAGGGACAGCAAAGGCTTCCAAACTTTGTTGAAGTAATAACTTTCTCGGTTACTTCTAACCTATCTTATACTAAATAATTGTTAGGAACAATATGTTGGAAGCATACCTAACGAGGAGAAAGCGGTGAACTATCGAAAAGTTTATTTGAGAATTATCTCAAAAGCGATTAAGGAGAATCGCAAAAAAGTACGCAAGGACGCAGAGAATTATGTATACTATGAAGCACATCATATACTTCCTAGATTATTGTTCCCTGCTTGGGAACGTAGGAAGTCAAATGTTGTTCTCTTAACTGCAAGAGAACATTTCTTTTGTCATCAACTTCTTATAAAGATATTCCCTGGCTCAGAAATGGCTAATGCTCTTTGGCATATGTGCGTTGATAAACGACACGCCTGTACGAGTAGAGATTATGAAAGAGCTAGGAAATACTTTATTGAAAATAATGACTTTTCTGTTGGAATGAAAGGTAAAGATCCTTGGAATAAAAACAAAAAAGGAATTCAAGAAGCTTGGAATAAAGGGAAACATCTTGGCTATGCAAGTTTTGCAGGCAAGCATCATACAGATGAAGCTAAACAAAAAATGAGAGAAGCACGACTTGGTAAAGATCCTTGGAATAAAAACAAAAAAGGGATTTTTTCTAAGGAAGCTTTAGAGTCAAATCGACAGAAGCATCTTGGTAAGAAAATGTCAAGAGAAAGTTCTATAAAAAAGTCGATTGCTAATCAGGGTAAAGTTTGGTGGACAAATGGTGTTGACGATAGATTTGCAGTAAATTGTCCCGATGGCTTTTATAAAGGACGAACAAAAGTCAAGGGATGGAAAGGAGATAATAATGGTAATTAACCATAATGTTTCAAGTATTTTTGCAGCAAGACAAGAAGGTCTAAACACTGAGGCGTTAAAAACTTCTATGGAGAAACTTTCTTCGGGCCTTAAAATTAACAGGGCTGGACAGGATGCCAGTGGTTTGGCAGTATCTGAAAAAATGAGAAGTCAGATTCGTGGACTTAATCAGGCTTCAAAGAATGTTCAGAACGGCGTATCATTCATTCAAACAACAGAAGGATATTTGCAGGAAACAACTGACATCTTACAGCGTATTCGTGAACTTGCAGTTCAGGCATCAAATGGTGTTTACAGCGATGAAGACAGAATGCAGATTCAGGTAGAAGTTTCTCAGCTTGTTGCTGAGGTTGACCGCATTGCATCTTCTGCTCAGTTCAATGGCTACAATATGTTGACAGGTCGTTTCGCAAAAGAAGCTGACAACTCAATTACTTTCCAAGTTGGTGCAAATGTTGACCAGAACATCAAGATTAACATTGCATCTGCAACTGCTGAATCTTTGGGACTTCGTGGAAAGGGACAGGACGGTGAAGACGGTGCTCTCGTATCAGTTTCAGATACTGAAACAGCAAACCGTACACTTGCAACAATTGATGAAGCGTTGAAGAATGTAAACAGACAGAGAGCTGACCTCGGTGCTGTTCAGAACAGAATGGAAATGGCAGCAAAAGGTATCAATGTTGCCGCAGAGAATATGACTTCTGCAGAAAGCGTTATCCGTGACGCAGACATAGCACAGGAAATGGTTGACTTCACAAAGAACTCAATCCTTCAGCAGGCTTCAACTGCAATGCTTGCACAGGCAAACAGTCAGTCACAGAATGTATTGTCGCTTTTAAAGTAACGGCAACTGAGGCTCAATCGGGTGGGTAGTTGCCTAGTATTTCAAAAAGAGCTTAATTAGGGGAACTTCGGTTCCCCATATTTCAATTTGAGGAGATTATAAATGAAGAAGTTGTTTGCGATATTTGCAATATTATTCGCAATTTGTTTTACAACATTTGCTGAGGAAAAGACATTCCTCAATGCAGGTACATTCGCTGAAAATGCAGTTGATGGTTATTCCTACGAAAATTGGGAAGTACGCCCAATGTCATCTCTTAAGGGAGTTCCTTATCAGATTAAGATTGTTGATGGCAAGCTTGCTATTTGCGTTCAGGACATCCCAGAAAACCGTTATGTTTATTATGACATCGTTCCACCATACAATCCTATTATAACTGAAGCTGATAAAGAGTTTGGCTATTTGACAAATGTTGGTGAATTGAAAAAGTTAGGAATTACAGTAAATGGAATTAACCGCAACGATGAAGTATCAATATTTTTAGCAACTGACCCAAAGGACCCAGTAGGTAAAGAATATAAGTTCAAAGGTAATTTGCAGACTATCGGCGAAGTTGTTCTTGAATGGGAAAATAAAGAATATATTGATGACCCTAATAAAAGAGATGTTTTGAATTACCCAGCTTATGGCGGAAAGAATTCAAATGAACTTTATATCAGAGCAATTCGTATCAGAACTATTCCTATTACAGGTTATGATGTTTCAGTTGTTTATATCAGTGATGTAAAAGTTATTTATGACCTTGCATATACTGAAAAGGAACTTGAGATTATCAAATCAACAGATGAAACTTTCAATTTGAAGTCGGGCGATAAGACAAAGATTGAAGAAAAAGAAAAAGAAGCAATCAAACTTAAAGCTGCACTGATTGAAAGAGAAAAAGAAAAAATGGATTCTTCAGGAGATGCAAAATAAATTGAGAGGCCTTCGGGCCTCTTTTTTGTTAATATTGATATATGAAGAAGTTAAGTGGCTCTTTTACAATGGAAATGAAAGATGACGAAAGCCATTCAATGTGGGATATGTTCAATAAGTGGTGCAACGACGTCACAAAAGAAAAAGAGAAAGAAAACAAAAAGCTCAAGAAAGAAGCAGATAAACTTGTAAAGGCAACAAAGAAACTTGAGAAACAAGTTCAGATGCCTGACGGTTCATTACTTACTGTTTATAAGAAAGAAGATGACAGTGCACCTCCTGTAGTATATGGTAAACTTGCGCCTGTTATAACTACAGGTATGATAACAAACAGCGGCAAGATAGTCCCTGGGACTGCAGTCCCTAACACTTTACCACAACTTAAGGTTCAGCCAATATTTCCATCAGCAATATTAGGCGGTTCATTACAAAACATCAATCTTGATAATTATACTTATGAAGAGTTGAGGGAAATTGTTTTTGGAGATGACAACAAAGCCGAGCTTACTGAAGAAACAATTGAAAAGATTTTGGACAAGTACCCAACGTTCTTTGATGAACAGGACTTGGAACTTGCTGACCACGACTCTGATAGAAGAGTAAGTAAATTATTCAAAGAAAAGCCTATGGACCCGCCATCAGATCAGTTGTATCTTCAGAAGATACAATTCGCCAAACCAAAGAAGAGAGGCAAGAAGTAGTTGAATAGGTTTAATAAGTCATCAATTTTAGAAAGACAAAAAGAGAGGTTAGCAAATATGACTGAAGAACAAGTGGCATCTCAGTTTAATGCATTTACTCCTGAAAATATGTTAAAACTTATTCGTCTTTCAATGCCTTATACAGGCAGTATTGATTTCAAAAACGACCCAGAAGATGTAATAAAACAATACGTTTTTGGAGAAGACGGCACTCAAAAAGCTGAACTTACTGAAGAAGCAATTGAAACAATCATTGACCGTTTCCCAACATTTTTTGATAAAAAAGATGTTGAAGAGTCAGAGAAGAATGTTCAAAAAGGCCCAGGCGTTCCTATTAGAAATCGCATATATTCTGAATTTGCAATGGAAGCAACGAAAGACTCAATTGCCTATATAAAGCCGAGTTATTCAAAAAAAGAAGCAAAAAACCTATTAGAAAATTGTTCTCCAATTAAACTTACTGAATAATTTCTTTATATTATTGTTGTAAGGAGTTAATATGAAAGCATCAGAACTTGCTAAAAAATACAATTGGGGAATGCCTACCGTCTGTCCTTGTTGTGGCACAGAGCTTGAAATCAACAAAAGTGGTGAGGTTTTTTGCCCGAACGATTCTTGTGCAAAGAAGGTTGAACACGCAGTTCTGAAGATGTCAAACAAATGGGACGTTCTTGAAATCGGACCAAAAGTTGTTGAAAACTTTGTAAGAGAAGCAAATATTAAGTCCCTTGCTCAATTCCTTCGTGAAATTGACAATCCAAAACTTGATGAAATCTGCGGCAAGAATGCCGAAAAAATCCGCAAAAATCTTAAAGCTGCAATGTCAAAGAAAAGAACACTTGCAAACTTTATCTCTGCCTTCGATATTGAGGACTTCGGAGAAAAGCGTTTGCAGTCTTTAATTGATGCTGCAATGATTGACAATGTTGAAGCTCTTTACAACTTGAGCCCAAAAGATATTGCTTCAATCCGTGGATGGACAGAAGAGTCAGGCGAAAAGGTTTTGGACGAACTTGCTGAAATCAAAAAGGACCTTCTTGAAGTATCAAAACTTTGTAATATTGGTGAAGAAGAAAAAGTTGCAGGCGGAGTTCTTGCAGGAATGAGTTTCTGCTTCACAGGCCCAATGGCTTACAAACGAGCTGACCTTGAAAAAATGGTTGTCGATAACGGCGGAACAGTTTCCTCAGTAAATAAAACACTTACCTATCTTGTTCAGGCTGACCCAGACTCAACTTCAGCAAAGTCTGAAAAAGCAAAGAAACTTGGTACAGCAATCATATCACCTGAAGCATTCCTTGAAATGTTGAACTAAATATTTAAGAGGACAACAAATGAGTAAATTAACTGAAGGTGAGCAAACACTTACATACGCAAAAGTTGCCGACCTTTTAAGAGCAGCATATAGAGCAAAAGCAAAAACTTCAGATGACCCAGTTCACGAAGAAGTTGCTATAACTGTTTATTGTGGCGCAGGCTTCAATGTTGGTATCACTGCTACAGGTTATGAAGATCCTGATGCAGCAGGTAAAGTTTGTTTTTACGTTTCTCAACAATACGAAGACGAGATTGGCGAGATGAATATGGGCGGCGATTTGAAACAAACTATAAAAGATTTGTTTATAATGGCTTCAGATGTATCTGAAATGGAAGACAGAGTTTACATTGATGATGCAGAAGTTAAAAAGCTTGAGGATATTGCACAAGGACAGGGTTTCTTGTTTGAAAATCTCCAGACAATGGAAAGAATCGCTGAAAGCAAAAAACAATTAAATGAAGGTATGTTCAAAAGTGCAAGTACAAACTTTACCAACTTTATAAACAAACTTCAGCAATTCCTTGATACATCAATGCCTGGGATGGGACTTGAAGTTGTTGAACAAAGTCTCGGAATTGGCGGCGCTTTTATCAAAATTGAACAGAGAGACGAAGAAGGTAAGACACCTGATGACGGTATTGCTTCTTGGATGGATGGCGACGACGTAGACGCCTATTATGACAAAATGGCAGATGAGGCGTAAAAATGGATGAAGTTATCGTATCAGACTATGAAGGCGGAGACCTTTTTGAAATAACAAAAGAAGACATTGCTCGTGACTTAAATGGTCACAAGAACATAACAATTAATGTTGATGATGGTGAAGCATATTCTTATATCGAAGGCGATGCTTCTGAGGAAGAGATTGATTGGATTTTCAGTTGCCTTAAAGACGGCCGTAAAGTTCAGGCAACTGTTTTCTATGATGAAGATGGCAACGAAGTTGACCAAGATTTAGATTATGAAGATGAAGAAGACTTATTCTGCTACATTCCAAAAAAGGATGATGCCGAAGAGTCTGTTGATAATACACCTTCAGAAGAAAGTGAATATCTTAGACCAGCTTGCCGTCCTTTATATGAAGCCCTTAAGCCTTTATATGATGAACATCTTGTTATTGACGGCGGGGACTTTTTGTATGATGATGGCAGCTTAAAGATTTATGCTGTTGTTTACAACGAAAATGAATACAACTTCCAAGTGTATGTAAACAATCGCTTACAAGAGTCAACCGACATTGTTGAAACACTTTCAGCTGCTATGAATTTGTTTGCAGAACTTTACAACAAGTATAAAGATTAAAAATATTTATTTAAAAATACACGGGTACCGCAAGGTACCCTTTTTTGTTAATATAATCTAATATGGTTGCAATTGAATATGATTCTTCGGAGAAAGACCTTCTTATTAAAATAGGCGGAGATAATTTCCGTGACCTTGTTGACTTTTTGAAAGAAGAAGGCTGTCGATGGAATCCTGAGCTTAAAAGATGGACGTTGAATGTCACAAAGTATGATGATTTTTATAAAAGTTGCGTAAACTTTGGAGAGCAGCCTGAAGTTGATTTACTTACTGAAGAAGAGATTAAACACTATTACGAAAACTTAAAAGAACTTAAAGTATATCGTCGAACTTACCGACAGGAATTGATGAACAACCCGCCTCTTGTAGGTAAACATCCTTATGAAAGTTATCAAATACAAGACTTATTAAGAGGGCTTTGTCAGAATAGATTTTTGTATCACCACGAAATGGGTTTGGGAAAATCTTGGATTCTTACAGGCTTAATTGAACATAAAAGATATTACGGCGACTTAAACAAATGTTTGATATTCTCATCATCAATTGGTACTCGTAACGTTAAAGGCGAATTACTGTTGCACGGTAAGAATATGAAAGACGAAGACATTCTTACAATTACTTCAATGGCAAAAGTAAAGTTTGAAGACCGCGATATATTCAACACCGAAAAATATCCTCAAACAATTATCATTCTTTCTTATGATGCTTTGAAATCAATAAGTAATTATTACTATGACATCAAGTATGGTACAAAAAAGAATAAGCATCCTTCAACAAGTAAAGCTTATTTGAAAAACCCAATGCCTATTGAAGAATGGTTAGGCGGCAAGGCAGGTGGTCTTTTCCTTGATGAAAATCATTACTTAAGTTCACCTACATCAAGACGAACAAAAATTATGAACTTCATTGTTCCTTATTTTGACCAAAGATTTGAGTTTACAGGAACACTTGCTGATAAATACGAAAAGTTGTATGAGCCATCAAAGATCCTTGACCCTGCTTTGGTTGATGGAATGGACTATCAAACTTGGTGTGCAAAATATAATGATATTGGTAATTCTTACAGTCCTTATGCAATCAACCCAAACGGCTGGAGACTTGACTTAATTGAAGAATTCAACAAAAAGATGTTGAAGTACTATTGTGCAAAGCGTCTTATGGTTGATTGTCTTGACTTACCTCTTAATTATGAAGTACCTACGATGTTTATGGAAATGTCGCCATTGCATCGAAAAATATATGAACGCTTCAGCAACTTTACTGCTGCTGAACAGGCAAACATTGCAAGTGAAGGTGGACAGAGCTTCTCTGAAAGAATGAAGAACTTGTTCCAATATTTCCAAACTTGTGTTGATAACCCAACAGCGTTAAAGAATAATAAAAAGTTTCAGTTCTTCCCACAAGACTTACAGGACGACATCAATAAGTTTGATTATAACAAAGACTATAATAAGATTAAGCTTGTTGATGAAATTATTGAAGAACGAACTGATGTTGATGACCAAAAAGGAATTATTTGGTATTTCCACCCAGAAACAATGGAAGCTTTGAAAGAAAGATATAAGAAGTATAATCCTTGTATTATTTCAGCCGATGTTCCGATGGACGACCGCATTCCTTTAGTTAAGAAGTTTTTGAAAGACCCTAAGCAAAAGCTTTTGATTGCTTCTATTAAAGTTATGAACACATCTGTAACTTGCGTTGAATGTAAATACGAAGTATATGTTGAAAAGACATACAACTTTGTTGAATACACTCAGTCAAGAGGCCGTATATATCGCCCAGGGCAGACTGAAGTTACAAGAACATATTCTTTAAGATATGATAATTCAATTGACAACTTGCAGGAATTGAACTTGGAGACAAAAGGTGAAACACTTAACTCTTTGTTCAATCAAAAATATATCAGTGAAGGTATTTGGAAAAAATTGTTTTCTTTGCAAAAAGGACAAACAATCTAATTATTATATTGGAGGTTTTGATGTTAATAAGTGTATTACTTATTCTTAATATTGTCATAGGACTTGCAAATCTCATTGTGACATCAAAAGTTTTGGACAAGAAAAAGAAGAACACATTATTCAAACAACACGACAACTTGGTTGATATTGAGAACAATGTGTTCGAAGACCTTACTGCATATTGTAAGGAAAGATATAATCTCGATGTATTCCGTTGCTTCGATACAGACCAGATTTCATTGGCTTACAAAAAGGACGACAAGAATGTAATTATTCTTGAACTTAAGTTCCCTTTAAGAGACCGTGGTTCAATGGAATATCAAGCAGCAATTGAAGGTATGAAAGAAGAGATTGACGATTGGAGGAAAAAGAATGCTTAAGTTGGACAGCTTGGATTGGGAGTATTTCCCAGAAGGACAAGTTCAAGGTTTGAACGGTCTCGTGTTTAGATTTTCAGATGACGGAAGAAAGTTTACAATTCCTGAAGGACAGAAAGAGCCTGCAAGAGAAGACCTTGTAAAGGAATGTGAGGCTGTTCTTGAAGATGTAAAGAAACAACTCGAGGACAAGAAAATTGAGGATGAATGGGTTGACTTCCTTCTTTCAAGAAAGTATGGTTTCTTTGTTGGCGAAGATATGGCAAATAAAGATTGTATTGATGAGTCAATGATTCTCTTTGCAATGATTTCACATATCTCTCACGATTTGCAGAATGAGGAAACTGTTGAGTTCCGCAAGCAGCCACCAAAGTTTGCTTTCAAAGGAAAGCCAATAAATTATTCAGGTGTAAAACAGTTTTACGAAAACTTCAATGTTGTGTTGATTGATTGTGATACTGAAGCGCCAAAGAATATGTTCGCGTTCCTTGATATGTCAAAAAATATTTTCTCAAATTGTCAGTGTGTTTGTAAGAACGCTGATGATGTTGAAAAGTTTTACAAAAATTATGTTGAGTCACAGACCGCTCAATGTGATAAGAACCGTATCTCGGTAATTATCGAGGACTTGACAAATGCAAAAGAGATTATCGCAAAAGCAGCTGAACTTCAGATTCGTTGTCAGATTTCTCATAAAGCAGTTGGGTCTGAAGTAGGAAGATTATAATGAAAGTGGGAAGCCACGTTTTTAAGATTAGCACAAGTACTGAAACAACTCTTGCTTATCAAAAATATAAAAACGCAGGCTTCCCTTTAATATGTCCGTGTCATTTGACAAATACTGATGAACTAATCATAACTGACGAATTAACAAAAACTTTAATGTTGCTCAAGCTCGTCAGAAACAATCAACTTACAATAGCTTATACAAAAGACCTTACTCCGACTTAATCTGCAACATCTTACAGAGGTCTTCATAATATTTCCAACAATACAACGACTTTTCTGTTCTGTCTGAAGGATCTTCTTTTGTCTTTTCTTTTTCTTTCTGATCTTTTTGTAAATCTTTCTTTACAGCTGCACCAATCTTTTCAGCGGTTTCAATTGCAAATTTACCGATAGCAGAGTTGTTCTTAATTTCAGCTTTTGCATTATTATAACCTGACCACTGTTTAAGTTGGTCTTTAAGAGCTTCAAGAACAGCAGACTGAATTGACTTTCTGTCTTTTACTTTGTTATCTTTATTCTTTTCATAATATTCCATTGCTGCAGCAATTGCGCCAATGTATTTATGATTTTCTTTTATTGTTTTATTTTTATTTCCGATGTCATCTTTATCCCATTTAGCAGCACGGTTAGGATCTTTTTCAAGAGCCTTCTTTGAGTCTTTGAATAACATCATCAACTTAAAAATGTTTTCGTTGTTGCTGTTTACCATACTATTTTCATTAAGAATGGCAAATTCAATATTCGTAATGTTGCCTTTAGCAGCGTTAAGCTTATTAACGAAATCTTTATAAGCTTTTGGGAAACCTACTTGAACTTTATCTTGACGAGCTTGCAAGTTCAATGCTTTTGCAAAAGCAGCAACAATTGATGCTGGGTCAGTGTTAAGTGTGAAGTCAGGTACAACATTATTAAAGTTATCAGCAAATTTTGATATTGATGATTGTGACTGAGGATATGCAGATATAATTGATGGAACTGATGCACCGTAAATATGAGCACTATCAAGTGTCATAAATGTCATTTGAGTTCCCTCACCTTTATGTCCGTTTACAAAGTTCAAAACATTTTGAGCAGTTGGGATTACAGCGTCACTGAAATAGATTTTTGTTGTCTTTTCATAATTAGGTTGAACTTGCTGTTGAGTTTGCTGTTGCCCATTTTGAGGTAAAGCAGCAGCTCCGTTTGCTGCTGTTGTCTGAACGCCATCATTTTCTCTCATAACAGCTTCTGTCATCCAAGGCATCTTAAAATAACCTTTTTCTTTAAGGATGCTCATAACCCATCTTTCCAATGAAGCGTACTGTTCTGGGCTGTCAGAAGGATGGTCTTCATCAATCTTCCCTGCAACAAATCCTACGATGCCATCATCTGGGTCAGTCATTCCTGCGTCAACATATTCATCATACTTATCTGCCCAGAATACTGCGTCTGCTTCCATTCCGTCATAATAGTCGTAATTGTTGCTTTCTCTAACTCTTACAAAGTTTTCAGGTACAACTTCGATTGACTCAAACATATCGCCGTAAACTTCTGGGATAACTTGTTTGTACTGATTGTACTTTTTACTTTCAACCATCAAGACAAGCTTATCACATTTTTGATTTACTGCTTCTTCAATCAAATTATCAACAAGTTCAGGAGAAAAAGAATCACTTTCTCTAATAAGTCTTGCGCCATCATCAATATTGTTTACGATTGAATTAACTTGCTGTTCTGCAAAGTATTCAACCTCATCATTAGCAAAATAACATATACCAGTCATAATAAATTAGTCAATGATAACTAAATATAATAAGTGGAGACAACTAATGAACAATTTTGATAATGTGTACTGTCTTGGTATTGAATGTCGTAAAACTGCAAATACTGAAGGCGATTATTGCAGAGGTCTTGAAAAAGGCTCAGGCTGCATTGATAATATTATTCCATCTGAACGCCCAGAACACGCTGCACTTAAAGATGCTGTAAAGGGAAAAGGTTCTGTTGCTGCTTGTGCTGAAGTTAGAGCAACACTTGCAGGAAACAAAAAGTATTTAGTTGTTATTAAGACAACAAAAACAGAAGAAAGTGAAGGTGGATTTGAAGTTTATTTGTTCTCTTTAGCAAATGGACTTTATAATAAAATGGGCCCATTCCCAACTTTGGATTCGGCTCTTTCCAGAGCAGACTGCTTTGGTTTATTCGAGGTAAAAATGAGTAAAGATGAAAAGACAAGAATTCGTGAAGCTGTAGGTGATTACCTTTACGATGATGAAGATGGACTTCCTGTTTATGACGGTGGTTTTGAAGATTTTGATGGCGAAGGATACGATGATTTTGTAGGTGTAGATGACGATGATGATCCTACAAGACCTGAGGAACCTGAAGACGGATGGGACGGTATTGAACAGGCTTCAGCTGCTGCAGAAAAAGAATATGCAGATTATACTGACGATATGGAAAGAGAGATTGCTGACACAATGCCTGTTTTCAAAAAAGGTCTTTTAGGTGGAGATTCTGATTATTACACAGATGATTATCTTGATGCACCTAATATGTTTGACCCAGAAAGAGGCGATAACGCAACATTAAATCCACAGAACAACGGATTTACTGATGGTGACCCTCTTGAAGAGTCAAAGACTCAGCTTTTTGATAAACTTCTTAATGAATAAAGTCGACTGTTAATATATAATAGTTGGGCGTTCATATATGCAATTATGAACGCTTTTTTCTTTTTAAAACTAAATATAAAAGGACAATATTTATATGGCAGATGATATTTATAGAAGTGGAGAGGCTCCTAAATCAAGCATATTGAAAAGTTCGTATGTTTCACGCCTTTCTTCATTATTTGGCTTTAGAGCAAAAAGAGACGACAAGAGTGACGATCCTTTAGTTAAAAAATATGGTATGGAGTTTGTTCGTGTTGACTTGAACAACGATGCGTACCGTTTCAAAAACGCTGCTCTTGGTTCGGTATTCAAATCAGAACATCTTACTGAAAATGTTGAAAAATATTTTGATGCTTATATGCAAGAGACAACTCTTTCATATAACGACATTCAGGATAGACAGCAAAGACTTAATGAGTTGTCATTCTTTTATTATAATGACGACTTCGGTTATCGTGTAGTTGAACTTTGTGCTGCAGAAGCAACACAGCTTGATGTTCAAAACCGTATCTTGACAGTTGATTCTCCAAACGCTGCGTTCTCTTCAAAGTGTTATGAATTGTTTTCAAGATGGGGCATCAATCAGCAAAGATTGCAGCAGGTTTGCCACGACCTTGAACTTTACGGCGAATCATTTTGGCTTCACAAAGTTGGCCTTAATGGTATTGAAGGTATTAAGCCTATCAAAGTAAACTCTGTTATGGAAAGACTTGAGTTCAACCCAATCAGAATGGCTGAATATCTTTCACAGAAAAATGGTTATCTTTCTGCAAACAAAAACCGCGCCGAAAAGATACAAAAGCTTATTGATATTATTATTGATAAGAAGACAATGGACCTTGATGAAAACATTGCAGATTCTTATGATGCCAAACTTTTAGGATATGAATTGTATGACGGAAACATTTTGCCACCTTGGGAAATGTCTCACTTCCGTTATAACGCTGAAAACTCAGAATTCTATCCTTATGGTCGTCCACCTCTTTTGGGTTGTATTTCACCATTTAAGTTGGCTTTCTCTGCAATTATGTTGCAAGGCCTTGCAAGACAGATGTCATTCCCAGTAACTATTTACGGTGTACAAGGAACTGAAGGTATGGGTCCTGATGTTGCTTTCGAACACGTAAATGAAGTTCGTGAGGAATATGATAATATCGGTGTTAACCCAGCAAATGCAGGAAACGAAGTTTATACTGTAAATACAAAAATCTGGGCTCCTAAAGATTTGATTGATGTTGAAGTAAAAGAGTCAAAGTGTGACATCGACTTCGTAGGAGATATTGAATTGTACCAAGACCGTGTTGCTCGTGCATCAGGTGTACCTAAGGCATATCTTGACCAAGAGTTTGGTGGCTTCGGCAATTCAGGTATTTCATTGACAGAACAGTACAAGCCATTTGCTCGCCACGTTTATACAATTCAATCAGCTTGTCTTGATGGTATTGGTGAACTTATAAGATTGCATTTTGCAATCACAGGTGAATTTGATTATAACACTCCATTCGTACTTTCAATGCGTTTCCCTGCTGAAGAGATGGGACAGGAAAAACGTGAAGCTCGTATGGCAACTCTTGAAATGACTCAGTCTATTATGGAATTGATTACATCAGCTTTGGGACTTGAAGAAGGTGAACCTCTTCCTGAAGATGTTGTGACTGATATTCTTTCAAAGTATTCATTCCTTGACCCAACAGATGTTCAGAAGTGGATGCGTTTGTCTTCATTCTTAAAACCTGTAGGTGGTGGAGATGAGGACGAAGGTGGAGATGACGGCGGAGACGATTTCGATTTCGGCGGAGATGACCTTGGTGGTGACGATATGGGCGGCGAAGATGACACAGTAATGGAATCTGCTAAACTCAAAGCAGCTGAAGTTAAGAAACATCTTCGTGAAAGAAAAGCTCGTATTACAGAATTGCAGCAAAAGAGACTCCGTGAAGTATCAAACAGATATAAAGAAGCAAAAGATGGCTTGTTCATAAAGTTTGTTGAAAGTCAACATCTTACTGAATGGGCAGGAAACGACTGGATTCCAAACTTCAACGGAGAGGGCGGTACTGTATCTCACAAATATGTAATGCCAAAAATTAGCGAAAATGATGTTCTCTTTGACTCTGTAAAAATACTAAATGAATTGAGAACAGGTGTTCCTGCAAATAACAATCGTCTTTCTGAACAGACCATAGGCGATAAGATGCAGGAAGTTAAGGACTCATTCACAACTGAAGAAGAAACTGAAAGACGCAGAAAAGTTGAAGAACAAATTGCGTCAGACATTCTTACAGGTGGAATAGGAGAATAAAATGGAGTTATTCCTTGAGGCAACAATAGATTCATTAGCAGGTAATTCAGTTTCAGGCTTGACACAGCATCATCTTGATTTGCGTTATCAAAACGATTTCAATATTGATTTGGGCCAAGCTGCCTATTATAGAAAACAAGACTTTCTTGAGTTGATATTTTTTGCCAACTCAACTTACGGGGCAACTGGGTACATCGCTTCAACAAACTTACCTCAAGGAAAGAACGGACAATACACATTGTGTCTCCGTTTCTATAAAGTTGGACAATACCTTAAAGACGAAAAGAATATGGGTTACGGACAACTTGAGCAAGCAATCAAACAAGCTATTCATAGTTGTGATGTAAAGTTTTATTCTGACGACCCGTCATTCTATTGGCAAGGTTGTTGGGAAGGACTTGCAAAACACGACTTATCAATTTACAAGTTTACAGGTGAAAAAGGAAAAGGCATTTGGGACGAAAAACACGCTGCTTCAGGCGGTTTGCAAAATCAAGAAATCCACTTGACAAAACACCTTTCTCAAGTCGTAAACGAAATTGACTCATATATTAAACAAATTGCACAAAATCTTTATGTAATTTAAACTTCCGACTTTACTTCTTTATATTATTATTGTAATAATGATAAAGGAGTAAATTATGAGTGTTGAATACAAAAGACTGCTTAAGAATCTTTCCTACAGATACGGAATTCATTCGGACAAATTTATATCTCTCCCAGCAAGACCAAAATATCATTTCCAATCATCAATTCGCTGCACATATCCGTTCAAAATTGATGATGAAGGCGATATAAAGGTTGCAGAATGGTTTAAGGCTTTGCTTTTTGTTTATCAGATGGACGGCGAAGTTACTTGGTCACAGCTTGTCGGCTTCTATCGAAATCCTACAAACTTGCAGCCGCTTCGTATAAATAAAAATGTTTTTGAATGGGCTTCAGATTACAAGAAAAATCGTGGACATTACAAACTCACAAGTAACGCAAAAGAATACATCGAAATTGTTCTTGGCTTGATAAGATCATTGAGCAATATGAAAACAATTAAGAAATGGAAGTATGTGTTCAAGAACGGAATGTGGGTCCCAGAAATTGTTTGGGAATACATCCTTTAGTTAAAGATTTAAAACAAATAAGGCAACCCCGAAGGGTTGCCTTTTTTATTTCAAACGGGCTTTATGCCCGCAACGGATTAGCCGTTTCCGTTAGCTCCAGCGTCAGCTGTTGCGTTAGGGTTTGAGTACTTCAACATTCCGCCTACACGGCCTTCTGTTGTGTCCTTGAGACCCTTGATACGGATAAGAGCGAGATAACGTCTGTTAAGTACTGCCCAGTCACCGTATGTTGCAAGACCAGCTTCTTTGTAGAAGTTCTTTCTCTGGATGATACCAGTGTTGAAGAATGGAACCAATGTACCGAATGCGATTGCAACATCACCTTCGTTTTCGTCGTCCTTCCATACACACATAATCTCATTTGTTGGGATGATGCTTGAAGGAGCCTTGAATGTTGGGATTCCACCGAACTCACCAATCTGGTAAATACCCTTTGCAGCCTGACGGCCTTTGTCAGAGAATGTACCCTTAACGAGTTTGAGGTAAGAACCTGCAGAGAAACCTGCAACCATTCTTGAAACGCCACCACGGTTGATGTCGTTTACCATAACGTCTGTTACTGTATCAACAGCAGATGGGAATGTCTGTGCTGTGTGGAAGTAACCTTCGATGTTTTCACCGTTACCATAAGCAGCGTTGAACTCAACGATATAGTCCTTGTTTGAACGAGCTACACCGTAAGCAAGCTTGAATGAACGGAGGTCGAGGTTGATACGAATTGCATCACCTGCGTACTGTACCAACATATCCTGAGCTGAAAGACCGAATGAAGCGTCAAGAGTGATTTCAGCAAGCTGTGACCAAGTAACACCAATTGTTGTTGGGCGTGGCTCAAACTTGTAGTCACTCATTACGAGTTC
The DNA here is from genome assembly GCA_045593645.1 of Candidatus Fimenecus sp. Taxonomy (GTDB): domain Bacteria; phylum Bacillota; class Clostridia; order Oscillospirales; family Acutalibacteraceae; genus Fimenecus. Next base: position 61,169 of record JAZNWZ010000130.1, on the reverse strand, counting down.
GATCTCACCAAGGTTTGTACCAAGGAAGTCGTCTTCAACGTCGAAGCGAGCAAATACTTTTACATCACCTTCAACACCTTCAACTGTAACTACGATGTCACCGTTGTCAGCTTTATCGTAAGATACTGCTGCGTTAGGGAACTCTTCTGTGTTAACGAAGAAGTGTCCTGTTCTCTTGTTCTCTTCAGCGATTGGATGTGTTTCATCGCCAAGATATACTTTCATATAGCCTGGGAGGAACTTGTCAACCTTTACATAAGGGTTGCCATTTGGATCTGCCTGAGCAGGGATTGTGAATGTACCATTTGCACCAGGGATGTTAATCAATTCCTGTGTGAAACGATCTTCAGTGTTCTCATAGAGAGCTCTCTGGAAATCGTCTTCGTTGATGTCATTGTAAACATCTTTGTACTGTGAAGCATCACCGTAAGCACCAGCAGTGTTTGAAGTGTGCTTGTCGTGGAGGTCACCACCATCAACTGTCTTTGAATAAACAGGCTTGATGTACTTAATAGAATCTTTTGCAGATTCCATAGCGAACTCTGTGAATACCTTGTTACGGCAAGTGTTAGGCATTGCAAGACGAACAAGTCTCAACATATTCTCAGGTGTGAAACCTTGGAATGAAGTTGAAAGCTGTGCTTCAGTCATCTTTGCCATTGAAGCAGCCTGTGTCTGAAGGTTGATAGCTGTGTTACGAGCTACTGCTTCAGGAAGCTTATTCAAACCTGCACCGATTTTTGGAATACGAGACCAAGATTCTACGAACTTAGCTCCACGGAATTCTCTTTCTGTTTTTGCGAGTGTCTTTCTTGTTGCCTCGCGCAATGCTGCAGCGTCTTTCTGACCTGCAACCTGTGATGTCATACTCATCTTTTTCACCTTTCCTTATTTTTTTAAAACAAGAATGTGGTGTACTTGAACGATATATTTAGATATATAAAACTCTACTTGTTGCGGTATATACTTCCCGCTTATCTGCATATATTAAGCACTACACAAATTGTTTTAGTAATTAGTTAGTATATCATTTTTTGAAAGCTGTGCTATTATACTGGGTCTAATCCTCTTGGTTCATACCACATTTCATTTACATCATAAGGCGCCAAGTGGTCTCTTACACGGTCTGTTCTTTCCAAAGAAGGAACGTTATTTGTAACACTTGACAAAAATTCATTCATTACTGATGCAAAAGTTGTATTTCCTATTTGGTTTATCCAACGATTGTAAAGCCATTGATTCCCTGTTTCCCAACGATTGTCTTCAGGTGACCCAATACGTTTACAAGGAAGATATATTTTGAAATCTCCACGAGAATAGTTCCAAGTTGACCAATACATATGTGCAACATTAGACCAGTCTTGATTTGTAAACATATCAACGATATTTATATTGTTCTGAGCATAATAAGAATCAGGTCTGATGTACAATCCAATAACGTTGTTTTGTGCCATAAAATATCCGCCCCAAGCAGCAACACCTGTCACTTGGCCTAATTGTTTTGGCAACCAAACTTCTTTAATACGAGCGCCTGAGAAGAATCCTTGGTTTCGGTTAACCCATTCAGAATAACCGAGCTGATACATTTCATCGTTAAATTCAATATCACGCAAGAATGAACAGTTCAAGAACGGTGCCTCTCCTGCAGTTGTGACGCCTTTAGGATAAACAAACTTATTTATTGAAGAAGCACCTTGAAATAATTTTGACAAATCAGAATCACCTGACCAGTTTACAGCATTTGCAGCAGCAGTACAGTTACTCAAGTCAATTACTAACTGTTTTTCTGAATTAAGACATACACTTGCGATTGTCATTAAAGATGCTTTATCAATAACACCTGAAGGTCTGATAATATGAGGTGAGCCGTCTTCACCTGTCTCGTCAAGACCACGAATAATGTCTGCAATAATTGCGCCACCTGAGAATGATGGGTATTCAATTGCAGCATAGTATATAGCAGCAGGACGGTCAGTTGCAATATAAAGAGTTTGCTTTTTACCCCATCTTCCGGAATATTCATAAGTAACATCTGTGATTACTGCATCATTTTGTGAATGTCCTTGAACTGCTCTTTGCCAAGCTTCGTCACCAGCTTCAAGAGATTCAGATATAAGTAATGTTGTAGTAGGTGCCTCGTCATCAGGCAATTTAGAAAATCCAACTGTAAATCTACAAGGACCTAAAACTTCAACTTGTAAAAGACCTTCTGAGTCTAATTCATTTGTAGGTGCATCACATATAATAACACCACTATTATCATTACGAATAGTTTCCCAGTGAATATCGTTATGAGTTTTGATTTTCAAGCCGCGTGTAAAATCGTAATTGTAATAGTCACCTGCTGTTACCATTTCATCTTCACCAGAATAAGCTTCTGTTTGAAGAATGTAATATTCAACTTTTGTGTTATAGTTACCTGAGCCTTGTCTTATCCAATAAGTACCTCTTGGAAGTGGACCAAAAGTAAAGTCAGAAATATATCCATCAGTACCTGTAGCTGCATAAGGGAAATAATGACTCTCTAATTGTTGCATAGTGTTAGGAGCGTTTCCTGTACCGTCATCAGGGTATATAACCATATTTGCACCCTGACGAGGAAGGTTGTTCATACCGCCCCAGTTCTTAAGTCTTAATGTAACATAGCCAATATCATCAGTAACTTCAAATCTAACATTAGTTACATCACGTCCTTCAACTGTAATAGAGCCCCACTCTGGGTGAAGTTCAACTGTTGCTGTGTTTGAGCCGTTTCGGTTTACAGGATATAAACGAATATTTGAAGCAAGAGAATAATATCTGTTATTGCCGTAACCAGTTGTGTTAAAATTGTTTCTGAAGTTTACAGTTTGTCTGCTTGTAAGCTCACCTATGAATTCCCAGTTGTAGCTTTCAATATCAGCCCAGCTTAATTCAATTACTTCCGTCCCTGTCTCAGAATCATCGTCAAGGTCGACGATTTCTGAGAAGTCTCCATCTGTGTAAGTCGTGTATGAAGGCGCTGCAAGAGGGCCTGGGATATTTGACCAACCTGCGTGATATATCTTTGCAGGGCTTGATTCCTTAAAATGGATTCCGTAATAATAGTCTCCATTATATTTTACAAAGCAAGGCTTGGCTTTCTTTTTGTTTGTTGTTGCACCTTTTATAAGACGGGAACCTGTTGAAGTTAAAGATACTTGATAATGACTTTCAACATCTTCTCCAAGTTCAACAATTTCACCACCGAAAAAGCCAACCATTCCTGTCTCTCTATCGTTATCCTTAACACATATAAGAATAATTGTTCTTTCTTCTGTTGTTTCTGCTAATACTGTTTGTGATTTCCAATCAACACCTTGACGGTCTGCTCGTGCGGTAACTGAATCTATAGTAATGTCATCTTTCAATGCAATTTCGTCATCTTCATTGTATGTTACATTGAACTCATCAACTCTTGGTTTTGGGATAATCAATTTATCACCGATTTTAATACCAAGTTCTTTCTTATCGCGATTGTAAAGAAGCTCGCGCTGCTTCAATTCAGCAAATGCATCATCAAATTTTGCTTCTGATGTTGATGGCATTTGCATAGGGTTTCTATGAAATTTGTCCATCTTATCTCCATAGCTGCATTTCTGCAACTCACCATAACAATTTAGTCAACTAAATAAATATGAGAACTTGGCAGCAAAGACTTGCGATGAAACAAGACAACATAAGAAGAAGACTTCTCGATTTGCAGATTGAGCACGAAGCTTCACCTACTGATTGTATTCGTTTAAGATTGACGAGAAATGATGAAGGTGACCCTAAGATGGCAACAATTCAAATGGCTGATGTTATCCCAGTTGTTTTCCCACCTATGGAAGATGTACCATATCGTCGCATTGGTGGCAACATCGAAAGTGGTTATACTGTCAATTCTTTAGTTAACGCAGCTGCAGAAGAAAACAAAGAAAAGTATCAAATTACAGTACCTCATAATGTTTACTTGGTACCTGATGATTTGATAATTAGGATAATGTTGGACCCACAAGATACGCCTGACCATCCTTGTATTCTTTGCTTACAGGTTACAGAGGCGTTAGGAACATTTGGCGGTGCGATGATTATAAAATCAAAATATAATACGACACTATACAACCACGATTTAAGTCCTAATACTTTAGCTGTTATTTCAAAAATGGCTGAACGAAGACTTCATCTTGGATACTAAATAAATATCATAGGAGATTGAAATGAGTGATGTAGTAAACAGCGGACTTCAAGCATTGATAGAAGCAGGCGCTGATGCACAGACAAATATGTACGATGTTCAGTTAGAGTTTGCTAACTGGAACGCAACTGTTCGTGCTTCAGGTTTTGAAATTCCTGATGTTGAAGCTCCTACATATGAAAACGCATATCACGGTGTTAAATATCCTCGTGTAAAGACAGAACAGAACTTTGAAAGAGCATTCTCACTCGAGTTCAGAATGGATGCAAAATATGGACTTTATCAGGCATTTACTTCTTTGCTTTCTTGGCACGTTGACCCTAACACAGGTGGTGTATCAAATGCAAACATTGACAAAGTTGGTAAAGTCACTGTAAAAACAATTGACTCTGCTATTGTTGCAGCAGGAAGCTCAGCAGCAGGTTCATTGGCAGGCTCACCAAAGGCACTTGAGGATTACTCAAATCCAAATGCAGGCCCAGGCGAAGGACTTATCAAAGATGGTCTTCAGTGGGTATTTGAAAACTGTTTCGTAACAAAAGTTACAATGCCTAAGTTCTCAACTGATGGCGCAGACGTTATCAAATTCACAGTTGACTTCAAGTTCGGTAAGGTTAAATACCCAGGCTTCTCTGCAGGAAACCCAGGTGACGGAAACACAAACTTGCAATAATTTTCCTAGATAAGTAATTATCTATTTTATGGCGGTCTCTTATGACCGCCATTTTTTATGACTAATTTTCAATATGGCAGATTCTTACAGATTAAGTATATTTGACCAATCAGGACCTGATGATATTCCTGAAAATGGAGAAGGCAAGTATAAAGGAAAAGGCCCAAAAGGCAATGCAAATAATTTTCCAAACACTGCTTCATTCAACGGTCAGACACCTTCAAAAGATGACGGTTCCTCAACTATTGGCTTAAACAGCAACACAGGCGCAAGTCCCGCAGGTGCTTATGGTGGTGAAGGCAATCTTGTTGTAAACAACAGTGACATCTTTACTGAAAGAAATGCCAACGGATATAAAGGCGATGATATTGATAATGAAGTCAATATCACAGGACCTGCAGGTGACCCATACGGAAAAATTGTAAATGTTATCGCTGACGGTTTTGAGACAGGAATGTTCTCTGAAGATGCAAGTAATTACGGTAAAGTTGGTAATGTAGGTCAGAATAATTCTGAAGGCGCAGCTCAATTTTTATACGGAGTTTTGAAAGGCGTTGTTGAAGACTTAAGTGCTAATCGTAATAACAGTTCTTCAGGTGGTGGCAATGGAAATGGTAATGACGGCGATAGCAATTCTTACGCTGAAAATACAAAAGGTGCAGTCACAGGCGGTTCTTCTGATGGTACATTCGGTACAGGAATTGGCATCAATCCTGCACTCCCAATGTTAAACCCAAACCCAACCGACCCAAGCAACCCAACACCTGTAATGGAAACACCCGTAAGTGAATTGAATCCTGCTTCTCCTACAGATTATTCAAGTACTAAAGATGTGTTCACAACATCAATTTCAGATACAGTTGATTATGGCGTTGACCCTGTTATAGATACAAAGTTTGGCGAACAGCCTATGACTGAAATGGAAGTCATAACATATCCTGACGCAATGTCAAATATGTATGATGTTTATTTTAGAATTAGAGATGATGATACACACGACTCAAGATTGCTTGGCAAAGGACAGGCTTTCATTAAAGCTTTGTTCTCATCAACATTGCTATCTGCTCGTATAAGTTCAATCGACATCCCAGCTTTTCAAAGAAAGTCAGGTACAATCAATTATGCAAGTGGCGTTGTTGAAAGACCTCTTGATAGTATTGACACTCCCGGCCGTTCTTCATTCTCAATAAGAGGCGATACAAAACTTGCTTACATTTCAGCGTTCAATGAACTCGCAGGAACTGATATGTCAAACTTATTTGGTAAAGGCTCAGCAATTACTAAAGGATTGGAGAATTCTGCGGCTGCAAAAATACAAGATGACTTTGAAACAAAACTTGATGAGATTATTAAAGAGTACAAAAAGATTGATGATGAATATCAAACAGAATGGAAAACAGCTCTTGAAAAAGATTGTCAGTCAATCATAGAGGATTTCATTGATGGCAAAAAAGCAAAGTTCTCTGATGAAGATTCTGATAAGTACGAAAAATATGTTGAAGAACAAAAAGAAAAGTATTTGAAAGAACATACTGACCTCAGCGGTTTTTATACAAACTTAAGAAGTCAAATGCAGTTTGATACTGAAAAATATATTGAAGATACAAAGAGCAAAAAGAATAAAGAGTCTTCAGGCAAAGAAAAAGCTGAAGGTTTCTTTGCAAACTTAAAAGAAAAACGCGAAGAAAAGAAAAAGATTCAGAAAGAGATTGATGAATATAAAGAAGACCTTGAAAAGCTTTATATTTATGACCATTGGAACAAACGTAAGGAATGCGCTCAGTACTATCTTTCACAATTGGAAGCTCTTGATAAAGAAAAAGAAGAACTTGAAACAAAAAGAAAAAAGGACCTCAAGAACCTTCATTTTGATAAAGAAGGATTTAATTATATCACTGAAGCTTTAAGTAAAAATATTTCAGTTATATCAACACCTGCAAAGAAGGATGATTTGTTTAATGTTTTGAAAACAACAAAAAGATTTGATATAATTGTAAAAAGAACAAACCCATCTTTTAAGTTTAGAACAAAGCTTACTGATAAAATTGATGAACGCTTTATTTTCGAAGATGTAAAGATACTTGGTACTTCAGACTCAATCAAATTTGAAAGAGAGAATGCAGGTCCTGTTGATTTTACTTATGACTTTATTTACAAAAGATTTTATAAACTTGATACCTATGATGAAGCAGGTACTTGGGTAACTTCACAAATGTCAATGTTTATTGATGCTGCAATTGATTATGCTATGGGAAAACAAACAACAATGAAGAGAGCAGAGAAGTGGGCAAAAGATAGACATCAAGCTTATATAAGCAGTGTTACTCAGGCGGGTAAAGATGTAGGTAATGCTTGGAATGATATGACAAAATCATTCTCAGGTTTATAAGTCGTCAGTATAAAGGTGAACGTCTTTTACATCCCAATCTTTTACAAGCTGCTCTGCAACAGTTGCGGAGCAAGGTATTTGCTGTAAGTTGTATAATACACTTTTCTTTACACCATATTTTTGGAACATTTCAGTGACCCTAAGATAATCTTCAATACGATACTTGTAAGATCGGAAAGACTCCCAAACTCGATAAAAGCCGAAGAAAGTCCAAGGAACAGCAATCACCCACCATACGATATGAAGTGGAGTAAACAAATTGCCCCACCAATGATGTGCGACAAGTATATCACAAATCAAAGAACCGAGAGTCCAACCGAGTTCAATAAAAGAGTACTTGTTGAATTTAAACCACAACTTAATCTGCGTCTTCATTTGTGAATACACCTTTTTCTGTATGATAACAGATAACTGAATTACTCAAAGACTTGATGATGTCACGAGTTGCCTCTTTATGAGTAATAAAGAATATCTGATTGAAAATGTTTGAACTTATCAAAGACTCCATTGTAAGAACTGAATTACCTTCAGACGCAGCAGCATCAATTTCATCAAGAGCAATAAACGAAAGGTTGTAAGCCTTACACAATGCAACTTTGAAAGCAAGTCCCAATACAGACTTTTCATAACCTGAAGCCATCTTTGAATTGATAAGTTTCTTGATGTCAGTCATATCGACATTTGGGTCTGTTGTGTAGAAGAATTCAACGCCTCTTCGTGATTGCAACAATCTCAAACGGAAATTTGGGAAAACGATATTTACGAAGTTGTTCATTTCAGCTTCAAGCTTTGCACAAGTTTTTACTACAAGGTAATTAGGCAATTCTTTATCAAGAACTCTTAATACTTCATTGTAGGTTTGAACATTCAAATCAATATCTGAAATCAAGTTTCTGAAAACTTCAATATTCTTTTCATTTTCAAGTATTTCATTTTTGATTGACATTCTCTGAAGCTCAACAACTTTATTATGGTCAGCAATTTCATCAGAGCCTTTAATCTTTTTCTCGAGGTCAGTGATTTCAGTTTTCAACTTAGACTTCTCAAGTGTCTTTTTATTTCTGTCACTCAATTGGTCGTCATAATCGTGTATCAAATCATATAAAGGTTTTGCCTTTTCATCAAGCTCTTTAAGCTTATCCTCAAACTCTTTAATCTTTTCTTCAGGAATGAGTTTTGCTTTTTCAGCAGCTTCTTGTTGCTCCAACATTTTTGCTTCAGTATCAAATCTTGAGATGTTTGCTTCAAGAACAGATATTTGTTTACGCTGGGCTGCAACCTCATCTTTATATTTATTCATTTCAATAATAAGATTATCTTTCTTTTCGATTTCATCACCAATCTTATCATCATATTCTTCTTTTTCCTTGATAATCTTTACATCATCAATATCATCAGTAGGCTTTCCACATTCAGGACAAATACCTTTCTTTGCTAATTCAAGCTTATGGTCACAATTCTTTTTTGCGGCATTAAGTTCACCTATCTGAACATTGATACTTGAGATTGAAGTTTCCAATTGAGCGATTGCGTTTTTCTTAGTTTTGATAATATCTTCGGCGGCAGCTTTCTTCATCATAGCATCGTTCTCACCAGTTCCTAAAGTAGAAATCTGTGTTGGGTAGTCAGCTTTCTTTAATGCTTCAGCAGCCTTTTTGTTGTCAAGAAGCTTTTGTGCAATACCTGCTTGCTGATTTTCAATTGTATCAATCATTCCTTGGATGTCTGTTTTCTTCTGCAAGATTTCAAATGTTTTATCCAAGTCGTTGCTTAACTTTTCAACCTGAGCTTTTTTGTCCTCAAGTTCATTTTTATAATTATCGTAATCTTCTTTTGAAAAATCAAAATCTTTTTCTTTCAAAGATTTCAATGTTGTGTCTTTTTGTTTATTTGCTTTCTCTAAGAAGTCAATCTTATCATTATCGAGTTCCTTGTTCTTTACAAACTCTTCAAGCTTTTCTTGAATTGGACCAATCTCTTCAGTAAAGTCAAATTGGAAAAGTCGCTGCAATAAGTTAAGACGCATAACAGGTGTCATTGTTGCAATGTCGTCCTGTCCTTGCATTTGCATAATGATGTCAGAATAGAAAGTAAAGTCGAGCTCTTTAATAAGATCGGTTACCTCAGAGTTGATATAATGGCGGTCTTTATACAATACATCTCTTTCAAGAGGCGTGCCGCCTTTATGATTAAGATTTACGTCAAAGATTATTTGTTCATCGTTATAAATTAAATCAAGAACAATTTTTGCGTGGTCGTATGGCTTTTGAATAAATTCTTTTACAGAGTCAGAGCGTTTTCTTTCGGAAAGACAAATTGCAATTGCTTCCATAACCGCCGATTTTCCCTGACCATTATCGCCTTCAATGATAATGCAGTTTGCATCAAAATTCAAATCGGCTTCAGTGATACACATAAAATGTTCAAGATGAAGAGACTTTAGTATTAACATAAATAAATATTAACGGACCTTGTAGTCAGATGTCTTTTGAAAATGAAGAATATAAAAATCTTCCCAGTCGGAATACTTCTCGTCAAGATCGACGTTTGCAACAAATGAATAAGAAGAAAGTTCAGTTACGATTTTAAGCTGTTTTTCTTCCCAGTTGATATTATTGTCAGTTGACCAATTTGAATAAGCTTCTTTGACAATTTTCTTAAATCCGTCATCTTCGTTATCAACAAAAGCTACAATAAATGCAGCGGCGTTTTCAACAGGAGTAAAGTTTACTCGTATCAACTTGGCTTTTCTACCCATAAAATAACCTCTAAAAAATATATTAACTTTAATAAAAATTTAGTGAAAAATTAAACTTCCCAACCGACTTCTTTATATTATTATTGTAAACAGTTCAATAAGGAGGAACTTATGGATATAAAGAAGGCAAAAGCAGTTAAGTTTGTGGACGAAAAATGGGGAGTTGCAATCTTTGAAACAGATTGGGAGAACAAACCTTGTGAGCCTACAGCCCACCTTCTTGAAAGACAGACCCGTAAAAATGGAACAACTTGGGTTCAGATGACTCCTGGGTGGTACGTTGATACACTCCTTGAAGACGGAATTCGCGAAGCCCGCAATCCTGAAGATCCTAAGGAAGTCGGCCTTTACATCGACTATGGACAGGATTGGTTCATTCCTGCAGGACCTTATGAAAAGGTTCAGAAAGTAATGCAGGCTTATGTTGAACTCGGTGCAGAGTTTCACGACAACGTTGAAGAAGAGGTTTGGTAAGATGGGAAAGAGCGGTTCAAAGTTATTTTTCTTTTACATTGATATGTTGAAAACTGGGGCTCCTTTTGAGTTCAGCAAGCTTGAATTGCGCCGTTTCCTTTACTGCCTTAAGCAGGATTTTACTGCTCCTGTTCGACACATTTACGGTATTCTTCGACGCAAGTACTGGGAGCCAAAGTTTAAGAAGTTTGAAAACTTTATCAACGAAAAGACAAAGGGCATCTACCCTTGCAATATGAGTTGGGGTTCTTTCATATATCAGTCAAATATTTATGAAAGATGTTCTGAAATATACTTTATGTATAACGGAAACGAACAGTTTATGCAAGGCGATATTGAGTTTCAGTTTCACCTTGGCAAAAACTTCAAAAAAGATTATATTGAAATCGTTACTGACGATGATTACAGCCCTTACAAAGGTCGTAAGGTATATCTTAAAGATATTACTTGGTTGGAGTGGAAATGAGTGACTTTGCTATAGCAGTAATTGCAATCTGTGTTGTTGGTTGTGTAGGTCTTTGGGCTATGTCAAGATAAAGGAGAACAATATGATAGTTGTGTATATTCTTGCAGTGATTGGCGTGATTGCAATTGCTGATGCTATTATAAAAGGAATTGCTTTGGCTGTCTTAAGAGCTGAACATCAAAACGACAAAGTTCAGTACGCAATTTACAGCCCAGAAGGAAATCTTCTTTGGAGAGGTCGGGTTGTTGATGAATTCACAGCTGATGAAACTTCTGAGTTTAAGACTTTTTGTAAAGAATGGGGAAAGGTCCCTGGGTCTATTGCGAAGTGGGACAGAATAACAGTATAGGAGGAAGATTATGTTGAAAGGAATGTACGTTTTTACCGAAGTTGAAAAAGCTGGGCTTGAAGATCGATATGGTATCATATATGATATTGAAAAGAAAGCTTATTACGGCTTAGCAGAAGATATGGACGAAGCAGCAAAAACTGAAGACTATATCCGTGAAGCAATCGAAAGAGGAGACGTTGAATATGTCTGATGCGAACGTTGTTTACGAAGTAATACTTGAACGATACGCAGGTGATGCTGCGTTCGTGAATGGTTCAATCAGTAAGGCAGCAGAATATGTTGCAAGCCGTCTTGGAACGATTGAAGATTCAAACGGTAATTACAGTATTGAAGATATTTATACAGCAGTAAGGTGGATTAAGAATGCCTAAGAAGAAAGCAACCGAAATGGAAAACGGCGAAATTATCAGAAAAGTGAACATCCTTGGCAGTGAATGGAAAATCATTTACCGCGATGATGACCCTGCTTTTGAAGATGTAAAGGGATATGCAAACGGACCCGCTCGGGAAATTGTTATTGCAAATCCAAAAGTTGTTGCAATTGACAACCTTGCGTTCTCTTTGAAAGATGAATACATTGATATGCGTCGTGTTGTAAGGCACGAAATAGTCCACGCTTTCTTGATGGAAAGTGGGCTCGATGAAAGCTCTTTGCCTGCTGAAGCTTGGGCAACAAACGAGGAAATGGTTGATTGGTTTGCTCGTCAAGGACCCAAGATTTATAAAGCTTGGAAGGAAGCTGATGCAGATTAAGTACAGAGGTGAAGAATTGACTCCTGCCGAAAGACAGGAGATTGCTAATAATTTTCATATCTCAAAACACGCCGCAGAACGCTTACGCGACCGCAGCAAAGTTCCTTCTGAAGTAATTGACAGTCAGTTTGAAAAGTTTACAAACTTAATGAAGGAACTTGAAACATATCACAACCCAAACGTAACAGTTCGTTTCGTTTCAACAGATTTCAAAATCAAATAAATACAAAGCAGGCGACTAATTTTATATGAATACTTTCTATGGTGTTTGGTCGCCTGCTTTAGGTGTCTTACCTTCAGTTACAGATTTAGATTTTGCCGCATATTACATAACAGAAAGTGGAGCGCTTAACGGTACCCAATATACAAAAGATAAATGGCTTGTTTACATTTGCGAGTCAAGAGGTACTCTTTCAGAACGCTCTTATTGGCGTATCACTGATGGCATAGTTTGCTTCAATCCTGATAGACATACAAACGTCCCAGATGCAGGTTGGTACACAAAAGTTCGACTTGATAATGCAGGAAATATTGTTGCAGGAGGCGACATTGAATATGATGACTTGCCTCAAGAAGTTTATCAAAAACTCGAAGCAATAACTGACGACAATCTTAATAAGCTGATTGCTAAACAGCTCAGCACAATCTTTACAAATAATACACTTAACCCAATTCAATTCAAGTTTGACCAAGCTACAGGAAAAATTTCTGCAAACTTAAAACTTGACGAAGAAACAATTGGTATCAATGAGTTTGGACAACTTTGCGCTGTAGGTCTTCCTGAAGGTGCAGAAGTTGGTGGCTCAACAACACCTGTCGTAAACGTTGATTTATCTGCTGTCACATCAGAGATTACACAATTAAAGAACAGACTTAATAGCGTTGAAGAATCTCTTGTAAAGATTAAGCCACTCCCAGGTGACGGTATCAAAATTGAAGTCCAAAGAGGCGGTACAGTAATTTCAGTTGACATTGATGAAGACTCTTTGACTTTCGACAGAGAAGGTCGTTTGTGTGTAAACCCAGACATTCTTACTGATTACTTAAATGAAGGCGGTGGAGATTGTGCAAATCACCAACACACAGCAGACCAAATCAAAGACCTTGAACAATATGTAAAGAACATAATCAATAATGTATCTCTTTATCAAACTTTGGTTCAGAACTTAAGCAACCTCATTGATGAAGAAACAATCATTATAAATAATAACGGAAAACTTGAAGCAATTGCAACACACGTTCAGAAACATCAACACAAGATGGACGACATCACTGATCTTAATCAGGATATTGCGAACGTTTGGGCAACTAATCAAAGACTTCACAAATCAAATGATAATCAGGACTTCAATAATGGTGCAGTTATGATGTCGTCATTGACAGTAGGTGAAGTACTTATTGCTTTCAACCAACTCTTAAAAGATTATAAAGATGCAATTGACAACATAGACGACAGAGTTGGAACAATTGAGCCTACAGAGCCTGAATGTCTTGATTTAATTGATATTAAGAATAAAGCAGAAGAGATTGAAGTTCTTGATGTTACGTCATTAAAAAATACTTGGGCTTCAAATAAAATCTTTGTAGGTACTGACGGTATCGTTTTCTATAATGGCTGCCGTGTTGAAGCTTACATTGATGATGTTCTTGTTGAAACATTGAATTGTTATGATGATGAGAATACAACTTTTGCAGAAGGTAGAAGAGGTAAGTTTAACATAACTTATTACGGTGAAGCTTATCCTAAGTTCAAATCATTTCACGGTTATTATAAAGGCTTCTCTTTCGATTACGAAACTGAAATTGAAGAAGGTACTCACAAAGTTTATTTTATTCAAAGAGACGCAAATAACTCAGACATTTTCTGGAAATCAAATACAGTTTATGTAAACGTTTACAATGACTTCGAGCCTTCGGGAAGAATTGATATTGTAAAGCAGCCTATTTATAATAATTATGTCTCAGGCGTTAAAGCATCTAATGGCGATATTGATATTTCATTCAGACTTATCGTTAAAAACTTCAAAAATAAATATGCGCCTATTGACCCAATCAATGTTGATGTAGGTTATATAATTCCTTGTAAACCTGAAGATTATAGCAGCAATCAACTTATTTACGAATTAAAAGAAATCTCTTTAGATGATTACTTTGGTAAGATTAAGTTTACTGCTGAGATTAAAAGTCTTACAAGAAGTACAACAATTGAACAAGAAACTGACTTTATAAATATTGATTACTCAGACGAAGAAGAATACCGTTTCGTAGGTCTTTCTCCTTATGCGCCTGAGAATGGTGTTATTGAAGCAGTTCAAAAATATGTACCTACTGATGAGCTTCCTTTTGATGAAGCACAAGTAAAAGATCATAAGGCAATTGTAGGTAAAACCGATTACACAGAATTTGGTATTGGACCTGATTACAGTGATAAGCCTGCAACACAAACAATAACTTTAAGATTCCCTTGTCCTAGAATGAACAACTTTTATATGGACATTGTTGATGATGAAGACCAACCTTATCCTGTAAATAAAAATGGAACGTTAAAAGGAATTGATATTTATGCATCAGTTGCACCTTCAAATGTTCTTACTCGTTGGGTAAATTGTAATGAGCCTTATGCAGGTTTTGGACATTGGTCTAACAGAGACATATTCAATGGTCTTGACTTGTTCAGAAGTACACAAGAAAGAAGATGGGTAACTTTTGGTAAAGACCCAGTTGTTGAGGAAGGTTATTTATACATAAAATTATTGATAAGCAAGCCTGTTAATTTAAGAGCTCTTATCAAGTCGATAGAGGAGTCAATCAATGAGCGTAGATAAATATACAAAACATATTGCAGAAGCCTCATACAAGAATGTTATCAAGAACAAATCAAACACTGATAACAACCTTGCTTGGTTTGAGGAGCCTGAAACAGTATCACCTAAGGTTGATGCAAAATCAATATGGCTTGACTCTGAATTTATTCCTGCTTCTCCTGAAGGTCTTATTTGGCGCGGAGATTTGTATTATGCAACAATCGGCGGAAGTTCAGTCCCAGTTGTTGAAAAGTTTACACATATCAAAGTTGACAAAGTAAATGACCGCGCCGTTTTCTTTTCAGAAAAACTTATTGATGTTATTCAGGATGAAGAATGGCATTTGACAATTGAAGATGCAAATGGTGATGTAATTCCTTTCGGTCTCAAAAAGTGGACAATTGATATAGGTGTAGGTTATCTTTCATTCACAGACGGTATGCCTGAATATGATATGCCATTCTATATCACAGGTTATCGTTATTGCGGACGCAAGCTTCCTGAACATATGATTACAACAGATGGTCGTCAGGAAATGTTGCCCGATTATACACCTGAGAAAGATCAGCAAGTTGCAACAAAAGCTTATGTTGACCAAGAGCTTGTTAAAATTGGTGTTGATGTAAACAAGATGTTGCCACCTGAGCCTGCAACATTTGAAGACAAAGACTTAGCATTTATTTGTGAAAAAGAATTTGATGCAACAGATATAAAAACAAACGAACACTACGACCACGTTATTCTTGACGATTACGAGTTTACAATTGATGTCCCAGAATTCTATAACCCTGGGTATGGCACTGTAAAGTTGCTTGTAAGCATCAATGGCGTTTGGCAGGAAGTAGGAAGAATTGAATTGGATTTGAATAACCCAGTTGCTCAGAACTTGACAATCGACTATGCAGGTGAAGCTTATCCTGACTCTTTATCAGCAAGAGGATTCTTCAAAAAGATTAAGTGTCATTTTACATCTTCATTAAGAGAAATGTCAGGTGTTGTATCTTCCCACATCTATCCTATGATATTCAAAATGTCATACACTTACAATTCAACAATCTTCTTCTCTAATGAATTGATTGTATGCGAAGAGTTGCAACAAGATAAAGATACTTTATTAAATGAAAGAATTGTTTTATCAACAAAGCCAGCAACATTTGGGTACAGATATGTTTCAGGTATTTTAACACCAAGAGCAGGTGATATTATTACAGCATCACATCTTAATTACAGAACATTAAAGAAGTTTACAAAAGGAACTCATATTTCAAAGATGTCTGCTTTCGGACTTGATTATGAAAGATTCCCAGAACTTACTTATGATGCTTACAACCCGCCTCTTGAAATAAAAGAAGACTTAGTAATTCCTGAAGGCATTTATCAAGAGGTCACAACAATTGATGCTGAGACTTACAATGTTTTCGGTGAAGTAAACGGTGAACACCACGCTGATTATAATTTCCGCATTGATACAATCTCTGATGAAAGTCGTCGTGTTTATTCAGGCGAAGTTCAGGACCAAATGATTGTAAACAGCTGCGGCGAATGGGACCCACAAACAGATTTGAGAAACTATAATGAATTGCAAATGCTCGCAGGTAAGTATCAGTGGCCAGAGAAAGACTTCTCAATCAACGGAACTGGGTATATTACTTCAGGTGTGTTCTCTGATGTATCTTGGATAAAGACAGGTCTTAATTATAGCGAATGTCCTAAAATGGGAAAACGTTATGTGACTTTGAAATATGATATGAAAATTGCAAACGGTATTTTCATTAACTTTGAAGATTCTGAAAATATAACTCAAGACAAAGACACAAAAGCTTTCAACGTTGACTCAATGTATATTAAAGTTTTAGGTTCAACTGATTGGCTTGATGCAAAAGAGCCTTATGACGGTATCGGTATCAATGACAAATGGATGCAAGGTTGTCTTGCAGTTCAGGACTCAAAAGAAGGTAAGATATATTGTACTTTCGGACCAAAGCCTATTGAAGGCATTTTATATATTCGTATCGGTGTAAGATATGACCAACATATCAAATTCCGTGACGTCACTATCAAAGAGAATATTTAATGTTTAAACTAATTTGATAGGATGTATATAAATAAAGATTGCTTTGAAGTTATGGCATCCCTTGAGGATGCCTCTATTGATTTAATTTGTACTGACCCGCCCTATGCTATTTCGTTTGATGGTTCAAATCATATGCAAAACTCTGACTGGGATAAAATGTCTGATGAAGAATACGAGGGTTTCCTAGACAAATTCCTGGCGGAATGCAAAAGAGTGTTGAAGCCTACAGGTTCAATGTGGATGTTTTACGGTATAACAAAAATTGAAACAGTTATAAAATGTGTTAACCGTAGCGGCTTATTCAATCATTGGGAAAATGCGATGGTTTATTGTCGACCTAAAGGAAGAGGAGCAACGCATAAACTTAAGTCACAACGCGAAGAGATTATGCATTTGACAAAAGACCCAACAAAATATACTTGGAATGCAGTTGAATATCTACGGGAAGTTATCGTTCCTTATGTAAAGGATGGTAAGCCAAGAGGCTGGGCGCTCGACCAATCAACAGGAATGAGAGTAAGATGGACAGGACTTGGTAATGTTTCATTCTTTACTCCGCCTGCATACAACAATGTTGGCGAAAAACAAATACACAGCTGTCAAAAGCCTGTTTTATTGTTTACTGAATTGATTATGGTTTCGTCTCTTAAAGGACAAACTGTTCTTGACCCGTTTATGGGTTCAGGTTCTTCAGGAATTGCTGCGTATCTTTGTGACCGCAATTATATCGGAGTTGAACTTGAAAAAGATATGTTTGAAAAAGCTGAACAGTGGAGAAAGGAAGCTGAAGGCAACACAAGATGCCATCAGTTCCTAATGGAATATATCAAGAAACACGCAAGCTCATCAGAAAAAGGATTCCGTTTTGGCTGGGATTCAAGATTGATATTGCCTAAATAATTATTTTTTCCACCACCAAACATAATGAGGCTTTTCCTCATCGTAGATTTTATATCTTAAGTAGTCGTCAACTAAAATGCAAATAGCTGCAAGTACAACCCAAGCTGCAAAAAATTGAGGACATATTTGACCTAAGATATTCCCTGGGATGTTTGAATAGTCCCAAACGATAGGTCTTCCGAGTGCAGGACAAG
This sequence comes from Candidatus Fimenecus sp., assembly GCA_045593645.1. Lineage (GTDB taxonomy): Bacteria > Bacillota > Clostridia > Oscillospirales > Acutalibacteraceae > Fimenecus. The sequence continues at coordinate 43,134 of JAZNWZ010000130.1, read as the reverse complement.
CCCATTTATTTACAATCAACCCAGTCACAAATTCAAGTGAAACAATTATAAGTCCGCCAACAATTGATTGCAACCAAAAAGGCATTTCCCAAGTTAACTTCTTATTAAGGCCGCCAACCAGTAATAATGAAAGACCGCCAAGTACTCCCATCAAAAAGCATTCAACTCCGCCCATCCCTGGGCCGATTGTTTTCCAAATGCCTTCAATACATTGATAAAGAGTAAACCCTACACAAAAAATAATAAAGTTTTTCAAAAAGATTTTCATACAAATTTAGCAAATAAATTTACCTCTTATTCTCATATTTATTCCCTCCATTATAGTTCAAAAATTCGCCTTGAAATAAATTTATGTTAATTTAATTATATGAAAAACACAATCATTATAAATCTTTTTGGTGGCCCAGGGACAGGAAAGTCAACAGGAGCAGCTTATATATTTTCACAGTTGAAGCTTGCAGGAATTGACTGTGAATATGTTTCTGAGTTTGCAAAAGACAAAGTTTGGGAAGACAATTCTGAGGTATTCAAAAATCAGTTTTATGTCACAGGTAAGCAGGCATTCAAAATCAGCCGCTGCTATGGCAAAGTTGATGTAATTATTACTGACTCACCAATTTTGCTTGGAGCTTTGTATGCGCCTACAACTTCTCCTAAATTGAAAGAAGCAATTATGGAAGAGTTTGATAAATACGGCGACTCAAATGTAAATATCTTCTTAAAGAGAATTAAGCCTTACAATGCAAATGGCCGTTTCCAAACAGAAGACGAAGCAAAAGATGTTGATGTAAATATCAAAAAATTCCTTGATGACCGCCGTTATGAATATGATGTTTATGAAGGAACAAAAGACGGGTACGAAGAGATTGTAGGTCGTATCATTGGTTCACAGGGTATTCAAGAGGCACTTGTAAATGCTTAAGCCAGAGGAAATTTCAAAAGCGTGGACAAACTTCAAACAGATGGACGGAAATGAAGATTATCCGACTTTATTTAAGTTCACTGTTTTGGGTTCGACATATTACGCTGCACAGGATAAAAAAGGTAAAATATGGACAAGAAAGTCACTCGCCGGACTTGCAGGACTTGTTAATATAAAAACAACAAAACTTAAAGATATAAAATAGGAGACATTATGGTGGAGAAAAATCTCTATGTCACTTATGCAGATGGTACTGAGGAATTATTGAAAGATCAGTCAATAAAAGAAAACCCAGTTGCCTTCACTTATCAGGTAAAGTCAGACTTTCCAGTCGACTTTCAAAATCCCTTCTTAATCAATATTTCAAAAGATTACCCAGAAGCAGCAATTACTTGTGTTCATCTTAATGAGTCAGGTATTCAGCAGGCTTCTTTCGATTGGCGAATTAAGAAAGCTTTTATTGATACAACACAGTCTTTGAAAGCTATGTCACATTGTACTCGCCTCAAGGTATGTTGTCTTATTGTAAAGAATAACCGTATAATTTCAACAGGTGTAAATGGTACACCTAAAGGTTTCAAGAATTGTGATGAAGTATTCACAGTAAAAGATCGTCTTACAAAAGATTACAGTACAAGACACCATCAGTTCTCTGAAGCCTATGAAGTTCACGCCGAGATGAATGCTGTACTTGAACTTGGTCGCAACACATCAATCGACAGCTATGAAAATTTAGAACTTTATTGTTCAACTTGTCCTTGCCCAGGGTGCGCAAAGATGATTGCACAATCAGGTATAAAGAAAGTTTTTTACGCCGAAGCTTATGACCGAATGCCAGACGGTGCAAAGAACTTGCAGGATTTCGGTATTGAGGTTTACAAAATTTAATATTCCACTAATTATGCAACAGCACAAAGTGTTAATATTATTTAAGTAAATAACCTCAATGAGGTTTAAAATAAATTAAGAGCTCAAAGAGCTATAGGAGAAAAACAAATGAGTGATGAAGTAATGTACTCAAGAGCATCATCAGAAGACGATGACGCATTCAACGAATGGCTTAGCAGCGAAGAAAAGAAAGCCGCTGATAAGAAAGCTGCAAAAGAAGCTGCTGAAAATTACAGCAACGATTATGACGACATCAAGTATGTCGGCTTGTCAAAAGAGCATCCTACAATCGTTCGTTTCGTAGGAAACTTCGTTGAGGAAGATCCTCTCGCCCACCGCAAAAATCCAACAGATATGAAGTTTATGCACATCTCAAAAATCAAAGGTGATGACGGTAAACCTTTCTATCTTTATCTCCCACTTCGTGGCGATGACCCAGAGACAGACCATTTGATTTGGCGTATCGTTGATAAGGTTCTTGAGAAAGAATGGATTAAGGACCCTAAGACAGGAAAGAAGAAGGGCGTTGAAATCCACGCAGAAGATCAGCCTGAAATCTATGAAATGATTAAGAAGGGTGGTTACACTCCTGCAGACGGTGAATGGCCTTACAAGTGTGCTCGTGGTTGGAAAGCTCCTGAGATGTTGCTTATCAACTGTATTGACCGCCGCGACGATTGGTGTAAAACAAACAAACACACAAAGCTTCTTTCAAAGAGCGTAAAGGAAGGTGTGACAAAAGACGGAAAGCCAACAGAGTATGCTGAAAAGGGTGTACCTGCTTATGGTTTCTTCGGTCCACTTACACAGCTTCGCAAGAACTTCAAGGTAGGTTGGGAACACTTCGACGTTGTTATCACAAGAACAGGTGACGGTACTGATACAGTAAACAACCTCTTCAATGGTACAGTTTCTGCAACACCTGAAGCAGTTAAAGCTGGCTTCGATAAGTCAATGGGTATTGATGCATCGGAATATAAATACATTTCTTTTGAAAATGATTTGACTGATGAAGAATTGTCATATCAGCGTTATGACCTTGACAAGAACTTCCAGCCAACTTCTTACTTCACAATCAAGAAGCACTTGTTCAAATCAATTCAGAAGATTGACCTTGCTTTCGACACAGACTATGCAAAGCAGTTGGAGAGTCTTGTTGCTGAAGAGTCAGCAAAGTGGAAAGCTGAACATCCTAAGAAAGATGAAAAGGCTGCAGAGTCAACTGTTGCAGAATCTGCAAAGGTTGAAGTTGAAGCTACTGACATCCCAGTAGACAATCCTGCTGATGCTCCTTCTTTCGATAAGATGGAAACAGTTCAGGAAAGTGCTCCTGCACAGGAAGCTACTCCTGTAAGAAGAGTTGCAGCAACATCAGGTTTGAGCGCTGAAAAGATTGCAGTTCTTAAGGGATACGCTGAACTTACTGATGAAGAAAAATCTTACATCAAAGACGTAGTTCTTAAGGCTGACGGTTCACTCGACCGCGTTGAATGGACAGAGAATGCTCCTGCATTGCTCGATTGTCCTGCATCTGACGGCGGTTGTGGACAGCTTTCGCCAAACTCATTCAAGGTTTGCCCTTGCTGCGGAAAGCATTTTGCGTAATTTGATTACAAAATAATTTAAAAATATTGAGGACGGAATTAAACTTCCGTCCTTTTCTTTTTATATTATTATTGTAAATCGAAAACAAGGAGTAAATTATGACAGGAAATATGCTTAAGAAATATCTTGCAAACCGCAAAGAAGGTTATACTTATGTTGACCCAAGATTTCCTAACATTCACATCGAGTTTGAGTTTTGGACTTCAGACGAAAATGGAAATTACATCCCAGAAGAAAAGTGGGAAAAGTTTGATGCAATCGATGTTTGCTTTGTAAATACAGGCGCAATCCTTCAGGTAAGAGTTGACAACGATAATGTTGATGCTGCTCTTACAAAAGTTGCAAGAGTTTTCAACAAGTTCAGCAAGACAGACGGTATTGTGGCTTAAGGAGTTAAGATATGATTTGTCCAAGAATTAAAAGCACATCGCTTACATTCAGAATTGTTAATATGATTTATGTACTCGGCCCGCAAAACCGAGCCCAGATAAATGAAGAGATGGGAGTTCAGCCTTATGTAAAGGCAAGCGCTTGGAACAATGCCAAGGGAAGATCAGTTGAAGTACGTCGTGTGAACGGTGTGAACAATTGTCAGCTTGCCCATCTTAGACGTATTGGTGTTTTGAAGTACAGTGAAAAAACCCGCCTTTGGAGTTTAGGTCCTAAGGCAAAAGATATGATGAAGCAGCATCCTGAATTATGGGGTGATATTGACTAACTAAAAGGAGTCAAATATGGAAAAGATACTTGAAGAGTTTGAAGATGTTCGAAGAGAGCCAATTTACAGCGGCAATCTTGACGGTTATACTTCTTTCAAAGAAGCATCTCGCCGTTCTCTTAACCGTGTCTTCAACAACCTTGAAAAGTTTCCTTATGTGATTGTTTCATCAAGCAGAAACGAATGTTCTGAGGAAGAAAACAGAGCAAGATTTGCAAAGCTCAAAGATATTGTAAAAAATAATGGGTTCAGCTTTATCCCAGTAAAAGGCGGATATATTGAAGGTGCTGATACTGATGCGCCTAAACAGGTTTATGAAGATTCTTTGATAATCTTCCCAGTCGGAAGAGATAAAGATACAAAATCTGAAGATGAATTGTTCAACTTTGGTTTGCAGCTTATTCAGTTCGATCCTGTTCAGAAAAATGATGCAGGAGAATTCGTAGGTGACCCAACTGATGTTGAATGCTTCGGACAGGATTCTTTCCTTTTCAAAGGAAAAGATAAAGTCGCTGCTTATTACAACAAAAACGGCGACAAAGATTTTGAAGTTGGTAATAATTATGTTGTAAACGACAAGTTTGCACAGTATTTTACTCAGCTTGCAAAAGATCACGGCAAAGAAAATGTCGGTAAGTTTACTTTTACTGAAGCATATATGACTTGCGAGCCAAGAACAATTCAAGGCCGTCACGTCAGATACTTGAAAGGTGAACTTGTAAACTACTACTAAGCAAATCAATTAAATTTATCATACTCCTTATCGGGAGCGGCAATTTAAAACGAACGCCGCTCCTTTTTTATGTTAATATAACAATATGAGAAAATTTAAAGTAGAAGAGCCTATTGAACTTAATCGTCACAACGATGAAGTTATCAGAGATGAACTTCTTTGGCCTTTATACAGTAAAGTTCAGAATGATGATGTCGTAAAGACAGGTGCAAATGCTTCACAAGTTGAAGGACAGTCTTCTTATGCAGAACTTCTTGCAAAGACTATTCAGCTTGACCCATATTCACCTTATGTTTATATCGACAAAATGTTTCAGACACCAAAGAAGTATGTAAAGTCGGAGCTTGATTGGTACAAGTCTATGGACTTATCAATCATAGGACACGAAGGGATTGAAAGCAACCCAACTTGGCAGTCGTGCTGCACAAAAGATGATAAAAAAGAAATCAATTCAAATTATGGTTGGTGCGTCTTCAGTGAAGAAAATGGAAGTCAGTATGATGAGTGTTTGAATGTTTTGAAAAAAGACAAGACAACTCGTAATGCAATTATTGTTTACAACCGTCCTTCAATTTATAAAGATTACAAAAGAGACGGAATGCACGATATGATTTGCACAATGTATTCACATTTCTTCATTCGTGATAACAAGTTATTTATGGTTCACAATATGAGAAGTAACGATGTTCGTTATGGCTTCATTTGTTCTGACCTTTCTTGGAATTGTTTCGTTTATCAAAATATGTACGAAGACTTGAAGGAAACATATCCTGACCTTGAAGTTGGTACAATTATTTGGACATCAGATTCAATGCACATTTATGACCGTCATTATGACGACCTTAAAAAACTTTTTGAAGAGAGAACAGCTTTCTCTGAAGCAAAAAGACAAAATTGGTGGAATGATTAGTTATGGAATTTAAATCTTGTGGTAAATGCAAAGACGGGTACATATACAAAACTGACCCGACAGGTTTCTTTCAGGTCGCTACGGAGTGTGATTGCCACAAGAAGTGGGTTGCAGAAAATCAGTTAGAGAGACAGTACAAACATAACGGATTTGATATGCGCCACTTCAACTATTCACCTCGTTCTTATGCGGGTACAAAGTCCGCAGCGGATAAAGACCGTTTAGTAAATTATGTAAAGCAATTTGAACTCAATCCTGAAGTAAGAAAGTTGATGGTTTATATGTACGGACCAAACGGTACGCAAAAGTCAACACTTGCATCTTGGGTAGGTAAGTCTTTATTGTCAAAAGGCTTTTCAGTAAGATATGTATTGATGAACGATTTAATACATACACTTATGGATGCTGAAGATTTCAATGAAGAAAGAAAAGAAAAGGCAATTGCAAAAATTGAAAAGCTTGAAAACACAGACCTTGTAATTGTTGATGAATCTTTTGACAAAGAAAAGATGAAGCTTTACAAAAGTGGTTTTATGTTATCCTTCCTTGACTCTTGGATTCGTAAAAGAACGGGTCAGCTCAATAAGGGTATTTTATTTGTAAGTAATGTAAAGATTGAAGATATTGAGTCGAACGGACTTTCTCATTCAATTCAGGATTTTGTTGAAAGAGAAGTTAAGTTGCATAATGGTTATCTTCAGTTTTTGGATAATTATTTGCAGTCTACAACTGTCGAGTTTACGGGCAGCTTATTCTAATTTGAGGTTAATTTAAATATATGAATAATAAGGTTGAAAACTTAGATGAGCAGACTTCCGTAAATGTTGCGGAAATGAGATTGCTTAACGCCCTTTATGTAAACAAAGACAACTTTCAAGTCACAGGCGTTGAAAAAGATTTATTCGTTCACGAGACTTATAAAGATATATTTGACTCGATTGAAAAACTTACAAACAACAATATCCCTTTAACAACTCAAGCATTATTTCAGGATGCATCAGCAAGAAACATCAATGTCACATTTGATGTTATTAAAGCTATTGCAGGTATCAACACAAATCCTGATGTTGTTATTAAAGACGCAGTTGAAATGTTGCAGGACACAAAGATGTCTGTCAATGCTCTTAAGCGTCTTGATGAAGTAAGAAAACTTGTTTCAGAAAACCCAATTCGTAGCGATGAAGTAAATGAAAAAATCAAAAAACTTTTGTATGAAAGCGAAAGTGATTTGATGCCGATAACAAGAAAGCAGCGTATTATGACTCTCGAAGATGTTGAAAAAACATATATGGAAAACTTCGAAGATCGTAAGAACGGTAAGCAGTATTTGTTCGGTGACCCAATCCTTGATAAGTATGTAAAGTACGGCCCAGCGCCTGGGTGTGGTGGTTTGATTGCAGCAGCAACAGGTATGGGTAAGTCTGCTTGGTGTTTGAACTTGATAAACAGAATGATGGTGTCAAGAGTTCCTCTTATGTACTATTCTTTGGAAATGGGACTTATGGACACATTTGACCGTGACATTGCTTTGAACACAGGAATTGATATGGACACAATCGTCAATCCCCCTGACAAAGAAATGTTTGAAATGGTTAAGAAAGAAATCAAAAATCAGTTTGCTATCTTGAAACAAAATCCGAATTTCCGTTTCAGTGAATGTGCTTCGATTTCTTTAACTCAGGTTAAGCAGGACATCAAAAAATTCCAGCAGGACATCGGACAAGAATATATGGTTGTTGTGTTCGACTTGCTTTCGATGATTAAAGAGTTTATGATTACTGATGAAAAGGGTATGAACTTTGCACAGGGTATTGAAGTTGCAATCAACGTCCTTAATGCAATGGCAAAGGAACTTGGTTTCCATTATATTGCTGTTCTTCAGATGAATCGTAAAGGTGAAGGTGAAGCACAACACATTGATGACCTTGATGATTTGAATAAGTTCCGTCCTGTAAGAAATCAAATTAAAAATGCGGGTGCCTTCCTCGAGCGTGTTCGTTGGGCTGTAGGCTTGTTCAGACCAAAGTATTATGCTGAACTTTATATCGAAGACAAAGAACTCTGGGAAGACTTGCCAGATTATTGTGAAATGCATATGCTTAAACAAAATCAGGGTAAGATTGGCCGTTTAGGTAAATATTTGTTTGACCCAGATATTATGAAAATGACACCGCTTGAAGAGGATGATGAAGACGAAGAAGAAGAGGCGTCTGAAGAAAAAGAGGAACAGTAATGGCTTATAAATTAAACATTGATGGTGAAGATAAATTCTTGTTTGGCCTTGAAGAAGCCTTGTATGGCGGTAAGGTAGAAAATACAATCAAATGTAAAGACTGTGGTGACCTTTATAAAGCAGAAGGACACACTTTTGTTTGGGAAATGAATGACCGCTTCAAAGGACTTTGTCGCCATTGTTATCTTCAAAAACTTAATGATAATTTTACTGAAGAAGATGCTCAGGAGTTTGCAAAAGAAGCTTTAAGTAGTCGCGACTATATGGGAAGACCTCGAATAAATCCTGATGTTGATGATGAGAATTGGAAACGATATGTTGAGCCAAAAATTGAAGGAATAATTGCAGCAGAAAAGAGAGCTGCAGAAGAAGCGTATCATCAAGAAAAATTAAATGAAGCACAACAGATTATCGACGATGCAAGAAATGCGCATCCTAACGGTAATATGAATCCTGATTGGTTTGAGCTTGAAGTTATTGCAAAACTTCTTGAAAGAATGGACAAGCTTGAAAAGAAAATACCTCCAAGAGATTGGAGAAATGAGCCGTTTACGATATGAGTTTGAAAGAAGTTGGAAGAGACAGATTTGCGAATGAACTTAAAGAAACGCATCTTGTTTTTGAAGAAAACATTTTAAGTAAATGGGTTGCAACATTTGTGAAGCCTGAGAATTATATTAAAGGCTATTCAATGCTCAAATGCGGCGATGATTACGTTGCAATTCAAAGTAAGTATGACGACAACCCTTGGAGTTTTTCAAAAGAGTATTATGACTCATTTACGATTGAAGAGTTTGATGATTGCCTTATAATAACCGCGCCCCGAAAGGAATACATTTATAAAGATGTAAAGTTAGTGTATCGTTTTGATACAGAGCTTGATAATGCTTGGGATGGACTTTTCTGATAGATGCTTTACACAATAGTGATAAACTTATAGCCTAGAAGTTGGGCGGATTCTTCGATAGCTATTTTATGTTGTCTTGAGAGCGAATGACTTGCAAAAGTTGCATCAGCAATTGAATGATAAGGACCAAAGAAGTCATAGTCATTGTATAAATAGAAGTTGTTGTTTGCTTTTACAATTTTTAACATAAAATTTAGTTAATATAAAATATAAGATTATGGCACATTTCGGTGCTAGGGAGAATATATGTTTATAAAGAAAAAAGAAAATTGTCGTGAAGGTGGACAGAGAGGATACTTTTTGTTGACTTGTGACTTTGCTTCACTTCAAGCACGACTTGCTTCAATTGATACATTTCTTAATGAATGTCCTGACGCAACATTTGACTCGCCTGAAGGACAAAAAGCTAAACCTGACCCAGTTCTTTATTCAGTATATCGTGATGGCTCAGATACATCAGACTTGCACTCGATGACAGGTTTCGGTACATTCGTTGGTTCAATTGGAATGAAAGCAATCAGAGTTCACGATGATGTTGATAATAAAGATTACGTTTTTGCAGATACTTCAAAAGTAAGAGTTGAAAGAGCAGGTTGTCCTGCAGATGGTTTGGTTATTAAAGCTTGTGAATTACAGCCAACTGACCACATCCTTGAACATATGAAAAAGTAATGGTTGGAGTAATGGTATGCGGCTCAAGAACAATTACTGATGTTCCTTGGGTTGAAAAACAAATAATAAGTTATCTCAAAGAGATTGATGCTGAACATCAGCAAAAGTTTGGTTCTAGCGATAGAGATTTTATAATTATACAAGGCCTTGCTAAAGGCGTTGATATGATTGCAAAAAACTTCGCTGACAATCATAATCTTGGTACTTGGGATTTTCCTGCAGAATGGGATAAATATGGAAAAGCAGCAGGACACATTCGTAATGAAATAATGGTTGATAAATGTGATTATTGTCTTATCTTATGGGACGGTAAATCACTCGGAACAAAGAACGATATTGAACACTGTCATAAGAAAAATAAGCCACATAAAATAGTTGTTTACAATAACCCACGAAAGATAATATAAGTTCCACTAAATATTTATTAGTGGAGACTATAATGGCTGAACAGATAAAAGAAGCAAAGGAAGATAATTACGGTGCTTTGAATTCTCAGTTTGACGAACTTTTCGCTATGACTGATAAAGCTCGCGAATATGAGGATGACCTTATCGGCGCAATCTTCGATGCCAAAGAAGGCGACGACGATGCAGAAATCTTCCTTTTGAACAAATGTAAGAAAATGATTTTCTATACTTTCTGGACAAACTTCATTGGAAAAGAAGCTTCAAAGAAAGTTATCAGAATGAGAATTGCAAACGGTGAGTTTGGCGATTTCTTGTCTTTGGTTTATATCGCATTTGAAAAAGCAATTAAAGCATTCAACCCAGACGAATATCAGGATATGAAAATTGGAAACTTCCAGTATTATCTTGGTCGTTATTTGAAAGCTGAAGCAATTTCATACAACAACAAAGAAGACGATGACCCAACAAAAGGCGCAATAAATCCTGACGGTATGACTTCTGAAACAGAAAGCAAAGGTGCAGGTACAGGCAACGCTTGGGATTCAATGGTTGGCGGCGCGGAAGATGAACACGATGCAGACTTCATTGAAGACTGGAAAGAGTTCTGTCGTGACCCAAGAATGAACGAACCACTTTCAAAGAAAATCTCAACACCAAGAAAAGTTGTTATTGCAAAAGTATTGACTGGAGAAAAGACAGTTCCACAGATTGCAGATGAACTTGGCGTAACAAAAGCAACTTTGTATTCAGCACTTGATATTGGCGATATTTTGAAAGATCACGGTATTACACAGTCAGAGATGGCTCGCTACTTGAAGAATGACCCAGATGCAATTCTTGGACCTCTTAATGAAGTAAAAGAGTCAGAAGAAAACAGATTGATTGAAAGTATGGACTTGGACTTTGTAAAAATGCAAATGCTTTCAAAATATGAAAAAGACCCAGGAAGTATTGATATTGTAAATGAAATTGATAGAGCTTCTTCAAAAGAAGATTATGACAATCTTGCTTCTATGCTTTACGAGTTTGGTGAAACACACGATGACGGATCTTTGCAGGAAGAAGCATTTGCAATTTGGGATGATATTGTAGGTTAAGAATATAACATAGATTGAGCTAGGTGTATCATTTGTTCATCAACTGTATCACCGAGTTTGATTGTTCCGTACTGACGGACCATATCTTTATTACAGCATTTTGGACAGGCAGGAGTTTCTCCTGCCTTTATTTTTACTATTTCTTCCTTTTTACATTCAGGACAAACATACTTAATTTTTATCATAAACGTCTCCGCAGGCTTTAATTATATCGTCTTTTGTAATGATATTAACAAATTGAAAAGTACTTTTATGTATCTCGTTATAAGGCAGCTTCTCTAAGTGTTTAATGTGAAATGAAAATTGTTTTTTGTAAAGTTCAGAAACTGCCGACCAATCGAAAATATATGAACGGCAATCACCTCTTGCAACTTGAATACCCCAAGCAAGATAACACTTTGCGCCTTTTACTTTTGAAAACTCATCAAGGTAAAAAGCCTGATGTTCTTCAACTCTTTTCATTGAACAAGCCATCATCTTTTTGTTGAACTTTGCTTCAAGGTAAACTGGGCTATCGCCAATACGACCAATCATATCAAAGCATCTTTTGATTGTTGCAGCAAATTGACCTGTAGGGTCGGGAATCTTATATCCTACCCCAGCTTCATTAAGTGCGTGCATAATAACAGAACAATACTCTGCTTCTGTCTTCATATCAAACCCCCAACTAAATATATAATTTAGTTTAAAGGTTATGAACGATAAAGTTTTTCTTGAAATATTGCTTGAAACAAAAGCAAATGCAATAAGACATCATACTCACGAAGAAGCAGCTGATGCAGTTGCAAAAATCAAACAGGCAATAAAGGCTCATAGGTTTGAAATTGCGGATAGAGATAAAAACCGCGATTTTATGCACAATGAACATTTGACAAAAGAAACTTCTTGTAAGATTATTGATATGTTTCTTGAGCCTAAGAACTTAATCTGTATATTACCTAACAGAAACAAAGAAGGCGGAGAATTGTATTTGTTTTCTGTTTGTGTTCCTGTAAAAGATCGAAAAAAGTACATATATCTTAAATGTGAAATCTTCCCATACGGCAAAGTTGTTGCAATCAGTTGGCACGGACAGAATGAAATGATGCACGCTGATTACAGACAGGCAACAGATAGAACTGATGAAGATGTTAGCAAGTTTATGCGTAATCTTTATAAAAATTGGGAAAGAATATACAATCGTTTTAATGACAATAAAATGGTAGATTGTTTACCTAATGGTGACGAAGACATAACAATTGTTTTCGAGCACCCAATTGAAGACACAGAAGAATTCCGTAAAAACTTTTGCCGCACAGTCCCAAAGGACTACGGCTATAAATATAAGGACATTGAACATAATATGACAATCGAAGGAGATTGCGTAAAAGTTCATTTGCCTTTTGGAAAATTCTAAATAGGAGAACAAAATGAACAAGAAATTATTTGAAGTAGTATATCGTGAGTCAACAATCGGGATGTCAGAAGTAACTACCGAAAAAGATTTGAAGGCACTTCTTGATGCAGGTTGCGATGTTTATGCACACGGCACTGGCGGCTTTGGAGAAGACTCTGAGGCAAAGGTTATCGCTATCGGTAAAGTTGAAGATCTTAAAGATGAAATATCGACTGATCTTGCAGAAGAAGGCTATGACTCATTCGAAGATTGGTTTGAAGACAATAAAGATAATGAAGTTGTTATCCTTGACCAAACAGTAGGTCAGATGAATTACAACTATTATGACCTTGGCTCTTATTCTGTTGAAGATTGTAATCTTTGGGCGTCTGCTGCTGATGTTGAAAAGTATTGCAATGGCGAAGAAGAAAACTCAGGCAATGGCGTTATCGGTATTTGGGGAAGTCATCCACTTCCTAACGGATATTGCGGACCTTGTCCAAACTGCGAAGGAAAAGTATTTGGCTATGTAAAATTGCCTATGAACATAATGCACGGCGCGGAATATAATATTTGTAGAAAATGCGGCGCTATGTACCCATTCGACCCTTGGAAAGAAGGTGAAAACCACAACGACTAAGGCGAATTTTTGAACTATAATGGAGGGAATAATAGGGAATTATAAGAAAAATTTATACTTTTTATAATTCCTTTTTATATTATTATTGTCAGGTTGGTTGACAACCTGCATTGAGTCGGTTCTTACCGATGGTTTTCGAGGTTTGTAGGTGGACCCAAGGAGAGGGAAACCTTCACTGGTTTTTTATTCAGGAGGTAATTTTATGGCGCATATTGATATGCTGAAAAAGAGTCTTAAGGATCTTGTTGCAGAAAGAGCTCTTTCTGTTGAAGTAAACGGCTTTAAGGCAAAACTTCTTAACAATCCTTATGTAGGAAAGATTATTGTTATCGAAAAAGACGGACAGGTTTTTCAGCGCCGCACAGTTGATGCAGCTGCAGCAATAATGGAAAACATTAACTAAATTGTTAATATAAATTAAAATTAGGGGCTGCACAGGTTTCGACTTGTAATGTGGTTTCTAACATCAGGTAAAGGTGCCGACCTTAATACGGAAAACAAATAACTGCAACAAAACGTTCAGTTTTCGCTCGCAAGAGCGGCGCACTCGTAAGAGCTGCTGCCTAACCTAAGGGGATAAACTCCCTTAGTTGCAACCCAGACGGCTATTGCTTTCCAAATGGAGTTGTATCACAAAAGAGCAACCTTCAAAAGAAGCGGTTTATTGGTGGCTTCTGAGATTGTATCAACAACCGAACTATAGTTTTGGCTCCGTTTCTTAAGCCTAAAATAATGGAGTTTAAGCCTGTAAAGAAGTGTTAGCAGTCAGTTACATAGGACGGGAGTTCGATTCTCCCCAGCTCCACTTATACAGTGTACTAATTTTCTATGGAGAGAATTAGATACATTTACAAAATTACAAACTTGGTTAATGGACATACCTATTTTGGGCAAAGAACTTTAACCGAAGGTCGTAGTTTTGAAACAGACACATATCGTGGAAGTGGAAAACTTTTATGGCAAGCGTATGAAAAATACGGGAAAGAAAACTTCAAACGAGAATGTGTCATTATTGGAGAGTTCTCCAAAAGACAAATCAATCGCTTTGAGAAATGTATTATTGCGAGTCAAAAATTGATTGGCAAAGCAGAATACAATCTTGCAAGTGGTGGCGATGGTGGAGATCTTTCAAGATTCATTGATTATCATTCCGACTCATATAAAAAACATATGAGTGATGCAATGAAAAAGGCTTATAAAGAAGGCAGAAATAAAGGTTGGTATTATTGCAATAAAAATCACCATAGCAATAAAGGTACAACAGGTTTTAAGTTTTCTGAAGAGTCTAAAAAGAAAATGTCAGAATCCCATAAAGGTTCTGCAAATAGTCAGTTTGGAACACATTGGTGGACTAACGGAGTCAAAAATGTAAAATCTGCAACTTGCCCTGACGGTTTTTACAAAGGACGAAGTAAAGTTTAAAGTTCGAATCTTTTATGTTCTATAGGGATTGCTTTCGGTTTCCCTCCCTGCTTTAGTTGAGTTCGGACAACTGAAAGTGAAAGTGAAACTTCTCAAGGTTCAGGATCCCTTTGAGAGTTTGCAGTTTTGACAGAAAACTGCTGGCGGTCGGGTAGACTGTGTTTTCCAATTTTTCTCAAAAATTGGTGGTGGATAAGTTGTTTCGAGAAATCGGGACACCCTCGGTTTTCTTGCTTTCCTAAAAAGCAAGTGGTGGAGGAACAAAGCGCGATGCGCTAATCCCCGAGGGTTGATGAAAGTCAACCCTCTATCTTTTTATACGGTGGCTTATATATGGCTCAATTCTTAAAAGGTAAAAATCAATTTCATCAAGAACAATATAAGCCTTTCGACTTTGTTGTAGAATTCCCAGAAGCAAAAGACACCCCACTTAATAATGTTTCAATAAGTGTTCTCGCAAGAACAGTTTTTCAAATTGTTCTCTTTTTTGTTGATAGTGAAGGCGTATGGGTTATGATGCCTGATGATGCGGGAGAATATCAGATGGGCTATATTGCTGCAATGTTGACAAGATCACCCTTAGACCAAGACTTAAAAGTTAGAGAAAGAAAGTTTGCAAACGGTGAAGCCTATTATGATTTTACAACAATTCCTTTAGAAATAGAGTGCAAAGAATATTTTCAATTGAAAAAGCTTGAGCCTAGGAGACACGAATGAGTACTGTAGCAATTATTGCAACAAAGCTTACAATTGATATTCATAGACAATACCGACAGCGAACGAAGGACGGTACTGATAAGATATTTGAAGTTGATTTCTTTGCAGGCGATATAGTTGCTTCAAAAGTATATTACGATGGCTATCCTAAACTTGATGACCCATTACAAGATGACCCAGGTGTTCTTAATCATCTTTATAACAGCATATTATCTTGGGAATCATATCCGCTTCTTGGAAATCGAAGAGGCATTGGAAGAGATGAATTTGTTGGCAACCCAACACCTTATACATTCAAAGAAAGATTGGACTTTGATGTTTGGTGTAAAGAAAATTGGGATGCTGATTACTTATATTGGATTGATGGTCCAAACACATTAAGATATTGTGAGCTCCATCATTGGGACCCAGAGAAGCATTTTGTTGGGAAAATTGATTATGATTATCCTAATGGACCGTGGGTGAGGTTTGCAAAATGACCGAAAAAGAACTTGTTCAGAGAGTATTTTTAGACGGTGTTTCTATTGATAAGATTGGCGATTGCGGCAACGGTTATTATTATGAACTTACCCGTGATTGCACAGACTGGGGACTTTGGTGGTATATGTCAGTACGTCATCTTGGTGCACAAAAAGTTTTGGAATGTACTTTATATGCAGGTAAGCTTGATAAGTGGTTGGAAACAGGAGAGTGTTGTGTCAGACGAGATGCTCTTAAGATTACAATCGAAAACATTATTACAAAGATACTACCTGACGTACGACAATATACTGACCCTAAGGATTGGGTTATAACAATTCAAGAGGAGCCTTGGAAGGTATGAATGCAAAGGAATTGATATGCACTGCATTTTTAACTGATGTGAATCCTAATGAACTTTATGACCTTCATAGTAATCGAGACCCAAAAGGACTCGTTTATACAGTTGTACCTGAAGATATAGAGGGTAATGCAACTTGGTGGAATTTTGATTTTTACTTTGATACACTTGGCCCTGTTTTGAAATGTTGGTTATATGAAGGCAACTATTTGCGTTGGAAACAAAATACATTGAGGCCACTTTGTAAAGAAAAGTTATTCATTCACATTCATAACTTCTTCGAAGATGGTGATGTTTATAAAGAGAAAGATCCTTCTCAATGGGAAATTAAAGTTGAGGAATATCCAAGAACTTATTTGTAGAGTCTTTATGGAAGGTGTTGCTCCTCAAGACTTGCACTTAATAGGCGGAGATTTCTTTTGTATGTTGCATACTGACCCTATGAATAAATACGATATGTGGTGGTTTTTCGACGTCACTGCTCACGGTAGTGATATGCAAATTGCTTGTACTTTATTTGAAGGTAATTTTAGACAATGGAAGAAAAATCCATCAGATTGGTGCAGCAGTGAAACTTCTGCAATAGATAAAGTAAATATCTTTGTACGAAATATGTTTAGCAGAGGACGAAACACTCTTAACCCAGAAGAAGATTGGAAAATTGAATATGTTTATTATGAGGTGTGACTTGAGAGTAAGAGATATTATTGCGGAAGTATTCTTAAAAGTTGAAACAGATTATATTCACCCATTAGAAGACGGCTTTTATTACGAAGTTCATACTGATATTCTTCGTGATACAAAAACTTGGTGGTACATCAGATATAAAATGGAGCTTAATAATAACATAACCTTAATTTGTACTTTACTTGAATCTCCGATGAAAAGTTTTGACTTGTGGTTAGAAGATGAAGGCCGACATATTGAAAATGATACAAAAATACTTGATAATATATTTGTGAATGTATCAAATTATAGTGAAGAGCCTGAAAACTGGGTTGTAAGCATACAAGATTAAACTTTACTTAAAGTCTTTTTATATTATTATAAAATATGGCAGTTATAACAATAAATGAAGCGATGAAACGACCGACTCAGGTTCGTACATCAGACATTTCAAAAATCTCTGAAGAAATCAACAATGCAAAAGATGTTCACGAAGTATGTGTTGCAATTGCAAGATATGTTCGTGATAACCCAGACGAATATGTAAGAGAGCTTCTTGTTCGTGTTCGATATTGCAAAACTTTGTCAGCTGCACAAAATATGTTTTATACTTTCCTTTTATCTGTTGAGGGACAAGGCGTTCTTAAAGAATACGAAACAAAATATGTAAAACATAAAGGCTCAGCAATTGGCGGAATGGAATGTCATTCACCTAGGAGTTGATTATGTTATTTAAAAAGCGTAAAAGAAGCAGTGGAGGCAGACCAAATTGAAAGAAGAAAGCATTATTATTGATGGAAAAGAATTCAAAAAGTCGGTGTATAAGTATTATACACTTGAGCAGTATGAAGCAATCAAAGACACATTGAAACATACTTATGTTGAAGATATTAAAAGAGACATTGAAGGAAAGTTCCGCGTAAGTAATTGTGATTGCAATTGGGATGCTCCTGCTGAAGTTATTGGTAAGGCTGTTTTCGATTGGTATACTCCACTCCCAAGAAATGTTCGTGAAGCAATTGATAATCTTGAAAAAGAACCGTGTGAAGAGAACGCTGCTATGTTCCTTGCTGCAATGAAAATTGCTCTAAGAAGTTCAGATAACAATTTATCTGAAGGTGAGTACCCAGCTCTTATGATACGCGGACACGAAAATTGTTGGGGTACCGATAGCGCTTGGGCAAAGATTGAACTTTGGAAAAAAGAAGATAATATAGGATTTGCACCAACAGCAAAACACGGCCCAGGAGAGTATCACGACCCTGCCAGTCTTCTTAGATTTGCAGACGAAGAAGCAAGATGCAATTGTTTCAAAGTTATCGAAATTGCATTGAGAAATTCAATGAACAGTGTAAATAGCTGGGGAGTTATGTGCGGCAACTCAGAGTACCTATTTTCACACAGCAGATACGCGCCATCAAGAAAGTCTTATGAAAGCTTTTGCAAAACTTTTGCAAAAATTGACCCAGTTGAAATGTTGAATACCTATGAGTTTTATTATAAGCAAACTCAGAAAGGTTATAATCCTTGGCGCAGTACTCATACCTGCAAAGAAGAAATCAAACATAAAAAGATTCAGGCAAACTCAAAAACAGAAGCCTATGAAATATTCAAAGGTTGGGTTAAAGAAAAGAATGAAAGTTATGGCAGAATGTGGTTCCCAGGGACTGAAGGAACTCCGCACTTAAAAGCATTGCCTATGTCAGAAGGCCGCGTAACTTTCAAACCTAAGAAAGGTGAAATATATTGCTAAGGAGCTATAAATGAGACAATTTTTAATTAAGACATCAACAAACTGGGCTGATGAAATCGATTTGGAAGGCTTTATAATTCTTGATGAAAAAGAATTGGAAGAAGCAACAAAGGAAATGGCAGCCTTAGCTGCGGATGACTTTGAAGCAGAAGTTAGTGTCGGCACAAATGAGGAAATGGATATTGAGGCTTCCGAAGTATTAGATGAGCTGAACAATGCGATTGAACTTACTCCTGAAGAATATGAACACATTTCCCGCCTCATAGGTACAATATATGGTTTTTCTCTTTATGACGCATTCAAGAACTGCAGTGACCTCGATGATTACTACGAAGAAGCAGAAGAACAAAAGAAAGAAGAAGAAAAACAGAAGAAAGTCGATGCAAGATTTGATGAAGTAAAAAATCTTTTTGACTAGGAGACTTCAATGGGAAAAGATTATGTGACATTTTCAAAAACAAAAGTTCCTGAAGGAAGATACTTAAAAGTTTTGCCTTATTCAATAAATGCTGCTCGTGATGTATTTTATCAGGAGCCTAGTTCCTCAAACAGTTATATGTTTGACCCAGACAAAAGTTCAGACCTGTACTTTAAGCATTTAGGTTATGGATGCTATGACTTGAAAAAGTTGTATGACATCCCAGATGAGTTTATTAAAGCTGAAGAAGATTGGCTTTCAACTAAAGATTCAAATGCTTTTATTCCTGATAAGCTTTTGTCTTTATACAAATATGCAAAAGAGTTTGATATAGCAGCAGACAAAACAGACATCAATATTTATAAAGATGAAGACTACTGTGAAGACCGCTGGAGCGACAGGATATGTTTGTGGCGTTCATCTGAAAAATACTTTACTGTTATTGAATACCTCACTTCTGATGAAGGTGAAGAAAAGCGCAGTAAGTTTGCCACTTTGAAAGACGCTTTCAAATTTACAACAGACCTTATAAAAGACAATCAACATCTTTTCTCTAAGTTTAGAGTTAGAGCTGATGAAGATTATTTTATTAAAAGATTTGTTCACAGCTTTACTCCTGATGCCCGCCATTACTCAGATCATCTTGACCATACGTATCATCCTTATGCCAAATTAAGAGATGAAGAAAAGTCTGTTATAAAAGCTGCTTCCAAAGATTTGGAGAAAGAAGACTTTTTCTTAAATGCATATTATTTTCAATATGTGCACGAAGAAGTTCAAGGACGTTATAATAAGCGAAGCGATGTAACACGGTCGATAGAAACAGAACGAATCCTTGCAAAAACTCAAAAAGAAGCTGAAGATATTTTTTACAAAAAGTATCCTCGCAGCTTTAAGGCAAATTGTGCGCTCTGGGAATCTTATTCGCCGCTTTCATTTCAAAATAAAAAAGACATTGAAGATTGTGAAAGAAAGATTGAAATGTACAAAGAAAAGCTTGAAAACCTGAAAAAGGAAACTCCTAAAGACCTTGTAAAGGTTGAAACAGGCTTTGATGGTTAATATAAAATTATGAAGTTAGCAGACGTTTTAAGAAGAGATGCCAAAAAGATTGAGTTTATCTTAAAGGCTGTTTATAATGAAGGTTATAACGAAGGCCTTAAAGATGGCAGCAATCACGAATGGCATTATGTAGCAGATAATGATTATCCTCGCCCAGGTGAATTAGTATTCTGTCACGGAACTTTGACAACAACTTACGGTGGCAAGGCAATTTGTGAAAAGTCTTTCATAGGATATTACAAAGAAGGCGGCTATGGTTGGTTTATCAAAAATGCAGTTGATGGAGAGCCTGACCAAAGTTGGCCTGTTGATGAATGGAAGTATCTTGATAAGCCTGTGAAAAAAGTGGAGGCATAAATGGGTGCATTAAACTGGAAACACATAACACTTTGTATTTACGATAATGAAGGGACTCTTGTTGCTAAACTTTTTACAACACTAGGTTTACAGTATGAAGACAATATTGATAAGATTGCTCAGGAAACAAGAAACAACGGTTACACAGCAATCACATCAGTAAGAGATATGTTTCCTATGGGGTTATCATAATGTTAGATAGAATTGACCAAAGAATTTTTCTTAAAAAGTTTTTCAAAGATTATGAGAAGTCTAATAGAAAAGGGTTCAGAGCTCTTTTTGGAAATGATGTTGATAAAACAATAGATGACATTACTGAAAAGCTGATTTACGCTATGAAAGATAACCCGAAGTTTTTTACTTATGTTTGCGATAGCGAAAGTCTTGTTGATAAAGATGAAGTAAGAATACCAATACACGAAAGCACAACACTTCTGGCAATGATTTCTTATTTCAGAAATAAGTGTCGAGAAATACAACTTCAAACAAATATCTTTGGCGTTATCCCAGAACATTTACAGGACATTCTTGGAGCTCTTCAAACAAAATACGATGAGATGAAAGCAAAAGAAGAAGAGGAAGAAGAAAAGAAGCGCCTTATTGAACTCGAAAAGAAAGAACGTGAAGAATACGAAAGACTTAAGAAAAAGTACGGAGGTCAGTAATGAGAGACTATACGGAAGCAGCAAATAAATACGCAAAAGATACAGGAAGAACTGAGCCTGATTGGTTGAGAAAACAAGTTGTCCAAGATTTTACTGCAGGCGCCAATTTTGCAGACAAAGCAAATGAAGTGGTTGATTGTATTAAGGAGCAGACTTTTGCAATTGTATCTTCAAGAAACAATAAATTACTTTTCTGGGGTGGTTCAACAAAGCCTAAGTTTGGCAGCTTTACTTCTGTAAAACTTTACAAAACTGAAACTCTTGCAAACAAAACACTCGAAGACCGAAAAAGACGAATGGTTGACCCACTTTGGCGAACAGCCTATGTTATGGAACTTAAAGTCGAATTCGGCAAAATTTGTACATATCGTTAAACTTTCTCTCCGTCCTCTTTATATTATTATTGTAAATCAAAGGAGGACTTTATGGCAGTCGAAAACATTGATATTATCCTTAATAAGCTTCAGGCTCGTCTTGACCTTTTGAAGGCAAATAAGAAAAATTTACAATATTTTGAAGACCACGGCGACGGCGGTTTTTGGCGTGACCTTACTGAAGAAAAGGCAGCAAAGTTTGCTGATGATGACTGGGATCTTAGTGATCTTCAGGTAGGCGAATTGTTTTTCCTTGTTGCAACTCCTGACGGAATTAAGATTGTTTCTGAAACTGAAAAAGCTTTACTTCCTGAGTTCAATGTTTTGTATCAGGGTTCAAAGCAAGCCTGCAGAAACTTTGTAAAGGTGGACTAAAATGGCAAAAAATCCAAACTTGCCAAAAGCTCCTGAGCACGATATTCGTTGGGGTTTATTACAGCCTGCCTGCGAGGTTAAGTTTCGTGATTGGATAATCAATCTTATTGAGGAAGCAATCAAAGACCCTACAAAAAGAGTCGATATTGCCTACACAATATATGACGAAGTTCTTGACCTTGGTTATGATTACGGAAGAGATTCCGCTGCAGCAGATGCGGCTGAGTCTTGGGAAGAAGGTTAATATAATTCAATATGAATAGCAGAATTTATTTGAGAGACGACTTTGTTGATATTGAAGTGTGCAACACAAGATATTTCAACACTTGTCGTTTTATCGAAAAAAGAGACGAAGATTTCAAAAAAGGAAAAGGCCACAAGATTGTTGCCCAGATTCTTAGAGTAGGCGGCAACAAAAGACTTCTTCATATCAACGTTTGGTATTGGCGCGGACTTGCAAGAGAAGATGAAAATTGCGGTGTTGTAATTGCAAGTTTGGAATTGTGTCTTGAGAAAAATCAAAGACAGGAAATAACAATAAAGTTGCCTAAGACAGGTGATTGGACTCCTGTTTATTATTTTATTGCTGCTCGTAGCAATTGTAAAGTTGAAAAGTTCAAAGAAGATAAATCAGAAAATATTGAAAAAGTAAGATGTACCTCAATTTGCAGCAACGAGCCGATTGAGCTTGAATGGGAGCAGTTCCCAAGTCCTGCAGAAGCAAAGAAACAGTTTAAGTATATCAAAAGTCATAAGCTTGTATCAAAATTTTACTGGGACCCAGAGTTCCGTGAATACGATTGTTATTGCAAAGCTTGTGCAACAGATGGCATAAGAGTTGGACAAACAATTCACAAGTGGCGTTCTTGGGTATCAAATCCTGATATTGGTTATGTAAGACCCGTAGGCTTTAAGTGTGATAAGAATGACGGTGTTTTCAAATATAGTTCTTTTGGAGAAGCAGGAAAACTTTATGAGCCTGTTGAAGGTTCAGAATATGACCGTTTGATATTTTACAACTTAGGTGAATATCAGGAAGAATGTACAAGAGTTGGCGGCAAACACGATAAGTTTGATGCTATTTGGGAAGTTCGACTTCATCAGCAAGACATATTTGAAAATGGCAACATCAAAGGCGGTGCTTGGCGTCATATTGAAACAGGCGAAATAATTACAAATGCAGACGATATGAATAATGCTTGTTTGGAAAAAGTTAACGAAAGTAAGCCAACTTTTGAAAAAGTCATAACACTTGGTTATCATCGAACAAATCCAAAGAACGCTGTAAGATGTCCTGTATGCGATGACTTATATCGTATTATGTGTCGTTCAGGTTATAATCCTCGCCCATTTATTTTAAGGGAGAGAGAAAAAAATATGTTACAAAATTCACTGCATAGTGACAAGAATTAAAGTTTGGTTTGCAGATAGAAAATACTTTAAGGAGCATCCGGATGATTGCTAAGTTTATTATTTTTTGTTTACTTTTATGGCCTGTGTCATATTTTTTATTCATATTCTTTACTTGGATTGATTGCGGGCTTTTTATCGAGCCTTACGGAGAATGGAGTTCAATCAGAAAAGTGATGAAGGAATTCTTTTGGAATGAAGAAAGCTCCCGATATGACTTTTGGTCTGGGTTCCCTTATATCGGAATGGCTCCTTTAGTTTGTGTATTGGCTGCAGTTATAACTATTGTTCTTGCAATTGCAACACCTATCAAAATATTTATTAAAAAGTTTGAGGACAAGCTTAATGAAAATTGAAAATGATTGGTGGGTGAACGGTAATTCACTCCTTAAAAGCAAAATGCAGTGGGTTGTTGAAATATCGCCTGACGGTACAGGCGGTTGGAGTATTCGTTTCGGCAAAGGCGAAAAAGGAGACGGTTCTCCTTGGCTCCCTGGGTTTGCAAGAATAACAATCGAACAGTGTATGGAAATATATGACAAGTACAAAGATATAAAATTCTTTGAAGACTTGGCTAAACAAATTGAAATTGACCAAAAAGAAGAACCTTTATATTAGGAGTTTTATATGGCAGTAGATTCTTTAAGCACAGCTTTGATATTTGCATTCTTTGTAATGTTTCTTTATTGGGTTAGTCTTGGTGGTCCTATCCCAAGATTTAAGGTAGTTAGAAAAAAGATTGACCTTTCAAAACTTTCTGATAAAGAATTGCGTGCAACAGTTCCGTATGAAAAGTATTTTATTGTAAACACAACAATGGCTTGCGAAAGAATGCAAAAAGAATTTAAGTCTTTGGTTGGTTTTTTCAAAGATGAATATAAAAATCTTGATTTAAGATCACAATTTTTTCTTACTGCAATAATTAAAGCAGAAGACCTTGAAATTGATGCTCTTTTTGAAAAATGCAAGCACTATAATGAAAACTTAAAAGAAGTTGAAAAGTATTTGAAAGATCATACTTACAATCAAACAGTGATTGACCTTTTTCGTCCTAAGAGAAGCTATTATCTTATAAAAGTTTTACAGGCAACTCGCGATGCAATGAAGAATAAAGAACAAGTACCTCTTGCTGCACCTGTACTTGATAAAATAGGAGATGACCTTAATGAATGGTTTACAAAAATTGAAGAAGCACCTAAAAATACTGCAGCAGTTAGCGAAAGTAAATAACTGCGGCTTTTACTGCCCAAACTGTTCAATCGAAAGAAACAATACGACTGCAAGTGCACGGGCAGTTGAAGATGAATTGTATCATAAAACAAAATACTTCATCAGATGTAAGCGTTGCAATTTGACAACACCTGCTTATGAAACTGTAAAAGATGCAGCTGAGTCTTGGGAAAATGTTTGTGCATCTGTTGAAGATAAAATGTTAATATCAATTTATGAGCACTAAAAAGACAACTAAAGCTGCACCTAAATCAGAGAAAACAAAAACTGCTCCAAAGCCTAAAGGATGTCGACTTTGTAGATACAGAGTTGCGCCTCCTAAACAAAATGGTGAAAGGGTTCCTTGCTGTTGTTTTGGTTATCCAATCAATGATGAAAAGAAGCCTACGGAATGTGGTGAATTATTTGCAGAAACTGATTATTACATCAAGCACCCAGAGGAGCCTTAAAGCTCAATTTTTTATTTTTAAACTAGATTATTGGAGGATTTAATTTAATGTCGAAAAATATTAGATGGCTTGCATATCAGCCTCTTATCGGCGGAATGGACATCGGAGCTGAAAAGGCTTTTGGCTGCCCACCTACTGCAGTTCTTGACTATGATGGAATTGCAAATTCAGAGTTGTATCTCAACTATATGAATGATGTAAAAGGCAACAAGCTTAAACATTTTTATTTGAACGGCGGAGCTTATTCTCTTGCTGAAGATTTCAAACCTGAAGTTGATGCAGAAGGAAACGAAAAGGCTGTTTGGAATTGGGATATGCCTGAGTTTAAGGACCTTGATGTTGTTGTAGGCGTTCCTATTTGTGCAGGACTTTCTTCAGCAAATACTCAGTCAGGCAGCAACTCAAAGATGGGTCGTGGTTCTGATGCTGTTCAGAATAACAATATGTTGGGTATGCTTTCAAATGTTTTGAAATATTTGAAGCCTAAAGTTTACATTTTTGAAAATGCTTACAAACTTGCAACACCTCTTGGTGCAGGTATCAAAGAAAAACTTACAAAGATGGCAAACGATGCAGGTTATGGTGTCAACCTTGTAAAAGTAAATACTTTGCATCACGGTCTCCCACAGAACAGAACTCGTACATTTATGATTTGTGTAAAGGACAGCAACGCTCCTTATCTTGAATATGATGGTCCTGCTCCTATTCCTGCAATTATGGACATCATTGGTGATTTGCCAAAACAGCAGGGTGCTTGTCAGGTTCGCTCAGGCGATGACGGTTGGATAAAATATCTTAAGAACAAGTGGGGTGACAAATATCGCGAAGAGTGGGCAAAGCATAACGCTGCTGCTGACTTCTGTGCTGATGAATGTGGTGAACTTGCATACGCAAAGCAGTTCTTCGACAGACAGAAAGATAAAGATGATATTGATTACTTCATTTCAAAGAAAGCACAGGGTAAAGGTTGGATGTCAGGCGCTCCACTTTATTTTGGTACACACAAGCTCCCTTCTTTATATGGTCGCTCAATGGGTCGTATTTGGCACCCAACAGAAGAGCGTGGTTATTCAATCCGTGAATGTATGAGATTGATGGCTTTGCCTGATGATTTCCCAGAAGTACCTAAACAGAAAATGGGTATGATTGGTCAGAATGTTCCTGTATGTACAGCACAGTATTATTGTAATGAAGTTAAGAAGTTCCTTGAAGGAAAACTTAACATTGCAGAAACACAGAATGTTGACCAAGACTTCTGCTCTGAGGCAAAAACAAAGCCTAAGAAGTCAATCCCAAGCGGGTTCAACAAGTTTATGAAATAAAATAAGGCGGGCTTCGGTCCGCCGTTAATATTTTAAATGGAGGATTCAATATGGATTTGACAAAACTTAATCTTAAAGGTTTTCATTACAACCCAGACATCGCAAGTAAAATAAAATGTTGGTCTTATGACCGTGATGGAGATGAAGACTGTTGGATTGAAATAAGTGAAGACTCTTTCGATAACGAACGTCTTATCGTTACTTTTACAGAAAGCTGTTCTCCTGTTGCAATCACAACTTTTCTCGTCCCTGAAATTGATTATCTTGAGGAATGGCTCAATAAAATAATCGAAACAAAGGCAGTGTTCTCTTACTAATTGATTTAAGAAGGACACCTCAATGCTTGAAAAAGAAGACTACGAAAATGATAAACCTATAGAAGTTTCTTATGATGAATTTTCAAAAAAGTATAAGGAACTTTTCGATGTTGCAAACGCTGCAGTTATAAGGTTTGTATTTTCAGAAGGTTGGAAAGCACATAAAAATTATATTGATGTGTGTTATGGAGATGACGGCAAATAATGTATTTCGCAGTAATAGAAAAGAAAACAAGAACTCGTTTTTATTTTGCAGGATATGATACCTCGAAGAGAGGCTTGTGTCGTTGGTCTCAATCAAAACTTCAAGCAGTAAATCTGTCAGATGTTAATATAATTGAAAAATTGAGAAGATACTTAGTACTTAATTCAATCTTCGATACAAACATCTACCGATTTGAGGCTATTGATGAAAAGCACATATATTAAAGACTTATATAAAAAATATTTCGTTCCTGAAAATGAAATCCAAAAAAGAATTGATAATACAGCAGAGTTCTGTTGCTATCTAACACAGAATCCCGATAAGCTTGGGCCTATTTACGATTGGATGCTCAACTTATATTTCAGAGGCCTTGACGCAAATTCAGAAGTTATAATGTTCGATGAAGATGTTATAAAGTTTGCAAAATGTGGGTACAAAGTTATTCCTATTGTGTTTCACGAAGCAATCGGTTCAATCGCAGAAAACAGTCCTTTAGGATTTGTATTAGACGTATGGGACCCAAACTCGCCTGAGTGCCTTGATTTAAGAGAACAAGATTATGTTATTGAATTGCTTGAAAAGGTAAAAATTGATTGTGATGGGTACGCTTTTCTTGATATGAATTGGGACTACTTTTTTGCACAATGTTGGAGAACAGTACTTCACGAAGCTTTTGAATTTTATTATGGCACAACATATCAGAGAGCAGTTGATAACATTATCAATCAAAAGATAAATAAAATTGTAAAAGATGAAGGCCTTGAATTGACATACATAAAAGAACTTGACCCAAAGCAAAAAATGAGTTGTATTGGTTTTGATATGTCAAATGTATGGCCAAAAGTTCCTGCTAAAGATCTCATTATTCATTTGACAGATAAAGATTTAAAATAAATTTCTTCCTGCTGTTTAGTTAAAACTAATTTTATTATGGCAGAAGAGTTTCTTAAAAAAGTATATGACCGTTACTTGGGTTCCGATTATGAATTCGGTGATTCTGACTTAAACCCAAAAAGAGAAATTTCAAAAACTAATCTTGAAGAGTTGGAGCTTGAAGAAGATGCAATTATGGAAAAAATTGCAAATCGTCTTCGTGAGCTTCACGCAATGGCGACATCTCTGCCAAAGTATAAAGTTCCTGAAAAGATTGATAATGATGACTTCAAGACAGAGTCTTCAGGTGCAGGTTTAGGACCTGACCCAAACCCAGAAGTAAATGCAAATGAACTCGCAATGAAATTGAGTTTGGGTGGTGACCCAACTGATACTCACTTATTGCTCCCAGGCGGTGGACTTGATTCTCAGGTTGACTTCTTGGTAGGTGAACTTGAAAGCATTCTTATAAATGTTCTTGCAGTTGCTCCTCCTGAGCCTGGGCCTGGGCCATTCCCTGGGGGTGGTGGTGACTTAACACAATTATACAACCCTGGGTGTGATGACTTTGATGAAGATGGCAACGAAGAGTTTGAAGACCAAAGCAATCTTCTCGACGATTTGAAAAAAGGTATCAATGCATCTCTTAATTCTGATGGAAATGGAGACGACGACAATAATATTGAAGATGATGACGAAGGCGGTGGTGGCGGAGAAGCAAAAAAGAAAAGTGCTGCCGAAGCTGCTGATGATTCCGCAGGCGAAACAAATGCTACTAGAGATAGAAACGTTGCTGAAAGAGAAAAAGAAGTTGTTGAGTGTATTGCAAAAGAACTCCCTATTCTTTCGGCTATTCTTGCAATATTAAAAGTTGTAAATGTTCTTAAGAAAGTTCTTCTCTTAATTCTTACAATTGTTGTTCCTATCGTAAAGATGATTACTTTTGCTGCTCAGTGTTGGATTAACCCTCCTGCTGCAGGACAAGTTATTCAAATGGTAGCAGAAAAAATTGCAGCTTTACTTATTTCAGCAATCGGTGAAATTTTGCAAATGCTTTGGAATATGTTGGAACTCGATTGTAAAACAGAACAAGTACAGTCAGTACTCGACCAAATAAACGAAGTTCTTTCAGGTATTTCAAGTTCAATTAGCTCAACAAAATCTGCTGCTATCAGTTTTGCAAATCAAGGTAAAGCTTTGGCAAACGAACTTACTAATGCTTTAAGTAAAGACAAGTTTGAGCAAGGTGCTGAAAACTGGAAAAATGCAGTTAAGTCTTGGGCTGAAGAAGATTCTTGGAATAAGGGTAAAGAAGCATTCAATCAACAACTTTTTGGCGGAGAAGGCTTCTCAGGCGCGGGACTTCAAAATCTTATGTCGAAAGCTCTCCCACAAGATATTAAGAGTAAGCTTAATAATGTTATCAATAGCACTAAACAAGTTGTTGATAATACAAAGAACGCAGTTAAAGAAGTTGATACTGAAGATAAGACAGGCGTTCAGCAGAAACTTAACGACCTTGCTTCATTCTTAGGTCCTTTCAGCGTAAAATAAAATATGAGACTAAATTATAGAGGTCATTGATGAATTTAGATAACTTTTTTGACGGTACCGCAACAGATTGGACATCCCTTACAGGTGCTATTAAACAGAAGACAACTGTAAACGAAAACTTCTTCAAAAAGATGTACGATGCTGCTGGGAAGACACCTCGATTTACTAAAGCGAAAGATGCACAGGGAAATGATATATGGATTCCTATTAATTCAGACGGTAAGAACGAGTGGACATTATCTGAGTTTTTGAATTTGCAAAAAGCAGGTGAAGATAGCGCCGAGCTTGCTTCTTACCTTGACCTCAAAGGTTGGACATTAAGATCACTTGGTGATGATGCAGGCGAAAAACTTAATAATCAAATAAATACTCAAGCTGCTTTACAAGTTATTCAAAACTTTTATGATATGTACATCTCTCCTGTAGGCGAAACTGATGCAAAGTATCGTCTTGGTGAAGTCACAGGTAAAGCAAAGCCGGGGACTGTAAACAATCAGACTGATGAGTTCGGTCGCTTAAGAACTCGCTCACTTTATAATTCAAAAGTTGATTATATGGAATGGGAAGGGACAGACCTTAAACATAAGACAGAATATTATTCTGTTATTTGGTT
Source organism: Candidatus Fimenecus sp. (assembly GCA_045593645.1). Classification (GTDB taxonomy): domain Bacteria; phylum Bacillota; class Clostridia; order Oscillospirales; family Acutalibacteraceae; genus Fimenecus. The sequence goes on along the minus strand of JAZNWZ010000130.1, from coordinate 13,425 downwards.
CCCACCTTATTCTCCATTAAATATTAAGCCTACTTCTTGGAAAGGTATCAGTACAAAAAAGTATGACAACGCTTCAGGCTATGAAGTTGATAATAATGGGTATCTTCTTAATGCAAATCGTGAAAGAATAAAAGGAAGATTGGAAAGTGATGGATATATTTACTACCTTAAAGGTACTGAGAACGAATTAAAACAATACATAGGCTTAAATGATTTTAAGGTAGGTACTTTATGTTATTTTAAATCACAAGGTGAAACTTCATCTGTAAGTACAATGACAATGAAAGATTACCTTGCACAAGCAAAAGAAAAAAGACAAAAAGAACTTGATGCAAAAAATAAAGAATTAGAAGACGATGGAAAAGAAGTCACAGTAAGAGAAGCTGAAGACACTCGCCTTGCAATCAAAAACGAAACAGATAAATATTACGATACTTATGATATGGAAAGTGGTCTTGCTGCTCGTTCTTCATTTACATACCGTGCACCTGGGTTTAAGGCAATCAATGACAACATCAATATGTTGCAGTGGGTTCTTGAAGGTATGTCGGGTATTGTTTCAACATATCTTACAGAGTGGGACCTTTCAATGTATCTTCAAGAAGGCTTAGTGACAAACACTGAAAGTACTTTGCCTAACATTATTATGTTGACACACCGCTTGGATAAAGATAATCCTAATCAGTACGGATGGAAAGATTCTGAAGGAAATCCTGATGACCGTGCTGCATCTTGGGGCGTTATCAACTGTGCTATTTCAAAGATATACGGTGACAATCATAAGTCTTGGATAATCAATGCTTATCCTTATGCACAATGGCATACACTTTATCCTGACCCAACTGCATTGTCAGGATGGCTTGATAAGATCACTGCTGCTGATGGTACAACTGCTTATGTGCCAAACTATTATAGAATTGCAAAGGCAGGCTTACGCAATTACTTGGAAGGAAAAGACAATCACGGAAGAGTAAGAGGCGATTCAGTTCAGAACAGATTGATGTTCCAAGATTTTGAAGGTGCTGCTCTTTCAGGTTATAAAGAATGGAATTATGGAAATAAAATTTGGAAAGCATTGTACACATCTGCTGATGATGGCTTCTCTGATGTTGATATTCTTTTCTTGCAGACTGCAATCGGACTTTACCATAAAAGAGACTTAATTGAAGATGTTCAGATAATCAATTATCAAGTAGGCGGCAATGGCGAGCCTTATGACGGCTATGATATGATTGTCGGCGGTAATGATGCTTCAGGTAATGGTCAGAACACAGGCTATTCTTTCAATGACCCAGAAGAAGGTTCGGGTGGTAATAAGTACTGCCCAGGCTCAGTTTTCAAAGGTGCGTTGACATTCTTAAATATGTTCAACAAAAGAGACTCATCTAAAGAATCAGCACTTTCAAGAGCAGGTGCGACTGATGATGGTGAAATTGATGAAAAAACAGGTAATCAGAAAAATGTTTATGGTACAATCCAAGATTCTCTTGGCGCAACAAAGGCAGCAAGTTCAAACAATGCTATTGACGAAAGTGCTGAGCGTGCATATTTGTTGGGTACTGATAAAGGTCTTACAGATAATTCAAACGGTGTTGGTGTACCTCAGTATAACCCAACACTCTACGGTGGACCTCACTCTTATTACCGTTCACCAAAGTCATATCAATCTTACTATCAGGAAAACAATATCTTCTTAAGAAATGTTCCTCGTATTGATAAATGTCCTGACAGCTTTGACCACGATGCAGATAATGGTATTACTTGGCCATCTCTTCCAAACTGGCAAGATGACTATTATTACAAAGGAAATGAAAAATGGTGTTCAAATGTTTCAGCTGTTGTAAACGGTGAAAGACAGGCTTATGAGCAATCTTGGTCAGCAGGTCTTGCAAGACTTAAAAAAGGACATCATAGTACAGGTGAAGTTCCTGCATATCTTCGTGTAAAAGTTTACAGTGATGTTGAGTTCTATGCACAGCTTCAGTGGCACTGGGGTCGGAATTATTGGCACTGGGGTTGGTGGGATTGGAGATGGGTTCGTCCATCACATTACTCAAACGGCGAGCCATATCATTACGAAGGCTATGGTTGGTGGCAATGGTTCCACAAAGACCTCGGCTTGACTTCAAGTTGGTGGTGGTACGGTTGTTGGAATCACGGTTGGTACGATTATTATTGGAACAGATATTATAATTACTCTTGGTATTACCGCTGGGAATGGACAGGCAACTGGTGGGGTTGGCGTTTATCTGTTGCATATTACGCACCTTGTCAAAGAGCTTGGCACTATGAATGGAAATTTACAACATTCAAAAGATATGTACTCCATTCAGAGCCTAATGCGCCTTGGAGAATTGTTCAAACAAGACATTACGAATCATATTTGCCAAATAACTCAAGCAGCGTATTTAAGAACGCTTGGAATAATTCTTATAGGGCATTATTCGGTTATTCAAAAGATTACGCGTACCTCTTTGCAACGCAACCTAATGAAGACTACGAATTATTTGTAGACGGACCTCAAGGCGGCAATTATTCTAACTGGAGCATCCTCAACGAAGCAACAGGACAAGTGTTGAATGTTTACCAAACTAACGCTGAACACAATATTATGACAAGTATTGTTGACTGGTGGGGCGGTATGATTGGAGCGCACAACAAAGCATTCTTCTTGACAAGAGATGGGGCAGGCCGTCCTGATTGTTTGTTCCGTGCGGAAATATTCCACAATCAAAAACCTGTTTATTACTTCTGTTTACACTCAAGAACGTACTCTTCAAATAAACGAAAATATTGGTGGGAGAGACACTGTGGTTGGAAAACATATATGTCTGTTAAGTTGTACTCAACTGACAGATTCTGGGCAGGACTTTCAAAGCCAACATTTACAAACTACGGTTCAGTAAATAATGGTGAAGAGTCCATCGGTGTATCATCTCCTCCTATTGATGGAAGCATAACTAAAGAAACAGCAAACAACTCAATTCTTTCTGTAATGGGCGCAGGTTATACAGGAACAAATTGTTGTGAAACAAGAAAGACTCCTTATGACCTTATCACAGGAATTACAGGAAGAGAAATTCCGTTATTTGATACAACAATCGTAGCAGACGGTATCGTGGGTGCTGACCGTATGATTGCATCTTACAACGGTATTTCAGGTGTAGGTATTATTGGTGACATCCCAGGACTTGACTTTGAGGCAGATGACGGCGCGGAAATTTATTCAAATAAATGTTGCTCTAAACAAAAAGCAGCTGATATGAATGGCGGCTCTTGGATGGATGTTGCTTTCAAAAATGTAAGATTCCCAATGTGGCAGATTTCAGGTTGGATAAACAAAGGCGAAGTCACAATCAACGGAAACACATATCGTCCTGAAGGAAATGGTTTTGCAATTTATCGCGAGATTACACCTCCAAATTGGTGGCACGCAATGATTCTCAATATGGGATTGAGAAACACATTCTATCGTGGTGACGCAAACGGACCTTTAAGAGTTAACTTCAAGGTTCTTCAGTACGGTATTGATGTTGAAGGAAAGAGCTTTGCTGATGCGCTTACTTATATTGAGTCAAGAGGTTGTACAGTACAATCTGCTGCAGGTTCATTCAAGATTAAAGCAAGTGACATCAGAACCTATACAACTGTTAAGCGTTTAGTCACATTAAGTAAAGATGGTGTTGAGTATGTTGAAAACCACGACATCGTAGATACAGTTTACTTAAAGAATGCTTGGTCTGCATTAAAATACTACTTTACTTCTTTCGACATCGCACCAAGATTCTTGTATAATATTCTTGCAACACAAGAAGGCTATCTCAACTTTGCAAAAGACTTTATCTGTGGTAAAGATGAACACGGTCAGTACATTGTTTCATTCGACTTTATTCGTAAAATGATTGAAGGTACTGCAAAGTCTCCTGGGCTTATTTCACCAAGAACTTATTATCTTGCTGACCCAAGAAAGAATTATATTGCAGACCCTAATGGCGATATAATTATCAATAAGAAAACAGGTTCTCAGAGTTCTCTTAATAGCAACGGCACTCTTCCTGCAGGTTGTATTAAGGCTTCTTGGTGTGAAGATATTTACGGCTATAATCCTTGGATTAAGACAGCTCGTGAATGGTTCTGCAATAGCCCTTCAGAAAATCAAAGATTGCACGATGACTTAGGTTTAGTACTCGACCAAAGAAGAAATACAATTCTTAAAGTACAAAGTTTGCTTAAGCCTTATCTTTATATGGATATGGGTTCATATTCATACAATAGTATGAACACAGCTTGGAAGTCAGTAAATGAATTTATTGATTTGAAAACAAATGAAGAGCCTGAAAGATTCTTACTTGCTTACCTCAATGTGTTGTATGAAGCAAGAAGATACTTTATCAATAAGAGATGTAATAAACAGGACGGTACTTTATGGATGTGTCGTCACCTTGAGAAGATGCTTCCTCAGGTTATCGGTTCTGCTGTTGCATCTTCAAATACAGTTGATATGACAGCATTCCAAGGTAAGTCTTCAAAGATTGATGTTTCATTCTATGAAATACAAAATACACTTGCTATGAAAGCTGATGTTCTTAAGAAGCAGGCACAGGGTTCAAATGCAGAACTTGAGCCTGATAGAATTAAGACAGTTTATGTCAAGGTTAAATATGTTTCTTATGAAAGATATTTGGCTTGTCAAGAGAAACTTAAAGATGGTACATTAAAACGTACTGACGAAAGAGTTGTCCCTGTTCAACCTATTGCTTTCGTTAAGAAAAGAGATGGCTCTTTCAAGAATAAGGCAAACGGTGATATACTTGCTGCTGATGAAACTTGGAATGAAAACGGTTGGGCAATTAGAAAAGGTAAAATTAAGTACGCAGTTAAACCTGAAGACGGTGTTTATAAATTGTATTCAGTTGAAAAGCACCGTGATGAAGATAACGCTGCAAAGAAGCTTCAAAATCCAAACGGTCCATATATCACATATGACTATGATGATGCAAAATGGAATATTGATTGGAGTAAGATGGCTGAAGATAATCAAATTCTTTTCAATTATTACGGTGGTGTTGATACTTCTGCTCTCAAGGATTTAACTGCAAGTGGTGAGACTGACCCACAGGCACTTCTTTGTGGTGCAAAGCAAGCAGCAGATTATTGGATTGTTCCAGTTCAAAGCGTCTTGCCTAGAGCAATCGGTTATCGTTCTCAACTTACACTTGAAATGATAACAGATGGAAGTATTGGTATAGAAGGCGTATCAACAAAAGACAACCCAGTTGCTTTGGTTGGTGCTTCTGCTTATGCTATGTGGCCAATCATTGAAGACCAAACAGATGTTATGCCAAACAATGGAGACTTTGCTAAAATTATGAGCGGTTTAGGAGCATAAACTAAATAATATAAATGTCGGAGGTTTTATGACAGTTAATTCAAGATTGCCTTATTACAAGGACGAGGCAAAGAAGATTACAAATGATGAATACGCTTCATCAAAAATTGTCAATTTAGCCCAGAGAGCTTTCTCTGATGGCGTTGTTTCAATAATTCAATCAAACGCAAAGAAGAGTGGGAGTAAGTCTGAAGCAGTTGAAAACTTAAATCAAAATATTTCAGACTTCTACGTTGAAAAGAATTATGATACTTTATATGAATACTTCTTATCACTTATAGACAACATTACGAGAGACGGCAAACTAATTTTGAGTTATCAGGATGTTGTCAAAGAAGATTTCAAAAGTATCATAAAAGCTATTTATGATATGGGTTTAATAGCGGGTACACAAATTGCTCAAGACCCAAAGCAGCTTTCAATCTTCTTTGAAAATAGGGAGAAAATTGAAAGTGGAAACTACTAAGGATTACTCTTTTACAAAATACTTTTATCAAGTATATGCTGAAAGAGTTGGCGTACCATTGAATGAGGACTCACGAGCTTACATCTTAAGTGTTTTGAAAACAACAGAACCTCATACAAAGTATGACAACAAAGGTCGGCATTCCGAGTATTTTACTTTAAGAGTTGAAGATAAATTGATTACGATTGTTTGTGATGCTGATACACATAAGATTATTACTTGTGTTATCGAGACACATCATCGTAAGGAGTTTGAAAACTTATGAAGTTAGTTTTTAAGGACGTTAAAGGCGACGAAGAAAGAATGCTTTTTATAATCATTGTTGATGACGATGGTTTTGAAGTTGCAAAATATCCTATATATTTGACAAAAGAAGCTTCTGAAAAGTTGCCTGTCCTTCAGGAAACATTTACAAAAATTAAAGACATTTTCGAACTTGTTTACAATTCAGGAAAAAAGAAGGAAGATCTTGAGTTTGTACTCGAAAGTGTTAATATAAATTAAACTTGTCGGAACTTCCTTTTATATTATTATTGGGTAAATGGGAGGAATTCAGAAGAAACGGAGGCAGCAAAATGACGGGTACTTGGTTCAAAAGAACAAATGTCAAAGACGTCCTTAATGCTGTTGAGGACATCCTAACAAAAGAAGTTGTTTACGAAGTCAAGATTGAAAAACTTGGGAGCGGAGACGAAGCTATTTACAAACTTAAATCTTATGTTTGTGAGGATGACATTCGAAAGCTCAATGAATTCCTTTATGAAAAGGGTTGGGCTAACGACCTAGAAACTTTATCTAAAAGATGAATACAAAAACAATAAAAATTGAAAAAGAAAAAGACATTAAAAAATGTCGCAAAATCGATGATGTCCTTTATGTAGCGGAAATGATGAGCTACGATGGGAATATTATGCCTAAGAGTTTTGAAGGTTCAATTGGCTTATCTTGTGTGATATGCGGCGAACAAACAAAAATCATTGGTGAAAGAGCTTTTGCGAATTGTAAAAATTTAATACGTTTTGATGGGTTTCCTGAAATTATTGCAAAGGAAGCTTTTTCTTTTTGTTCACGATTAAAGAACTTCAATTTTTCAAATGTTGCAAACTTATCAGAAAGTTCATTTGCTTATTCAGGTCTTGAAACAATCGACATCCCAAGTAATATCAAAAACATCCCAAGTAATTGTTTCGCAGGCTGTCTTAATCTGAAATCAATCAACTTAAATGAAGTTGAACAAATTGAAGATGAAGCTTTTCAAACTTCAAGCTTAAGATATATCAAAATACAAAATCCGTTGGAGACGATTGGCAAAAAAGCTTTTGAAGGCAGTATGCTTTTGACTGACATTTTTGTTGAAAGAATCTTGCCACCAAAAATCTTTTCTTCAACTTTCTACGGTTGTCCTATTCGCAATATTTATTTTTATTCTGATGTTCAAGTTGACTTCTTTATAAGAGATAAGAACTGGTCTAAATATCAAGACTACTTCAAAGTCATTTCTCCTAAAGATGCCAAAGTACTTATCAACAACTTAAGGAGTCTTTAATGATACACATCGATAACTATAAATTATTCAAAGCTATAAAAATAATATTCCCAATCAAAATCATTTGCACCGTTCTTCTGTTGTTAATATTTTAAAATATGATAGACTACAAAAAATATTTCCCGTATGATAATATTCGTCCTGAGCAGGAAAGAGTGTTGTCTGAAATTGTAAAGAACTGGGATAATAAGAAGTATTTTATTTTGCAGTGCGATGTCGGTACAGGTAAGTCAGGTATTGCAAAAACAGCCGCAAACTGGTGTGAGAACTCTTTTATCATTACAGAAACAAAACAACTTCAGCAGCAGTATGTTGATGACTTTGCTCACGAAAGAAATATGGTTTCTATCAAAGGTAAAGCAAATTACCCTTGTGATAGAAACGGTCGCCTTAACTGTGAAAATGGTCCTTGTACCTTAAGAAAGGCAAGTGCAGAGCCACCTAAGTGTATGTTCACTTGTAAATACTATGCTCTTCGAAAGAAGGCTCTTGCATCTCAAATTGTACTTACATCTTATGCTTATATTTTCCGCGCCTTCGATTGCAGCAGTTTATGGAAGCCAAGAAAGTTGATGGTTTTTGATGAATGTCACCTTATTGAAGATCAGCTTATCAACTTTGCTTCTTTTACAATTGACCCAGAACATCTTGATAGAATGTATGGCTTGTTTGACAATCTTCCCGATAGAGATATGCATATTCAGCGTTTCACTGAAGATGGGTGGACGGAAAGCAATAAAGCAAGATTTGCTGTAACTTATGCTGCAGTTGTAAATAAAAGAAATGAATTATTTGATATGATGAAAGAGGAATTGGGAGAAGATAACCCTGAGGACCTTGATGAAGATACTCTTGACATCTTATCAAAAACACATAAGCTTTATTATGATATTGATAAACTTTACAAAAAGATGGAAGTATTCAACTTTCAGAAGAAAGACGATTGGATTGTTGCTTGTGATACTGACGGGCATTTGACATTTACTCCATTAAATGTTGACTCTTTGTTCAAAAAGTTTTGTAATAACTGGGCCGAAAAGTTTATCTTTATGTCTGCAACAATTCTTGACACTGATGGCTTTATAAAAGAATTAGGTATTGACCCTAATCAGTGTCTTGTTGTAAAAGTTGAATCTTCTTTTGACCCAAGCAAGTCGCCTATTTACTTTATGCCTTGCGGAAGTATGAGTTATCAAAACATTGAAGAGTCTCTTCCTAAAGCTTGTCAGGCAATCGACTTTATTATGCAGAAGAAGCCAAATGATAAAGGCATTATTCATACAGGCAATTATAAAGTTGCTGATAAAATATGGAACAGTATTCTTATACATAAACATAATCACGACCGCTTCTTAATAAAAGCAAGTGAAGATGTGACAAATCAAAACTTATTGAAGATACACGAAAGATCACAAAACACTGTGCTTCTTTCACCTTCAATGACAACAGGCGTTGACTTGAAAGATGACTTATCAAGATTCCAAATTGTTGTCAAAATGCCATTCTCTTCACTTGGCGACCCAAGAACAAAAAAGAAGTCTGAAATCAATTCTGATTGGTATACCTGCCAGATGTTGAAGAATTTGGTTCAAGCTTGTGGGCGTTCAACTCGTTCAGCGGAAGACCATTCTGCAACTTTCATTCTCGACTCTTCGTTCCGTTATTGGGTAACGAAATATAAGAAGTGGCTCCCTAATCAATTCTTACAAAGGATAAAAGGGTTCGACTAAACTAAATTTATATGTTTAAGTTTAGTGACAACTCTTACATTGAAGGTCAGCTCGACCTATGTCAAACATTAAACAATAAATATGCCTCAATGGACGATTGTTTCTTTGAGCCTCAAGGTTATGACCTTGAGGGCTATGAAGAAAATAGTGCTTTAGGAATTAAAAGAATTGTATTTGAGGCAGGAAAGGATTACGATTATCATAGTGACCGCGATGTAGTACTTGCATATTGGAGAGCACGTGGTCGTCCTAAAGGCAACAATGCTATACTTCACAAGTTTGAATATACAAACAACACGGATCAAACCGCACAAGTTTTTGTTACTTATTATGACCACTTTCAAAATAATGAATTAAGCTATTATGATTGGAATGGAAACTTTTGTCCTTATTATTATTCAAGTTATTCAAGCGGCAGCAGTAGCAGCAGCTCTTATAGTTATGACTTCAGTGGTGATGGCAATATTGATGCAAGAATTCATTGCAAAAGAAATTATCGTTTAACAGATGTACCTTATTCTTGGACAACAAGTTGGTGGTTCTGGGAAGAGACACACTGGAGTACAAGACAAGAAATGGCTTGGGAAGATGATTACACAACAGACTGTTCTGACAATAAACGTAAAACATTTAAGTATTGTGATTTACCTCCTGGGCAAAATGTTGAAATTTATTTAAGCGGTGAAGATGGCAATTCAATACCTGACCCAGAATGTTATTTGAAAGTTGAAGTTATTTTTGACGGTAATATTCCTGAGGCTTCTAAAAAACCTGAAAATAAGCCAGCTGCTGACCCATTCACAAAAGAAAGCTTAAATGGTTTTGTGAACAATCTTAATCTTAAATGGGTTGAAGATAAGACATCTAATTCAAGTATCAATAATATGAACTTTGGTTGGGTTGATGATAAAGTTGATAATGAAGCAACAATTATGAATATGCATTGGAGAACTTAATGGCTAAGTGTACTATTGTTTATCACGGAAGAGGTATATATAAATTAGACTCAGGTACTATCGTTAGCTTGTATGGTGGTGAGGCTACTTATAGTTTTAATGTAAGTGACAGCGTTAACATCAGCGATATAGGTACTTATATCAAAAAACTTTCTCCTCTTGATATATTTTACGGTGCAAACCCTTCAATGCCTATGCCTATTTGGGTTAAAGATAATAGCGTTTCAAAAAGTAAATTAAGAAACTACGATGGGCCTCTTGACTTATACATTGACCACTGTGAAAATGGATTTTATAAAGGCAATAATAAAATTCGTTATGTGACAGTAAAGTCAGGTGAAAATGAAAACGCTGTTGAAATGTTTGCAAATTGTAGCAACTTAAAAGGCGCAAGAATTGAAGCAGTAAATGTTTCAGACGCTTCTTCAATGTTTGCAAACTGTGAATCCTTAGAGGACATATCAGGTTTTCAAAGACTTGTAAATACAACAGCTGATTATATTTTCAGTAAAGATAAAAAACTTGCGAAGACTATAGGAAAGAAAGGCGTTAAAGATACAATCGACGTTTTAGGACACGGGCCTGAATGGTACGACGGCTTAAACAGAACATACTTCTGGGATTGCCCTTATAACGGAACTTTACCTGAATGGCTTGCAAATCAAGCACAAAGCGGTGCTGATTATGATTGGCAAAAAAGTCAAGATAATTTCAATCCAAATATTCTTATCTTAAAAGCTATCAATAGTGTACCGTTGAAGAATAGGCTTGATACTCTTAATGAAACAAGTACGCCTAACCCAGATATAAAATCAGAAATCAACTTAATTGATAGCTCAGATAACTTACTTAATCTTCATTTTGATAACACTGACTTCAGTACTGCGTATTCACAACTAGTAGTATGGGCAGAAGGTCCAAATCGTCCTGCTGATCCCGACCCAGATATTACTATTACTGATAATTATGAGGACAAAGTAAAAGGTATTCAAAATCTTTTATATAACCTTAAAGATATATGGGATTATGGCGCTTTTGAAAATACAAAAGATCCAACACTTGAACTTGATACGTCAGTTATTTTAAACAGTGTACATAACGGCCCTAAGCTTAATGATATAATATCTCCTATATGGGACCCTGATGATAATTTCCGTTTGAATATTACAAATCTTGATGTTGCAACTTATGTTATGAAGCCTGTTAATATTGCAGAAAGATATTGGATTCCACAACACCATCAAGAGACTTTTTGGAGAAGAAAGGTTGTAACAGAAACAAATACAGGTCCTGTGTTTAGCGCAGAAATTCACGGTGAAAATTGGAATGATTATGACTTAGGCCATAATCTTGGCTATGGAAGAAGTGTAAAGTGGACTACAGTAACATATAATGATATTAGAGATAAGTATACTTGGGTTCCGCCAACACAAAATACTTATGGGTATTGGGCCCTCGCGCCTAATGGTCAGACTGATATTATTCCTATGAACTTCACAATACCTGACCGTTCATATACAACTAACGGCAACTATAATTCTGGTTATGGAGCAGTTGTGTATGAATACTATTCTTTGGGCGGACCTAAGGGCAGCGCATCAACTCCAGGTGCAAGTCAGAATAATCCTCCTATAACTGGACAGCGTCCAAAGACGACGACATATTCTTATAATAAAGATGTTGCTGAATCATATCTTGATTGGGTTGCTAATTGGAGTGGAGACGCAAATCACCCTGACCACACAAGAACAATACAAGTTCCTTTTAATAGATACTTAAATGATAACGATTGTCCTCCTCAAGATATAAGTGATATTTTCAAAGATGTACCTTATATTAAGTCTATCAACTTTAATAGAAACAAAATATTAAAGGCTGATAACTTATTTATGAATTGTAAGAATATTGAGTCAGCAATCGGTTCAATCACAAATCAAGGACGTATTAAAGTTGAAAGTGCAAAACATATCTTTGATGGCGCTTTTATTACAAACCCACATATAGACTTTGTTGTTGATACACTTGATGCTGAAAGTGCTTTTGAAAACTCGGGTGTTGTTGACCCAACATTCTTTACAAGTTGGACTTCAGTATTGAATGGTGATAAATTGTTCAAGAACTCAAAGGTTGCAAGTCTTAAAACTGCAGTATTCCCAGAAGGAATACAAACAATTGCAGAAGCTTTTGCTGATTGTGAAAATCTTGTTGATGTTGAGGGTAATTGGTTGCAACCTAACTCAAGTATGCATTATCAAAACTATACATACCACTTGGACACAAACTCTTGGACAAAAGACTGGGTGAATCCTACAAGCAAAGATGGATACTTCTATTTCCCAGATAGCGTTCAAGATATTCACAGTCTTTTCAAAGAAAGTGGACTCCAATCGGTAAAAGAATTAGCTTTGTTGCGTTTTGGTAATAACGATAATGTTTTTGATGGTTGTCATAACCTTACTGAAATTGAAAATCTTTACTTAAATGAAAATCCTAATTATGGCAACATCTTCTATGATACGCCTAATCAAAATAAAGATTGGAGAATTTGGTTCCCAACAAATATTAAAAACTCTTACTTAAATGCAGCTGATATTGGTCTTGACCCTTATAAAGTCCCTAATCTTTATTGTGATGATGGTTTTATCGTTGTTGATAATGAATCACCCGATTCACAGGTTCAGAGACGAGTCGCTTATGAGGCTATTCTTAATCCTGAAAGAAAGTTTAAGTTTAATTACTTTTCTCATATTCATCCTCATACAGTTGATAATAATCGTTTCTATCACGAGATTCACGATGTGGACGTTTGGTATAAATAAATACTAACTAATTATTATAACTTCGTGGGAGCAATATATGCTTCATTATATGGGAGAACAGAATGAGTGAAAGATTTATTGAGGTAAACGGCCACAAGCTTTATCACATTCGTGAAAGTGCTTTACGTTTATCTAACAATGATTACAAGCTTCTTAATGAAAACGAAATCCCAGCAGAGTTAAAAGAATCGAGAGCATATAAAGCAAATGTAGGTAAACGCTTTACAGAGTCTGAAACTACAGGTGCTTTGAAAGCTGCTATCAAACTTCGTGAAGGTACAACTAATCTTCAGGAAAGAGCAGTTTTCGATAATGTTATCAAGAAACTCCGTGAGGAAGGTATTTCTTCAGAAAGAAAGCTTTGGAAATTTCCAGTATCAAGATTCGGTAATGTAAACGGCAACGGTCGTATTTATACTGAACAGTTGTGGCGTAATGTTATCAACAATCAAAGAGATACTTGGCAAGGTGGTTGTGGTCTTGCAGATCACCCAATGGACGACGCTGACCCAGGACAGT
>JAZNWZ010000129.1:0-4119 GCA_045593645.1 Candidatus Fimenecus sp. | reverse complement strand
AGAAAATATCTGACATTATCTTTAATGTCTTTTACTATAAAGTAGCATTGATGTTTTTCTTAATTCCTACTCTTTTGGTTTATTGTGTAGAGTATAATTACAAATTACTTTTTATAATGATGGGTTGGGGCGCACTTGTTTGTGTTTATGACTTGCTTATAAGAAGAAATTTTGTAAAAGCACGAGGTATGCTTTGGCTTATCGGATTTTTAGTGATTTTTGCATTAGCCGTTGTGTTGAACTTTAGAACAGGCTTAACACTTAATATTTCAAGCTGGGCTTATTGTGCGATTGCTTTGTTTGTTTTATATCCTGATAGTGCAACAAAGGATAAAAACACAGTTTTAAAAGAGTTGTCAGTAATCAATAATATTTTTATTACAATGACAACGGTTCTTTCAACAATTTCTCTTGGAATGTATGTTTGCCTTTATGGTAAAAGAGTTGAATTTGGCGACCAAATTTATTCAATCGGTTGGACTCATAACAGACTTTTCGGTGTTTATGCAAACACCGGTTATATGATTACTGCAATTGGTCTTGCAATTATCTTAATTCAAGTTGCAGTTGCCAAGGCAAAAAATGGCAAGCTTAAAAAGCCTTACATAGCATTTCTTGCATATACTGCATTTGTAAACTTTTGCTCAATGTGTATGGAAAATGCAAAGGGTGCCTTCTTCTCACTTGCAGCATTCTTTGCGATTGGTGCATTCTTTATTGCATTAAGAAAAATGCTTAAAAAAGGCAAAAAAGCAGTTTTATCTGGTGTAGTTTCAGTAGTGTCTGCAATTCTTGCAGTTGGCATTATGTTTGGGGTTATTTATTCAGCACGACCATTACTTGCTTATGTGCCTGGGCTTTATCACCAAGCAGGTGGGCGTTATTATGGTGAAAACAAAGTTGAAAAACCTGATGACTCTGAAACTGAAGAAGAAAAAGACAAGCTTGAGGGCGTTGAAATTGACCGCGAAATTGATGAAAGCTATGGCTTCTTCACAGGTAGAACAATTATCTGGAAATTTGGTTTGAAAGAGTTTATGGAAAAACCAATTTTTGGACACGGACCTCAATCACATAGAGATACATTTATTGTTGATAACTATTTAAGACACTTCCACAATCTTATTATTCAAACAATAGTAAGTGTTGGTACGGTTGGTTCAATATTTATATTCGGCTTCTTCCTTTTGGTTTTCATTTTTATTTTAAAGAAGCTTTTCAAGAAAGCGAAAGACGGAGACGACAATTACTATGTAGCTGTTTTACTTTTTGCATTACTTGGTATGCTCTTAGTGAACAGTATGGCAGAAGTTACAATTCTTTTCATCACAAGATTTGCAATGTTCATTTTCTGGATGTTCTTAGGCTATGCTCTTGCACTTGTTGATGATGGTGAAAAATCTAAAGATACAAAGTTCCTTGAAGGAATAAACGATAAAATTAACAGTATTTTTAAGAAGAAATAAGTTTTATGAGAAGTAAAAAAGTTTTAATCAACTCAATATTCGGTATGGCAGGCTATGCTCTCCTTATGCTCTCAAACTTTGTAACACGCTCTGTGTTCGTTGACCAGTTGGGCTTGAGTATGGCTGGTGTTGACACAACCTTTAAGAACTTTTTACAGGTTTTATCACTTGCTGAATTGGGCTTGAGCACAGGACTTCTTTACAAGCTATATAAACCTATTGAAGATAAAGATAATCGCGAAATCAAGAAAATACTAAACTTTTACAAACAAGCATATAAAATAATCGCTTCAATTTTTATGGGTGGAGCAGTTGTTTTAGCCTTTGTTGTAAATCTTTTTGTTGAAGACACAAACAAATCTCCTATTTATATTTCATTTTTATTTATTCTTTATGCAGGAGATACAGTTGCATCATATTTGTTTGCTAACAGAAAAGCATTAATTGTTGCAGACCAAAACAACTATATTGTTAATCGTAACGATGCTTTTATTTCGCTTATAACACTTGTAAGTCAGGTAACACTTCTTTATTTGACACAAAGCTTCATTGTTTATGCAGTTGTTAAAATTGTTTGCCGACTTATCGGTGCATCTTTAATCGGTAACAAATTTAAAAGAATGTATCCTGAAATTGCTAATGACAAATCAAAGGAAACAATTTCAGGTGATGAGAAAAAAGCTCTTATTAAAAATATGAGCGCAATGCTTTGTCATAGAGTAGGTGGAGTTAGTGTTACTGCAACAGGCTCTGCAATTACATCAAAGTTTCTTGGCACAGTTTTGGCAGGTGTTTATGGTAACTATACAATCATTACAACTGCTCTTTCTCAACTTGCAACACAGGTGTTTAATGGAATAACTGCAAGTTTCGGTAATATTATCACAGTTGAAAGTAAAGAAACAATTTATAAGAGATTTAAACTTCTTTATTTCTTTAACTATTTGCTTTTCTGCTTCTTTACAGTTTCCGTTGGTGTTATTATTCAACCATTTATGCGATTTTGGATGAGCAATGAGCCTGGCAGCTTGTTGTCAGATAAAACAGTAATGCTTTTGCTTTGCTATTTTTATGTTTTTGGTATTCGCAGAGTTGTTTTAATGGCAAAGGATAGCGCAGGACTCTATCGTCAAGACCAATGGTTTGCAATTTTAGAAGCTGTGCTTAATATTGTAATGTCGGTTGCCTTTGTTTTATGGACAAAATCAATTGATGGAATTATACTTGCAAACCTTCTTAGTATGCTTATAATCCCATTGTGGACTCAACCATATTTAGTTTATAAGCATGTTTTAGGTCAAAAAGTAATTGGATATTATGTAAGATATGTTATATATTTTGCTATGACTGCGGGGCTTTTCTTGTTGACAAACTTCCTTGCTGAAAAGACAATGAGTATTGTATATGGTTACACAACAAACATTTTTGTTGAATTGATTGTGAGAGCAATTTTATGTGTGAGTGTTCCTAATTTAATCAATTTAATTGTATTTTCAAGAACACAAGAGCTTAAAGATATGATTCATCTGTTTTTAGGCATTTTAAAGAAAAAGGGTAAAAAGGAAGAAAAAGTAAATGGCTGATTTAAAGAATAAAAAACTTTTTTTACTTGATATGGACGGAACAATTTATGAGGGTGCTCGTCTTTTTGAGTGTGTTAATGAATTTTTAGCATACATTGACTCAATTGGTGGTCAGTATGTGTTTATTACAAACAACTCATCTCGTTCCGTAAAAGACTATGTTATTAAGCTTTCAAAAATGGGCATTAAGGTAACTGAAGACAACTTTTTCACATCTTCACAGGCAACTGCACTTTACCTTAATAAGCATTTTAAAGATAAAAAGATTTACTGTATGGGTACAATCTCAATGATTGAAGAGATGAAAAAGTTTGGTGTAAACATTACAACTGAGGCAGATGAAGATACTGACTGCATCTGTGTAGGTTACGATACAGAGCTTACATATAAAAAGCTTTGGGATGTTTCATATCTTCTTCAAACTAAAAAAGACATACCATACATAGCAACAAACCCTGACCGTGGTTGCCCAACTGAATTTGGTCTTGTACCTGACTGCTTTGCAATGTGTGAGGCAATTAACTATGCTACAAATCGTAGACCACTTTACATTGGCAAGCCTGACGGATTTATGATTGATTTCTCTGTTGAACGCTCACCATTCGGTAAAGAAGAAACTGTTGTAATTGGCGACAGACTTTATACTGATATTGCTTCAGGCGTTAATGCAGGAGTTGACACAATATGTGTATTAAGTGGCGAAAGCACACAAGAAGATATTGATAACAGTGAAATCAAACCAACTTTTGTTTATCAAGATATTAAAGAAATTTTAGGTTTATTAAAGGATTAAGAATTATGGAATTTGATGCATTTGATGCAGGAATTGAATTAGGTGGACTTCGTAACAGAGATGATATTAGACTTTTAATCTGTTATTTGCTTAAAAGTGTTGAAGCACCAATGACAAAACAACTTCTTAACGAAGCAATGCAAGAAGATGGTCTTGCAAACTATTTTGAAGTTGGTCAGGCAATTGAAGAACTTTTAAAAACAGGCAATATTACCGCTGATATTCTTGATGAGGAAGAAGTTCTTTCAATAACTGCAAAGGGTAGAGAAGCAGCAGA
>JAZNWZ010000128.1:0-23326 GCA_045593645.1 Candidatus Fimenecus sp. | reverse complement strand
AAAGTCTTTCATAACATCATCCATCTTTTGATTCATTTCATCAGCAATTTCAGGATATGTTGATGTACGATTGTAGTTTTCACCAATATCGTCAGTTAAGAGATACAGCCAATTCTTACGAGTCTTATCAAAGAATGCAGGGTTATCATTTTGCATTTTTCTGAAATATTTAAATGTTACATACTCGTTATCAAGAAGAACAGGATATTCATAACCAGGATATCTCTTTAATACTTCTTCAGTTGTCATTGTATATTGAAGAGCCTTAAGCTTTTCACGTTTCATATGAAGAATTGGATGGTCAGCAGTATGAACTGCAGTGTCGTCTTTAATAACAGGCATTAATGAAACACCATCAATTACACGGTCAAATGGTAAGTAGTTAGCTTGACCACCTTTACCTGTAATTCCACAAAGCTCAATAAGTGTAGGGAACATATCTACAAATGTACCGCTTTGTGAACGGGTTGTTCCTGCTTCCCAAAGTCCGTTGTTGTTGCCCCATCTAATCATAAATGGAACTTTTTGACCACCTTCATAAGCTAAGTATTTAGCACCACGAAGAAGACCCGTTGAACCTTCAAGTGCAGGACCGTTATCACTTGTAAAGATAATAATTGTGTCGTCCATAACACCAAGCTCTTCAAGTGTATTGAAGAGTTCACCAAGGTAATAGTCGAATTCTTTAACACAGTCAACATATGTACTCATACCTGATGTGCCATCAAAATCATCACCTGCAAAAACAGGACCGTGTGGCCATGGAGTTGCATAATAAGCAAAGAATGGTTCTTCAGAATTTGTAACTTGGTCAGTAATCCAACCTGTAATTTCTTCGTGAATCCATTCTGAAAGCTTGCTTTGGTCTTTTTTGCCGTCAACAAACATCTCGTCAGTACCATGAACGATTTCATATTCTCCACCTTCTTCACGAACGTGATAGAATGGATTCATATCGTTAACGTGGTGGCTACCATAGAAATAGTCAAAGCCTTGGTTTGTAGGAAGATATTCACCGTAGTCGCCTAAGTGCCATTTACCAAAAGCACCTGTGTTATAGCCTGCTTGTTGGAAAACTTCAGCAATTGTGATTTCATCGCCAAGCATACCATCAACATTGTTGCCCATTTCAATTGAGTTGAAAAGACGAGTTGATGCAAATGGTGAGAAAGTGTCGAATGTAGGATAAATAACATTGTCTGCATATCCACGGAATGGATAACGACCTGTCATAAGAGCAAAACGAGCAGGTGAGCAAACTGAATATGATGAATAGAAGTTATCAAAGTTAAGACCTTCTTCACCGATTCTATCAATGTTTGGTGTGTCATAAATAGCACCGTTAATTGAAACGTCTCCCCAACCCAAGTCGTCCATAAGAATAAAGAGAACGTTAGGATTGTCAACCTTTGCCTTGTCAACGCTCTTAAGGTAATCATCATGACCTTTTTGAAGGTCGAAAACCTTAGGTTGTGAACGAAGGTTCATTGTAAGAACATAAAGAATTGTTGTTCCTGCAAGAACAAGGCTCAATGCACTTGTAACAATAACATGTAAGCCTTTCTTTTCAAATTGCTTTTTACCAACAAAGAAAAGAGCAAGTACAGCAATTATACAAGGGAGAATAAGCAAAAGGTTGCCACCAAGTCTTACAAAGAAGTTGTAATCAGAAGCACCTGAGAAAAGTGCGTTTTCAACTGATTTCCAACCTGCTTTACCACTTGTGAAAGCACCAAAGCCTGCATCTGCACCCCAAATTGCATAGTAAAGCACAATAGCGAGTCCGTTAACTGCATAACTTATAAAATGCCACACATACAATTTTTTAAAGATAAGTACACCAAGAATTGTAAGAGCAACAACAACGCACATATATGCAACGTTAACAACAGCTACAAGGTTAAGTCTTAAAATTAACAATGCAAGTGCTAAAACAATGCCGATTGCCATTACAATCATAGGGAAAACTTTTTTAGATTTGTCAAAAATAATTCCCTTTTTCATTTTTTATTCCTCCTTAAATGGAATGTATAAATATACACGGATATTATATCGTATTTTTTTCCATTCTTCAATATGTTTTATTGAATAAAAAAAGGCAGTCTTTTTTTGCAGACTGCCTAAAATTGTGTATTTTTAAATGTTTCCGGCATCAAGATAAGCAATGTATTCTTCAAGGCACATACCAAGCTCGTTAATTCTCTTGGCGTGCTCAACACCAACATATCTGAAATGCCAAGGCTCATACATAATTTCTGTTATTCCTGTTTTATCTTTTCCATATCGCAAGATAAAACCGTAATTTTCAGCGTTTTCCATAAGCCATTCAAATTGAGGCGTTTTATCAAAATCAAAGTATAAAGTGTAGTTGCCTTTTTCAAGAATATCAAAACCAAGTCCTGTGTTGTGCTCACTTGTACCTGTAAATGTTCGTTCAACATTTGCTTTTTCTATTGCTATTTCTTTAGAATAGCCTTGGTTCATATATTTTGTAACTGACCTACCGAATAAATCGTCTTGCAAAACGATACTACGATATGCAGAAATAAGTTGTAGTGGACATCCTGCTGCCTCTGCGTCAGCAAACATTTGCTTGAGAGGTTCATAAGCCATTCTGTCAACTGCTTTTATGCTCTTACGGTCAAGAGTGTTGAGATACATAGCGTCAACTGCCTCACCGTTAGACCAAAGAACTAAATCCCATTCAAAATCTTCAGGAAGCTCATAGTATTTGTTAAGTAACATAAGCTCTCTGCCGTGTTTAAAAACATCAGCAGGCACTGCAATAGGCGAGCGATACTTAACACCACTATAAAACGAGCCTGATGGTGTAGCAGTAACAGGTCTTGTTGTAGTTTCAGGTTTTATATATTCGGTTGTAGTTTCTGTTGTAGTTTCTGTTGTAGTGCTTTGCTTTGTTGTGGTTGTAGCACTTGATTTTGTCTCACTTTGAGAATTTGTTGAAGCTTTTGTGTCAAATTGCTTATCAATTGAAGATTTTGCAACAGTAAAAACGAAAACTAAAACAAGTGTTGCAACAACAAAAACAACTGCCAAAGTAGCATTGCTGTCAAGAAAACTTTTCTTTTTACGTCTTTTTGCCATTGTGAAAACGTCCTTTGCTTTTTCCTTAATGTAATTATATCAAAAGGTGGTTAAAAAAGACAATAGAAAAAAATGAATTTACAAAATTTTCTTTATTTTTATAAGTTTTGTATTATAATATTGACTTTTCCCCGATTTTGTTGTAAATTATTATGGTAAAGGTTTAAATGTTGAAAGGGGTTTACTTTAAAATGGCAAAAAAACCACTCACAGTAGAAGAATATAAAGCAAAAGTTGAGACAAAAAAAGCAAAAAGAGAAAAATTCTTTAATGTTTTTGCAAAAGTCGTTGCTTTTTGTCTTGCTATTGCATTAGTTTATTCATCAACTTTCTGGGCATATAAAAAGATTAATTCTGCAGGAACAGCAGGTGGTCAAGCAACTAATGAAACAACAACTGAAGCTCCAACAGCACCTCCAGGGGCATGGGATAAGAGCGAAGGCGTTGAAAACTGGTATGGCCAAATGAAATTGTTTGTAACTGCATTTACAGGCGTTAAGAACAATGCTAAAGAAGTTACATTTATTAAAGAAGTTGGTTCAAACTACAACGGTATTGTTGAAGCAGGCGCTTTATCATCAGTCGGTAAGAGCCTTATGGATAGTCTCTTAAAAGAAACTGAAAAGAACGAAGTTTGGACAGATAGCGCTGCTATTATGGCTGGCTTCCCACCAGAAAATACAACATGTAACTTTGATGTTGATAATCCAGACCATCAAGCTCAAATTCAAGAAATCATCTTCAAAGAAGAAGGCGATTACTACATTATCACAGTTAAGTTTAACCCTGAAACAAACCCAACACAAGGTTATGGCGTAGGCTCAATCTCAGGTGTTATTACATATGAATCAATTAAAGAGCCAATTAAGGATATTCCTATTGTTAACTCACTTGAACCAACATGTAACTATGAAAATGTTTTAGGTACAGCAAAGATTGAAAAGTCAACAGGCAATATGGTTGAATACTATATGGATATGCCATTAGTACTTGTAATGTCAGGTAGCGGTAGCGAATATAAGGTTGGTCTTAGATTCGAAAAATGGTTCACAATGAAATATTAATTCATTAAAAACAAAAAAGGACTTACTCAGTTGAGTAGGTCCTTTATTTTTATTCTTCTGTTTGCTTGCCTAAAAATGATGCAGCAACAGATGCAAGCTTTATTTCAGTTTGTGATGGCATTAATCCATCAGAATTGAGCATAACTATAACAGCCCCTGCCACATCGCCACCACCGATAATAGGGAAAATAATTCCTGCTTCTTTGTCAAAATCAGATAATGGGTAAATGGCTTTTGTGTCTGGTGAAGCAGTATAGCTTGCCCTTTCTTCAATTAAATCTTCAAGAATAGGCGAGATGCGCCTCTCTAAAATTTCTTTTCGAGGTAACCCTGAAACTGCAATGACATGGTCTCGGTCAGTTATGATTACAGGCAAATTAGTGGCACGATTAAGTACGTCTGCATATTGCGTTGCAAAGCTTGAAAGCTCACCAATAGGCGAATATTTTTTAAAAATCACTTCACCATCCGCGGCAGTATAAATCTCTAACGGGTCTCCTTCACGGATTCGCATAGTCCTACGAATCTCTTTCGGAATAACAACCCTTCCCAAATCGTCAATTCTTCTCACAATCCCAGTTGCTTTCATATATGCAAAAACTCCTTTGTTTATTTTGATAACATTTCTAGTATCTGTAAACAAAGGAGTTTTATACTTATCACTATTTATGTTTTCTTTTCAAAAATTCTTGATAATGAATTTCTAAATACCCTTTTCTTTTATCCGTAAGCAAGCACTTTGGTAAAATGAAATTTACATCTAATTTTAAAAATGGGTATTCATCTTTTATCTGTTTTTCATTTGTAACTATTTCCCCGTTTTGTGGGTTAAACGATATTAAATATCTATCAAATAACTTATCGTGATTTGCACATAAAAGCAGACCATTTTGTGTATCTGCTTTTTCATGAACATTGCAATCAGCAGATGGTTTAATATGACTGCCAATTAGTAATTTTTCTGTCTTTAAACCGCAAATTACGCATTTGTGTTCCTGTTCAACAGAAAGGTTGTTTTTAAACTTTTTCTGCAACTCACTGTTTCGTGCTAAACCAGATATAAAAACAGTGCCATCTTCACCATATTTTTCAGCTATGTCAGCACCAAGCTCATATAACTTTTGAATTTTTTCAGCTTCTTCAATTAAAGAAGATTCAACAAATTCATATACAGCCATATTCGAATCTATACATTCAAACATCGCTTTATTAAAATGTATGCCTTGTCTTAATTCTGCTAACCCAAAAAGTTTGCATAATTGAATAAGACTTGGAACTCGATTGAATCCAGCAGCTCTTGCTTGTTCACCATATAAATCAGCAACCGCTTCAAAAAAATCTTTATTAAACCTATCACTACTATCAAAAGAATATCCTATCTCTTTTAAGTAATCTTTTAGTATAAGGAAAGGGTAAGTATTTACAAAAATATTCTTGAAATCTTGATAAAATTTTGGATGACATTTTTTAATTTGCGATAGAACGTTTAAAATGTTAGAATTGTGAATTCCTTCATCAAAATCAAAATCTTTATCTTTCATATAATCAAATAAAAGTGTTCCGTTGCTAGTTAACTCGAGTTTGTATGCTGTGCCCACTATACTTCCAAGCCGAACTAACCCAAGCCCTAACATAAATTCAGTACACCAAGCGTCACCGATATTATTATTCAGATTTGTTTGACGATGACCGTTTTTATGTTTTAGTCCCTCAGTTCCAGCCAAATAAATATAATTTAAAATTCTACCAACGGGAGCGGGTCCTGAAAGCAAATTCTTGAATTCAAGATTTACAGAATTAATATCGTATTTTTTCATTATGCTTTTCCCTCCTTTTACGTGTTATTTTACCATATTAATGTAAAAAAGGAAAGTTGTTTTATATGATTGTTTTTAATGTAATTACATATTGACAAATGATTGAAAATAGTGTATTATTATGTAGGGTGATATTTTGAATAAGCATTTGATAGTAAAATACTTGAATGATATATGGCCGTATATTAAGCTATCTGAAATATGTAAGGAGTATAATGCAGCCTATCCTAAGAACATGATAGATTACAATAATTTAAGAAACGTAATAAATGGCACTGCCCCTAATCGGTTAAGCGAAGAAAAGATTTTATCTTTTTATGATTTTTTAATCAAAAATATTTTTCAAGAAAAATTTAAAATCAAAAGCAACGAATTAAACACACTGAAAATCAAAGAAATAATACAAGACAAAACTTCAGAGATGATGTCTGAAATTTCGGAGGCATTAGAACATGGATTTTCAAATAAACAATAATAGCGAAAATAAAATCTTTTTGGATAATGAAAAAAAAGAACCGCGAATTGCAATACATTCTTTTCACAGATATTACGGAAAACTAATACCTGCCATTCCTTCTGCTTTTATAAAAAAATATACCAACGAAGGGGATTTGATTTTTGACCCTTTCTCAGGTTCGGGTACAACAGCCGTTGAAAGTTTAAAGTTGAATCGTAATTTTTTAGGCGTGGAAATTAACCCCCTTGCGCAAAAAATCGCAACTGTAAAAACTAGTCCGTTAAAAGAGGAAACCCTAATTATCCTTAATAATCGTCTTTTAGAAATCATTAAGAACAATGATTTTGAAATCTGTGAAAATGATTTCCCTTATGTTCAAAACAAAGACCATTGGTTTAAAAATTTTGTTCAGAAGGATTTAATTCTATTAAAAAAATGCATTGATTATTTATTCAATAACGATATCGGAGAAAACTTAGAAAACAAAGAACAGTATAAAGATTTTTATCTTATGGTGATATCGGCAATACTTCGCAATGTAAGTAATGCCGATACCATGCATGTATTCCCCGGTATTAGTAAAAGGATGCGCCGTTTAGAAGAAGAGGGCAAAATACATATAGATGTTATTGCTTCTTTCGAACGTGCCGTAAAAAAGAGAGCAACTTACTATAATTATACAAATCATTGTTGCAAAGCAAATGTTCTTCTCGGTGATAGTACAAAAATTGATTTATCGCAATACAAGGACCAAGTTGATTTAATAGTTACAAATCCACCTTATATTTCATCTGTAAGATACATTGAGACACTAAAGCTTGAAATGTATTGGATGGAATATATCAAAAGTTCTGACGAGTATTCACGTCTTGCTCATCAAATGTTGGGAAACGACCGTCTTCAAAAGAAAGAATATGACATTGTTGAACTTACCCCTTATGCCGAAATCAATTCAGTCATCAGTAATATGGAGACCATAGATAAAAAATCAGCAAAAATCATTAGCGAGTTTTTTTTATCAATAGAAAAAGTCATCGAGAATATGAGTTTGGTTTTAAAATCTGGTGGCAAGGTTGTTATAAAAATATCGGATAGCAAAATGAAGAAAGTTAAAATTGAAACAGGAAAGTTTATGACTTTGATTGCTGAAAATTATGGGTTTGCATTGCACGATGTTTTTCTTGATGAAATAAATAATAATAGTCGCTCACTCACAACTGCAAGAAATACCTATAGCGACATTATAACAAATGACTATATTATCATTTGGGAGAAAAAATAATGCTGCAATTAGATACTATTCGTTATATGGGGAATAAAAGCAAATTGTTGGAATTTATTATCCCTGAAATAAAAAAGGTTACGCCAAAAAACGGCATCGTTTGCGACTTAATGGCAGGTTCAAATGTCGTAAGTTATGCACTAAAAGAATTCTTTACTGTATATACAAATGATATTCAAGAATACAGCTATACCATCAGCGATGCAGTAATTGTAAACCAAACCGAAACAATCAATTCTAAATCTGCAATAAGTGATTTGCAAAGCGACATTATCGATAACAACAAAAATAAATTCTTTTCTTTCTTTGAAAAAACATACGCTAAGACATATTTTTCTTTAAAACAATGTTGTGATATTGATTCAATACGGTACGCTATAAGCAAAGTGGATAACCAGTATAGGCGGTCATTATACCTTTTGGCGCTTATGAACGCAATGTGTATTGTTCAGTCTACCCCCGGACATTTTGCGCAATTTATGCCAAGCGAACACAAAAGAATTATACCTTTGCAAAAAATGGATTTGTGGCAAGAATTCCTTAAAAAGTGTGATAAATACTCTGACATTTATCTATCACATACCCAAAACAAAGCTTTTTGTAAAGACTATAAGGAATTATTTAAATTAGAAGCATTAAAAAATGTAAATACGATTTACTTAGATTCACCATATTCGCAAGAACAATACTCTAGATTTTATCATATATTAGAAACTGTTGTAAAATACGATAATCCTGTCGTTAATTACAAGGCAAAATACAGAGAAAATCGTTTTATGAGTGGATTTTGCTATAAAAGTAAAGTAGAAAAAGAATTTGTAAATATTTTGGATTTTTGCAAATCAAACAATGTTAATTTGGTTATAAGTTACTCAAATAAAGCAGTTTTACCAATAAACAAACTTGAAGACTTATGCAAACAATATTTCAAATGTGTTAATAGGCAAGATATAGCTTATAATCATTCTACACAAGGCAAAGGAAATCAAAAACTTTCAGAAGTTATAATTACTTGTTCGAACACATGAAAAGCGAGGTGAATTTCACCTCGCTTTTGCTATGTATAAAAACTGCTTAAAAAACTTTTTTGACCCCCTTGTGTTCAATAGGGCAAACTAGCGAAAAACCCAGTGTTTATGCGGCTTTAAAGCTCTTGGTGTTATTATACCTCATTCATCAATGCTTCTTACAATCCCAATTGCTTTCATATATCATTCTCCTTGTTTAAATACAAAATTTTCAATGTAATTCTATTATCTGTGATTAAAGGGAGTTTATACTGTGTGGATTTACTTTTCAAATATAAAATAAAAAGTGGGGTGATATTCACTCCACTTTTGCTTTTAGTATTATTATTTTGTAATTATAGGAAAAACTTTGCACAAACGGTTAATATAACAAGAAAAGCAACATTGACTGCAGTGAATATTGCAAAGTATTTTTTTGTTTGCTCTGGATAAAGAATTTTGAATTCGCTGAAGGTTATAAGGCTTGCAAGTGAAGCAATAAGAGTTCCTGTTCCACCAATATTTACACCAAGTAACAATGCAGGATAATTGCTTGTAAATCTTGAAAGCAGAATTGACGAAGGAACATTACTGATAACTTGGCAAGAAAGGACTGAAACAATCAGTGTGTCCTTTTCAAGAAGTGATGAAATAAGTGTGTTAACTGCATCAACTCGAGAAAGGTTGCCTGCAAAAATAAAGAAAAAGAAAAATGTGCCAAGTAGCCCATAATCCACCATTTTTAAAGACTCTTTATCCATAAAGAAAAGAATAATTGGAATAATTACAAGACCCACCAAGAAAGGAATAATTCTGAAAACAATAAGAACAGACATTAAAAACAATATAATATATAGTATTGCTTTTTTTAGGTTGAGCTTTTCACCAAACTCTTCGTCTATTGAAAATTTAATTGGCTTTATAGGTAGACAAGCAAGTACTAACATAGTAACTGCAATTAAAAATGCAGGTAACATAATAAGACAAAATTCGCCTGTTGGAATGTTGAAATATGAGTATAAATATAGGTTTTGTGGATTGCCAAAAGGAGTAAGCATACCACCTAAGTTTGCTGATACATTTTGAAGCACAAAAAGATATGCCATATATTTTTCTTGTCGTGTTACTGAAAGGGCAAAGTATCCGAGTGGCAAAAAGGTTATAAGTGCCATATCGTTTGCAATAATCATAGAGCCAATAAAGGTTATAACGATTAAAAGCAAAAACAACGAGCGTAAATTCCCAGCAAGTGTAACAAGCTTGCGAGCGAGAATTGTAAAGAACTTAATGTTTCGTAAAGCACAAACAACAGCCAATGTTAAAAAGAGGCAGGAAAGAGTTTTCCAATCAAAATAACCGAGGTATTCTTTATCTGGTGGTACAAAGAAACAAGTTATTAAAGCGGCTAATGCTGCGATACAAAAAACGATGTTCTTTTTTATAAATTTTAGTACTTTCAAGCTATCACCTGTAACTGTTCGAAATTTGCAACTTTGCCATTATATTATAAATGAAAAGCAATGTCAATGAGATTTTGTGATAGGCTTTTTCTTGCTCAATTTAAAAATAATATGTGAATAAATAATGAACTTTTTTATTTTTATGTGTCGATTATTGACTTATAATCATAAAATTGGTATAGTTATTTGTAGGATGGTATGTATAATTTTTTAATATATATTGAGAAAGATTATGGGTGATTTTATGAAAAAGTTTTTTGCGATTCTTCTTGTAGTTGTGATGATTTTACCAACAACTGCAATGATTGCTTTTTCTGCAGGTGGTGAAACGATTAGTAGTTTCTCAATTTCGTCTGTAATAACAACAGATGACAAAGCACCAACAGTTGAATGGTTCCTTGCAGAAGACGGCAATTATTATCTTTTTGTGCCTACATCAATAAGCACCAAACTTTGCAAAGTGAATTTTGGTGCAACCGGTGAAGTGAAAATTGACGGAGTTCCTGTGTCAAACGGCTCAGTGATTTCACTTTCAGATAAGTCTTCTATTTCAGTTTCTTGCAATGGCAAAACTTATGTTGTTTACATTATTGCAGAAACAAAGCTTGCATCTGTGTTTGTTACAACACAGTCAGGCAGTTTAGATACAATTCACGCTAATAAGGACCATAAAGAGGCAGGCTATATTCAAATAGTTGGTGATGATGGTTTAACTTATGAGTATGACGGTGCTCTTGAATATATCAAGGGTAGAGGTAATTCAACTTGGAAGATGGACAAAAAGCCATACAACCTTAAACTTGATAAAAAAGCAGACCTTTTTGGAATGGGTAAAAGCAAAAAGTGGAGTCTTATTGCAAATCATGGCGACACATCTCTTATGAGAAACGCTATTATCTATTCAGTTGCAGGTAAGGTGCTTGACTACACACCAAAATACACTCCTGTTGACCTTTACATAAACAATGATTACATGGGCTCATATATTTTGACAACAAGAGTTGAGGTCGATGATAATCGAGTAGAAATTGATAATCTTGACGATGCTAATGAGGATGCAAACCCAGGTGTTGATATTGAAAGTCTTTCATTAGCAGGTACACGCGGTACATATTCAGGTCTTATGTCTGGCACACAAAAATGGGTAGAAATTCCTAATAATCCTGACGATATTTCAGGTGGATATCTTATTGAAATGGAAATTTCTGACAGATATGATGCTGAAATTTCAGGTTTTGTATCAAAAAATGGTCAACCATTTGTATTTAAAAACCCTGAATATGCAAGTGAAAAACAAGTTAAATATATTAGTGGTGTTTATCAAAATTTTGAAGATGCAGTAATGTCGGAAGATGGCTACAACAGCAATGGGGATTACTACACAGAACTTTGTGATGTAGAAACATTCCAAAAATTCTATGCAATAAATGAATGGGCATCAAATATGGACTGTGGTCTTACAAGTACATATTTGTATAAACCACAAGGCGACGATAAGCTTTATGCAGGTCCTGTTTGGGACTTTGATATTGCTCTTGGTAACAATAGTAGCGACCGTTATGGTTGTAACTATATGAATCCTAAAGAGTTTACAGTTTGCTTTGGTAGACAATACAAAAACACAATTTTTGGTCAAGCAGACATTAAAAAAGTACCAACACTCTTTAATGCTCTTTGTCAAAAAGAGGATTTCGTAAAAGGTGTTAAAAAGGTTTGGGATAAAGAAATTGTATCAGTTATCAACAAGATGAACACAACTGAAATTGATAAATACGCGAAAAAGATTGAAGGTTCAGCTGTTGCAAATGCAATTCGTTGGAACATTTATGGCACAAGCGACATTGATACAATTAAGTCAAAATTCAACAATGATGTTAAATTTGTAAAGGATTTCTCAACAAAGAGAGCAAAATTCCTTACAGATAACTTTGGTAAGGTTCAGGTTCAAGTAAACACAAATTCATTTGAGAATGTTCTCAATGCAGTGCTTGGTGGACTTGCTTCAATGGATATTCTTGGTGCAATTACAGGTGTACTCGGTGGCGTTCTTGGTGGACTTGGCGGTGGAGAAGAAACTCCTGATACTCCACAACAAACACCAGATAACACACCAGACGAAAAACCAACAGTAAATGATGACACAACAAATAGCCCATCAACAAATTCAAACTCAACATCTAACAGTACAACAAACGGTCAGTCTGTTGCTGTAAGTGGAGCAGGCTCAAGCTTGTGGGTATTCATATTTGTTATAGCAGTTGTAACTGTTGGAGTATTAATACTTGTTTTATAATCCCATAAATAACACCACTCAGTCGTAAAAAAAACTGAGTGGTGTTTTGCATTCGTAAAGGTAAAAATATACTCAAAACAATTATTAAAAAACGGTTAAACAATTATCTCAAAACAGTTACAAATAATCACAGTCCTTTAATAATTATTGAAAAGTCTTTTGAATTTTGCTAATCTTTAATCGTGGACAGAGGTCCACAAAAAATTAGCAAATACAAATTTTTTCAGGAGGCTTTTTCATGGATAAGTTCGTAAAGACAATCGTTGCAACAGTAACTATGATGGTTAGCTGGCTTGCATTGAGCTTTATTTTCTTCCCATTAGAAATGACAACTCAAGAAACATATTTTGCAGAAACAATGGTTTATATGATTCCACTTAAATCAATGATTACTGCAATCTTCACAGTTTTTGCTGTATTTATGTATGAGCAAAAAATGAGAAAAAGAGTAAAAGAAAACAACTAAAATTTAATATTCATGTAAAGAGTGGATTTGCCCACTCTTTATTTTTTGCCTAAAAAGAACAAAAAAACGAAGGCACTATAATAATTGACAAAAAATTCCTTGTATGATATACTATTTGGTAGTCCATTTAGGGGAGTAGCTTATATTCGGTAGTCAACATTTCTCGTCATTTATGACTGGCTATCGACCTTTTTAGGTAGCAAGACCTTTGGCAGTTCTTTTGACTGTTAAAGGTTTTTTTAATATGTATAAATTTATTTTATAAAGTAAAAATATAAAGAGGTGTTTTTATGAAGCATTATCTTCACGAGGTCAATGAAGTTTTTGACGAAGTAAAGAGTAGTGAAAACGGTCTTACTTCTGCAGAAGCTGAAAAACGACTTCAAGAAAATGGTAAAAACAAGTTGGCAGAAGGCAAAAAGGTTTCAAACTTTGAACGTTTTATTGACCAACTTAAAGACCCTATGATTATCATTTTGCTTGT
The DNA here is from genome assembly GCA_045593645.1 of Candidatus Fimenecus sp. Taxonomy (GTDB): domain Bacteria; phylum Bacillota; class Clostridia; order Oscillospirales; family Acutalibacteraceae; genus Fimenecus. Next base: position 9,891 of record JAZNWZ010000128.1, on the reverse strand, counting down.
TGCTGCTGTAATTTCTGCAGCTACAGAAATGATTGAAGCAGGGGGCTTTGTTCCACCAACAGACTCAATTATTATTCTCGTTGTTGTTCTTATCAATGCCGTTTTAGGCGTTGTTCAAGAAAGCAAGGCAGAAAAAGCAGTTGAAGCATTACAGAAAATGTCTGCTGCAACAACAAAAACTCTTAGAGACGGTAAAATTGTTAATGTAAAGAGTGAAGATTTGGTTGTAGGCGATGTTATTCTTCTCGATGCAGGTGATGCTATTCCTGCAGACTGCCGTATTTTTGAGTGCGCAAGTATGAAAATTGAAGAAGCTGCACTTACAGGTGAATCTGTACCAGTAACAAAGCTTGTTAACGCACTTATGGGCAAAAAAGGCGAAGACGAGGTTGCTCTCGGCGACCGTAAGAATATGGCTTATATGGGCTCAACTCTTGTTTATGGCCGTGGTAAGGCAGTTGTGGTTGCTACTGGTATGGATACTGAAATGGGTAAAATTGCCAACGCAATTACACTTGCTGAAGAAGGCAAAACTCCACTTGAAATCAAGCTTGAACAACTTTCAAAGGTACTCACAAAGCTTGTTATCGGTGTTTGCTTAGTTATTTTTGCTTATAACATTATCACAAAGATTTTCATTGGTGGAAGCACAGAATATTTCGATGTTGCACTCCACTCATTCATCACTGCTATCGCACTTGCAGTTGCTGCAATTCCTGAAGGACTTGTTGCAGTTATGACAATCGTTCTTTCTATTGGCGTTACAAATATGTCAAAGAAGAATGCTATTATCCGTAAAATGACAGCTGTTGAAACACTCGGCTGTACTCAAATCATCTGCTCTGACAAGACAGGTACTCTTACACAAAACGTAATGACAGTTGTTGACCATTATGCTCCAAATGAAGCACAATTAGCAACAGCTATGGCTCTTTGTACAAATGCTGATGTTGATGAAAATGGCAAAGGCACAGGTGAACCTGACGAAGTTGCTCTTATCAACTATGCAAAAACACTTAATCTTCCAAAGGCAGACCTTGTAGCTAAATTCCCAAGAATTGGTGAAGTCCCATTTGACTCAGGCAGAAAGATGATGTCAACTGTTCACGAAAATGCAGATGGTATCTTCCAATTCACAAAGGGTGCTCCTGATGAAATTCTTAAGAAGTGCACACATGCTGACATTAACGGCGAAGTTGTTGAAATGACAGACGACATTCGTGCGAAGATTATGGAAGAAAATACAAGAATGGGCAATAAGGCTCTTCGTGTATTTGCAGTTGCTTACAAAAAATATTCAAGTGCTCCTGCAACTTATGATTCAGAATCACTTGAATTTGATATGATTTTCATTGGCCTTACAGGTATGATTGACCCTGTTCGTCCAGAAGTTAAAGATGCTATTGTTGAGTGCCGTGGTGCTGGTATTAAACCAATTATGATTACAGGCGACCATATTAACACAGCAAAAGCTATTGCTCGTGAGCTTGGTATTCTTACTGATGATAGCCAAGCAATGATGGGCGCTGATATTGATAAATACACAGACGAAGAATTCGAACAAATCGTTGAAAACATCTGCGTTTATGCTCGTGTTCAACCTGAACATAAAACAAGAATTGTTAACGCTTGGAGAAACAAGGGCTATGTTACTGCTATGACTGGTGACGGCGTTAACGACGCTCCATCAATCAAGAGTGCAGATATTGGCGTTGGTATGGGTATTACAGGTACTGACGTTACAAAGAATGTTGCTGATATGGTTCTTGCAGACGATAACTTTGCAACAATCGTTTCAGCAGTTGGTGAAGGTAGAAGAATTTACGATAACATCCGTAAAGCAATTCAGTTCCTTCTTGGCTCAAACCTTTCAGAAGTTCTTTCAATTTTCTATGCAACAATTATGAGCTTTACAATTCTTGAAGCTCCACACCTTCTTTTCATTAATCTTGTAACAGACTGCTTCCCAGCACTCGCTCTCGGTCTTGAAAAACCAGAAGCAAACATTATGAGAAGAAATCCAAGAAGTAAAACTGATGGTATTTTCTCGGGTGGTCTTGGCTTTGACTGTGCATATCAAGGTTTCCTTACAACAGTTCTTACAGTTGTTGCATTCTATATTGGTGAATTCCTTGAAACAGGACATCTTGTTCTTCATCATATTGAAAACAGCAGCGAAGGTATGACAATGGCATTCTTTACAATGGCAATGTGTGAAATCTTCCACTCATTCAATATGCGTTCACAACGTGGCTCATCAGTTGCAATGGTATTTAAGGGACATCACAACGTAGCTCTCTATGGTGCTATGGTTGGTTCATTCATTCTCACAACTGCAGTTGTTGAAATTGATTTCCTTTCAAATCTCTTTGGCTTTGCACACCTTGATGCAAAGGCATATGCAATCTCACTTGGCCTTGCATTCTTAATTATTCCTCTTGTTGAACTCGTTAAAGCAGTTCAAAGAGCAGTATCAAAATCAAAAAACTGATTTTACAGTATTGATTTTTGCAATCCTATAGATTATAATGGAAATGTAAATTATCCATAGTTTCCGGATTGCTGTGGTTTTACAAAAAAACAGTCGTTCATGAGAACGACTGTTTTTATTTTTGTCTTTTTGCTTATTTAAGATTAAAATATGCTTTTCCGTTGTTAAAGGAAATGTCTTCAACAACCTTTGAAAGGAACTCAATATCTTTTGGATATTTGCCCTCTTCAACTAAATCACCAATAATTTCACAAAGAATTCTTCTGAAATATTCGTGTCTTGGATATGATAAGAAACTACGAGAGTCTGTAACCATTCCAACAAATTTACCAAGTACACCAAGGTTTGCAAGAGTCTTCATTTGCTCTCTCATACCGTCATAGTTGTCGTTAAACCACCAAGCAGAGCCGAATTGAATTTTAGATGCTGCCTCACTGCTTTGAAAATTGCCAAGCATTGTGCCAAGTACATAGTTGTCTTTTGGATTAAGTGTGAAGAGTACTGTTCTTGGAAGAGCATCCTTTACTGCAAGTGAGTCAAGGTAACGAGAAAGACCATATGCTAATTGATGGTCGTGAACAGAGTCAAAGCCTGTGTCAGCACCAACAGAATTAAACATTTTTGTATTGTTGTTTCTCATTGCACCAAAGTGAAGTTCCATTACCCAACCACGTTTAGCATATTCAGCACCAAAGAATTGTAAAAGTGCTGTTCTGTATTGGTCAAGCTCTTTTTGTGTGAAAGTATCACAGCTTAATGCTCGTGTGAAGATTGCTTCAAGCTCTTCTTCAGTTGATAATTCAAATGGACAATATTCTAAAGCATGGTCACTTGCTCGACAACCCATTTCGTCAAAGAAATTAATTCTCTTTTCAAGAGCCACAAGCAAATCCTTGAAAGATTTGATTTTCATTTCAGCAGCCTTTTCCATAGCACTAATCCAGTCTGTAAAAGCCTTTGTGCCAATTAAAAATGACTTGTCAGGACGGAAAGCAGGTAAAACCTTACACTTGAAAGATTTATCTTCTGCTAAAAGTTTGTGATATTCAAGTGTGTCAGCAGCATCATCAGTTGTGCAAACACAATAAACATTTGATTTTTCAATTAACTCTCTTGGAGTAAAACCACCTGCTTCAATTTGAGCATTACATTCATTCCAAATCTTGTCAGCAGTTTTTGGGCTTAATGGCTCATAAATACCGAAATATCTTTGAAGTTCAAGATGTGTCCAGTGGTAAAGTGGGTTACCGATACAATAAGGCAATGCTTCTGCATATTTCATAAACTTTTCGTAGCCCGTGCTATCGCCTGTGATGTATTTTTCATCAATACCACAACCACGCATACCACGCCATTTGTAGTGGTCGCCACCAAGCCAGAGTTGAGCTATATCTTTAGGCTTTTTATTCTCATAAATCTCTTTTGGAGAAAGATGACAGTGCCAGTCGAAAATAGGAGTATTTCTAGCACCATTATCAAAAATCTTTTGTGCAGTTTCTGTTGATAAAAGGAAATCGTCGCCCATAAAAGTTCTCATAAAATCACCTGATTTCAATTTTTATTTTACGATGTCATTATAACACAATAAATTATCCTTGTGAAGATATGAAATGCAAAGAATATTGCCCTTTAAAACCATTAAAAAGCATAACAAACTATTGAAAAATATAGGCTTCTATGATAAAATATAATGAATTATATTATTTTTTAAGAGGTATTGATTATGTCAGGACATTCAAAATGGAGTACAATCAAAAGAAAGAAAGAAAAAACAGATAATGCCAGAGCAAAAGTCTTTACAAAAATTGGTAGAGAAATTGCTGTAGCAGTTAAAGCAGGTGGCCCAGACCCAGCAGGTAACTCAAAGCTTAAAGACGTTATTGCAAAGGCAAAGGCTGCTAACGTGCCTAACGATAATATTGATAGAATTATCAAAAAAGCTGCTGGTGAAGGCAATGGTGATAACTATGAAGAAATCACATATGAAGGCTATGGCCCATCAGGTATTGCAGTTATCGTTGAAACACTTACAGACAATAGAAACAGAACAGCAGCAGATGTTCGCCACTACTTTGATAAATTCGGTGGTAATATGGGACAAAGTGGTTGCGTTTCATTTATGTTTACTCGTCAAGGTGTAATTCTTTTTGAAAAAGATGGTATTGACGAAGACCAACTTATGGAAGATGCACTTGAAGCAGGTGCTATTGACTTTATTGCAGAAGATGAAATTTATGACATTCGTACAGAACCAAACGATATGGGCGCAATTCGTGATGACCTTGAAGCAAAGGGCTATACATTTGTTTCTGCAGAAGTTGAATATGTACCAAGCACATACACAACACTTTCAAACCCAGACGACATTAGAGCAATGGGTAAAATGCTTGAAATGTTTGAAGACAACGATGATGTACAAAATGTGTATCATAACTGGGAAAACGAAGACGATTACGAAGGATAATTGTGGTCTTTTTGCGAAATTCCGTTTTTTCACCCTTGAAATACACTCGTATTCCTTCGTTCTCAAAAACAGAATTTCATCAAAAATACCTGCAATTCTTATGCAGGTATTAAAAACAAAAATGCATCCAAATTCTTAGCAATTCAAGTAGTTCTCAAAAGCAAAACTACAAAAAGCAAACCACATTAAGAAAGGAGTTTGTACCGTGAAGATTTTAATTGTTTCACAACATTTTTATCCAGATAATTTTCGTGTAAACGATATAGCAAAGGCACTTGTTGAAAATGGCCATCAGGTTACGGTACTCACTTCTTTACCTGACTATGCAATAGGTAAAGTTCCTGCCGATTGCAAGGGACTTAAAAACAGAGAAACAGAGTGGAATGGTGTAAAGGTTATTCGTAGCTTCTCTATTGCAAGAAGAAGTGGAATAATTTTTAGAGCACTTAATTATGTTTCGTTTTTCTTGACATCTACATTTAAAGCAAGGGTATTAAAAGAAAAGTTTGACATTGTTATGTGCTATCAAACCTCTCCTGTGCTTATGGCGAATGGTGCTCGTGCTTGTGCTAAAAAGCAAAAAATACCATTTATGGTTTATTGCCTTGACTTGTGGCCTGAATCATTAAAAGCTTGGCACGTTGGTGAAGGCAATCCACTTTTCAAACTTATGAATGCATATTCAAAGGGCATTTACAATAGTGCAGACCTTGTAGGTGTAACATCTAAACCTTTTATGAATTATCTTAACAAGGTAAATGATGTGCCTATGGAAAAGCTTGTTTATCTTCCACAACACGCAGAGCCTTTGGACTTGGTTAAAAAAGAAGATTCAGACCAAACTGTTTTTGCCTTTGGTGGAAATATTGGAAGCGTTCAAAATATTGAATGTATAATTAAAGCAGTTTCAAAAATTCGTGATTTAGATGGATTCTCCGTTGAAATTTATGGCGATGGCAGTGAATTAGAAAATTGCAAAAAGCTTTCAACAGAGCTTGGCACAGACGAAAAGATTAAATTTTTTGGTCGTGTAGATTGGAATACACTTAAAGAAAACTATAACCATGCTGATGCATTTTTGTTGACTCTTAAGTCAGAGGGCATTATTGGACAAACTATTCCTGCAAAGCTTCAAGAGTATATGTCAGGTGCTCGTCCAATTATTGCTTCAATTGAAGGTGCAGCAGAAGAGGTAATAAGAGAGTCAGGCTGTGGCATTTGTGTAGAGGCAGATAATAGCGATGCACTTGCAGATGCTATGAAAGACTTTGTGCTTAACAAAGAAAAATACTCTTCTTGTGGAGAAAAAGGCAAAGAGTATTTTGAAAGAAACTTTACAAGAGAAATATTCATTAGTAATCTTGAAAATCATTTTCAAAGCATTATGAAATAATTGGTGAAAATTATGAAGATTTTTCAGATAAATTCCACTTGTGGCTATGGTAGTACAGGCAGAATTGCAGTTGACATTTTAAAAGAGGTAGAAAAAAACGGTGGTGAGGGTATTATTGCTTATGGCAGAAATACTGCTCCTGACGATGTTAACTCTTATAAAATTACAACTGAAACAGATGTTAAAATTCACGGTGTACTTTCAAGAATAACTGACCGACAAGGCTTTTATTCAACAAGTGCCACAAAAAAACTTATTGAAAAAATCAAAGAATATAATCCTGATATAATTCATCTTCATAATGTTCACGGATATTATCTCAACATTAAAACTCTTTTTGAGTTTTTGAAAGAATACAACAAACCAATAGTTTGGACTTTACACGACTGTTGGGCTTTTACAGGACATTGTGCATATTTTAGCTTTCGCGGTTGTGAAAAATGGAAGACAGAGTGTAATAATTGTCCATTAAAAAAAGATTATCCGTCAAGTCTTGTGCTTGATAATTCACAAAAGAATTTTAACGAGAAAAAAGAACTTTTCACAAGCCTTGATAATGTAATACTCGTTACTCCTTCAATGTGGCTTGCAGATTTAGTAAAAAAATCATATCTCAAAAAGTTCAGCGTTAAAGTAATAAATAACGGAATTGACTTAAACAAATTCAAGCCAACAAAAAGTGGTTTCCGTGAAAAGAATGGCTTAGAAAACAAACAAATCATTTTAGGTGTTGCAAGTGTGTGGGAAGAGCGTAAAGGCCTTAAAGATTTTATTGAGCTTAGCAAAAATCTCACTGATGACCAACAAATTATCCTTGTAGGGCTTAACGATAGTCAGCTTGCAGATTTACCTAAAAACATTATTGGCATCAAGCGTACAAATAGCATTGATGAGTTAGCACAGCTTTATAGTGTAGCTGATGTTTTTGTAAACACAACTTATGAGGATAATTATCCCACAACAAATCTTGAGGCGATTTCTTGTGGGACACCTGTAATAACATATAGAACAGGTGGTAGCCCTGAAAGTGTGGCAGAGGGTAACGGTTTTGTGGTTGAAAAAGGCGATATTCCTGCAGTTGTTGAAGCACTTAAAAGGGTAGACGGTTGTAAGACAGAAACAAAGGATAATTTTGATGCATCCTTAAGATATAAAGAATATGTTGATTTATATAAGGCTTTGTTAAAAGCGTAATTTGGAGGACAAAATGGAAAATTTTGATTACTTGCCAAAACTTCATAATTGTCAACTTATAATCGCAAATGAAATAAAAAGACTTTGTGATAAGCATAACATTAAGTATTTCATTGTAGCAGGAACATTGTTAGGTGCTATTCGTCACGGTGGATTTATTCCTTGGGATGACGATATGGATATAGGAATGCTTCGTGAAGATTATGAAAAATTCATTTCTGTTGCAAAGGCTGAGTTGGGCGAAGACTTTTTCTTACAAACAACAGAAACAGATGCAAATTATGGTCTTCCTTTTGCAAAGATTTTGCTTAATGGTACTGTACTTGTTGAAGCAACTGCAGGCAGTAATGCAAAAAAAGGTATTTTCGTTGATATTTTTCCATTTGATATTTCACCAGAAGAGGAAAACTTAAAAAACCAACACGATAAAAAGACATATTTATATAAAAGGCTTTTACTTGCAAAGCTTAACTACAATGTTTGTGCAAAAAATGATTATGTAAAGCGTCTTATCTATTTTGTGCTTAAAATTATGGCTTTATTTTATAGCCACGACAAGCTTTGTAAAAAATTAGATGAAGAAATCACAAAATATAATAGTGAAAACTCATCAAAAATCGTAAACATTGGTGGAGCTTATGGCTACACAAAAGAAACAATTGAAAAAGACTGGGTGAGAGAAACTGTAGAAATTCCTTTTGAGAATATGACAATTTCTGCACCTGTTGACTATATAAAATATCTTGAAAAATTCTATGGAGATTATATGACTCCACCACCTGAAGATAAAAGATATAACAGACACAGTGTGGTTGAGCTCGATTTTGGCAAGTATGCAGATTAAAGGAGTTTTATTATGAGAAAAGTAATTACTTACGGTACATTTGACTTGCTTCATTATGGACACATTCAATTACTTCGTCGTGCAAAAGAGCGTGGGGATTATTTGATTGTTGCCTTGTCAACTGATGAGTTTAATTGGAATTCAAAGCAAAAGAAATGCTATTTCAGTTATGAGCAAAGAAAAATGCTCCTTGAATCAATTAGATATGTTGATTTAGTTATTCCTGAAGAAAATTGGGAACAAAAAATCAGCGATGTAAAAGAATTTAAAATCGATACTTTTGTAATGGGTAATGACTGGGAAGGAAAATTCGATTTTCTTAAGGATTACTGTGAAGTGGTTTATCTTGAAAGAACACCTGAAATTTCAACTACTCAGATTAAAAAGGATTTAGGCAAATAATTATGAAAAAAGTTCTAATTTTTGCACCAACTGCTCCAACAAGTGGCATTACACAGTATATTTTAAATATGCTTAGTGCTTTTAATACAGATGAAACTAAATTTGATATTTTATCTTTTAAAAATCATCGTCTTAAAGCTTGGTGTGAGGCAAATGGCACAGAGTATTTTGAATTTGACCTTTCTCCATATAAACAGAGAAAAGCATATATGGCATATCTTAAAAATGTTTTTTCAAAAGATTACGATGTGGTGCATTATCACTTGTCGTCAATTTCTGAACTTGCAATTTTTAAATATGCAAAGAAAAAAGGTAGAAAAATTATTGTTCACTCACATAATACCTTTACTGATGTGCCTTCTCGCTTGAGAAGAATTGTATTTGGTCATCTTCACAAAATATTGAGAGTTTTTGCAAACAAATACAGTGATGTGAAGTGCGCTTGCTCTATTCCTGCTGCTGAATGGATGTTTGGTAGCAAGAGTAAGAATGCAATCATAATGAATAATGCTATTGATGTTGGCAAATTCAAGTTTAATGAAGCGTTTCGTAATGAGTTAAGAGAGAAATATAACATTACTCAAGATTTCGTTTTAGGACATGCAGGACGCTTTTCAGTACAAAAGAATCAAAGTTTTTTGCTTGATACTTATAAGGCTTTATTAGAAATTCGTAAGGATTGTGCACTTGTACTTATTGGTAATGGTGAGTTAACAAATAGCGTAAAAGAAAAGGCAAAAGCATTGGGAATTGAAGGAAATGTAGTTTTTATTGATTTCCAAGAAGATATATATAAATACTATTCATTATTTGATTTGTTTTTATTGCCTTCACTTTTTGAAGGGTTACCAATCACTCTTGTTGAAGCACAAGCAAACGGACTTTCTTGTTTAGTTAGTGATGCAGTTACAAAAGAGAGTGATTTGTCAGGACTCGTTGAGTTTTTCCCATTATCTGATGGGTGTGAAAAATGGGCAAAAAAAATTGACGAAAAACTTGGAAACATTGATAGAGTGGATACTTTCAACAGTCTTTCAGAAAAAGGTTTTTCGTTAGAAGGTCAAGCAAAACTTGTTTTTGACCTATATTTTAACTGATTGGGG
>JAZNWZ010000127.1:0-5809 GCA_045593645.1 Candidatus Fimenecus sp. | reverse complement strand
TGTTTTGATATTAAATTTTGACTGTGCCTCTTTCTTTTTCATAATACTTACACCATGAGTAAAAGAAAGTGTGTTAAATGGCACTAAAATTACAGAGCAATAGAAAACGCCCTCGTCCCCTAAAACTGCTTGTACTAAAGGTAACGCCATATATCCTACATTACCGTAAACACAAGCATATTTAAAGATACAAGCAGTATCCTTATCACCTTTATTAAAAAGCACTTTTGCAAATACCATTCCAACAACATGGAAGAAAATACCACCTAAAAGTGCCAACAAAAAGCCTTTTAACGCCTCGCGATTAAATTCCATTCCCACAAAGGAACGAATTATAATTGCAGGGGCAACAATATAAAACAACAAGTCAGTTGTCATTCTTGATGCTTTTTCAGTATAAATACCTGTTTTGTGGCAGATAAAGCCTACCATTGCAATAGCAAAAAGTATGATAACTTGTGTAAATGCGGTCAGTACATTACTAAAAAACAATTCCATTTAATTACTCCGAAAGGAAATTATCATCAATTGCCATTTCATCTTCTGTATATTCGTCTTCCACTACATATTCTTCATTGTCATTATCAGTTGCAGATTTTACTGCATTTATGATATATGCAACAACGAAAAGTGCAAAGCCAAAATCACAGATTGAGAATGGATATTTTGTGCCACCAATAATTGAACCGTTGCCAGTTAAAATCAAAATAAGTCTTGGAATATTTGCAACCATTGCAAAGAATACGCCAACTGTACCTGCCATAAAGAATTTACGCATTGAGCCTTTGCTTGAAAGACCTGAAGAAATTCTCGCAAAAGCAAGAAGTGTAATCATCATTGCAGCAAGCATAAAAAGTTCAAGTATAAGGTCAAACACTCTAATATAAGAAATCTTTGTTAAAAATCTTAACACCATTCTGCTCATTGACCAGAAAAGTGGTGTAATTGCTAAAAACTTATGGCTTGCAAAGGTTGTTTTTCCTGTTAAATATGAAATTGCAAAAACAAGCATAAAAATTGCTGCAAACACGCCAAAAACTGATTCAAAAAGCAATGGTAACTGGTCTTGGTTTAATGCGCTAAAAATAGAAAGTTTTTGTGCTGCAAGACCTCTTGCATTTGTGATGAATGTAGATGCTGCTTGTGCTACATCTAAAATAATACCACCTGCAAAAGCAAATGACGCAATTGCTAAAAATAAACTTTTTCTATATGGTGATTTTGATGCAGGGATATTTTTTGATAAAAATCCCAAAGCACTTGGTAAAATTACTGCTAATGCACTAAGCACATACATAATAATTACTGATGCATCTTCATTTTTATAAAATGTAAAGCCGTCAACTACTTCTGTAACACTAAAAAGTTGGTACATTCTGAAAGGCAAAGCAACAATTAAAAGCCCGATTGCTACAAAAAGTGGTACTAATGGACTGATTTTTAAATTACCTCTAAATTTCATAAAACTCACTTATCTTTCTTCAATAGGAATATATTCTTTTTGAATACCTTCAGTTCGGATAATACGCTTATCCATTGGTATATACTCTCTTGGAATAGTAACATTTTTATAAGCAGGACGGATAATTCTGCTACCTGATGTTAACTCTTCGATACGGTGAGCAGACCAACCTGCCATTCTCGCTGCCATAAAGATTGGTGTAAACAAGTCTTGTGGAATACCTAACATATCGTAAATAAGACCTGAATAAAGGTCAACATTAGCACAAATCTTTTTCTTGTCCCCTCTATGCTTTGCAAAAAGTTCAGGTGTTAAGGTTTCAATATTTCTTAAAAGTGCAAACTCATCTTCTCTGCCTGTTTTCTTTGCAAACTCTTCTGCATAACGACGAAGAATAACTGCTCTTGGGTCAGAAAGTGTATAAACTGCGTGTCCCATACCATAAACAAGACCTGTGCCATCGCCCGCTTGCTTATTCATAATCTTTGTAAGGTAATCTGCAACCTGACCCTCATTAGTAATATCTGCGATATTTTCTTTCATATCCTGAGTCATTTTATAAACTGCAATATTTGCACCACCGTGGCGTGGTCCTTTAAGTGAGCCAATGCCTGCTGCGATTGCAGAATATGTATCTGTACCACTTGATGTGATACAACGAGTTGTAAAGGTTGAGTTATTACCACCACCGTGCTCAGCGTGAATAATCATACAAATGTCAAGAAGCTTTGCCTCTTCATCTGTAAATTGTTTATTAGGACGAAGTGAACGCAAAATTGACTCTGCAAGTCCTAATTCTTTTTTGTTTTGGTGGAAGTACATACTCTTTTTATCATATACTCTGCGTTTAACCTGATATGCAGCAGTCATAATAATTGGCATTTGTGCAATAAGTTGAATACATTGACGAAGCACATTTTCTGCAGAAATATCATCAGGATTTGGGTCATATGAGTAAAGTGCCAACACGCTACGTGCTGCTTTATTCATAATGTCTGGAGATGGTGCTTTCATAATCATATCTTCAATAAACTCTTCAGGCAACTCTCTTGCCTCTGCCAAAACACCTTTGAATTTTTCAAGCTGTTCTGCAGTTGGAAGTGAACCGAAAATAAGAAGCCACGCAACTTCTTCATAACCAAAGCGGTTTTCTTTTTCGCAGTTTGCAACAATATCTGTCATATTGATACCACGATAAATAAGACGGCCATCCTTTGGTACTTTTTCGCCATCGTCCATATAATATCCTTCAACAGAGCAAATTCTTGTAAGACCTGCAAGGACACCTGTACCGTCCCAGTTGCGAAGTCCACGCTTTACATCAAATCTGCTATAAAAATCAGGATTTATGTAGTTATTTTTACGAAGTTCTTCACATAAACTTGAAAGAGCCTCATTAGAGATAGGAGTAATATATTCTGACATCTTTTTTCCTCCTTGTTCAAAATATGAATACTTATCCACTATAATTATTTTATAATCCTTATTATTTTATAACAATTAGGAAATATTGTCAACAAAAGGAGCTTGAAATTTTATGAAAAGTTACAGTATGATGTGTTTTTTCTTATCCCTTGCAATGATACTTTGTCCACTTATATCAGTTGAAAAAGCGAACGATAGTATTTCGCAGGAGTTTTTAGGTGAAACATTTGTAAATTCAGAACTTAACAGCAACCCCTCTTATAAAGATGCTACTGTAAAAATTATGTCCGCAGACAGTAAAAATATAACAGAAATCTCCTTGCGAGAATATTTAATCGGTGTGGCTTTTGTTGAGGTTGGCCCTTATTATCACGAAGAAGCAATCAAAGCACAAATTGTAGCGTCTCACACTATGCTTGAATATACAAAAAGTCACAAGACCGAAGACCTTTTAGGTGCAGATATTACTGACGACAGCAGTACCCATCAAGGATATATGGACATTGAAGAACAAAAGCAGAAATTCGGAGAAAACTACTCTGTTTATCGTGAAAAAATCGAAAAATGTGTTGATGAGGTTATTCCATATATAATCTATTACGACAACGAGCCGATTATTGCAACCTATTTTGCTATAAGTAACGGAAACACTGAAAATGCAAAAGATGTTTGGGGCGGTGATGTGCCTTATCTTATATCTGTTTCAAGTGAGCAGGATAAAAATGCAACGAATTTCACTTCTACTAAAACCTTTACTACAGAAAACTTTGAAGAAACCATTATTCAAAATGGTGGCAAAGGCATTGAAATTGGTGAAATCAAACGGACAGACACAGGAATGGTAAAAACCATTGTTATTGGTGGCAAGACCTTTAAAGGCACTGAAATACGTAAGCTTTTTTCACTTAAAAGTTCAACCTTTGAGATAAGCGAAGAAAACGGAAAAATCACCTTTACTGTAAAAGGCTACGGGCACGGAGTTGGTATGAGTCAACACGGTGCTAACTGTCTTGCTAAAGAAGGAAAAACTTATAAAGAAATTCTTGCACACTATTATCCAAATACTGTTATAAAATAAAAAAAATTCTCCTATCACAAAACTGTGATAGGAGATTTCGGTTTAGATAGAATTATTGTTCAACTGGGTAAACGCTAACCTTTTTTCTGTCTTTGCCCATTCTTTCGAACTTAACCTTACCGTCGATAAGTGCGAAAAGTGAGTCATCAGAACCACGACCTACGTTGTTACCTGGGTGGATATGTGTACCACGTTGTTTAACAAGGATGTTGCCAGCAAGAACGAGTTGACCGTCTGCTCTCTTAACACCAAGACGTTTTGACTCTGAATCACGGCCGTTCTTTGTAGAACCCATACCTTTTTTATGAGCAAATAACTGAATGTTGATTTTAAGCATTAAAAACACCTCTTTCAAGTTTCAAGTTGTCTGGATACTGATTTGCAAGCTCTGTTAAATGTAAAAACAGACCATCAGTAACCACCTTCGATTTACGAGCATCTTCTAAATTCAACTGAATTTTCATATACCCGTCGCTTACTTCAGTTTTCGGTGTAATTTTCAAAATTTCAATGATTGTGTTTGCTGCCATATAACAAGCAGATGAAACTGCACTGCAAACGATATCGTTGCCCTCAGTTCCTGCGCCTGTGTGGCCACTAACCTGAAATGATATAATTAAATCATCCGAAAACAGAAACCTTGCTTTTGTCATTATGCGTTAATAGCAGTAATCTCAACCTTTGTATATGGTTGACGATGACCCTTTTTACGCTTTTCGTTCTTCTTTGGCTTGTAAGTAAATACTGTGATTTTCTTACCCTTGCCGTTCTTAACAGCTTTAGCTGTAACTGTTACATTTGCACAGTCTGCACCAGCTTTGATGCCGTCTTCAGAACCTACTGCGAGAACCTTGTCAAAAGTGATTTCAGCATTCTCTTCAACGTCAAGCTTTTCAACAAACACTACGTCGCCAACAGCAACTTTGTATTGTTTACCGCCTGTTACAATGATTGCGTACATTTTTCTAACCTACCTTAAATATAGTCTCGCTATCGAGGGTGGGAAGTTCCACTTGCAGCAGCCATTTTTATAAAATGACATACTACCCCCTAATATGCGGCTTAAATAATATAACAGACCAAAGTCAATTTGTCAATAGATTTCTTTAATTTTATTCTGTTTATCCCATTCTACAATTTTCGCATTTCTTTAAGTATAGAATATATAAAAAACAAAGGAGTGAAAAAATAAAATGGGTGTAAAAACAACTTTTGAAAACGATATTCTCAACTGTCAGTTAGAGGGTGAAATTGACCATCACTCTGCCCTACCCATAAGGCTTGAAATCGATGACAGAATTGAGTGTTGTCGACCACAACAAACTATTCTTGATTTTTCTGGTGTTACTTTTATGGATAGCTCTGGTATTGGACTTGTTATGGGCAGATACAAGCTTTTGTCTGAATTTGGAGGCACTCTTGATGTTGTTGGACTTTCAAACAACGCTTACAAGGTTATGCGACTTGCAGGGCTTGACAGAATTGCAAATATAAAGAAAGGAATTAAAAATAATGATAACTAATGAATTCAGAATGTCAGTTGACAGCAGGTCAGTAAACGAGAGTTTTTCTCGTGCAGTTGTTTCTGCATTTGCAGCACAGCTTGACCCTACTGTTGAAGAAATTAACGATATTAAAACTGCCGTTAGTGAGGCAGTTACAAATGCTATTGTTCATGGCTACAACAATATGCTTGGCAAAATCTACATATCAGTTAAAATTCGTGATAATCGTCTTGTTGTTATATCCATCAAGGACAAGGGTGTTGGAATTGACGACATAAAAAAGGCTCGTGAGCCTCTTTTTACCACATTAGGTGGCGACAGAGCAGGGCTTGGCTTTTC
>JAZNWZ010000126.1:0-35484 GCA_045593645.1 Candidatus Fimenecus sp. | reverse complement strand
TGAAAATGATAAGGCTTGTCAAACAATTCTTCAAAATGGCTTTGCAAACGCAAACAAAGGTGATAAAACACCTACATATCACAGTTGGGGTGAAAATCCACACACAGAGCCTATAGACTTTATTTTTGCAGACCAGACAATTATCGTTAAAGAGTATAAAGTACACAATGACAAAGTCGGTAAAAGCTTTGCTTCTGACCACTATATGATTGTTGCTAAATTTGAAATATAAACAAAAAAGACTAAGCAGTTTTGCTTAGTCTTTTATTATGCCTTTGTTTTCTAAATATTCCTGTGCTTTTTTCAAAAGGAATTTATCATTAGGGAATTTAAGTGAATTGTTTGCTTTTTCAAAACCAAGCCACAAATATTCTTCAATCTCTTCACGCTGAATTATAGTGTTAACGTCAGCAGTAGTTGCTAAAAAGATAATTACCTTTTTTTCAATTTTATTTTGAATTGAATATTCTGACTTATATCTGAAATCAGGCATAAATTCAATTCTTATACCTGCTTCTTCTAATACTTCACGGTAGGCAGTTTGATATTCATCCTCCCCACGCTCCATATGTCCTTTTGGGAAACCCCAATTAAGACTTCTCTTGTTTTTAATTAAGAGATATCGAATTTCATTGTTTATTATTCTGTAAACAATGGCACCACAGGAGCATTCATAAAGACAATTAAGGTCATAACTGCCCCTCTCTTCAAGCCCTTCAAGTGCATCTTCAATTTGATGGATAATATATCGCTTGCTTTTTGGAGCAACAACCAAAATTATACCATCTCTATTTTTTCTTTTAATTGTAGCAATAACACGGCCTTCAAAAATTCTGACCTTGTGTGTTACACCCATAATATAAGCGCCTTTGACAGGTGTGCGTGGGTCAAGTCCACTTTCTACCACACCAAAATTCAATTTGTATGAAATATTATTTTCACTGTCAAAGGAGTTCATTGGGTTAGTAACTCTAACCCTTACATACTTGCCTAACATAAGTAATCTACTCCCGAAAAACGACGAATATTTTTATTCGTCTACGATAAACTGTCTACAATTATATATAAAAACTTTCTTTATTGCAAGAGATTGGACTATTTTTTTATTAAAAAGAGTCATTATTTTTATTAAAATCGACTTGTGATTTCATTGTGTTTGTTGTAAAATGTATTTACATATAAATGTTAGGAGTGATTCTGTGGCAGACAAGTCTTTTGACGAATTAAATGACAATAAGTTTGATGAATTTGAAGATGTTTTCAGCTCATCTGATTTTGATGTTGCAGAAAATTATGACACCACTCCTTTTGAAGATGACTTTTCAGAGAAAGATATTCCTGATTTAAGTGGTCTTATTAAACCACGCCCTGCTTTGTCTACCGCTGAGGTTTTAAAAGAAATTGAAAAAAATTCTCCAAAGCCTGCTATTAAGAGAATATCGGAAGATGTTAAATATGATGATATCAGTGAAATCTATGCTAACTATTTTCCTGAAAAAGAAAAGAAAAAGAAGCATCATCCGGTTAGAAATGCCTTTATTATAATTTTGTGTCTTTTCATTGCAATTACTTCTGTTTTTGGATATCTTGCAATAAGCAAGTTAAATAACATCACCTCTTCTGCAAAACAAGGTGTTGGATTAATTGAAAATGCCTACATTAGAGAAGATTTGCTTTATCGTGATTCAATGCAGACAAATATTTTGCTTGTAGGTCTTAACTCTGTGGACAACAAGGATTATGCAGACTCTATTACTCTGCTTACCATTGACCACAAAAACGGTGAATTTAAATTAGTTTCATTTTTACCTGACACCTACATTCAAATTGCTAACGAAAATGCAAAAACATTTAGCGATATGTATGCTTTAAAAGGTGTTCAAGGTCTTGTTGATACTCTTGAATTAAGTTTTAAAATTAGTATTCCTTATTACATAACCTTTGACCACACAAGTATTAAAACTGTTGTTGACGATTTAGGTGGTATTGAAATAAAAATCACTCCTGTTGAAAGTGAGCAAATCGGTTTTAATGTAAGTGATAGTATCAATCTTAATGGTGAAGATGCTGTTAAACTTTTGAATAGTGAGCAAAGTAACAGTGCAAATACTGTTGTGGCTCAAAGAAAAGTAATTTCTGCAATAGTGAAAAAAGTTGTTTCAAAAGAGCTAAACGATTTTGCACACACAATAGAAAATATTTCTCCACTTTTTACAACAAATATTTCAAGTGGAAAGCTTAAAAATCTTTTTCTTGACACCATTGAATACGAAACAAAATCTTATGTGGTTTGCGATATACAAATACCAAGCGAAGTTGACTTATATTACGACAGTATTGATGGTATTGGCAACTGTGCTTTAATCGATATTAACAAATCTTCAAAAGATTTAAAAACTTTTCTTAGCTCAAAACAGCACTGATTACCTTGGGGGTACCTATATATGAAAAAGGCAAAGATGTCTCTTGTTTCTGAATTTACAAGTGCAAAAATTGATGAAAGACTTTATGGCTCATTTATTGAGCACTTAGGTCGTGCAGTTTATGGTGGCATTTATGAACCTGACCACCCTACTGCTGATGAAGACGGTTTCAGAACTGACGTTATTGAAAAAGTTAAGAAGCTTAATGTTCCTATTGTTCGTTATCCTGGTGGCAACTTTGTTTCTGGTTATAATTGGGAAGATGGTGTTGGCCCTGTTGAGTCAAGGCCTCGTAAGCTTGACCTTGCTTGGGGCGTTACTGAGCCTAACTATTTTGGAACAAATGAGTTTGTAAAATGGTGCAAAAAAGTTAACTCTGCACCTATGATGGCAGTAAACCTTGGTCTTCGCGGACCTGAAGAAGCAAGAAATCTTGTTGAATATTGCAACCATAAATCTGGCAGTTATTGGAGCGACCTACGTCGTTCACATGGATATGAAAATCCACACGACATCAAGCTTTGGTGTCTTGGTAATGAAATGGACGGAGATTGGCAAATTGGTCGTAAAACTGCCTATGAATATGGCAGAACTGCTGCCGAAGCTGCAAAGGTTATGAAATGGACTGACGGTTCTATTGAAACTGTGCTTTGTGGTAGCTCTGCATGGGATATGCCTACCTTTGGTGAGTGGGAAGCTACAACACTTGATTTGGCTTATGACAAGGTTGATTATGTATCCCTCCACCTTTACTTTAATAATCGTGCAAATGATACACCATCATTCCTTGCTAAAAATATGGTTATGGATGACTTTATTAAAACAGTTGTTTGTATCTGTGATTACATAAAAGGCAAAAAACATTCAAAGCACACTATAAACCTCTCTTTTGACGAGTGGAATGTTTGGTATCATTCAAACGGTGCTCCTGTTGAAAGATGGAGTACTGCTCCACATCAGCTTGAAGATGTTTACAACTTTGAAGATGCACTTTTAGTTGGACTTACACTTATTACACTCCTTAAAAATGCAGACAGAGTTAAAATTGCTTGTCTTGCTCAGCTTGTAAACGTTATTGCACCTATTATGACTGAAAATGGTGGTGCTTGTTGGGAGCAAACAACATTCTATCCATTTATGCACGTTTCAAACTATGGTCGTGGTTACACTCTCGATTCACGAGTAATCTCACCTAAACACGATACAAAAGAGATTACAGATGTACCTGACATTGAAGCAATTGCAACTATGAGCGAAGACAAAGAAAATATTACAATCTTTGCAGTTAACAGAAATATGGAAGAGGATATTCTTTTTGATGTTTCGCTTCTTGACTTTGAAAACTTTGAGGTTTTAGAGCATATTGAAATGAGTGGCTATGATATTAAGGCTGAAAACAGTGCAATTCAGACTCCTGTTAAGCCTTTTAAAGCAGAAAATCCTGACTTTGAT
Source organism: Candidatus Fimenecus sp. (assembly GCA_045593645.1). Lineage (GTDB taxonomy): Bacteria > Bacillota > Clostridia > Oscillospirales > Acutalibacteraceae > Fimenecus. The sequence goes on along the minus strand of JAZNWZ010000126.1, from coordinate 31,609 downwards.
GGTAAAAATCTTTCTGTCAAGCTTAAATCACTTTCTTGGAATGTGATTAGACTTGCAAAAAAGAAATAATTGTAGTAGAATAATAAAAGTATTTTAAGATGTAGAAAGAGTGATTATATGGCAGCTAAATGTCCAGAGTGTGGAAAGACCTTAAAGCCTTGGCAATTTAAGGCAGAGTGTCCGTATTGTGGCGTAAACATTCCTAACTATAAATGGGAAGAACGTTTAGAGGAAGACTCAAAAGAAGCAGAATACCGATTTGCTAAATTACATTATAAAACCTCAAACTTTAAGAGTGCAGTTTTTGGCTCAAAGCTTCGCATTGTTCGTCTCGTTATGACTTTTGCTCCACTTATTGCTCTTCTTCTTCCACTTTACAATTTCAAGCTTTCTGTTCCTTTTAATCAAAAAGATGTTTCAGTATCATTTTTAACTTTTGTGCTTGATTATCTTCTTAAATATGATATTGGTAGTGTTTTAAAGCTTATGGGTGGTCAAGTTCTTGGGAATGCAACAAAAATGGTTGTTATTGCTTGTGTTCTTCTCCTCGTGGCTGTAGTTTGTGGTGTTCTTAATTTCTTTGTGCTTTTATTGGCAGGTATTAAACTTAAATACAAATTCAATATCATTCTTAATGTTTTAAGCACAATTTCTTGGGCAACTGCTGCAGTGTTCTTTACTCAATTCACAAAAGCATGTGAAGCACTTGGTGGTGGCATTGTTACTGACTGTTCATTGGGCTTTGGCTTTATTGTTGGTACTGTGCTTTTCATTATCAATGTGGCTCTTAATGTTATTGTTGGTAAAGGTCTTAAAAAGCAAATGGCAGAGCAACCTGCTCTTGCTGAGTTTGTTGAAAACGAAATCAATGAACTTCATAACGGAAATGCTAAATAATTAAATAATAAAAGTTAAATCACTCTCATAAGTTTTATGGGAGTGATTTTTTTATGAGAGTTTGGATAATAACAAAGCATAGGCTTATCATTTTTATCTTTGCAATACTTATTCTTGTAGGACTTATTTTAGGCTTTGCAGGTGTTACAGTACCTACCGGCAAAATTGAAAGAAAACTACCTATATATGCAGTAAAAACCGACGAAAAAAAGATATCAATAACCTTTGACGCTGCTTGGTCAAATCAAGACACTCAAAAGCTAATTGAGGTACTAAAAAAGCACAACGCCAAAGCAACTTTTTTCATTGTTGGTGATTGGGCAAAAAGGTTTCCTGAAAGTGTAAAAGCTTTTTTTGATGCAGGACACGAAATTGCAAATCATTCTGACACACATAAGGCTTTTTCAAAATGCACTTATGCAGAGTTGCGACGAGAAATGGCAGATTGCAACGAAAAACTTGAAAAAATCACAGGCAAAAAGGTTACTCTTGTCCGTGCTCCATCAGGCGATTATACAAATCAAAGTATTGATGTTGCAAAAGAATTAAATATGCTTACAATTCAATGGGATGTTGACTCTCTTGACTACACGAAAATTTCTGTTGAAGAAATTGTTAATCGTGTATTATCAAGAGTACAAAATGGCTCAATTGTTTTATTTCACAACGGAGTTGACAACACTGCTGAGGCTCTTGACAGAATACTCACCGAGCTTACAAAGCAAGGCTATTCGTTTGTAACAGTCAGTGATTTAATTTACAAAGAAAACTATACAATTGACCATACGGGAAGACAAATAAATAATAAATAGAGAAAATGTCATCAGATTGGGGTCTCCCAATCTGATGACATTTTTCTTGTCTTTTTTTGTATCATGTTGTATAATTCAAATATAAAAGGAGGTTAATATTATGTTTTGTCCTCGCTGTGGAAACGAAATTAAAACCGGTGCTTCTTTTTGTGGCAAATGCGGAAAAGAATTGAAAGTTGCAAAAAAAGATACTACTCCAACTACTTCTGTATCTCCTACTATTCCAGTTTCAACAACACAAAGAAATATTTCTCAATTTAATCCCTCTCGTGCATTTAGTCCACGTCCTACAAAAGTGATTAAACCTAAATCACAAAAAAGCATCTCATCTGTTTTAACAAAAAACAATGTAATCACTTTTTTTATTTTTCTTGCACTTATTGCTTGTTATATAGGAATTATTATTATTTTAACTTCTCTTTTAAATACCGGGGATGCTATTATTGTGGATGTAGACTATAAAAAGGATACTATTATCAGCATAACACTTAAAGAATACTTGGACCTTTTAGTCGTTGGAAATAGACTTTTCAATCCAACCGCTATTTCAACGGCAATCGGCATTTGTGTTTATCTTTTTATTTATGGTGCTCCAGCCTTTATAGTTTTGAACTTTATATATTTAATTTTTAATAAAAAGGTTTTAAGTATACATATTTGCTCATCTATTTTTTCCGTAATATCTGCACTTATATCTCTTCTTGCTATTCCTTTGTCTTTGCTTTTAGTTGCTGATTTCAAATCAGCCTTAGCATTAAGATTATGTGTATTACTTGAAGATATCAGTTTGCTTTCCTATACAAAATTGATAATAAACGCAATTATTGTAATTGTACTTGCAATACTTTCAGCTGTTATTGCTATTATCCTTAACAAAAGAAGGTCAACAAAATGAAAAAGATAAATTTTGCAAAGATAAAGAAAATAACGACTATAATTTTAGTTTTCACTCTTGTTTTGGGTGTTTTGTCTTCAACCTTTGGCATAACCGTTCTTGCCTTAGGTAGAAAAGGCGTTGAAGAAGTCGTCGAAGAAATAACAACTGCTATACAAGGTACAGAAGAAACCTTTGTTTCTCCTACTGAAGGCTATAACTTGCCTAATGAAATCGGTGTTAAAGATGACGTTATCATTTTTACAGAAGAAGAATCTAATGAAATAAACTCTGCTATTATTTCTGTTGACACTACTGAAAATTATTATGGCATAACATATACCAAAATTACTATTTTGGGCGAAGACCTTCCTGTTTTTGATAATGTATATTATAACAATGTTATCTTTTTGCAAGGTGATGTTGATACTCCTCTCGGTGAAAGCAAATTCTTAAAAATTGAAGATTACTCTTCATACAATGGAGAAACATATATTACAACAAGTGAACCACGATACGAAGAAGTTTTTGATAGTATGTCTGTAGCCTCTTCAACTCCTCTAACTGAAGAAAATTTTGTTCAAGCATATTATCCAAAAGGTGTTTCTGGACGCTTTGGTGATGTTGCAACAGAGATGTCCAATGCTACAGAAACTAAAACTATTGGCGATGAAAAAGCACAAACCTTAGCTGCTCAAGCACAGGAAAGTCAATGCACACAACTTGCTGACGATTATAGTATAGGTAAAACAGACTTGATTCTTACTCTCGATTATAATTTTGCAGAAAACGCTGAGGGGGCACCTATAGATGCAAGTTTCGGTATTACTGGTGAAATAGGTATTACAGATTTACAGGCACACATGGTTTGTGATATACCTAACTCATATACTTATAATGAGCTTTATTTTGGTATTAGTGGTGAAATTATATTTAATGTTGATTTTAACGGTGAAGTTAGTTTTAGTTCAGAAGCTGAAGCTAGAAAAACAGACCTTGTTTTTGTTTCTATTGAAGGGTTGAATGAAAAACGTTTTCCAATTGCTGTTTTCCAATTTAAAGGCACTACGCCTGTCTATATAACTAATAAACAATTTAAAGATAAACTTGCAATTTTGCCTTCTATCTATATTATTTTCTATGCCGATTGGGAAGGAGAAATCTCTGTAGAAGCGAGTGCTGGCTTTGAATATACTCATAGTTTTAATTCAGGCATTCGTGTGGTTGAAGATGGTAAATTTGGTCTTAGTTATGAAAATTACCCATATGTAAATGCTGATGCAGAAAAGAACGAAGATAAATTTCTTTGGCACTTTACTATTGAAATAGAAGCAAACTCCGAAGTTACTTTATTAGGTGGGTCTGTTCTTTTTTATATTGCAGGCATTAACTTGGCAGAAGTATCCATTGTGCGGTTAGGTGCTGAAGTTGAAGGTAAACTAAAAATAAGCATAAATTCTGAAAACAAAAAACTAGAAGTCATCGAAGATGGTACATATTTTTACCTACGAGGATTCCTAAAAATCCTTGAAGTAAAAGTGAAAATAAAAGTTGAAGGCGAAAGCCTTTTTGATGACTTATCTATTGACAGAAGCTTTGAATTTTCACTTTTAGATATAACACTCTTTGAAATAGGCGAATGTCCAGATAAATATAAACCTAAAGTTCCTGTTTCTTCAATGACACCTCCAACTCAATTTGAATCTGTTATAACATTAGTTTGTGATGTTTCTGGTTCCATGGGTGAAACTATTGAAACGGGGCAAAGAAAAATTCAAGCAGCTCAAGAAGCGGGAAAAACCATTGTATCAATGACTGAAAGTTGGGCAAATAACAATAACAACGGCAACTTTGGTATTGGCATTGTTAAGTTTGATGATTCTGCCGAAACAGTAGCAGTTCCACATGTGGACTATCACTATTTAAATCAATGTATTCTCACCCTTGATGATAATGGTGGAACTTGTATTTATACAGGTATAGATGCAGGTGTTGCACAATTAGAATCTGTCGAATCATCAAATAAAGTTATAGTTCTTATGACTGATGGTCAAGATTCTGCATCAGAACAAGCTTTGGAATCTGCAAAGAAGGCGGCAAAAAAAGGAATTAAAATTTATACCATCGGTTTTGGCAGTGGCGTAAACAAGGATTTATTAAAGGAAATTGCTCGAATTACAGATGGCGAATACAAATATGCTGACACAAAGGATATCGTTGGTATCGTTGGTAGCTTTATGTATGCGCAACAAGCTACTAATGCTGATGTTCTTGTAGAAAGCCAAGGCACTGTTGCTGAAGGTGAAACATCTCATCCTGAAAAGTTTACAGTTTCTGACAAAAGTGGTAACTTAACTGTCTCGACTGCTTGGCCTGGTTCTTTCTTGGATACGATTCTCATTGACCCTAACGGCAAGATTGTAGATGAAAACTATCCGGGTGCTGTGATAGATGAGAGCAAGATTCCTTCTACAATTATTATTACAAATCCTTTGCCTGGTCAATGGTCTATAAGTGTTAAGGGCATTGAAACATCCTATGAGCATGAGCCATACTATACTATTGTTTCTTTTAAAGAAACTGAGGCTATTGCACTTAATGAACCTATGAGCAAGGTTGACACAATCGTTGCCTATTGTGTTCCAATTGGACTTTTTGCTACTATTACAAGTACGATGCTACTTGTTGTAATTAATAAAAAGAAAGATGATGAATTTTAATAATAAAAAAGACCTTGCAGATTAAACTGCAAGGTCTTACTTTTTAGTTAAATTTTGGTAAGTAGTCGCCGTGAGCAACAATTAAATCGTCAACCATTTTCTTGATTGTATCGATATCAAGTTCGCTACCTGTATGTGGGTCAAGCATTGCTGCCTGATAAATATGTTCTTTCTTACCTGTTACTGCTGCTTCAATAGTAAGAAGTTGAACATTGATATTTGTCATATTCATAGCTGCACATTGTACCGGTAATGCACCAACATGGCAAGGGTGAACACCGTAACCATTTACAAGACAAGGCACTTCAACACAAGCATTTTCGGGAAGATTGGTAATAAGATGTCCGGTGTTTAATACGTTACCACCGATTTGATAAGGATTGCCTGTTACTATTGACTCCATAATTCTTGAAGCATATTCTTCTGAACGCTGGTGGTCTTTAACACCTTTTTCGAGCATTTCGGCATATTCCTTTTTCCAACCCTCAATCTGATTTACACATCGACGAGGGTATTCGTCAAGAGGAATATTATATTTTTCAATAAGTTCAGGATATTTTGATTTAATGTAAAACATATTGTACTCGGCATTATGTTCACTTGACTCTGTGCAATAATAACCGAAATTCTTAATATAATCCATTCGCACTTTATCATCTGCATCAGGCTGAGCCATATACTCATCAACCCTTGATTTGATTTCAGGGTACAAATCAACACCAGTTTTGTCTTTGATTTCAAGAAGCCAAGCCATATGGTTAATACCTGCAATAAGCTCTTTTCTGCCTTCGAGTTTATCTTCCATATTAAGTTTTTTAAGTAACCACTTTGAGCAACCCTGAACGCTATGGCAAAGTCCAACAGTTTTAATCCCCGTATATCTTTGCATATAGCCTGTAAGCATTGCCATAGGATTAACATAATTCAAGAAAAGTGCATCGGGACAAACTTCTGCCATATCATCAGCAAAGTCTTTCATAACAGGAATAGTGCGAAGTGTACGCATAATTCCACCAATACCGAGAGTGTCACCGATTGTCTGTCTTAAACCATATTTCTTTGGCACTTCAAAGTCGATAATTGTGCAAGGGTCATAAAGTCCAACCTGAATTGCATTGACAACAAAATTTGCACCGCGAAGTGCGTCTTTTCTGTTTTCAACGCCTACATAGCACTCGATTTTACCATAACCACCCTTTACTTTTCTCATTGCTTCAAGGATTACTCGGCTTTCTTCTAGTCTTTCTGCATCAATATCATAAAGTGCAAACACGCTGTCACGAAGTGCTTCTGTACACATACAGTCCCCAATAACATTTCTTGCAAATACAGTACTACCTGCTCCCATAAATGTGATTTTCATAGTGACATCCCCTTTTATATTTGTTTTAATTGTTCAAATCAATTCTAAGCAAATTTTTATTGCTTGTAAAGTGTTTTTTTGCATTACACAACAACATTGTATTTTATATACTATATTTTTACAATTCTTGACTATTTTCTTTTTCTATTTTATAATATTTTTCTATGTTTATATTACATATTATTAAGATAAAAGAAGGTAATTTGTATGTCAAACGCACGCACAACAGAATACGCTAATAATCTCTCTCGTTTAATTCAAGCTGAAACTATTTCAATGAAGGAACAAACTGACAAATCAAAGTTTTATGCTTTTCACAATATTCTTCGTGAAATGTTTCCTAATATTTTCTCTGCTTGTAGCTTTGAAGATTTTGACGGAAGCTTTTTAATGTGCTGGAAAGGTAAAAATTCTGAGTTAGAACCAATTTTACTTATGAATCATCACGATGTTGTTGAGGCTCCTGGTGAATGGACACACCCTGCTTTTAGTGGCAAGATTGTAGATGGCAAGGTTTGGGGTCGTGGTACACTTGATACAAAAGGTGGACTTTGGGGAATGCTTCAAGCTGCTGATGAGTTAGCTGCTGAAGGCTTTGTTCCAAATCGTGATACATATTTTCTTTCTGCTTGCACAGAAGAATGTGGTGGCGAAGGTGCTGACAATATTTCAACTGTTCTTAAAGACCGTGGTATACATTTCTTTATGGTGCTTGACGAAGGTGGTATGATTCTTCACGAGCCTATCGGCGGTGCAAACGGCACTTATGCTATTGTTGGTCTTGGTGAAAAAGGTGCTGCCGACCTTAAGTTTATTGCTCGTTCAAAAGGTGGACACGCTTCAACTCCACCAAAGAATTCTCCTCTTGTTAGACTTGGCAAATTTATGGCTGCAGTTGAAAAGAAAAATCTTTTTAAGGCAGAAATCTCACCTATTGTTTGTGAAACCTTTAAAAGTATTTCAACTTCAATGAGCGGACCACTTAAATTTATACTTGGACATCCTAATTTCTTCAAGCCTTTGCTTATTAAAGCAATGCCTATGGTTTCAGGTGCTGCTAATGCAATGCTTAGAACAACCGTTGCATTTACAATGGCTTGTGGCTCAGACGGTACTAATGTTTTACCACAAGAAGCATGGGTTGTTGCGAATATGAGATTTTCTCACCACCAAGGTGGCAAGGCAAGTATTGAAGCAATTACAGAGCTTGCAAAGAAGTTTGACATTGAAACTGTTGTTCTTGACCCAGGTCTCGACTCTCCACTTTCAAGCTATAAAAGTGATGCTTTTAAACTTATTGAAAAAGCAGTTGATACTGTTTTCACAGATGTTAAGGTTGCACCATATATTATGAATGCTGCAAGTGACAGCAGATTTTTAAGCAGAGTTAGTGATAACTGCATTCGTTTTGCTCCATTTAAAATTGACTCTAAACAATTAGCAAGTGTTCACGGCATTGATGAAAATGTTGATGTTTCTTCACTTGCACCTGCTGTTGATTTTTACAGATATATTATCACGGAGGCTTAATTTATGAGTGATAAGCAAAAAAATAGTTTAGATATTGGTGTCAAATCCTTTATCAGTGCAATAATTGTTATCTTCTGCTTAATGGTAGCAACATATATACTCACATTAGTAATCCCTGGTGGCAGTTATCTTAGATTTGAAGATGCTAACGGCAATATGCTTATTGACCGTGCAGGTGGCTTTCGTGAAGTAGAGGGTGGTCTTCCTTTTTGGAAATGGCTTCTCTCACCTATTCTCGTTTTAGGTGCTTCAGGTAGTGGTACACTTATTGCAGTTATTGCGTTTTTACTTGTAATTGGTGGCGTGTTTAACAGTCTTAATAGTTGTGGACTTATGCAATATATGCTTGATAAGGTAACACACAAATACAGTAATGTTCGTTATCGTCTTATGGCGATAATTATGCTCTTCTTTATGTCAATGGGTACAATGCTCGGCTCTTTTGAAGAGTGTGTTCCAATGGTACCTATTGTTGTTGCACTTTCAATCAATCTCGGTTGGGATGCATTAACAGGCATTGGTATGAGCCTTTTAGCAGTCGGTTGTGGCTTTGCATCAGGTATTTGTAATCCGTTTACTGTCGGCGTTGCACAACAGCTTGCAAACTTGCCAATGTTTTCAGGCGCTTGGCTTCGTGCTATTGCCTTTGTACTTATATATTTTCTTTTATATTTCTTTGTTCGCCTTTATGCAAAGAAAATTGAAAGAAAAACTGACACTCTTCAAAGTACATTTGTTAAAAATGAAAAAATGGACAAAGGACTTGCTTGCTTTGCAGGCATTCTTGGTGTGGGAATTGCATTTATTCTTTGCTCAGGCTTTATTCCTGCTTTGCAAGACTTTACAATGATTATTGTAGCAGTTATGTTTCTTGTTGCAGGTATTGTTTCTACTCTTGTTTCAGGTATGAGTGGTAAAGACCTTGCTAAAACATCTATGCAAGGTCTTGTAAGCATTTTCCCTGCAGTTATTATGATTTTGATGGCGTCATCAATCAAATATACTTTAGAAGAAGCACAGGTGCTTGACACAATTCTTCACGGTGCAGTTTCACTTGCAGAGGATTTGCCAAAATGGTGTGTAATTCTTTTCATATATCTCATTGTACTTGTGATGAATTTCTTTATTCCATCTGGTTCAGCTAAAGCATTTATGCTTATTCCACTTATTGTGCCAATGGCTCAAATTTTTGGAATTTCATCGCAACTTTGCATTGTAGCCTTTGCTTTTGGCGATGGTTTTTCAAATGCTTTTTATCCAACTAACCCTGCTTTGCTTATAAGCCTGGGGCTTGCAAAAGTCAACTATATGGATTGGTTTAAATGGAGTGGCAAATTCCAAACTTTAAACTTAATTCTTACAAGCTCTGTTTTATTATTGGGACTTGCAATCGGATATTGATTTAATTGGTTTTATCATATATAATATTTAAGAAGATTTTTGGATAAGGGGATTTTTTATGGAACAGTTTGCAAAACGATTTAAATTTGATTGTTCTCCTATTGCAAAGGGAAATCAAGTAATTGTGCATAAAAACACAAGAATTACTGTTATTACTCCTGCTCTTTTAAGAGTTGAGGTTCAAAAAGACGGTAATTTCTGTGATGAGCCTACACAAAGTGTTTGGTTCCGTGATTTTTGTGCTACTGAATTTGAAACTGAAGAAACAAAGGATGCTATTGTAATTAAAACAGAAAAAGCTACTTTCATTTATTCTTACAGTTCAAACAAAATGTTAAGCATTACATTAAACGATGGAAGAATTGTTACAAACTATAAGGCAGGTAACCTTAAGGGTACTTGCAGAACTCTTGATATTACTGCAGGTATTATTACTCTTAATGATGGTGTTTGCTCAAGAAATGGTGTTGCAATTCTTGACGATAGTAAAACACTTGTTCTTAAAGAAGACGGTGCTATTCTTCCAAGAGATAACAAAGAGACTGACAAATATTTCTTTGCTTATGGTAATGACTACATAGGGGCTACTACTGACCTTTATAAATTGACAGGTAAAGTTCCACTTATTCCAAGATATGCTCTTTCAAACTGGTGGAGCAGATATAAGGCTTATACACAAGAGGAATATTTAACTCTTATGGATAAGTTTAAGGAAGAAGAAGTTCCAATTACAGTTGCTACCGTTGATATGGACTGGCACTGGGTTAATATTAAAGAAAAGTTTGGCAAGGATAGTCATAAAATCTCAAAGCACTTGAACTTTATGGAATATGTTTATGACTTTTGGTCAACAGGCTGGACTGGATACAGCTTTAATACTGACCTTTTCCCTGACTATGAAGAATTCCTTAACAAATTAAAGGCTGACAACTATCACATTACATTCAATATTCACCCATCAATGGGCGTTCGTTGGTTTGAAAATCAATATGAAGATATGTGCAAGGCTATGGGACAAAATCCTGCTGACAAAAAGCCTGTTGAATTTGATATTACAGACAAGAAATTCACAAAAGAATATTTTGATATTCTTCATCACCCATTTGAAGAAAAGGGCGTTGACTTTTGGTGGATTGACTGGCAACAAGGCAAGAACACTAAAGTTCCTGGTCTTGACCCGCTTTGGGCACTTAATCACTACCACTTCCTTGATAATGCAAGAGATAATCACAGACCACTTATTCTCTCTCGTTTCTGTGGTGCAGGTAGCCAACGTTATCCATTAGGCTTTAGTGGTGATACTACTCAAACTTGGAAGAGTCTTGATTTCCAACCTGGATTTACTGCTACTGCTTCAAATATTGCTTATCCTTGGTGGAGCCACGATATTGGTGGACACTGTATGGGTAAAAAAGACGACGAGCTTTATCTTCGTTGGGTACAGCTTGGTATTTTCAGCCCTGTTATGAGACTTCACTCAACTAACAACGAATTTGCAGGTAAAGAGCCTTGGAATTACAGTGGTCCTGTTGAGAGAATTGCAAAAGATGCTCTCCGTTTAAGACATAAGCTTTTACCATACATCTACACAATGAACTATCGTACTCATACTGAGTGCAGAGCTATTTGTGAGCCTATGTATTATGCTTATCCTACTGACGAAAATGCTTACAACTGCAAAAACGAATTTTTCTTTGGTACTGAGCTTATTGTTGCTCCTATTACTGAGCATACATCACTTAAAACAAATCTTGCAGGTGTAAATGTTTGGATTCCTGAGGGAAGATATACAGATATTTTCACAGGCAGAATTTACAAGGGCAACCAATTTGTTAAAATGTATCGTGATATTGAAACAATCCCTGTTCTTGCAAAAGAAGGCGCTATTATTCCAATGGACGCTAATGATAGAACTAACGATTGTTCAAATCCAAAAACACTTGAGCTTCTTATTTATCGTGGTAACAACACATTTACTCTTTATGAAGATGATGGTGAATCACTTTCATATCAAAATGGTGAATACCTTAAAACTGCACTCACTGTTAGTGAGGACGATAACAAGGTTTCATTTAAAGTTGCAAAGGCAGAGGGTGTTTCTTCTGTTGCTCCTGCTGAAAGAACTTATGTTGTTAAATTTAAGGACATTGTTGACGGTAAGGTTAATGCAAATGTTGATTTTACTGCTTCAAACGAAAACGGCTACCTTGAAGTAACAATCACTGCAAGTCCTGATGCAACAATTGAAATTACAGTTGATGATTGCACTTATCTTGCTAATGTTGATAAGAAAAAGGCTCTCACAAATGTTATTTCAAAATTCCAAATGTCAACTGACCGTAAAGGCTTTATGTTTAATAAGTTTGTTATGAATGGCGCTCCACTTAAGAGTGTTAAAAAAGACTTTGCAGGTCCTATTGAAGAAATCTTAAAGCTTTATAGATAAAAAATAGACACCTTGATTAAAAGTCAAGGTGTTTCTTTTTATTTGAATAAAAATCACATATTCCCCATAAAATATATGGGGTGATAAAATGGATAAAAATAAAATTAAGACTTATGCAATTTCAATTCTAATTGCTTTGGCAGTTGGCGGTATTGGTGGACTTTTTACTGCAATGGGTATGGACTCCTTTGACGCACTTACAAAACCACCTTTAACGCCACCGTCTATTCTTTTTCCTATTGTATGGACAATACTTTATATTCTTATGGGCATTAGTGCTGCAAGAATTTATATGGCACCACCTACTGCAACAAGAAATCATGCACTTATAGTGTATTTTATTCAACTTGCAGTAAATCTTCTTTGGAGCATAATCTTCTTTAATCTTGAAGCCTATGGGTTTGCATTTTTCTGGCTTTTATTGTTATTAGCTCTTATTTTTACAATGATTTATCTTTTTAGCAAGGTTGATAAATTTGCTGCACTTTTACAAATTCCATATGCTATATGGGTTACCTTTGCAGGATATTTAAATTTAATGATTTGGTTATTGAATAAATAAATTAATCCCCCTTTTATTTTTATTGTCGTTGTGTTACAATAAAATTCATAAGGGGGAATTTTTGTGGTAAAAGCACTTACACCTGAACAAATCAAAAAAAGAGAATTAAGAAAAGCCAAAGAGCTTACTTATTGGGAAAGACAAAAAGCAAGGCCAAAAGGCAACACTTATTTTTGGTATCTTGTTTTGATTATTGCTCTTATTTATGCAGTTGACGAAATTGCATCTCAAATCAATGCACTTATGCAAACTGAAATTGCAAATACATTTTTCCAAAGTGAGAGCTCAGTTACGCTTCTTAATCTTTTAAATGTTGTGGCAATACCTTTTCAAATTTTAGGTATTCTTTACAGACCTCTTGCTGACCGTTTTGGCAGAAAAACGTTTCTTATTATCAACACCTTTGGCATGGCACTTGCATTATTTGTTATTTTCCTTTCAGGCAATGCAATAATGTATTTCATTGGCGCTTGCATGATTTTATTCTTTGTGCCTCACGATATGCATGTTGTATATATTATGGAAACTGCACCTGCTAAGAGTCGTGCTATTACATATTCCGTTATTAAATTCTTTGCTAATATGGCAGTTATGCTTGTCCCTCTTCTTCGTCGTTGGTTAATGAGCTCTGCAAGTGAGTGGCGTAATGTATATTTAATTCCTGCAGTTGTGGGTATTGTTGTTTCACTTGTTGCACTTCTTTGTGCAAGAGAAACTGATGCTTTTATTGATTCAAGAATTCGTTATCTTTCAATGACTGAAGAGGAATTAAAGGCAGAAGAAGCAAAGAAAAAAGCACAAGATTCTCAAGGTGGACTTATTGATGCTCTTAAGTTCGGTTTTAAACATAAGCAACTTCGTTGGGTATTTATCTGCTTTGCCCTTGCAGGTGTTGGTGTTGTCGGTAGTATGAACTATCAAGCAATTCTCTCTCACGGGTATGCTATGAGTGTTTATGGCTCTAACACAAAAGAGTTTTTGGACCTTGTTAGTGTTAATGAAGTTAGCCAAGCACTTGTTTTATATCCTATCGGTATGGCTCTTGCACAAGTTATTATGGGCTTTATTTCTGATAAAAAAGGTAGAAAAGCAGCAGCAATTACTGTTGCCACAAACTGTGTTATTAGTTTTGTAGTTTTTTCTCTTGGTGCAAAAATGAACCTTAACCCATCTCTTGTTGGTTTCTTCTGTGGCACATTCGTTGGTAGCTACTACTCAACAAACGATGTACTTATTATGATGGCAAGCGAATCTGCACCAACAAATCTTCGCTCATCTGCAACATCTGCACAAACAGTTGTTGGCTTTGCAGGTTATGCAGTAGGCTTTGTTACTAACACAATTCTTGCTCTTATCTTTGGTGATGGAGTAATCGGCACAGTTGCTCTTTGTCTTCTTGTGCCAAGCTTTATTGTAACACTTTTTGCTCTTGTTAAGAAAACACACGATACAAAAGGTCTTGATTTAAATACAGTTACTGGTACTGAATGGGACTAATTTAAAACTAATAAAAATGCCCTTAGTGTAAAAACTAAGGGCATTTTTTATTTCATTTTACTGTCAGGTTTTGTCAAAAAGTGAATTATAAACGGTATGCTCACAAGTCCTGTCAGCATATCTGCAAGTGGTTGTGAAATTTGTATACCTGTTATTCCATAAAGCTTTGTTGTAATGATAAGTGTTGGTATAAACATAAGTCCTGACCTCATCAACGACAAGAATGATGAAAGTCCTGCTTGACGAGTGCTTTGATAAAGCATATTAACAGGCACTGACAAGGCTAAGAATGTAACACCTATACAAGCACAACGAAGAGCAAAAACTCCTATTTTTGCCACATCTGGACTTTTTTGGAAAAGATATACAATATTCTCAGCAAAAATTACTCCTGGTATTGAAAGACAAGTAATAAGTACTGCCCCTATACCCATTGTAATGAGTAGTCCTTTTTTAACTCTTTTATATTCTTTGGCTTGATAGTTAAAAGATGCCACAGGTTGATAACCTTGACCAATGCCAAGTCCAACACACATTACGAATGCACTAAATCTATTTACAATGCTCATTGCAGCAATTGCAGAGTCCCCATAAGGTCTTGTTAAGTTGTTAAGAAGACCACTTGAAATTGAGCTTAAGCCTTGTCTTATAAGTGCAGGGAAGCCTACTCTTGCAATTTCAAAATATACTGCTTTATTTTTGCTAATGTTTTTTATACTTAACTTGCTTTGACAATTTTTTGAGAACAAGTAAAGCAACACAAAAAAGCTAATATACTGCGAAACGGCAGTTGCTATGCCTGCGCCTAATACCCCTAAAGGAATTTTAACAACAAGCAACCAGTCTCCAAAAATATTAATAACAGAGCCTAAAATAAGACCTATCATTGCATAAAATGCTTTACCCTCATAGCGAAGGTCATTGTTGAGCACAAATGAGCCCATTACCACAGGGCAGCTTAAAAGCACACAGAGCCCGTATTGCTTTGCATAAGGTAAAATAGTGTCTGTACTTCCTAAAGCCATTAAAAGTGGCTCTAAAGCCAAAAGACCAACCACCATAAACACAATACCAATTATTATTCCTGAAAAGAAGCCTGTTGAAGCGTATTCACTTGCTTCTTTTTGATTTTTATCCGCTAACGCCTTTGAAACAAGAGTACCTGAGCCTTGCCCCAGCATAAACGAAACTGCTTGAATAATGGCTTGCAAGGTAAAGAGAATACCGGTAGCAGCTTGTTGACTTTCGCCCAATGTGCCTACAAAATAAGTGTCTACCATATTATAGACATTTGTTACAAGCATAGAGATTGTTGTTGGAATACCTAAAGACACTATTAACTTTGTAAGTGGGGTTTTCGTCATTTTTTCATAATATGCCGATGTGTTGTCCATTACTATTTGCCTTCTTTTTCTAAACTGATATAAATTATATCACTCATAGAAAAATAGTCAAATAAAAAGTCGGATTTAGAAACTAAATCCGACTAAGTATTTTACTCTAAAATATCAAAAGCAAGTTTGAATTCAGCAGTTCTTGTTGAAATAATATCAAATATAGCATTTTTACCATCCTTGAAAACAACAAGGTATCTCATACTATCGTGCATTACGTTGCCACTCTTGATTGTTTGCTTTCTCTCTGCAATAAATTTAAATGAAATAATATCACCCTTGCCAAAGAAATAATCATCTTGAGCTGCACCGTAAATAACACCAGTTGTACCCTCTACACTAACGTAGCTACCTTTACGGAAGTCGCCATCTTGTTCTGTACGTGGGTCATTTACAAAACCAAAGAATGAGTTTGTGTCATTCATTCTCTTCATTGTTGTACCGAAGTTTCTATTTTCCTCCTTAATATTTTTTGCTGTTTCTTTTACTTTGTCTAAAAATCCCATTGTTTTTTCCTCCTGAAAAATTTTATATTAAGCAGAAATCTGCTTTTTTAATATTTTGGTGTAAACGAGCCACAACCTACAACGCCACCACGACATCTGCCATAATGTGCGCATCGTCCACATATTTTAAGCTGGTTGTTTTCTGCACTCACCTGTTTTTCATGAGCTCTTTTTGCTTCATATCGAGCCTCTTCCGCTTGCTTTCTTGCCACCTCTGCAGCTTTTTCTGATGCTCTTGCCGCATCTTGAGCCGCCCTTGCTTGAGCAGCAGCCTGTATTTCCATTTCAAGATTATGACGACGAATTTCTGCCTGCTCTGCTTCAAGTCGCATTTGCTCACGAAGTGCTCTTTGCTCTTCTTCATATCTGCGTTGTGCTTCGTATTGTTCTTGACGCTCTTCATCAATTGCAAGATTTAGCGCTTCTTTTAATGTGTCTGCTCTGCTTGACCTTAAATTTGCAACTATTCTTGGTATTAAATGGTGATAGCTTTCATCTACAAGGTCAAAGGTTGACATATAACTCATAAGGTCAAACTCTTCGCGAGTAATTTCTTCAATTTTGCCTATATATTTTTCCATAATCTTTTCTGCTTCAGAATAATACTCTCTGTACTTTTTGCCATATTCTTTTGCAGCTTCAATACCTGCCGCTTTATCTTTTTCATAGCTTTGTAAAGCAGTATTGAATTTATTTATGCTATCGTTATACTTTTGAAGAAGATTACTATATTTTTCTTCTTCGCTCTTTAATGATTTTTTATCTTGTGAGCGTCTAAGCCCCATAAATATTGATGCAAAAATACCTAATACTGAAACAAAATTAAATATATCAACAAGGGTTATGAAGAAAATAAGCATACAAACGCCTGTTACACCAAGAATAATAAAGAAATTCTTTTCAAGCTTTTTGAATTTTTCTCGATTTTCATTTAACTTTGCAACATCATAATCATAAAATTCAATTACAATATCGTATATTGAAGGAATGTTCTCTAATGTGCCAAACTCTTTCTTTTTTCTTTTTATTTCTTCTCTGCTCTCGTCAGGCATTACATTTTGTCTATAATCTTCAAGATTTTCTACTCTTGTTTTTGCCTGATAAAATTTTTCTAACTCAGTAATAATTTCTTGTTTATTATTGATATCCATTCAACTCACCTCTTTTAAATAAATGACTTTCCAAAAATCCAGATTATCTCTAACTGAATAAACTCTTTTTCTTTTGCAACATCAAACAAATCCATATTTACATCTGGAAGTTGTGTTGGAAGAACATTGTGCTTTAATTCTGCAATTTTTTCTGCACAACTGATTATTGAAATGTCATCATAAATCCATTCACTTTGAGAAAATGGGTTTACTATATCATGAGTTATTAAAAGTAAATATGTATAAATCTTTGCAGTTTCTGTAATATCACTTGAATTTTTGATAAATGCTAAATATGGATTTTTCTCACAGTCAAGATAATCAGGAAGTTTTGAATAAGACAAGCCCGATGTTAGCACTGCATCTGATAAGAAAAATGCATAATTAAATAAGATTTGTTTTTCATACTTAATGCTATTATTTTTGCAAATTGCCAAGAGATAACTATACATAAATCCTATTTGGTCATCTCTGCTTGGAATTTTTGCAAAATATTGCTGACCTTCTGTACTGGAAAACCAGTTTTCTTGTTGTGATATAATATTCACAAAACTCACCCTTTACTTTTATTTTTATATTATTTAAAAATAATAAATCCCTCAAAAATGTTGAATAGTGTTCACCAATTTTATCAATATAATATCATAGAATATAATAAATGTAAATACTATTCAACAAAAATGAGGGATTATTATGTTTAAGATTAAAGCAGCCGACGGAACAAATAATCTGTGTGGTAAACGCATTTTGCAGATTAGGAAAAGTCAGAAGCTTTCCCAACGAAAATTAGCAGCCAAAATGCAACTGTTAGGCTTTGATGTTGACCACTATTTCATTCGTCGTGTAGAAAACGGTGAGAGGTTTGTTACAGACATTGATTTAGTGATTTTTGCAAGAGCCCTTGGTGTTCCAATTTCCGATTTGTTGTCGGCCGAGGATGCAGAGTTATAAACCTTTCTCCCTCATCCTACAGTCAATTATATATAACCGACTTTCAAAAATCTTATGCTGTCAGCATAGTTGAAAATTTTTTTCTAATGTGTTATTCTAAAATCAATATCGGTTGACAAGGGTGAACTAAAATGCAAAAGGATACTACAAAAATCGTTGAAGAATTAGGACTGTGCTCTAATTTTAAGACTTTTTATGACGAGAATAAGGAATATATGATTTCAAAAACTCTTTCTGATTTTCTCTCACAGCTTATTGCTGAAAAAGGGTTAAAAAAAGCTGACATTATCAAAAATTCAGAGCTTTCTGAGGTATATGCTTATCAAATTATGTCAGGACTTCGCATTCCTGAACGTAAAAAGCTTTTATGCCTAGCTCTTGGTATGTCCTTAAATCTTGACGAGGTTCAAACCTTGCTTAAATCTGCAGGGTATTCTCCTTTATATGTTAAGCTTCCATTTGACAGTATTATTATTTTTGGAATTTGTAAAAATCTTTCTGTTGTTGAAACAAATGAGCTTTTGTTTGAATACGGATTAGAAACATTGGGATAAGTGTATGAAAAAATGTCCTTTTTGTAATGCTGAGCTTGAAGAAAATTCTTCATTCTGCATCTATTGTATGACTTCACTTGATAACAAAGAAAAAATCTCTTCCCCTTTACATAAGAGGAAGAGCCTTTTACCTATAATCATTTTTATAGTTTTAGTTATAATAATAGCTTTAATCTGCCTTGCTATCAAAGGGAACATTAACAATACCCACAACAAGCAACAAACTAATGGTGAGTCTGTTTTCGACTCTATTACAACTGAAAACACAAGTGAAACAACATCATCAGTTGAAACCACACAAGAAAATAGTTCTTCATCCACTACAATTCCAGGCGAAGAAATTTCAACAACTGATAGCACAACAACTACAAGTCCTGAAGAAACAGAAACAACAACTAATTCTGATATTCCTGATGTAACCACAGATGGTGCAACTTATATTTACAGAGAAGCTCGTCGTGGGGACGATTTTAGTGCTTCTTATATTTTCCCTGAAGATGCTATTGTAATCACAGACGTTACCACCCCTGCAAAAGATGGCTTTTATTTTATTCCATCTGAAATTGATGGTAAACCTGTTGTAGCAATTATGGGCAATGCCTTTTGTAACGACAATGTTGCAACCACTGTAAAAAAAGTTGTTGTGCCATCATCAGTTAAAACAATTTGGAGTAACGCTTTTGCAAAATGCTACAATTTAACTGATATTTATTTTGAAGGCAATTCTATTTATGTTGAAAATTCAGCTTTTGCTGATATATCGCAACGCTCGGGCACTCTTACTATTCATTGTTCAGCAAACTGTAATGATAGAAATTTAAGATACTACAAAAACTCGGCAGTCAATTATGATGCTCAATTCAAAGAGTGGAATGGTGGCATTTATGATTGATAATACAAGAGAAAAATATATTGATAATTTAATGAAAACATATAGACTTGTAAATGTGCTTGCCGATAAAAACGACTGCAAAACAATTCGATTAAGACATAGAAAAAAAGGTCAAGACATTGTTCTTCACAGTTTTTCCAAGGTTGTTTTTGCCTATGAAAAGCTTCATAAAATTCAAAATGAAAACCTACCATTAATATATGATGTTATAAATCTTGACGATGGTCAAATTGTTCTGGAAGAATATATTGAGGGCCTAACAGTTGCTCAAGTTATGGAGAGTGGCAAATACACTTTTCACGGTGCTCGAAAAGTTATAGAAGCTGTTTGTAATGCTTTATCTGTTTTACACAGCCAAGGAATTATACATCGAGATATTAAGCCTGAAAACATTATCATTCAAAAAAACGGAAGAATTGTTTTGATTGATTTTAATGCATCTCGCAAAAAATCTTACAACAGTAAAGATACTGTTGTAATGGGTACTGTAGGATATGCTTCACCTGAACAGTTAGGTATTTCACAAACTGACGAGCGAACAGATATTTATGCATTAGGCATACTTTTTAATGTTATGCTTACAGGTGCTCATCCAAGTGAAATGCTCGCAACCGGTAAAGCAGGAAAAATAGTGAAAAAATGCACTCAAATAAATCAAAACGAGCGTTATCAAACGGTTAAAAACTTATTTGAAGCTTTATAAAAAAGAAAAGTGGTTAAGTCAAGCTTAACCACTTTTTTGTTATTTTACTGAATTAATAAATTTTCTAAATTGTGCTCTACCCTCTTGAGTTCTATCGAACACGCCACATTGTTCAAGAATTGATGTGAAAACAAGTCCAATTTCGTCACGAAGAATTTGCTCACAATTTTCAGCATTTATACTGTCATATTTAGCTTTGATTTTCATTGTCCATTCGTAGTGTTTTGCAATTCTTTCATCTGCTTTAATGTCTTTATTCTCTAAAATCGCATCTTTGAGAATTGCCATTTCTGTTTTAAGACGAGATGGAAGCACTGCAAGTCCCATAACCTCAATAAGACCAATATTTTCTTTTTTAATATTGTGATATTCAGGGTGTGGATGATAATATCCATCAGGATATTCCTCTGTTGTAATGTTATTACGAAGAACTAAATCAATTTCATAATGACCATCAACATAACGAGTTATAGGTGTGATTGTATTGTGAATTACACCATCATCAGTTTTGGCAATAATGAATGCCTCATCATCAGAATAATCACGCCAAGCTGCAAGAATTTTACCTGCAAGAGTGCAAATTCTATCTGTATCTTCACCTTGAAGACGAATTACTGACATAGGCCATTTTACAATACCTGCTTTTACATCTTCAAAGCCATCAAATGTAACATATTCTTCAATTTCTGCCTTCGCCATTGCAAACTCATAACAACCACCTTGAAAATGCTCGTGAGTTAAAATTGAGCCACCTGAAATAGGCAAATCTGAGTTTGAGCCAATAAAATAGTGTGAGAATTGCTTTACAAAGTCAAAAAGTCGTCTGAAATTCTTTTCACAAACCTTCATTGGTGTATGTTTTTCGTGAAAAGCAATACAATGCTCATTATAATAAACATATGGTGAATATTGAAGATATGCAGGCACGCCATCAAGGTTTATTGGAATAACTCTATGATTTTGACGAGCAGGATGATTTACTCGACCCATATAGCCTTCGTTTTCTTTACAAAGCATACATGTTGGATATGAGCTTTTTTCCATTTTTGCTGCAGCAGCAATAGCTTTTGGGTCTTTTTCTGGCTTCGCTAAATTAATTGTAATATCAATATCTCCATATTCTGTGCTTGTTATCCACTTCACATCATTTTTTATTCTATATTCACGAATATAGTCAGATTTACGAGCAAGGTGATAATAATAATCTGTTGCGTTTTCTGGCGATATAGCATATTCGCTCTTGAATTTTTTGATAACCTCTGATGGCCTTGGTATAATTGCACCCATAACCTTTGTATCAAACAAATCACGATAAACAACTGAATCTTCACAAAGACCATTTTCTACTGCATAATCAAGAATTGTTTTTAAAATCTCTTCAAGGTCGTTTGATACCACAGTTGCTTCTGTGTCATATGTATCAAGCATAAGCACTTCTAAAACTTTATTTGTTGCCCATACTGAGTCTTCATTTTCAATAAGTTTTTCTTGAATAGCATAATTCACAAGTGATTTTACTGCTTCGTTAATATTCATTATTCTGCCTCCAAAAAATCATCAAAAAATATCACATTATAATTATAGAACTTTTTGTAGGATTTTCAAGTTATTTTGCAAAAAAAATGATGGTATACATATACCATCACTTTTCATTTTCATATGTGTAGTTTTGAAAACATGTTGAAAATCTCTTTTCACCATTTGGAAGCACCCACATTGCCTCAACACCATCTATACTTTCAATAAGTGCATAGCCTTCTTCATAGCTCATTGTAAAAACTGCAGTTGAAAGTGCATCTCCAAGCCCTGAATCCTTGCAAAGAATTGAAACTGATTTAAAATTAGTGCCCGGCATAAGTGTTTGCGGGTCAATAATATGGTGATAATCTACCCCATCTACTGTGTAATATCTTTGATATGAGCCACTTGTAACAAGTGCTTCACCACTCAAATTAAGATATGCAATATGAGCTTCACCATTTTCGATACCTGGGTTTTCAACGCCTATTAACCAAGGTGTATTGTCCCCTCTTGTACCTATTGTACGAATATTACCACCCACATTGAGAATATATCCTGTTATACCCTTTTCTTCAAGTGTCTGTGCTATTTTTTCTACTGCATAGCCCTTTGCTATTGCTCCTACATCAAGAGTCATTTCAGGGTCTGCAAGATAAACTGTGCTATTTTCTGTATCAATAATCACATTGTTTATATCTGTATGCTTTGCTGCTTCTTGAAGCTTTTCCATTGGTGGCAATTCTGCTTTTAACGGATTTTTTTCACCATTTGTACGATATCTATGCCATATTGAAAGCACACTACCCATTGCAACATTAACTTTGCCATTAGTTTTTACATACATTTCTTTTGCAAAAAGCAGCATATCAATTATTTTTTTGTCAACTGACACTATTTCATGCTCACCATCAACGACTTTATTTACTGTTGCCAAGTTTTTTACACCATTATAAACTGTATAAATATCATAAAGCTTATGATATTCTTCTAATAAAGCCTTTATTTCAGCACAATTTGCATCAAAATCTTCTTTTGTTTCTTCATAGCCAACAATCGTTGTCTCTGTGTCAAAATAGTCAAAATAATATACTGAAAATTTTTGTTTTTCTGTTTTATTTGTATTTTGATTATCACAAGCTACAAGGAAAAGGCACGAAAAAGCAAGTAATAATGAAATGAATTTCTTCATACTTTTCTCCAAAGAAACAGGGTGCTTCAAGCACCCTGAATTTTTATGCTACTGTTGAAGCTTTTATCATTGCTTTTGCAAAATCTGAAACTGCTATTGTACAGCCTGCACTTTGAACTTCAGCATTTCCTTGATATCCATTAACAACTAAAGCTGAAATTTCATCTGCAGTTTTACCGATGCAAGCATTTTCAAATACTTCTGCTTGCTTATACCATTCTAACACAACACCATCGCCATTTAAATCAGTGCCATAAGATGCCATATGATAGTTATCACCTAATTCTTTTTTAGTACTGATTTTATTGCCTGCTGTTGTCGCAACGCCTTTATTATCAATTTCAACTGTGCAAGTAGCCATATCAAGCCAAGCATCAGTAATCTTATTGTTTTCATCTAAAGTAACGGCTGAAATTGTAAATGAAATTTCAATGTTTCCCTTTTCATCTGCTGTTGCATTTGTTGTTTTTGCAGAAGGTGCAAAACCAAGACTAATTGTATCATTTTCATTTGCAGTTGTAACTGTTGCATTATTTACTGCTTTTTCAACTGCTTTAATAAAGTCATAGGAATTGACTGTGCAGCCTGCTGTTGAAAGCTCACCACTTGTTTTTCCTGTTTCAGCAACAAAAGCCTTTAATTCATCAAGTGTTTTGCCCTTTGCCACATTACAAAATGCATCTGCTTGCTCAAACCATTCCTTAACAACACCATCACCATTAACGTCATTCCAAATGCCATAAACAGACATCATATAGTCATATCCTTGTTCATATTTAGACTTTGATTCTGTTGGTGTTTGTACCTCACCTTTTACATTAAAAGCTATGGCACTTTCAATGCTATCAAGCTTACAAGAAATAATTCTTCCATTTTCATCTAAAATTACTGCAGCAACAGTTGTAGTAAGACTTGCCTCACCTGGGAAGCTTTCGTCCTCTGCATCTGCAGCAGTCATAGCTGAAAAAGAACCAACGCCAAACTTAACGCCTTGTTCTTGTGTTGTAGGCTGTGTTGTTGTTTCGTTGTCTTGATTTTCACCCTTACCACAACCTGCCATACAAATTATTGATATGAGCATTACAACTGCAACAATTACGCTTAAATATTTTTTCATATTTACTCTCCCTTTACGAGAAAATTACATTTTAATTATTTCTGTTCGTTTAAGCAACAAAGCACCTGCGATACCAACAAACACACCTGCAATAGTGCCAGTTATTGCCAATACAATCATATAATATCCAATTTGAGATGAATTAAGTAAAAACATTGCCACAAGAATTTGACCTAAATTGTGGAACACACCACCTGCTATACTTACTCCAACGGTGGAAAACAAGTTTGTTTTCTTTAGAATTACCATTATTAGGAGGCTTAATGTTGCACCTGCAAGACTATATATAAAAGTCATACCATTGCCAAATAACAAAGCAACAATTACAAGTCTTATAAGCGAAACTGCAACTGCCTCTTTAAGCCCAAATCTATAAAGCATAAAAATTATGATTATATTTGGCAAGCCAACTTTTATGCCTGGAATTGCTTGATAAATTGGTGGCAAGATTGCCTCAATATATGACAAAACTAAAGCTACTGTTGTAAACAAACCTAAAAATGCAATTTTTTTAGTTTGATTTTTCATATTACACTACCATGTCAAATTCTTCTGTTTCTGCCGTTATTTCAATAACAAGCTTGTGTGGCAAACAGACAATTGTTTCACCATCTTTTGAAATTTCACGGTGTTTTACACACACAAGGTCAGGACAGTCAGCATCAGTTATGCTGACCTGACCATTTTTTATAACAAGAATATTTTTGCCATATTCTGTTACAATTTCTTTTTCGATATTTTGATTTATAGAATAACGCTCAGTTTCAACACCATTTAAAAGCACAACAACTATGTTGCCTTGCTTTTTTGTAGCATTAAAAACAACAAGACCGATTATTGCTATTATTAAAATACCAACTAAAAGTATAATATCATTTCTTAATTTAGGATTTATTTTAGTTTTTAACATTAACTAATTTTACCCTCTTTAAAGTCTGTCATTTTAATACAACCTGAAGGACAAACACCTGCACATGCACCACAACCTGTACACTTATCATAATCAATAACTGCAAGGTTATCAACAACTGTAATTGCACCGTGCGGACAAGTCTTTTCACATTTTTTACAACCGATACAAGCATTTTGACAGTGTCTCTTTGCAGCTGCACCTTTTTCTTTGTTATTACACATAACAACAACCTTATGCTTTCTTGGAATAAAGCTAATAAGCTCTTTTGGACAAGTTTTAACGCACATTCCACAACCAATACAAAGGTCTGAGTTTACACGAGCAACACCATCTTCCATGCAGATAGCATTAACAGGACAAGCCTTTGCACAGTCGCCACAGCCAACACAACCATAACGGCAAGAGAATGGACCACCATAGACCAATGCTGTTGCACGGCAAGTATTCATACCTCTGTAAATTGCCCTTTGACCTGTTGCTTCAATATGACCATTACAATTTACAAAGGCAACCTTTGGTTCTTCTGCTACAACCTCAACACCAAGTATTTCTGAAAGTTGAGAAGCAACTGCTGCAGCTCCTGGAATACAAAGGTTAGGCTCTGTTTTGCCTTCTGCCAATGCACGAGCATAAGCATCACATCCTGCAAAACCACAAGCACCACAGTTAGCGCCAGGAAGACATTCACGAATTTTCAATGTTCTTTCTTCTTCTTTAAACCCAAAGAAACGTTCAGCTAAAGCCAAGAGCACACCTGCTGCAAGGCCAACTGCTGCAACTATAATAAGTGGGGTGAGAATTTCTTTTAACATCCTTCTACCTCCTTATGCAAACAAGTTATCAACAACGCCTTCAAAGCCAAAGAATGCCAATGACAAGAAAGATGCAGCTATAAGTGTTACAGGAAGTCCCTTTAAGCTTTCAGGAATTTCACTTTCGTCAATTCTTGAACGGATACCTGCAAAGAGTACCATTGCAAGAAGGAAACCAAGTCCAACACCCAATGAGCTTACGATTGACTCAACAAAATTATAGCCATCGTTGATATTGTTAATTGTTACACCCAAAACAGCACAGTTTGTTGTAATGAGTGGAAGATAAACACCCAAGCTCTTATGAAGAGCAGGAATAAACTTTTTAAGAATGATTTCGATAAATTGAACTAATGCAGCAATAATGAGAATAAACACGATTGTCTGCATATATCCAAGTCCCATTTTATCAAGAATATATTTTTGGATAGGCCATGTTGCTAAAGTTGCCATAATCATAACGAATGTAACTGCAACACCCATACCAACTGCTTGATTAAGCTTCTTTGAAACGCCAAGGAATGGGCAAATACCCAAGAATTGACGAAGAACATAGTTGTCAACAAGAACTGAAGACATTAAGATAACTACTAAAAGTTTAAAGTTTTCCATATTAGTTCTCCTCCCTTACTGTTTCATAGCCACAAGTACTTGATGCACACATATGAGCTGATGGGCAGCCTTCGCAAGAGAAGCTCTTTTTCTTAATAAGCTTGCCTTTTGTAGCTTTATTTACAAGAGCAATAAGCAAGCCATAAACCATCATACCACCTGGTGCTTTAACAAGAATATCAATTGTGTGGTCTTTAATAAATGGAATTTCGATTCCTGCAAATGAACCTGCACCTAAAACCTCACGAATTGTTGCCATTGCAACAAGTGCTAATGTAAAGCCTATACCCATACCAACACCGTCAAGAATTGACTTTCCAACACTGTTTTTACCTGCAAACATCTCAGCACGACCAAGAATAATACAGTTAACAGTAATAAGTGCAAGGTAAACGCCAAGAAGGTCATAAAGTTCAGGCACAAATGCATGCATTACCATTTGAACAATAGTAACGAAGCCTGCAATAATAACGATATAGCAAGGAATTCTCACTGTATCCGGAATAACCTTACGAAGCAATGAAATAACTGCGTTTGAGCAAATAAGCACTGCAGCTGCTGCAAGTCCCATTGCAACTGCACCGATTACGGTTGTTGTTGTTGCAAGTGTAGGACAAGTACCTAAAATCAAAACGAAAACAGGATTCTCAAGGAGAATGCCTTTAAACAAAAGAGACCAATTATTTTCTTTTTTCATTTTAAGCATCTCCTTTCAAAATTTCTAATGCAACAAATATCTTGCCGATTGCTCTCTTATAGCCATCACTTGTTACTGTTGCACCTGTGATTGCATCTACATCTGCATAATTACTTTCTGTTTTACCATTAAATTGAGTGTAGAAGTCAGGATTTGCACATTCAGAGCCAATTCCTTCACTTTCACTTTGTTCAGTTGTTACACAAGAGATAATCTCACCGTCTGCTGTAACTGAAACTGAAATATAGATATATTCTCCAGATGGTTGACCATAGCTATCACCACGTTTACCATAGCCTGAAGCACGAATATCAAATTGATAATTACCACTTGCTGTCTTATAAGCCTTAAGAATATTGTTTGGCATATTTTCATATTGTGTTAAATCTATTTCTTCTTTAGATGAGTTAGAAACGATTTTTGCACTATTTGAAGCAATTGTCTTTTCTTCTTCTGTTGCAGTTGAAAGTACATTTCCTGCTTTATCTGTTGCAACAAAGCTTTCACCGATTACAAATACATAACCTGTGTTATTATTTGCAACATATACTGCTGAAACGCCATCAAGCTTTTCAACAATAAACCATTTTGAGAAGTTACCTTCAGCTTGTGGTAATGCAGTATTCAAAGCATCAACAACTTTTTCATCCTCACCACGAAGGTCAACTGAGCCACCATTGAGAATTACAAATGCATTAAGAGCATCTTTAACTGCACCCTTGTAGCCTGCAGTTGTCTTTGTTGCACCTGCAACTGTTTCAACGCCATCAATTGTGTCAAGATTTGCACCCTTAAGCTTTTCACCATAGGTTTTCTCTTCACCTAATGTTTCACCACTTGCAAGGCAAGTTACACCCACAACGTTGCCGTCTTTATCGATACCACACATAATTACCATACCTGACGAATAACCAGATACTTCCATTTGGAATACATAGCCACCACTTGCTTCTTTATAAGCAGTTTTTATGCTTGTAGGCAACGTGTATTTTGTTATATCAAGTTCTTCAAAGCCTTCACCATTTGGAAAAACAACGAGCAATGCTTCATTTGCAGCTGCATCATCATTTTTAGCAATTATTGGTGATGTAAAGTAGTTTGTAACTGCCATTAATGCTGATACTACAGCACAAATCAAGGTAAGAGCAACAATACTTTTTATATATTTTTTCATTGTTTCTTACCTCCAAACACTTTATACGCTGTAAGTCTGTCAATGTATGGATCAAGAATATTCATAAGTAATATTGCAAATGATACGCCTTCTGGGTATTGACCCCATTGACGAATGAGCACTGTTATAAGTCCTGCACCAATGCCAAACACGATTTTGCCTTTTGGTGTTGAAGGTGATGTAACATAGTCAGTTGCCATAAAGATAGCACCAATGAAAAGACCACCTGAAAGGATATATGCAGTTGCAATTTTTAAATCAAAACCATTAAGAGCAAGTCCACAAACAAACACTGTTGCAATATATGCAAGTGGAATATGAATTGTAATGACTTTTCTTGCAACAAGGTAAATGCCACCTAAAAGAAGTGCTGCTGCACAAGTTTCACCAATTGCACCACCATTTTTGCCAAGGAAAAGGTCCATAAGATTTGGAACATTGTTTTCACTAAGCATTACAAGTGGTGTAGCGCCTGAAACTGAATCAACCGGAAATGCTGCTTTTGCCAAAGAGCCAAAAGAAACAAGCATAAACACACGGCCTGCAATTGCAGGGTTTACAAGGTTACGTCCCAAGCCACCGAAGAAGCATTTAACAACAACAATTGAGAAAAGTCCACCAATTACACATTGCCAAAGTGGAACATTTGCAGGAAGGTTAAGTGCAAGCAATAAACCAGTAAGAGCTGCACTAAAATCTTCAATTGTTTGGTCTTTTTTCATTATTCTGTTGAAATAATACTCACCAAGCACACAGGTTGCAACGCAAACAACTATAACCTCAAGTGCACGAGCACCAAAAATTATAATGCCTGCAACTGTTGTAGGTAAAAGACCTATAATAACATCAAGCATAATTTGCTTTGTTGTTCTTTGAGTATGAATATGAGGAGATGAGGAAATATTAAGTTTTAATTCCATTACTTGTTATCCCCCTTCTTTAATGATTCACGAAGAAATTGTTGTGCCAAAATATTTGACTGTGTCAAAGGTCTATTTGATGGACAAACGTATGAGCAAGTACCACAATGCATACAAACATTAATGCCAAGACGCTTTAATGCTTCAACATCTCTGTTTTCATAAGCATCTGCTACAAGTGCAGGGTAAATACCAAATGCACAGTGATTTGTACAGTTACCACAACGAATACAAGCAACTGTTTTTGGCACTCTTGCCTCTTTTTCGCTCAATGCCACAATAGCATTTGTTTGCTTTAAGATTGGAATACTTGTTCTTGGTACTGTTATACCCATCATTGGGCCACCATAAAGAATTTTTTCAGGGTTAGCAATAAAGCCTTTACAGAAATTGAACACTTCTTTAATTGGTGTACCAACTAAAACTATTACATTTTGTGGTTTTCTGACTGCGCCACCCTCAACAGTAACACATCTTTCAACCAAAGGCATACCTGTCATAATATAACGACCGATTTCTGCCATTGTTGAGCTGTTACATACAATTGTGCCAACTGAAAGAGGAAGTTCACCCTCCATAACCTTTTTGCCTGTTGTATGATAAATAAGAACCTTTTCGCCACCTTGTGGGTAAATATTCTTAAGAACCTTTACTGTAACAACTGGATTTCTTGAAGCAATTTCTTTTAATTTTTCAATAGCCAATTTATTGCTGTTTTCAACACCGATAATTACTTTTTTTATGCCAAGATATTTTTCAACAAGGCTAATTGCAAATTCAATATGATTAGCACGGTCCAAGATTGTGCGAGTATCACTTGTGATATATGGTTCACACTCTGCAGCATTAATGATAAGCTCTTCAATCTTTGAAGTATCCTCAACATTAAATTTTACATATGTTGGAAAACCAGCACCACCAAGACCGACAATGCCACTTTCTTTAAGCGCATTGATAAATTCTTCTTTTGAATTTACCTCAATAGGCTTAATTGATTCGTCAACTGTCATAAGTCCGTCTGACTCAATATGAATCGCAGATGTAACATCACCTGTTGATAAAACAAACTCATCAATTGACTTTACAACACCTGATACACTTGAGTGAATTGGTGATGAAATATATCCGTTTGCTTCAGCAACCTTTGTGCCTACACAAACTTTATCCCCCACCTTAACAATAGGGGTTGCAGGTTTACCGATATGCATTGACATTGGTAATACAATCGCCTTTGGTGGTGGCATTACATTTGCAGGTTTTGATGCAGTACCCTTTCTGTGTGGTACTTTTACGCCATGAAGAGAAAGCACTATTTCGCACGACCTTTCTATATAAAAAGATTGTTAATTTTTTATCGTTTTCCCTTGATTTACAAGGTTTTTAAGACATACTCATACAACTCTAATGATAAACGAAAAACGCATTTTTGTCAATAAATTATGCTATCCTTGTTTTGGTAGCTTTTCTATTTTTCTCCTTTTATTATGTGCAAATCGCAAATAAATAAATTTTTTAAAATAAATAGACATAAAGTTGACAAAGTATAGTTTTTCTATTAAAATTAGAATGTTGTAAAAAAGTTATAAATGGTGATTTATATGAATAAAGTTTTCGTACCAAAAGGTTATGAAGCAAAACTTAATAGATATGACACTCAGAGAGCCATCGACATTATCAAGCAACTTTTCCAAAAGAATTTTTGTAAGGCTCTTTCGTTAAAGCGTGTTTCTGCTCCTCTTTTTGTGAACTGCAGTTCAGGTCTTAATGATAACTTAAGTGGCTCTGAACGTCCTGTTACTTTTGATGTTCCTGCTATTGAATCAAATGCTGAAATTGTTCATTCACTTGCAAAGTGGAAGCGCTTGGCTCTTAAAAGATATGACTTTTGGATGCACGAGGGTCTTTTGACTGATATGAATGCTATTCGTCGCGACGAAGAGCTTGACAATATTCACTCAATTTATGTTGACCAATGGGACTGGGAAAAGGTTATTGAAGATAAGGACAGAACAAAAGAATACCTTTGTGATACTGTTCAAAAAATCGTTAATACAATTTATGATGTAAACTTGCTTCTTCAAGAAAAATTTCCACAGCTTGACACAGAAATAAAAAAAGAGGTTGCTTTTATCACCTCTCAAGAGCTTGAAGATTTATATCCTGATTTAACACCTGAAGAAAGAGAATTTGAATATGCAAAAGAGCATAAGACAATTTTCATTATGCAAATTGGTGGCAAATTAAAGTCTGGCAAGCCTCATGGCAACCGTGCCCCAGACTATGATGACTGGTCATTAAACGGTGATATTATTTTCTGGGACAGTGTGAGAAACGCACCTATAGAAATTTCTTCAATGGGTATTCGTGTTAACGCTGAAGTCCTTGATAAACAATTAAACCT
>JAZNWZ010000125.1:0-23208 GCA_045593645.1 Candidatus Fimenecus sp. | reverse complement strand
GGTCACGACCCAGTTGCTTAATCGCTAACTAAATAACAAATAAAGGACGAGGGGAATACCCCTCGTTTTTTTTATAAAAATTTTTATAAAAAAGACTTTACAAATATGGATATATGTGGTACTATAAGAGTACGGAAAGTTCCCGTTACACAAATTCTTTAATTAAAGGAGAAATTATTATGAGAAAAATGTTAAACAAAAAAGGCTTCTCACTTGTTGAACTTATGATTGTTGTTGTTATCATGGGTATCCTCATTGCAGTTGCTATTCCTCTTTACGGAGCAATTACAGATAACTCAAAGAACAAGACATGTGCAACAAACGTTGACAACATTCGCGCAAATGCAAGAAACTACTTCCTTTCATACAACACAGTAGCTGAAGATGCAGACATCATCGCAATGTTTGAAGACAGAGTAATGCCTGACTGTCCTTGGGACGCTGAAGATGCAGACGACTATTCAGTTACATACAATGACGACGGTACAGTTGCTATTGATTGTGCTAACGAATCAGTTGACGGTCACGACCCAGTTGCTTAATCGCTAATTTAACAACAAATAAAGAACGAGGGGAATACCCCTCGTTTTTTTGTTGACCTTTATATGCATTTGTAGTAAAATATAGTAAAGTTATATGAAAGCAGGATTTTTATGAAAACAAAAAAACGAATTCCTTATGTTTTATTTGGACCAATAATTACCCTACTAATAATGCTTGTGCTCTATGCAATTAGTGGGATTTATCCTTTTGGTGTAAATACTACTGCATTTTCTGACGGTATTGCTCAATATGTGCCTTTTCTTTCAGAACTTGCTGACAAAATCAGAAATGGTGGCTCATTGCTTTTTTCGTGGCATATTGGCAATGGTGTTAACTTTTGGACAACTTTTTCATATTATCTTGCAAACCCAATAAATCTTATTTCTGTTTTCTTTAAGCCAAATGAAATGGACAAGGCTTATGCAATTATAACACTTATTAAGCCTGTATTTATGGCATTGACCTTTGGCATATTCCTTAAAGATGCATACAAGAAAAATGATTTATCAGTTTCAGTTTTCTCTGTACTTTGGGCATTGTCAGGGTTTATGCTTGGTGGCATATTTATCACTTCTTGGTATGATTCAATCATCTGGTTTCCACTTGTTATTATGGGACTTAAGCGTATGATGGATGGCAAGAGTGGTTGGATGTACTCACTCTTCTTAGGTTTAGCAATTGCTTCAAACTTCTATATTGGTTGGATGATTTGTATCTTTTGCGTGATTTACTTTATTTACTCATTTATCACCGATGATGAAGTTGGGTATGAAGGTGTTGCAGGTGCTGAAGAAACTGAAGATAATCAAGAAGACGGTGTAAATGTTTTTGCAGTTTTCCAAAACTCATACTTACTAAAAACCTTCTTTAAATTTGGATTTTCATCTCTTCTTGCAGGTGGTATTTCAGCTATAATGACAATTCCAATGTTTGATGCTTTAGGTCAAACAGGCAAGGGTGTCATTACTGAAAGCAATATGAAAGTTAGCAGCATTTGGGGAATTTTAGCATCTCATGTTTTCCCTGCTCAATGTACATATAACGTTCTTGCGACAAATAACTATATTTTCGCTTTTGCAGGCATTGCAACAATCATTCTTTGTGTTGCATTCTTCTTTTCAAAAGGCATTTCAATTCGTAAAAAGATAGGCAATATTATTTTACTTGTAATTATGTGGGCATCCATAGGTGCGTATCCATTATATTTTGCTTGGCACGGCTTTGGTGAGCCAGCAGGCATTATGTATAGATTTGCGTTTGTATATAGCTTTGTGCTTTTGATGATTGCCTATGAAGCATTTACTCAACTTGAAAAAATTCCTGCTTTTGCCTTTGTGGTTGGCGGTTTAGTTGCAGGTGTTTGTGCAGCAGGAATTTATTTTGACGACTTGATGAGGGACGAATTCTTCTCAGTAACACTTATTGCAACTCTTGGTGTGTTTATTGTTTTCTATACAGTTTTCTTGCTTGTTATGGCAAAAAAGACAAGTCTCAAGAATGTTTTGACAATTACATTGTTGGCAGTTGTTATGATTGAGGCAGTAGTGCTTAATAAAAAACACTTTAACACATATAATCTTCAAGAAAACTTGAATGAATACGATATTGTTTCTGAATTTACAAAGGAAATGGAAGAAACAGATAAAGTAACCTTTGTTTCTCAAAAGCAGAACTTTAATGATATGGTAATGTATGGTGGCTTGTTTGGATATAACGGGCTTGAATGCTATTCATCAGTTTCAAATGGAGCTTTTTCAAGAACAGTTGTTAATGTGGGCTCCTTTGGTAACAGACTCAATGCACAAAACGGTGCAGTTGAACAAACCCCTGTTTTCAACTTTATTTATCCAATTAATTATTACATTGACGGAAGTGGCAGAGTAGAAGAAAGTCCTTTCAGAACAAAAGTTGCTGAAAAGAATGGCTACACTCTTTTCAAAAACAACTATACAATGCCATTTATGTACACTGTAAGTCCTGCGATTTTAGACTGGCACTCATCAAATTATATTGTTGCAGTAGACTGTCAAAATGGTGCTTTCAAAGGCTTGACAGGAGCTAATGAAAATGCGTTAACTTATACAAGCTATTCAAATTTTGAATATGTAAACTGTAAGCGAATTTCTTTTGTTGACGCTCTTCGCCAAGAACACCAAGCAAATGGTGAAACTTTCAACGAGTCAAATGCTGAATATTATGAAATGCTTGAAAAGAAAATGGACTCTTTTGCATATGAAATCAATGATGTAACAAAGAGTGCAAGCATTAAATTCAATATAACTGCCGAATCTGACGGTATGATGTATTTCTACATTCAAACAAAAGAGTTTGCTAATATGACCATTGAAATAAACGGCAAAACAACAACTTGTCGTACTTATGGTATTGGTGAGAAACGTCCTTATGAAATCGGAATGGTTAAAAAAGGCGATGTGGCAACAATCACAATTGGTGGATATCTTGAAACTCTTGAAAATGCAAATGTTAAATATCTTGCAAAAAAAGATACAATTAGTGCAATTGGCTTTACTGTTGATATGAATATGGTTGAAGCAGGATATAAAGCACTCGATGCAATGAGCGATACAGAAATGCTTGAGTTTAAAGATACATATGTAAAAGCTAAGGTTACAAGCTATACAGATGGTATGCTTTACATTCCAACAACAAATGATGGTGGTTGGAAAATCTTAATTGATGGTGTTGAAACAGAAATTTATGACCATCATAGCCATATTATAATGGTGCCTATTACAGAAGGTGAGCACATTATTGAAATGAAATACTGCCCAACAGGTTTTGTGGCTGGTGCAGTTGTAACAGGCGTTAGTGCTATAATTCTTGTGGCGTGGATTATATTATCTAAAAAACAAGCAAAGAAAATGCTTGTTGAAGAAACAGAAAATGTGAGTGAGGAATAAATATGGACTATCTTTTAATTCCTAAATTGATTTATACTATTATGGTTTTCCTTATGGGTACTGTAATTGGTAGTTTTTTAAATGTATTGATTTATAGAATTCCAAAAGGGGAGAACTTTACAACAAAAAACAGCCATTGTATGAGCTGTAATCACAGACTTTATCCTATCGATTTAGTTCCACTTTTCAGTTGGATTTTCCTCGGTGGTAAATGTCGTTACTGTAAAGCAAAAATCTCAATTCAATATCCTATTGTTGAAGCTATAAACGGTATTATGTATGCTTTAATTGCTTGGTTTATTTGCAATGGTGAGCCATCAATTTCAATTATTGGTTATTGTGCAGCATTTTCTGCTTTGCTTGTTGCAACAGTTATTGACTGGCGTACAATGGAGATTCCTGACTCAATGTGGATAACTGTTTTAATTGGCGCAGTAATCGTTTATTTGGACGAATTAGTAACTGAAGGCTTTGAGCTTCATTGCCTTGTAGAACGCGTTATAGGCTTTTTTGCAGCAAGTGGCATACTCTTCTTACTTGCAGTAGTAACAAAAGGTGGTATGGGCGGTGGCGACATCAAGCTTATGGCTGCTTGTGGCTTCTTGCTTGGTTGGAAGGTAGTTATCCTTGCTCTTATTATGGGTGCAGGCATTGGCACTCTTTATCTTATCTTTATGGCGATTAAAAATAAGGGTAAAGTTCCAAGAAAAGTTCCTTTTGCACCTCACTTATCTCTTGCGGTTGTAATCTGTATGTTTGTTGGTCCACAAATCATTAACTGGTATCTTGCTCTTTGTGGAATTCACGTTCATCCACATATTCATTAATAATAAAAAAATATCCCCTACTCAAACGAGTAGGGGACTTTTTCTTTGTTAGATTATTTATTTGCTTGCTTTGAGTATTTAAGAAGATAAACAACTCTCATAAGTCTTGTTTCAACAGGGTTAATTGGTTTAACATTATCATAAAGCTTTGAGCAAACTTGAATTTTTGCACCTTTCTTTGTGATAAACTCGATAGCACCTGCATCAAACTCATTACCTGCAACACAAAGAGCACCGTTGTTTTCAAGAAGAACAGCATTTCTGCCCTTAAGTTTTTTAACAACCTTCTTTGATGTCTTTAATGAGTCGTTAGGATTATAAGCTGCACGTTTTACTGTTGCACCAACGATTTGGGCAAAGTCGTCAATAAGTGGACGCATCTTCTTTGTCATCTTTGAGCAAGTAACAACATAAGGGTCTTTTGTATGTGTGATAAAGTTAACATCTTCACGCTTTTTATAAATTGCTCTGTGAAGCTCAATAGATTCAGCACAACCATCACCAGCAATAACATTACCTGTTGCAATGTCAATTCTTGTGATTGAGCCATCACCGTCAATTACAGAGATGTTAAACACATCACCATCACGTTCACTCTTACAAGCTTCAAACTCAGGAGTACTTGATGCCTTCTTGATGAAGTTTGCAGCAACATATTCATTAACTGCTGCAAGACCATCAGCAACTGCACCTGTAAGTGATTC
Source organism: Candidatus Fimenecus sp. (assembly GCA_045593645.1). Lineage (GTDB taxonomy): Bacteria > Bacillota > Clostridia > Oscillospirales > Acutalibacteraceae > Fimenecus. The sequence continues at coordinate 18,213 of JAZNWZ010000125.1, read as the reverse complement.
ATATTTAGTAAGAACAAATTCTTTACAAATATCTTCAAGTGTCTTTGCAACCTTGAATGCATCGTCATAGTCGACACCCATACAAACTGCACCGTGGTGAGCCATAACTGCTGCTTTTGAATCAGAACGAGAAATAGCATCAATTACGCCTTGACGAAGCTTCTTTGTACCAGGAAGACCATAAGATGCGATTGGAACGTTGTTACCAACGATTGTTGCTTTTTCACCTTCAACATTGTTGATGTCCATACCAAGTGTTGAAACGATTGAAGCGTTGATTTGGTGTGTGTGAATAACAAAACCAACTTCAGGACGAAGTTTATAACAAGCAGCGTGAATACCTTTTTCACTTGATGGCTTGATTTCGCCTTCATATTCAAGGTCTTCAATGTTAACAAGAACGATTTCTTCAGGTGTGAGTGTTTCATAAGCACGACCACTTGGTGTGATTACGAATTGAGTATCACTAACTCTGCAAGAAATATTACCCCAAGTACGAGCAATAAGTCCTTCCGCAATAAGCTCATGACCTGCTTTAATAACAAGTTCTTTTGCTTGCATAATATCCATAATATTCACCTCATTATTTAGTGAGAATAAAGGTGGACGATTTAAGTCGCCCACCCATAAATTTTAATGATTATTCAGCAGGCTTAACTGCAACGTTTTCAAATACTTTGTCGAAGCACTTAAGAGCTTGGTCAATCATCTTAGGTGTGTATGCTGCTGATGTGTAGAGACGGCTACCAGCAAGAGTAACAAGTCCTTCTGCCATGTAAGCAGCACCCATGTATTGCATTTCTTTCTTTCTTTCGCTTGTAGCTGAAAGAACACCAGGAATTGTCCAAGGCTTAGCCCAGTCAATTGAATAGTGCATTGTACCAACTGTTTCAAGGTGGCAAACTGAACCTTCGTTCCATGCAACGAATGGAAGACCATGCTTAGCAACGAGTTCTTGAAGACCTGTTGTAAGTCTATCACCCATTTCACCAGCCTTTTGACAAGCATTTTGTCTGTCGATTTCTTCAAGAGTGAAGTAACCTGCACAGCATGAAAGTGGGTTAGCTGTCATTGTACCACCTGTGAATGCTTTCTTAATCTTCATACCTGAATCATCAAGACCAGCACCAAGGTATTTCATATATTCCTTCTTACCGCCGACACCACCAGCACCTGGGTAACCACCAGCGATAACTTTACCGAAGATTGTAAGGTCAGGAGAAACGCCGAAGAAACCTTGAGCACCTGCCATACCGATACGGAAACCTGTAACAACTTCATCGAATACAAGAAGAGCACCGTATTTACGGCAAAGTCTTTCAACGCCCTTGTTGAAGTCATATGCAACAGGAGTTGTACCACTTTCAGGACCGATTGGTTCGATAAATACTGCAGCAGTACCGCCTCTGAATTGGTTGAGCCAAAGCTTTCTTTCAAGGTCTTCAAGGTCGCCTGGGAAGAATTCTTGTGTATGCTTAAAGAGATAAAGTGGAACACCACTTGCTTGTGTGAACTTTGAACCAGGAACACGGATACCATAACCAAGTTGGTCTGACCAACCGTGGTAAGCACCACCCATTTTAAGAATGTTCTTCTTGCCTGTTGCAAGACGAGCAACACGAACAGCTGTCATACAAGCTTCTGTACCTGAACCTTGCATACGGAACATATCAACTGTTTCAACTGAATCAGAAATCTTCTTAGCAAGTTTGTATTCAAACTCGTGGAAAAGACCTGTTGAAGGACCGCATGTGTTAAGAAGGTCAATAACTTGGTCACGAACAACCTTTGGATTTGAACCAAGAACTGTTGGACCACCAGCTTGAAGGAAGTCAAAATATTTGTTTCCATCAATGTCATAAAGATAAGCGCCTTCAGCCTTTGTGAAAACAAGAGGGAATGGATAGTTGAAAGCAAGGTTGTGTTGAACACCACCAGGGATGATTGTCTTTGCTTCAGCAATCATTTCCTTTGACTTAGCACATTTCTTGTCATAATACTCTTCTTCATACTTCTTAAGAGTATCAGCTTTGATTGTGTAGATTGGCTTTTCGATGAGTTCATCGAGTTGTCTGTTGATAGCAGCAGCATCATGATAATGAGCTATTGCAAATCTTGTGTCTGCCATAATTTTTTACCTCCATTGATAATATTGAGTTAATTCGCTAAGGTGAACGGTCATTCACCTTAGCGAATTTATGTTCACTATAAATTATACCACTATTTTTCTAACTGTCAAATATTTTTTGTCGAAGAAAGAAAACGGAATAGTTAAAAAACATCTACAAACTCGCGAACCTTGATAAATCAACATAACTTTAGATAAAAAATATCTAAAGTGTGGTTTTGTATCTCTTTTTTTCAATAAAATAAACCATCTGTTTTGTAAAAAACTAACAATAGAACAGATGGTTTTATGACACATTTATAGAATTTTAAAAAAATACGAGTATTTAGACAAAAAACATCTAAACACTATTTTTGAAAGAGATTTTTAACAAGGTTGCCCGCATCTTTGTTGTTGAAATTGGTAGGTGAGTTCTTAAAATTCTTAAGAGTTTCCCATCTTGACACATAGCCTTCAATTTGCTCGTCTGAAATAGTAAAGTCAAAAGTGCAGAAATCCTTAAAAAGCTTATCAAGAGATTCGAAATCTGTATTCATTGCAGAAAACAACTCTTTGGTAAGAACAGGATTTGCTTTTTCTGCCTCTTTAATATATGCAGGTAAGAATACTGCACAAGCAAGTCCGTGTGGTACATTGAAATCTTCTGTTAAGGCATATCCCATTCCGTGTGGAAAGCCTGTACCGCCCTTGTTGAGTGCAAAGCCTGCATAGAGCGATGCAAAATAAAGTGTATCTCTATCGTTTCCATCAGGTAACTCTTTTGTCTTGTTTAACTTTTCAAGAATAGGGTAGAGAAGACCTGCTGAAATTAAAGCGAATTTAACAGTTAAAAAGTCTGCCCGTTTAGTAAACATAGATTCAACAGCGTGTGCAAGTGCATCAAGTGCAGTTGAAACAGTAGTTCTAAATGACATTGAATATGTATATTTTGACTCAGCAAAAACAGTTTTTGCATAATAGTTTTTACCACTAACACTTTGTTTTTTGCCGTCTTTTCTTGTTAAAACAGAAACACCTGACACTTCGCTTCCTGTTCCTGATGTTGTACCGATTAAAGCAAGTGGTAAAGGTTGGTTATCGACAGATGCTGAATAAATATCATCGTCAACAATATGACTGTTTGTAGCATAAACACAAACCGCCTTTGCTGCATCAAGAGGTGAACCACCACCAATACCTATTATATATTGTGCATTCATTTCTCTTGCTAATTGACCACCCTTACAGCAAGTAGTGGTAAGTGGGTTTTCGGTAATCTCATCAAAGATTTTATATTCAATATGTAATTCGTCTAAAATAGGTAAAAGGTCATTCAAAACGCCACTCTTTTTAGCAGAACTTTTACCGGTTACAATAAGACAAGATTTGCCTAATTCGGAAAAAACACTTTTGTTATTTTCTAAAACATTTTTACCACTTAAAATATTAACAGGCATATAAAAACTGAAATCGCAATTCATATAATCAGTCCTTTCAAAAGCATTTTATCATTTTAAATTAAAAATGTCTATAAAAAGAAAAATTCCCTACCACTAATTTGGCAAGGAAAAGTTTCATATATGAGAAAAATTATTATGAGCTGTTTGGGGACTTGAATTTTTCAAGTCTATATATTTAAAATTCTTGTGAGGCGGGAAAAATAGGGATTGGTGTTATACTTTATGAAAAAGGAAAGGGAAAATTTGTTGGGGATTGGAAAACCCACCGCACAAGAATCATTTACAACAAACTTTAGAGCGTTGCTCTGTTTTTCTGTTGTGATTAAAGTATAAACGAAAAAAATCAAAAAGTCAAGTATTTTTGCACATATAATATGTACTATATTTGTACAATTTGCACAACGGTCAAAAATGCCTTAATATTATAAATGTTGCTAAATTAATAAAGAAATATATTGGATTTTGTGCAAAATAAATAAAAAATAGCTATATTTTGCTTTTTTTTAAATCCTGCCTAAAAATTTTTCTAAAAATCATCAAAAAAAGATTGTGCAATATTTTTAAAATCTTTTTAATTTTTATTTTGTTGAAATTAAAAGAAGTATGGTATATAATGTAGAAAAAGATGGATTAGGGGTGCTTTTATGAAGAAATCATTTAAAATACTTTCGATTTTATTATGTTTGGCTCTCTTTTTAACAAGTTTTGTTGCTTGTACAAAATCAGATGACGACGAGTCAACAACAAAATCAAAGAAACAAGAAAAAACAACAGAAGAACAAACCACTGAAAAGTCTACTCTTGAAGTGCTCACAGGAGATGGCTTGGCAAAGGTAGAAGATATTGATTTTGAAGTTCTCACAACAATTGATTATTATGCAACTGACGAGGGTATGACAGAACTTCTTGTTGGCGTTTGGAAAGATGATTTTGAAGGAACTTTATATGACTGTGTTGACATAAGTGCAACAGAGTATTATCAATTCACAAGCGATGGATATTTGTACATAACCTATGACGATGTTTATATTGATTACGACCAATATATTAATTATATGGTAGGCGTTATGAATGACGAGTTGACAGCAGACGAACGAGCATATATTATTGATGCTTATGGCTCATTAGAGAATTATGCAGACTATTACTACTGGGACTTATATGAAAGCTATGAATATGGTGAAATATCTTATGTTTATTCAGTTGTAGACGGTAAGCTTAAGTTGAGAGCAGGCTATGATTATGCTGGTCCATATACCATAGAATTTGCTGATGAAAACACTGTTTCAATTGATGGATACGAGTATACAAGAGTATAGATAAAAAATAGGCAGTAGAGTTTTTCTACTGCCTACTTTTTATTTTGCTTTAATGCGAATTATCTTATTGTAGTTTGCACCACGAATTGCTGTGTTTATACCAACATTTTTAAGATAAGCGCCACTCTTCTCATAAGTGTCTTTATCAAACTTAACTTGATAAATCATATTGTCGTCAAGACCCTCAAACAAAAGAGGGATTTCTTTTTTCATAAAGCGTGTGCCAGGTGCTGCTAAAAAGCCTACTGCTTCTTTTTTGTTGTCAGAAACATAAATATTGAATAATACTTCGCCATCATCAAAATCCATAACTCTGTAAAGATTTCCAAATTGAACAATATTTCTGATTTCCTTATAAAGTTCAATATTCTTTTTGCAGGTAAGCAAATCGTTAAGTTTGTATTTTGTAAGGTCGCCACCAATACCTAATGAGCCTTGCATTGCAATATTAAATCTGAAATCAAGAGAAACAGGCTTGTTGTACCAGTTTATATCTGTAACCCAAGCTCTCATTGTCTTGATAGGTCTTGTTAAAGAATAGCCCTTTTGAATGCCCATTCTATCAACGCCATCGGTGTTGTCAGATGTCCAGCATTGGTCAAAGTGAGAAAGAGCACCATAATCTGTACGGCCACCACCTGAAGAACAACTCTCAATTGCAACATCAGGGTGTTTTTCTTTAAGTCGGTCAACAATATCGTAAACTGCTTGGTTATGTAAATACCAAAGCATTTGTGGACACTCTAAATTTTCTGCCCCTGTTTCAGAAAGTGGTCTGTTCATATCCCACTTAATATACTTAACATTATGATTTGTAAGCATATCATCAAGGCGTTCAAAGATATACTCTTGAACATCTTTTCGTGTCATATTGAGAACAAGCTGATGACGAAGAGTGTGTGGAGTACGTGTATCATAATGATAAGCCCAGTCAGGATGAGCACGGAATAAATCACTATCAGGATTTACCATTTCAGGCTCAAACCAGATACCAAAATCCATACCAAGAGAATTAACCTTTTTGATAAGAGCATCAAGTCCACGAGGGAACTTAATAGGATTGACATACCAGTCGCCAAGACCTGCTCTGTCGTGATTTCGTTTTCCAAACCAACCGTCGTCCATAACAAACAGTTCAACACCAATATCTGCTGCTTTTTTAGCAAGCTTTGCTTGTCCAACAGAACTAACATTAAACTCTGTTGCTTCCCAAGAATTATAAAGCACAGGTAATGGCTTGTTGTTAAATTGTTTAGGTAAAATGTGATTAACTGCAAACTTGTTTAACTGTCTGCTCATTTCACCAAAGCCAACTGTATAACCACAATAAACCTTTGGTGCGACAAAAGTTTCACCGGTATGAAGCACATATTTGAAATCATAATCATTAAGACCTAAAAGCACTCTTGTTGTACTAAAAAGGTCTCGAGTTGCCATAACCTTAAAGCTACCACTATAAGCAAGATTTCCAAAATACACATCACCTGTGTTTTCGTCAGCATTTTGATGAGCGATAAAATAAGGTGATTGATTATGACCACTTGTACCACGCTTACTGTCAAAAACAAAAGCGCCACCCTCAAGTGTTGACTCAGTTTGAACATTTTCTGCAGCCCAAGCACCATTTGTGTTTTTAAACTGATATGGCTTTTTAGATGGTAATGTGAATTCAGCACTGAAAAGTCGTTCAAAAGTGATTGTGCCATCACCGGTGTTTGTAATTTCTACCCAGCGAGTGATAATGTCGTCATCATCTTGAATTTTATATTTAAGAGCAATTTCTAATGGATAAACCTTATCATTAAAAATTAAGGTTAAACAGTTACTTTCAACAGTTGATTTTGCAAATTCAAGCTCAACTTCACGACATTTGTCGTCAAAAATTACTTTAATGGCGCTTTCACGATACATAGGGCCACCAAAAGGTGTGTATTCTTGATGAGCCATATCAAGTGCAGTATTGTTTGAGTTGTCGTCCCAAATTATCGGAATTTCATAGTCGGTTACAAGACACTTTTTACCCCAATGAATATGACGATTATGACCATCTTTGTCAACGCCAACAACATAGTGAGTGTTTTTTGTTTCAAGTACAAATATATTACCATTTGAATAAATCATATAAAAAACTCCTTAAAATCTGTTTGTTTCATCTCTATACTCTTTTGGTGTTTTACCTTTGATTTTCTTAAACATTTTTGTGAAGTAGTTAACATCGTAAATACCACAATTTTGAGCAATAGCTTGAATTTGAAGGTTGGTTGATGAAAGAAGAAATGCAGCGTGGTCAATTCTCTTCTTATTAACAAATTCAGTTAAAGTCATTCCTGTTTCTTTTTTGAAAAGAGCAGAAAGATAACTTGCATTGACATTTAAAAGCTCTGCTTGCTTACTAAGACTTAAATCGGCAGTTAGGTCAAAGTCAATAAGTGTAATAACCTTTTGAATAAGAAGTGAGAATTTCTTCATTGAGTGGTTCTTAACAAGAGTTGAATACGCATATACCATTTCGTGTTGCATAGCAATGCCTTCTTCAACAGTTTTAATTTGTTCAAGTCGTTTTGCAAAATCACTTGATACGCCATCAATATAAAAAGGATGCACGCCACCTTGTTCGGCAGCTTTTCTCAAAAGCACATTTGTAATGATTACATAGTTTTTCATATTTCTGACAGGGTCAGGTACTCTCATTTCAAGCACCAACTCTGAAGAACTACTAATGATTTGGTCAGCCTTGTGTGCAACGCCTTGACTGACTGCTTGCATAAGTCGACGTTCACCGTCATATCTTCTTTCAAGCATTTGCATAGCAAGTAAAGCATCGTCAACCTTATCTGAAATAGAAGTAACAATTTCAGGAAATGGCTTTTCAGTAAAGTTAATATTTAATTCTTCAATGCTAAATTGGTCAAGGTTGCCCCAAAGCAATTCACCTAAAGCATTAAAAAGAGAAAGGATTAAAGTTTTGTCGGTAATTGCAGGAGTGCTTGTGTAGTATTTTTCAATTTGTGAAAGCAGTTTTTGAGGAATATCATAATTTTCAAACATAGCAAGAAGGTGCTGTTGAGTCATACCACTTTCAATATAAGGTCCGGCAATAAAGGTCATCTGCTTGTCAGTTTTAGGTAAAACTGCAAAAATATAAGTGCAGTTAAATTCGTCAGTGATTTTATAAAGTGTATTTTCTTTTATAGTTTCGTGCGAGGTACAGAAAAACTGATTGTAGTTATCCTCAAAGCCTAAAAAATCACGAAGCCCTTGGTCTGCCAAACGAAAAGAGGTATCACCATTTTTTATGATACAAGAATTCATATGAAAATTCTTTAGAATTTGGCGAAAAAAGCTTAATTCTTTTTCATAAGTCATAACAAATCACCCAATTTCATAAATTACAATACTATTATCGTACAAATTTTGGTAAAAATCAATAAAAAACTAAAAATTTTACATAAAAAAATGAAAAAAATACTCACTTATAGAGTGCGCAGAGTGTTAAAATAATATCAACATAAAACATTGTGTTAAAATCTACAAAAAAAGAAAAATTTTAAGGGGGATTTTTCGATGGCAAAAGAGAAAAAACTCGATGCTAACGGTTACCGTAAGTTTGGTATGCTTGATAAGTTTGCATACGCAGCTGGTGACTTTGGTTGTAACATGAGCTTTGCTCTTAAAGGCACTGTTCAAACATTCTGGCTTGTTTATATGACAATGGAAACAGGCTTGTTATCAATCTTATTATTGCTTGTTCAAGCATGGGATGCAATTAACGACCCAATTATTGGTGCAATGATTGATAATGATAAGAGAAAATATAAGATGGGCAAATTTAAGACATACATCTTTATTGGTGCATGTGGATTGTTACTTGCAGGTGCTGCAGTATTCCTCCCATTCCCTAACGCTTCAACTGTTGTTAAGGCAATCTTATTCGTATTAGGTTATATCGTTTGGGATGCTTGCTATACAATTGCTAATGTTCCTTATGGTTCAATGCTTTCACTTGTTACTGAAGACCCAGGTGAACGTGCACAACTTTCAACATGGCGTTCAATCGGTTCAATGTTCGGTAACATCGTTCCTATGGTTGTTCTTCCAATGATTATTTGGCAAAAGGTTACATATGACGGAACAGGCGATTATCATACAAACCCACTTACAGGTGAAGCATATAAAATTGGCGACCCTGTTTTAGACCCACTTACAGGTAAACAATTTGAAACACTTCTTGGCGAACGTGTATTCTGGGCAGCACTTATTATGGGCGTATTTGGCTTTGTAGCATTCTTATTTATGATTAAAGCTATTACTGTTCGTGTTGATGAAAATGCTGTTAAGACTAGCGAAGGCGGAGAAAAATTCAACGTTGTTAAGGCTTTTGGTAAGTTTATGAAAAACCGTCCAGCTGTTGGTGCTACTGTTGCTGCAATGGGTATGTTCCTTGGTATGCAATCAGCTACAACTGCGACAACAATTATGTTCGCTACATATTTTAACAAGGCTTCAATGTCAGGCCTTGTTCAAATGATTGGTTTCCTTCCTGTTGTTGTATTCTTACCTTTCATTAAGAAACTTGTTAATAAGTTTGGTAAGAAAGAAGCTTCAGTCGCTGGTACAATCGTATCAATCGTTGGTGGCGTAATTATGCTTGTGTTCCCAACAATTGAAAATCGCGACACAGCTTTAATCGTGTATCTTTTAGGCCTTGTTGCATTTGGCTTCGGTATGAGCATTTACACTTGCGTTTCTTGGGCAATGATGGCTGACGCTATCGACTACAATGAATGGAAGTTCGGTACTCGTGAAGAAGGTACAGTTTATTCACTTCACTCATTCTTCAGAAAACTTGCTCAAGGTGTAGGCCCTTCAATGGTTCTTGCTATTATGGGTGCTCTTGGTTATGTTTCTGAAAAAGGTACAATCGGTCAATCAGAGGCTACATCACACAATATGTGCTGGCTTGTAGCAGGTCTCTACCTCTTTAGTGCACTTGTTCAATTTGTTGGTATCGCTGTTATCTATAACCTTGATAAGAAGACACTTGCACAAATGAATGAAGAACTTGCAGAAAGACATGAAAGAGCAGACAAAATGCACGATGCGAGAAAAGCATTGTACAAATAATTAGTTAATTGGTAGGGCGGGGGTTTTCTCCCGTCCTTTTTTATTTAAAATACAAGGAGTTTATTTATGAGAAAAATTATTAGTTTAAATCGTAAATGGTCTTTCCGTAAAGGCGTTGATACAGTTCCTGCAGTTACACCTGAAGATTGGGATTTTATTAATGTTCCTCATTGTTGGAATGCTATTGACGGTCAAGACGGTGGCAACGACTATTTCCGTGGTACTTGTTGTTATGTGAAAGACCTTGACAGAGAAGAAATTCCAACTGCAGATAAATATTACCTTGAAATCAATGGTGCAAACTCATCTGCAACAGTATATATGAATGGTGAAAAGCTTGCTTCTCACGACGGTGGTTATTCTACTTGGAGAGTTGATATTACTGAAGCTCTTAAAAAGGGTACAAGACTTGGAATTCTTGTTGACAACTCTGCAAACGAAACAGTTTATCCACAAATGGCTGACTTTACATTCTACGGCGGCCTTTACAGAGATGTAAATCTTATTGCAGTAAACGAAAGCCACTTTGAGCTTGATTATTACGGTGGTCGTGGCATTGCAATTACACCAAAAGTTGTAGGTAGCGATGCACAAGTTACATTTGAATCTTTTGTTACAAATAAAAAGCCTGGTCAAATGGTTAACTATATCATTAAAGACAAAAATGGCGATGTTGTAACAACACTTAAAACTGACGAAGCAGTAGAAACTATTGAAATCAAGAATGTCGTTCTTTGGAATGGTAGAAAAAATCCATATTTATATACAGCAGAAATCGAACTTCTTGACGGTGACAAAGTTATCGATAAAGTTTCAACTCGTTTTGGTTGTCGCACATTTGAAATCGACCCTGAACGCGGATTTATTTTAAATGGTGAAGAATACCCACTTCGCGGTGTTTCTCGTCATCAGGACAGATGGGGTTACGGTAACGCACTTCTTCCTGAACACCATAAAGAAGATATGGATTTAATCTATGAAATGGGTGCAAACACAATCCGTCTTGCTCACTATCAGCATGACCAATATTTTTATGACCTTTGCGACGAATATGGTATGGTAATCTGGGCAGAAATCCCATATATTTCAAAGCACATGCCAACAGGTCGTGAAAATACAATTTCACAGATGAAAGAGCTTATTGTTCAGAATTACAACCATCCATCAATTGTTGTTTGGGGACTTTCAAATGAAATTTCAATGAACGGCTCTGACGATGACCTTCTTGAAAATCATAGAATTCTTAATGACCTTTGTCATGAAATGGACAAAACAAGACTTACAACTATTGCAGTTGTTTCAATGTGCAGTCTTGATGACCCATATATCCAAATTCCTGATGTTGTTTCACATAACCACTATTTTGGCTGGTATGGTGGCGACACATCAATGAATGGCCCTTGGTTTGACAACTTCCACGCTAAATTCCCTAACATTCCTGTTGGTATGAGTGAATATGGCTGTGAAGCTCTTAACTGGCATACATCAAACCCACAGCAAGGCGACTATACAGAAGAATATCAGGCATATTATCACGAAGAACTCATTAAACAGTTGTTCTCAAGAAAATATATCTGGGCAACTCATGTATGGAATATGTTTGACTTCGGTGCTGATGCTCGTCAAGAGGGTGGCGAGAATGGTCAAAATCATAAAGGTCTTATGACATTTGACCGTAAGTACAAGAAAGACGCTTTCTACGCATATAAAGCATGGCTTTCTGACGACCCATTTGTTCATATCTGTGGCAAGCGTTATGTTGACCGTGTAGAAGACCTTACAAAAATTACTGTTTACTCAAATCTTCCTGAGATTGAACTTGTTGCAAACGGTAAGAGTTTAGGTCGTCAAACAAGTGATAATCACTTCTTCTATTTTGATGTACCAAACAACGGCACAACAAGACTTCAAGCAATTGCAGGTGAATATGGGGACGAAAGCCTTATTCGTAAAGTTGAAAAATTTAATGAGGATTATCGTCTTAAAGAAAAGGGCGCAATTCTCAACTGGTTTGATGTAACTGAAGTTGACGGTTACCTTTCACTTAACTCAAAAATGAGCGAACTTCTTAAAGTTCCTGAAGGACAAATGCTTTTTGGTCAAATTATGGGACCAATCGCTGAAGCTGCAAAACAGAACGCAGGTGAAGGCGGAATGGAAATGAACGAAGGCATGATGCAGATGATGGGTGGATTTACAGTGCTTCGCCTTATCGGTATGCTTGGTATGACAGGTCTTAAGATGAATAAGGAAGAACTTCTTGACCTTAATGCTAAACTTAATAAAATTAAAAAAGCATAAGAATAATTCGATTTTGTAGAGTAGTGTAATTCTTAATATAGCGAAGAATCTTTATTTAGGACGGGAGCAAGCTCCCGTCCTTTTTTTGCGATTTATCAAACTACTAAAATGTTATAAAAACTTTTTCGAAACAGTCCAAAATTGTGGACCGTTTTTCTTTTACCTTTATTGAAAAGGGTTGTTTTCTGTGATAATATACTTTCGTACAGAACAAATGTTCGGTATAGAAAGGAGCAAAAATGACATTGTATGAATTGGGAGAACAATATTTGAGTCAGGCAGATGAGCTTGGTAAACTTGTTTCAAGTTATACTGCTCAAGCAAAAAGGCTTAATGGTATTAGGCTCTATGAAATCAATAGCCAAATCGTTGCTTTGCGTGAAATGGAGCGTGATACACGAATTATCGGAAAACAACTGACTGAATACTATGAAAAGAATAACTCTGCAAAGTATTATTACAAGCATCAATATAATTGACAAGGTGGGACGGTGGGTATATAATATTGAGCAGAGGTGTAGTTATGAAAAAAGCTTTAAGTTTATTACTTATAATTACTATAATCTGCTCATGTTTTGTACCTTCCTTTGCAGCAAATACAGCAACTTTGTCTGTGTCTGCTGACAAAACAAGTGCAAATGTGGGGGATACTATTACTGTATATGTTAAAATTTCAAAGGATTCTGCTTTGAGTTCTTTAGACTTTTATCTTAATTATGATTCATCTGCATTTACTTATGTGAGTGGCTCTGCTACAGCATCAAGCCTTTTTGATGCTTCTGTTAATGATAGCGTAGGTGGAAAAATCAAGCTTTCTGGTGCAAGCATTGAGGTTGTAAATTCTGCAGGTACAATTTTAACTGCAAAATTTAAAGTAACAAAAGTTGGTGGTAGCCTTTCTGTTTCTGTTAATGTAGCTGCCGATGGTGATAATAATAAGGTAACAAGCTCTATTGCTACAAAAGGACTTACAATTTCTTGTGCTCATGGTGGTGCAAAATGGACAGAAACAAAAGCTCCTACTTGCACAACAAAGGGTGAGAAAAAGGCAACTTGCTCAACTTGTGGACAAGCGTTAAAAGAGACAATTCCAACAGTTGCACATACATATGGCGAGTGGGTTGTGATAACACCTGCAACGGAAACAGAAGTAGGTCTTAAAGAACATTCTTGCACAGCTTGTGGAGCAAAAGAAACTGCAGAAATTCCACTTGTAGAAACTACAACTACTGAAACAACTACTCAAGAAACTACAACTCAAGAGCAAACTGAAGCAACAACGAAGGCAGAGGATAAAGACGATAATAAAAAAGATAAAGATGGTATTTCACCTGTGATTATCGGTATAATCGGCTTTGTAGTAGGTGCCTGTGTTGGCTGTGGTGTAATGTTCGTAGTTCTTGGTAAAAAGAAAAAGGAAGACTAATGAAAAAACTTTTAGAAAAGCATCGTGAAATAATTGTATATGTAATTTTTGGTGTGTTGACTACACTGGTTAACTATATAATTCATTTTTCCCTTTCGTTTTTAGGTGCAAATTATTATGTTTGTGTCAGCGTTGCTTGGCTTGGTGCAGTAATATTTGCCTATGTTACAAACAGAATATTTGTCTTTGACAGTAAGACAAAGGGCAAGGCACAAATTAAAGAAGCAGGGCTGTTTTTAGGTGCTCGTGTGTTTTCTTATGGACTTGAGATGCTGATTGCATTTATATTTATAGGTTGTATGCACCTCGATAAAATCACCTTGGCAGTATCTTTTATAGAAGCACCACTTCCATTAGGTGAATTTATTGTAAAAACAGTTTCACAGATAATAATTGTGGTTTCAAACTATGTTTTCAGTAAACTTGTAATCTTCAAAAAGAACAAATAATGTATATTTAATCGAATATTCACTGAAGTTGTGTATAAAAATACATAAAAACGGTGAATATTTTTGTTTTTTTGCATAAATGCTTGACTTTTTTGAATATGGTTGTATAATGAAGCCGTAAAAATCAAAAAAATGTTTTTTATAAGAAGGAGAAATAATTATGAAAAAAACATACAAAATTCTTTCAGTAGTTCTCGCTCTTGTTCTTATCGTAGGTTGCTTTGCAGCTTGTGGTGAAAAGAAAGAAGAAGAAAAGAAACAAGTCCTTGTAATGGCAACAAACGCTGAATTCCCACCATATGAATATTATGATGGCGACAAGATGGTTGGTATTGATGTTGAAATCGCTCAACTTATTGCTGACAAGCTTGGTATGGAACTTAAAATTGAAGACGTTGCATTTGACTCAATTATCCCTGGTGTTCAAGCAGGTAAATATGATATGGGTATGGCTGGCTTAACAGTTACTCCTGACAGAGAAAAGGAAGTTTGCTTCTCAGATAGTTATGCAACAGGCGTTCAAGTTGTTATCGTTAGAGAAGGAAGCGATATTAAAACAGTTGACGATGTAGCTGGTAAGAGAATTGGTGTTCAAACATCAACAACTGGTGACATTTATGCAACAGACGATTTTGGCGAAGAAAATGTTACACGTTATGACAACGGTGCAGTTGCAGTTCAAGCTCTTCTTGATAACAAAGTTGATTGCGTTATTATCGATAACGAACCAGCAAAATCATATGTAGCAGCAAACGAAGGCCTTCAAATTCTTGAAACAGAATATGTTACAGAAAATTATGCTATTTGCTTCAACATTGCAGATACAGAGCTTCGTGATAAAGTAAATGCAGCACTTAAAGAACTTATTGCTGACGGTTCAGTTCAAAAGGTAATTGATAAATATATCAAAGCAAACTAATTATACGTATTAAAAGAGATTAGGGTGGTAAAAAGCCACCCTAATTTTTGCTGTTGAAAGGAGAGAAACGAATAGTGCCAGTTTGGTTGTCAAATTTTATTGAAGAATTAAAATTCGTCTTCATTGAAAAAGACCGATATCAACAACTTATTGACGGCTTTTTAAACACACTTACTATTACTGCAGGTGCTTTACTTGTAGGTGTATTAATTGGTGTATTTGTAGCTGCAGTTCGTTCTTCATTTGATAAAAACAAAGAATCTATGAAACTTCACGGCGGAGTAGGTTATTATATTTTAGGCATTTTAAATGCTATTTGTAAATTTTATCTTACAATTATTCGTGGAACACCTGTTGTTGTTCAACTTATGATTGCATACTTTGTAATTTTTGCTTCATCGGACGATGGTGTTGCAGTTGCTATTGTTGCATTTGGTATTAATTCAGGCGCTTATGTTGCAGAAATTTTCCGTGCAGGTATTATGTCTATTGACAATGGCCAGTTTGAAGCAGGCAGAAGCTTAGGTTTTAACTATTTTCAAACAATGAGATATATTATTATTCCACAAATGTTCAAAGCAGTACTTCCTACACTTTGTAACGAGTTTATTGCACTTTTAAAAGAAACATCAGTTGCAGGTTATGTTGGCGTTATAGACCTTACAAAAGCCGGCAACATTATTGCAGGCAGAACATTTGAATATTTCATTCCACTTATTGCAGTTGCAATTGTTTATCTTGTAATTGTTATGATTCTTACAAGTTTCGTTGGCAAACTTGAAAGGAGGTTGCGTAAGAGTGAAAGATAATGTACTTATTAAAGTTGAAGGCCTTAAAAAACACTATACAGATGGCACAGTCAAGGCACTTAACGGAATTGACTGTGAAATCAAAAAAGGTGAAGTTGTTGTTATTGTAGGACCTTCAGGTAGTGGTAAATCAACCTTCCTTCGTTCACTTAACCTTCTTGAAATTCCAACTGGTGGCAGCATATATTTTGATGGTGTTGACATTACAGGTAAAAAAGTGGATATTAACAAGCACCGTCAAAAGATGGGCATGGTATTCCAACATTTTAACCTTTTTGCAAATATGACAGTGCTTAAAAATATGACAAGTGCTCCAATGAAACTTTTAAAAGTATCAAAATCTGAAGCGGAAGCAAAAGCACTTGCATTGCTTGACAGAGTAGGGCTTAAAGAAAGAGCAGATGCTTATCCATCACAACTTTCAGGTGGTCAAAAGCAACGTGTCGCTATTGTTCGTGCTCTTTGTATGGAGCCTGAGGTTATGCTTTTTGACGAGCCAACATCTGCTCTTGACCCTGAAATGGTTGGTGAAGTGCTTGACGTTATGAAAAATCTTGCTCGTGAAGGTATGACAATGGTTGTCGTTACTCACGAAATGGGCTTTGCTCGTGAAGTTGGCACAAGAGTTATCTTTATGGATGAAGGTAAAATTATTGAAGAAAATAATCCTAAAGATTTCTTTGAAAATCCACAACACCCAAGACTTAAAGATTTCTTGTCAAAAGTTTTATAGTATAAAAATTATCACCTTGGTAAAAATATTACTGAGGTGATTTTTTATGAAAAATATGAGCGAAGAAGTAAAGGAGTATTTTGACACTTTACCAAAATCTGTTCAAACGGCTATTGTTGAGTCGGGAGCGACTTTTCAAACAGTTGAACAACTTAAAATTGTAGCACGAGCATTTATGGAAGATTAAAGGTTAAAAACGATGAGAGTCATTCTCATCGTTTTTATCATTGACAAAATATTAAAAAAATAGTTTAATATATAAGATATAAAATTTTTAGCAAAGGTGATACATAGTGGAAAACACCGTAGAAAAGAAAAAGATAGTTTTAAGTGCTATTCAGCCAACAGGTACACCAACTCTTGGCAATTACCTTGGTGCACTTAAAAACTGGAAAAATATGAAAGACGATTATAACTGTCTTTATGCAGTTGCTGACTTGCACTCTCTTACAGTTCGTCCTGACCCTGCAACACTTCGTAAAAACACAATGGAGTTGTATGCAATTCTTTTGGCATTAGGTCTTGACCCACAAGAGAGCATTGTGTTCATTCAAAGCCATGTGCCACAACACGCACAACTTGTATGGCTTTTAAATTGTTGCACTCAATTTGGTGAAGCAGCAAGAATGACACAGTTTAAGGATAAGAGTGAAAAACACCCTGAAAATGTTAATGTTGGTCTTTTTACATATCCTGTGCTTATGGCTGCAGATATTCTTCTTTATCAAGCAGACTATGTTCCAATTGGCGCTGACCAAAAGCAACATCTTGAAATTACTCGTGATATTGCAGAGCGTTTTAATACTGTTTATGGAAATACATTCACTTTGCCTGAACCATTTATCGGCAAGGTGGGAGCAAGAGTTATGTCTCTTCAAGACCCAACCTCAAAAATGAGCAAGTCTGATACAAATCCAAAGGGATATATCTCAATGCTTGACGATGACAATGTAATTGTTAAGAAAATCAAGAGTGCCGTTACTGATAGTGAAGCAAAGGTTTATTATGGTGAGGGCAAGGATGGAATTAATAACCTTATGGGTATTTATTCTTGCTGCACAGGTCTTACTTATGAGCAAATTGAAAAGGACTTTGACGGCAAAGGCTATGGTGATTTCAAAGCAGCCGTTGCTGAAGCAGTTGTTGAAGAACTTCGTCCATTTAAGACAGAGTTTAACAGACTTATTAACGATAAGGCTTATCTTAACGAATGTGCAAGAGATGGTGCAGAAAAAGCAAGTCGCTTTGCACAACGTACACTCAATAAGGCAATGAAAAAGTCAGGTTTATATCAGCTTTAATTCTAAATAAAATAGGCGGGGGCTTGCTCCCGCCTTTGTTTATGTAAATTTGAGTTTGTCGAACAGAATGCAAAGTGCAAAATGCAAAGCGCAAAGTGTCGGAACTGCGTTGCGATTATAGTAGGGGCGATTCACGAATCCCCCATCCGCTCCCTCTTAGAGGGATCTGTCTGCGAAGCAGACTGAGGGAGTAATATGTGTAATCGCAAAACTCCCTCCGTCAAAATCTTCGATTTTGCCACCTCCCTCAACGAGGGAGGGTAAT
>JAZNWZ010000124.1:0-22049 GCA_045593645.1 Candidatus Fimenecus sp. | reverse complement strand
GCTTCTTCAATAAGTTGTTCTGAATCTTTTACATATACAAATCCACGAGATACAATGTCAGGTCCTGAAATCAACATTCCAGTTTCTTTCTCAATTACTACGCTGATTATCATAAGTCCGTCTTCTGCAAGACGTTTACGCTCTCTGATTACTGCACTTCCTACATCGCCTACACCATAGCCATCAACAAAAACTTTACCTGCAGGAACATTTTCAAGAGCAGTCATCTTTCTCTTAGTAAGAGAAACACAACGACCATTGTCTGCCATAAAAATGTTACTTGATTGCATTCCCATACTTTCTGCAAGCTGAGCGTGTTTTCTGATATGCTTTTGCTCACCGTGAACAGGAATAAAGAACTTTGGCTTTGCCAGACTTAAAATAAGCTTTAATTCTTCTTGACATGCGTGGCCTGAAACGTGAACATCGTACATTTTTTCGTATACGACTTCTGCACCACGTTTCAAAAGTTCATCAACAACCTTGCCGACTGTCTTTTCGTTACCTGGAATTGGTGTTGCAGAAATAATAACATAATCACCTGTACCAATTTCAACTCGTCTATGCTCAGAAAATGCCATTCTATAAAGAGCTGACATTGGTTCACCCTGACTACCTGTTGTAATAATAACAAGTTTATCATCAGGGTATCTTGAAATAGCATCGATGCTTACTAAAATTCCTTCAGGTACATTGAGATAGCCTAATTTTGACGCTGTTTCAACAACATTTTCAAGGCTTCTGCCTGAAAGAGCAACTTTACGACCAACTGATTTTGCTACATCGATAATTTGTTGTACTCTGTGAATATTTGATGCAAATGTTGCGACAATAAGACGCCTACCATCTGCTTTTTGGAAAAGCCTTTCAAAAGACTCACCTACTGTTTTTTCACTTGCAGTATAGCCTGGTCTTTGAGCATTTGTTGAGTCAGACAAAAGACACAAAACACCTTTATCACCAAGTCTTGCAATACGAGCAAGGTCAATAACCTCACCATCAATAGGTGTTGTATCAATTTTAAAGTCCCCTGTTTGTAAAACAAGACCTGCAGGGCTGTTAATTGCCAATGCAATAGCATCAGGGATTGAGTGGTTAACGTGAATTGCCTCAATCTCAAAACAACCAAGGTTGATTTTATCCTTTGGCTCAATTACATTAAGCTTAACTTTGCCAAGAATTTTATGCTCTGCCAACTTATTTTCAATAAGACCAATGGTAAGCTTTGTACCGTAAACTGGGATATTTACTTTTTGAAGAAGATATGCAAGGCCACCTATATGGTCTTCATGACCGTGTGTAATAACGATACCCTTAATTTTATCTGCATTTTCTTCAACATAAGTAAAGTCAGGAATAACAAGGTCAACACCTAACATATCAGGCTCAGGGAATGCAAGTCCACAGTCAACAAGCATCATATCATTTTGGCACTCGTAAAGTGTCATATTTTTGCCTACTTCGTTAAGTCCACCTAAAAATGCAATTTTTACATTTATCTCTTCACGTTTTGGTGTGTTTTTACTTTGTTTTTTGCTGTTTTGTTTTTCTACATTGCTCTTTTTGTTAGTGTTATTTTTTTGCACATTCTTTTTGCCACGATTAGAGCTTTTTTTTGCTTTGGCATTACGTTTAATTTCACTGATTTGTGCTTCAATTTCACTATTCTTTTTTGCCATATTTGCCTCCTTTTTAATATTGTAAAAATGCTTTATTTCAAATATATGTATAATTTCCCATAATAAAATTTAATTGTCATTATATCATACTATTTTTTACCACTCTTGTCAAGGAAAATACCACCCTCTGTGCCATAAAATATTATTGCTTTTTCACCATAAAATATGTTAAAATTAGTTTTGATAAGTTTTATATATTTTATTCAGAGGTTGTTATGGAAAACTTGACTTTTGTTGAAATTTTTACAGACGGTGCTTGTTCAGGAAATCCTGGTCCTGGGGGTTGGGGTGCAATTCTTCGTTGTAATGGTGTTGAAAAAGAGCTATCAGGTGGAGAAATTCATACAACAAATAATCGTATGGAGCTTTTAGGGGTTATCAATGCACTTGAAGCATTAAAAAGACCTTGCAAGGTTAAAATTACAACCGATTCTTCTTATGTTGTTAACGGCATAAATGAGGGTTGGGCAGAATCTTGGCGTAAAAATGGTTGGCGTAAAAAAGATAAGAAGCCTGCTTTAAACCCAGATTTATGGGAAAGACTTCTTAATCTTCTTGAAATTCATCAAGCTGAGTTTGTGTGGATTAAAGGACACAACGGACACCCTGAAAATGAAAGATGCGACAAATTAGCAGTTTCTTATTATGAAAATCTCAAGTAATTACATTTTCATACTTTTTTCTGTTGATTATTATACTAATTTATGGTATATTTAATTTGTATATTTTCAAATATATTGATTTTATAGTCAAAGGCGTGATTAAATTTTGGAAAACACCACAACTGTTGTTACTGAAGAGGTTGAAGTTCAAGCAGTTGCTAACGAGGTTGAAGAAGCATCATCTTCTAACAGAAGATACTTGCGTCCTCGTGAAATTGCAGCATATCTTTTAACTTCATTCGGTCAAAAAAATCTTAGCCAATATGTTAATGCATTCCGTCAATTCTTTGCAATTAGTTTCCTTGGAATGTCAGGTAGTACATATGGTATTATAATGTTCATTGAGTCAATTTATGATGCTGTTGACGACTCTATTTCAGGTCTTATTATTGACAGAACGAGAACTCGTTGGGGTAGACTTCGCCCTTGGCTTGTTATACCTACTCCATTTTGGGCAATAGCAATAGTTATGCTTTTCACAGCACCATCATTCTTGGTTCACGAATGGCAAAAGTCAATTTGGATGATTGTTGGTATTTTTGTTTACAACCTTGGTATGTCATACTTTGGTGCTTGGACAATTATGCTTTATAACATTACTCCAAACACCAATGAGCGTGATAATCTTATTGCTACATCAAAGTTTATGGAGTTGTTTGGTACATTCCTTCCATCAATTGCTACTGTTTTTGTTACACTTCTTCCTGGTAAAATTCCTGGTGTTGGTATGCAGGACGTTTACACATGGTTTGCAATTATAATTGCTGCTATTGCTGCATTTACTGCATTCTTTGGATTTAGTGCTATGAGAGAGCGTGTTCCACTTGCTTCTCGTGAACAAATGAAAGAGGTTGGCGTTATTGAATCATTCAAAAATGTTTTCAAGAACAGACCAATGTTCGTTCTTGTTCTCTCAGGTTTCTTTAACGGATTTAAATCAGTTGGTGTTGCAAGTGAAAGCTTCTATTGGATGCACAACTCAAAGAATCTTTTACACGGTACAATAGCAGGTCTTTTCACAGGTATTCCAAACTACATTATGGTTCCACTTGCTCCAAAGTTTATCCGTAGATTTGGTGCAAGAAATGTT
Organism: Candidatus Fimenecus sp.; assembly: GCA_045593645.1. Taxonomy (GTDB): domain Bacteria; phylum Bacillota; class Clostridia; order Oscillospirales; family Acutalibacteraceae; genus Fimenecus. The sequence continues at coordinate 18,618 of JAZNWZ010000124.1, read as the reverse complement.
GCAGTTGCATCAGGTATTTTTGCAGGTCTTGCTTATCTTACAACATTCTTCATCGGTATTGGTGGCGAAGGTCGTCTTGTTAACTGGGAAGGTGGAAACCCTGTTGTAAACCTTATTATTCTTACAACTTGTCTTACTATCTGTGGTCTTCCAAATCAGCTTATGAACGTTGCAGGTGCTGTTCTTCAAGGTGATGTTTATGACTATAGTGAATGGAAACACGGTGTTCGTAACGAAGCTCTTGTTCAAACTGTTCAAAACTATTTCGGCAAGGCTGCTAACTCAGTTACACAACTTCTTTCAGGTGTTGTTATTTCAGCAGTTGGATATGTTGCTCGTAAAGACGAATTTGGCAACATTATTCCTGAATCAAACGAAAAGACACTTTTAGGTTTCTGGGCAGTTTTCTGTTTACTTCCTGCGATTGCTCGTTTCCTTTATGGCGTTACACTTCTCTTCTTCAATGTTCACGGCAAGGTTAAAGACCAAATGCTTGCAGAACTTGAAGTTATGCGTCGTGAAAGATTACAAGATACTCTCGCAGAAGAAAGTTCTACAGAAGAATAAAAAAAAATAAAGCCGTTAGGATTTTTCCTAACGGCTTATTTTTATTCTTTACAATAAAGTTCAACTGAATTGAGAGTTGCTTTCACACGATATGATGTGATTTTAATTTTCAAGGCATTAAACTTTTTCTTTTTAAATCGGCAAATTCGCTTTGCTCCGATTATTGTGCCTTTATAAATCAAGCTCCAGCCTTTTGATTTTTTACCATAAATTTCAAAGCTTTCAATTTGTTGACCTGTTGCAATATTCTCTTTGAGGACAACTTTATCGGCAATAACTGCTTTATTAAACTCTATTTTGATTTCAGGCTTTTCATCCTCATTACCACATTGCCAATATTCACCATCAATAAAGAGATTTTCTACTCCCCTATTTTCAAGGTTTGAAGATGCTGTTACCTTGCAATTTTCAATTAGATTTATAGGGAATTCTCGCCTTAATCGTTCACCAAATTTTGCAAGTGCTTTCACATCGGCATCAGCAAAAAGTCCCCTTTTATCAGGTGGGATATTGAGAAGCAATGATGAATTACCACCGACGCTACCCCAATAAATTTCCATAAGTTTCTTAAGACTTTTGACTTTTCTATCTTCTTTTTTATGATAAAACCAACCTGGTCTTATTGACACGTCAACCTCGGCAGGATACCAAATAAAATTCTTTATTCCGTCAATAAATTCACGACTACCTAAATCTTGAGTTTTTGCATCAACATTTTTTGCAAACTCAGGTGTATCTTCTTGTTGAGAATGCTCTGCAGTATAATCTTGATTTCCAACAAAAGCAGGTACTACGCTCCACTCAGATTCTCTTGACTTGCCTGCCTCATTACCACACCAACGAACATCTGGTCCACAAATATTTATTACTGCATTTGGTTGTAGTTCACGAATAAGAGCAAAGTAAGAATTCCAATCATACACTTGCTTTTTACCGTTTTTGCCTTCGCCACAAGCACCATCAAACCAAAAGCAGAATATATCGCCATAATTTGTTGCAAGCTCTCTCAACTGATTTAAGAAATATTTATTATACTCTTCACCAGTACCATAGGTTTCTTCATGTCTATCCCAAGGAGAAAGATACACACCAAATTTAAGCCCATATTCACGACAAGCATCAGAAACCTCTTTTACAACGTCGCCTTTGCCATTTCTAAATGGGCTATTTTTAACACAATAGTCTGTGTACTCACTTGGCCAAAGGCAAAAACCGTCGTGATGCTTACAAGTTAAAATAATAGCCTTTAAGCCTGCACTTTTAACTGATTTTGCCCACTGACGAGCATCAAGGGCAGTTGGATTAAACTCGGTTGTTGGAGTTTTGCCATCTCCCCACTCTTTGCCTGTAAATGTATTCATTCCAAAATGACAAAAAGCATACATTTCAAGCTTTTGCCACTCTAATTGACGAAGCGACGGAATTACTTCCGCCGCTATTTCGTAACTTTTTTTATTCTGCATCATTTGTTGCAACGATATCAACCCCAGTATTGAGCACGTTTTTAATTACTACATCACCGATTTTTACAGGTGCTTTGATAGATGCTTTATTGATTTCTGCCATAATATCCATCATCATACCCTTTGGAGCAGGTGCAGATGTTTTTACAGGTACAACATAAGCCTTGCCATCAACAACTTTCACTGTACTTGTAATCATTCTTGTAGGGCTTGTAACCTCTGTTCTTGCATAAGCATCGCCACGCTTACAAGTGTTACCTGTAACTTCTGTAATTTCACCATTATCAATTGTAACAGTAATTGGGCAACCTAATGGACAAGCTACACAAACAAGTTCTCTTTTTTCCATAATTTATGCCTCCACTCTTACATTGATTACTGCATTTGCAGGTAATTTTGAAATAATATCTTGCTTAAGTGTAACATATTCCATTTCACCAGGACAAAGCTTAACTTTTTTCTTTGAAATAATTGTTTCACCGTTACACTCAACAATGATTCTTGCATTGTTATAAACTGCACCTACACGGAAATAAAGCTTAACATCACCGTCTGTTTTGCAGTTAATTCTTTGAGGAACTATGTATCTAACACCATTTGTGCCTTCAGTAAACACACATTCGCTCTTAACTTTTTCGCCTTTAATGAACTTTGCAGCACCAAGACCTGCAATTTGGCTTTCTTCAGTAACATAGTCAACTAAGTCGTGAACTTGAAGAACATTACCACAAGCAAACACGCCAGCGTGCTCTGTTTCACGATATTCGTCAACTTTTGGTCCATTTGTAATTCTATCAAGCTCAAGTCCTGAATTCTTTGAAAGCTCGTTTTCAGGAATAAGACCAACTGACAACATAAGCGTATCACAAGGTACATATTCTTCTGTGCCAGGAATTGGACGAAGCCTTTCGTCAACCTTTGCTATTGTAACACCTTCAAGTCTTTCTGTACCATGAGTTGCAACGACTGTGCAACTAAGCTTAAGAGGAATACCAAAGTCATCAAGACATTGAACAATATTACGAGTAAGACCACCTGAATAAGGCATAAGCTCACAAACCATTTTAACCTTTGCACCTTCAAGTGTCATACGACGAGCCATAATAAGACCAATATCGCCTGAGCCTAAAATAACTACTTCATGACCCGGCATATAGCCATCAATATTAACATATTTTTGTGCAGTACCTGCAGTCATAATACCTGATGCACGACAACCTGCAATGCTTAAAGCACCTCTTGGTCTTTCACGGCAACCCATAGCAAGAACCACTGCCTTTGCTTGAATTTTCAAAAGACCATCAGTTTTGTTTGTTGCAGTAACTGTATTATCTTCTGCAACATCAAGAACCATAGTGTCAACCTTAACATCAACATCTGTTTTTGCAAGAAGCTCAATAAATCTGCCTGCATATTCAGGACCTGAAAGCTCTTCACCAAAATAGTGAAGACCAAAGCCTGTATGGATACATTGTTCAAGAATACCACCGAGTGTTTCAGCTCTTTCAAGAACAATTATTTTTTCAACACCGTTTTTGTGAGCCTCAAGAGCTGCTGCCATACCAGCAGGGCCACCACCCACAACTACTAAATCGTAATTCAACATCTCAGGCACCTCACTTTGTTCTCTCGTAAATAATCTTTGAGTTTCCACCGAATTTTGTAATTTCATTCATTGGAACATCTAATTCACGAGCAAGAATTTCTACAACCTTACTGCCACAGAAACCACCTTGGCAACGACCCATACCTGCTCTTGTACGACGTTTTACACCGTCAACATCACGAGCACCTGCAGGAGCTTTAATTGCATCAATGATTTCACCTTCAGTAATTGTTTCACATCTACAAACGATTCTGCCATATGCTGGATTTTTCTTAACAAGCTCTGCTCTCGCTTCATCACTCATATGTCTGAAACGAACAGGTTCTTCTCTTGTTTCAACAAAGTTATCTTTTGCTTCAAGTGGAAGCTTTTCACCAAGTATGCCTGCAACATAGCCTGCAATAGCAGGTGCTGATGAAAGGCCTGGTGATTCGATACCTGCAACATTTAAGAAGTTAGCACTTGTTGCACACCAACCAATAATAAAATCATCAGTAACCGGATGGCAACGAATGCCTGCAAAGGATGTAATTGCATTTCTTGTTGATACTGTTGGAACTGACTTTAATGCTTTTTCAACAACATCTACAAGTCCTGCAGGAGTTGTTGTTGTATCTGTTTTGCTTTCTTGGTCAATAGCAGTTGGACCGATTAAAAGGTTACCATCAACTGTTGGTGTAACAAGAATACCTTTGCCCATTTCATTAGGGCATTGGAAAATTGTTCTTGTAACAAGATTACCTACTGACTTATCAAGAACGTAGTATTCACCTTTTCTTGAAACTAATTCAATTGAATTATCACCAACCATTTGTGCAAGTTTATCTGAATGGTTACCTGCAGCATTGATAATAAATTTTGATGTAATATCTCCTGCTGTTGTTGTAAGCACATAGCCATTTTCAGTTTCTTTAATTGCTTTAACGTCACAATTTCTAATAAACTCTGCACCGTTTACAACTGCATTTTCTGTTGCAGCGATTGTAAGCTCATAAGGACAAACAATACCTGCAGATGCACTATAAAGAGCACCTACTGCTGAATCACTAATATTTGGTTCTAATTCTCTTAATTCTGCTTGATTTAGAATTGAAAGTTCAGGAACACCATTTGCTATACCACGATTATAAAGTTCATTAATGTGTTCCATTTCTTTTTCAGAGAATGCAACAACAAGAGAACCATTTTTCTTGAATGGCACTGAAAGCTTTTCACAAACTTGTGGCATAAGTTCTGTACCTTTTACATTAAGCTTTGCTTTTAATGTACCTGTTTTAGCATCAAAACCACCGTGAACAATTGCACTGTTTGCTTTTGTTGCACCCATTGCAACGTCATTTGCTTTTTCAAGCAATGCAACATTGAGCTTATATTTGCTGAGTTCACGAGTAATAAGACTACCTACAACACCGGCACCGACAACTACTACGTCGTAAGTCATAAATACACCCTTCTTTTCTTTTTTAGAGCATTATGCCCTATTAAATCTTTATCCAATAAATTATACCACACAATGTTGATTTTTCACAGTATTTTTATAAAAATTATGCACAAATATATTTGTCATTTTTTGGCACTTTGGCACATTATATTTCGCTTACTATTTTGATGTTAGCATTCTGTCTCCAATTCTTTTTAAAATTCTTTTTTCAAGACGAGATATATAGCTTTGTGATATTCCCAACTTATCAGCAACTTGTTTTTGTGTAAGTTCTTCCTTATCCCCTAAGCCAAAGCGCAAATCGATTATTTCTTTTTCTCTTTGTGGCAATTTGTTTACTATTTCTAAAAGCAATCTTATTTCGTCATCTTCTTCAATCTCACGACTTATTTCATCTACCTCACTACCTAAAACATCAGCAAGCATTAACTCGTTGCCATCCCAATCTGTGTTTAACGGCTCGTCAAGAGAAATCTCCATTTTTTGCGACGATATTTTTCTTAAATACATAAGAATTTCGTTTTCAATACACCTTGAAGCATAGGTTGCAAGTTTTATATTTTTATCAATTTTAAATGTATTGACGGACTTTATTAGTCCTATTGTGCCTATTGAAATCATATCTTCAAGATTTACTCCTGAGCTTTCAAACTTTTTGGCGATATACACTACTAATCGCAAATTGTGAGTTATTAGAATTTCTCTTGCTTTTTCATCACCCAACAACAATTGTTCACAATAATATTGCTCTTCTTCTTTTGTTAATGGTTCAGGCAAGGTAGTTGTGCCATTTATGTAATAGACGCCTTTTTTAAATAATTTACAATAGAGCTTTTGCAAAAAGATTTTAAGCTTTAGCATTTTGTATCTCCCCTTCAAGATTTATATTTAATATAATTTTATATTCAGTTAGTGGTGCTTCACTTTCGGCTATAAACACCTTATCAGTTTCAAAGTTTCCTATTCTTATTAAATCAGGACGAAAAGCCTTTACAAGCGACGAGCCGTTTACTGTCCATAACGGAATTAGTCTTATTTTATCCTCCTCTTCAATGTCATCAAGAGTCAAGGTTTTGCCCATAAGGTCTTCAAACATTTTTCTTTCAATCATTACAACGGGATAATCCGAAAAAGGCTCACGAAGATTATTGCCTGTATCCATCAATGCTGCTGACGAAACGAATTTCCCGTTTTTTTGAATGGTTACATAGTATTCTTTTTCTTTTGGTGCTTTTTTATCTGTAATTTTACAAATAAGTGTTATTACAAAATATGAAATTACTGTTGCAATAATTAAAAATGTTAAGCTCATATCAAAATAGACAATGCCATTTGTGTAAATCATTAAATCTACTTCAAAAAACATATAAAGCAACAAGGTTACTCCGCCAAAGCAAGCACATATAGAAAAAAGCCAAAAGACATTTCTTATAAAGCTTCTTGCTCCTTTAAATTTAAAAGCAACAACTACCATCACTATGCCTGAGACTAGTTTTAAAATCGTCATTAATGCTCCTAAACTTTCTAAAAACAGCAACAATGACGATAATCCACCTACCAAAGCCCCAATGCATAATCGCAGTTTTGTAGTACGATTTCTTGCTATTTTATTAACTGCAAGAAGCATAAAATAATTAACAATTGTGTTAAGAATTATCAACACATCAACATAAACAGTCAAATAAATCACCACACAAAAAAAGCTTGATATGATTATAAATCATACCAAGCATTTAATTTGTCATTGTGTGTCATTAACTTAAATTGTTTTCATATAGTCTTCTAAAATCAAAACTGCAGAAACGGCATCCACAACTTCTTTTCTTTTTTTACCACGAACATCAACCGTGTTTAAAATATTGTGAGCAGAAACAGTTGTTAATCGTTCATTTTGAAAAGCAACGGTCAGTCCTGTGCTGTCCTCAAGCATTTTACCAAGCTCGCGACAAGCATCACTACGGAAACCATAACTGCCATCCATATTTTGTGGCAAGCCTACACAAATACGTTCTGCCTTTCGTTCTTTTGCAATTTCTGTAAGCTTTTCTACAAGCTTTGCTTTATCTTTTTCAGTTATTACACAAACCGGTGATGCTAATATTTGCATTTTATCACAAACGGCTACGCCTGTTCTAACATCGCCATAATCTACTGACATTATTATCATAAAATACCATCCATTTATTAAAATAGCCTATCTTTTGGATAGGCTACTTTTTTCTATTCATCGTCATCGTCGTCTCGTACTGTTGCAGGCTGAGCAGGGTCTACCGGTGGAACATCAGGAGTTTCTGGTGGTGCCGGATTATCAGGATTTTCTGGATTATCAGGATTGTCTGGATTTTCAGGATTTTCCGGTTCCTCTACCGCTTGACATTCAGTACATCTTGAAGGGATAAAGTCATTCTTATACCAACCCTTTGAGGTTGAAGTACAAAACTCTGTTGCCAGCATACCTGACTTTGTACAATATCTATGTTCAGATACTTTTGCATTATAATCGTCAAACTCTTTTGGCTCTAAGCCTTCATGAACTCTATCCATAACAGTTTTAAACAATACTGCTGCAGGATTTGTTGCAGGGTCAATTTCTTTATTATAGTCATAGCCGAACCAAACAGCTGCAACATAATGAGGTGTACCTGCAACACACCAACGGTCAAAGTAGTTTGTTGTTGTACCAGTTTTTGCAAATGTTGTAAAGCCTTTTACACCATAGCCATAAGCAGTACCACGAACAACTCTATCACCAACAGTTTCACGCTTAACAACTGTTCTCATAAGTTGATTCATAATATATGATGTTTCAGGTGAGATTACCTGTTCATATTTTTCTGTATTGTTTTCTAAGATAATTTCATCACCTGTGCTATTTGTAACTTTATAATAGCAATATGGCTTATAATACTTACCACCATTACCAAATGTTGCAAAGGCTGCAGCCATTTCAAGTGTTGTAACACCAGTATGTGTACCACCTGTTGCAAGTGCAGATGGTGAATAAGCATCAATAGTGCTATCCAGTGTTGAAATGTGGAAATTATTTGTAAGATAATCAAAGCTTGTAACAAATCCCATTTGAGTTAAGATTTGTGCAGGAACAGTATTCAATGACCATGCAAGAGCGTTTCTAACAGTTGTGTATGTTCCTGCTGCTTGGCTACCGTCATAGTTTACAGGCCATCTCTTGCCCTTCCACAAAATACCATAGTTTTCAATTTTAGATGACCAGTGAATATAGTTTTCTTCAATACCAGGTGCATAAATACTGATTGGTTTAATTGAAGAACCTGGTGGTCGTTTAGCAGATGATGCACGGTTAATAGAACGATTTTCTGTCTTTTCGCCTGCACCACCTACAATGGCAACAACTCTACCACTATAGTCCATAATTGTAATTGCAGATTGTGCTTGTTCATTAGGGTCTAAAACGACTTCGTCTGGGAAACTTACACGATTAACATATACATCTTCTGCAATTTCTTGAATATCTAAATCTACTGCTGTGTAGATACGAAGGCCACCTGAATACAACATTTTATTTGCTTCATAATGTGAATAGCCTTGTGCTTTAAGGTCTCTGAGAACAGTGTCGATAACATAGTCAACATAATAGCTTTGAATTTCTGTTTGCTTTGATTGTTCATCTTCTTCAGTATCTTCTTCAGCAACATATTCAGGGCTATTTGTGAAAATAAGTTTATATGCCATTGCCTCGTCATATTGAGCTTGATTAATCATTCCTTGTTCAAGCATATTTCTAAGGCAATATTCTTGACGTTCTTTATTTGCTTTTGGATTCCAAAGAGGGTCAAATTTACCAGGATATTGAGTAATACCTGCAATTGCTGCACACTCTGCCAAATTAAGGTCTGCAATGTCTTTACCAAAATATGTTTCTGCTGCAGTTTTAACACCATAACAACCGTGGCTCAAATAAATTGTATTAAGATATGCTTCAAGAATAACTTCTTTATCATAATGCTTTTCCAAGTTTAAAGCAGTTAAAATCTCATTGTATTTTCTGTTAACAGTTCTTCCGTTTTCACCTGTAAGGTTTTTGATAAGCTGTTGAGTAATTGTTGAAGCACCACGCTTGAAGCCTGACTTTGCAACACCAAGCACTGTACCATACCAGTCAACACCTTCATGTTCATAGAAGCGCTTATCTTCAATAGCAATAAAAGCTTTGCCTATCCATGGGGACATATTTTCACTACTTACCCAAACACGATTTTCTTCACCATGAAGTCGTACAAGCTCAATAGCCGAACCTGCATCATCATAAGCATAGACAATTGTTGTTTGGTCTTGATTTTCTTTATAGAAATCAAGGTCAATCAATCGTTCACCGTTAACGGTTGAAATAATGTCGTTAAGAACAAAACCACCAACGGAAAGTCCGATTAAAAGACAAGTGAAACCAACAGCTAAAAAACTCCAAAAGAACCCTTTGAAGATTTTAAATGCTTTGCTTTTCTGTTTTTTATTAGAGGTCTTTTTTCTCATATTTTTCCTCCGTTAAAAATTATAAAAGAAATAAATTAACACATTTATCCAGTTTATTTTATTTATTATAGCACAAAAGTTTGAAAATGTTTAGTCTTTTTATAAAATTTAATAATTTGTAATTATTTGTTAAAAATAAATTAAATGCTATTAGGAGTTTTTGTTATGACTAAACAGATTTTTAAAATAATTTTTGCATTTTTAACGGCTTTTTTAGTGGTTGCTCTGCTATTTTCTAAAAAGCAAATGGGAAAAAAACCGTCAAAAGAAGAAACCACAACAAACATCTCTTACTATATTGTGTCCGAATATAACGGACAAATTGCAGTTTTTATTAATGATGATAAAACTCCCGTTAAAATTTATGATTCTTATGTCTCTACCCTACCTCAAAAAGACCAAGTGACCTTAAAGGAAGGCATCAAGGTAGAAACACAAGAAGAATTGCAACTAATTATTGAAGATTATACAAGTTAAGCTTTAAAAACTTCGATTTTTGCATTTTTAACTGTGCCATCAAGAGTAATTTCAACTGTACCCTTTTCACGAGTTAAAAAGATACCATTTTCACCATTAACATTTACACTGTAATCATACTTATCGTCAAGTACAACAATTACAGAGTATTTATCATTGTTACCGTAATATTTAATCTCTGCATTAAATTGTGTTTTATCACTATTAAAGTTATTTTTAACAACCATAATGTCAAGTCCGGTTGAGAACGTACCTGCTTTAAAATAAGCATTTGTCCAAATATTGATTGGTGTTGAAAGTCCACCAAAATTATGGAACCAACCGCCACGGCCAGATGTTATATTAAGCATTTCGAATGTGTAATATGAATATTCTACTTCTCTTTTCCAAGCATCAAGAGCAGTTTTTGCAATTCTATAAGCAAAATCTGTTTCACCAAGGTCAAGCATAGTTTTCCATACAAACCATTGATGAGAAAGCCAAACATTACCATTCCAATAGCCATTTGTTATATAGTATGATGCAGTTTTATCAACAGCACTAATACCAACAGGGCTAAACATTTCGTCATCACTCTTTAAATGAGCAAGAATTCTATCCCTTTGTCCTTTTGTTACCGCACCTGCAATAATCGGATAAATGCCATCCATAGTTTTATTAAGGTTTTCACCTTGAGCATTTCTATATTGTGCTACTGCTTGTCCATTTTCATTATGAATAACATAAGAGAAATAACCACAATCTTCATCCCAAGAGTATTTTTGAAGAGCATTAGAAACTCTTTCAATATCTTCAAGATATGTTGCTTTGTCCTTTTCTTTATTGAGCATATCTGCGACCATATAAAGAATTTTTGCACAACGAATTACTTGTGAAGATGAAATAACAGGTGTCATAAGCTTTTGCTTTTTCTCTGCATACATAGCCTTTTGTGGTGGTAAATCGTCCATACCACTACAATTATAAAAATAGTCAAATGTAGTTGTAAGTCCACTATTAAACTTTGCTGTAGTTGAGCCGTTTATCTTACCTGCAAGAAAATCATAAAACATTTTTACCCTGTCATAATATTTGAGAAGCTTTGTTTTATCATTTTCTCTTTTGAGCATTTCAAGATATTGATAAATATGCACTGGCACTGGTGAGCCATGCAAGAGAAATGCCCAGTCTTTATTATCTTTATCACTTAAATATGTGTCGAGAATATAGTCTGCAATTTTTGGAGCAAACTCAAGCATATCAAGACCTATAAAGCCTGAGTCCCATGTATAGAATGAGTCCCATCGCTTGCCAGGTGTATGATGCACTACATATTCGCCATGTCTGTAAAGTGGGTAAACAGTATTTTGAAATACTGTTGCACGAAGAATTCTATTTGAAAACTCATAAGTTTCACCTGCACTGTTAAGGTCAAACTTTTCAAGTGAATTATATGCTTCTTTGTAAATATTCTCATATTCTTCAACTGTTTTATACTCTGTTTCACCAAACGACAATACAGCATATTCAATATGTGTTGTGTGTGGTTTCACATAAAGAGTGTGAACAACTGTATTGTGATAAAAGCCCTCGTCGCTATGCTTTTCAGAGAAAGAGCCTGAAAATGTTTCAAGCATATTTTGGAAGCTTTCGTCGGGTTGAGAAATACGAGCAGTTGGACTATCTTCAAGGCAGCCAGTGTTAAAATCACGACAACGAGTTGAATTGTTAAATGTTTTTACATAAAACTTTCCGTCAACGCCATCATATTTATATGAAACAAGCTTGCCGTTTTCATCATTAACATAAATTTCAGGATAGAAGTTATGCTTTTTAGTTTCAACATCCACTTTTTCGCCATTTTCAGTTACTGCAAAAAAGTCAAACTCAATTCCACCCATTCCTTTTGAAATGAGTGTTATATTGTTTTTATCTTTTAACTCAGTTGTGATTATTCCCATATTTTCTGCAGATGGGAATACAATGTCTTCACCATTTAAGCTCCAATGGCTATCACTATTTGAAGTTGTTTTATAACGAATATGAAGAACAGGATTTTCAAAGTAAGATGCATCAAAGGTATATGTAATTTTATCCCCTGCTTCTTCACCTAATCGTGGGCATTTAGGTAAAATATAACGATTGCAATCTCTATCACCAAGTCCACGATGATAAGTAAATGCATCGTCAAAAAACTCACCTTTAAACATAGCATCAATAACTTGGCTATCCCAAGGACGAGTTGTGTTATAGTCATAAGTTACATAATCATTTGCTTTAATAAACAAGCTTTTTTCAGGTAATATTGGCAAAGTAGCATAAACATTTGGATATTCAATAGCAGAAAAAAGATTTAAAAGGCAGATTTGCATAATGTCCGTATTATTCACAAACTCTGTACGGACAAGGACACTATCACTATTAAGTTTTGTGAATGAAACATCGGCATAAACCTTATCTTTCCATTCTAAATCGTAACGATATGAATAGAATGAATAGTCTGATTTTGCTTCCCAAGGGTGAACACCAACAGGTACAGTAACATTTGGCACACGTGAGTCTGCATTTTCTATTGCAGGACTTACTACACAGTCAAAACGAACTCCACCTTCAGTTTTATGGTCAACTATTCTTGAAATACCACTGTATTTTTTTGAATAAGGTCCCCACACGCCTAATAAATCATACATTTTTTCTGTAACTTTGCTCATAAATCTACCTCTGTATAATTATTCATTTTATTATATCAAACTGCACATTGTTTTTCAATAATATTGTAAAATTATACCTCAAAAAACTCCTTTAATTCTTTGATTGCTTTTGTTTCTATTCGTGATACATAAGAGCGTGAAATCCCCAACTTTTTTGCCACTTCGATTTGTGTCATTGGGTCAGTACCGTAAAGGCCATATCTCATTATTAAAATCTGCTTTTTTCTTTGGTCTTTTATGGTTTTCATATACTCATAAAGCTGCTCAATTTTTATTTTTGTATCAACTTGGTCAAAGACAGATTCTTCACTATAAATTATATCGCAAAAGGTTAAAGGGTTGCCCTCGTTATCAACATCAATAGGCTCATTCATAGATATTTCAACTGAATTTTTCTTTCTTGTTCTAAAACTCATAAAAATCTCATTTTCAATACACCTTGAAGCATAGGTTGCAAGTCGAGTACCCTTTGTATAATCAAAGGTATTTATGGCTTTTATAAGCCCTATTGTGCCTATTGAAATAATATCGTCTTGGTCAGACACTCCTGCATAATATTTTTTGATAATATGAGCAACAAGTCGCATATTATGATTTACAAGTCGATTTCTTGCATCGATATCACCATTTTTATGGAATTTTATAAACTCTTCTTGTTCTTCTTTTGCAGTTAATGGTTTTGGAAATGAACTGTTTGTTGAAAGATGAAGAATAAAATATAAAATATTGGTTGAAAGTCCTTGTAATACTGAAAGTAACATAAAAAAACACCTCTCGAAACTATATTCGAAAGGTGTTATTTTTTTGCAAGTCCTATAACAAAAAATCCATTATAAGCATTACACAAAAGCCTATAAGCAACGAGAATGTTGCACTTTTTTCAAAACCGTGTGAATGAGTTTCAGGTATCATTTCATCACTTATTACATAAAGCATTGTACCACCTGCAAATGCAAGTGCAAATGGCAATATTACAACTGAAATATTAACTACAAAGTAACCTATCATTGTACCGACAACTTCTACAAGTCCTGTGCACAAAGCGATTATAAATGCTCGTCTTTTTTTAATTCCTGCATTAAGCATTGGTGCAATAATCACCATACCTTCAGGAATATTTTGAAGAGCAATACCACTTGCAACTGTTATGGCATCAGCAATATTGCCTGTACCAAAACTTACACCTGCTGCAATACCCTCAGGCAGATTATGAATTCCTATTGCAAAAACAAAAAGTAAAACACGATTTAAATTTTGTATATGCTCGTGCTTTTCGGTGTCTGCCCCAGTTAAATGGTGAAGATGTGGCACAACTCTATCCATAACGCTTAAAAACAAAGCGCCTGATAAAACACCAAAGACAACAACTGCCAAGCCACCAATACCCTCTACACTTGCAACTGCAGGGATTATAAGTCCTAAAACTGCAGCAGCAAGCATTATTCCTGCAGCAAAACTTAAAACAATGTCATTAAATTTATGTGAAATCTTTTTAAGTGCAAAACCTATAAAACTTCCAAAAACAGTAGCAAAGCCTACACCCAAAGCAGTTAAAATTACAACTTTCATAATATCACCTACTACTCTTATAATATCAAAAAGAATGCTATTTATCAATAAATATTTGTAAAATAATGAACCCTAAAAACTATAAAAAATATAATAGTTATTAGGAGGTATTTTATGAATTCTTATGTCATAATGGCATTAGTAGCCACGCTCGGTACTTGGTTCGTTACTGCCTTAGGTGCGGCTACTGTTGTCTTTTTCAAATCACCTAATCAAAAGAATTTAAATATTATGCTTGGATTTGCATCGGGTGTTATGATTGCAGCAAGCTTTTGGTCTTTGCTTCAACCAGCCATTGAACGAGCTGAAACTACATTGAGCACACCTGCATATTTAGTAGCAACAGTTGGATTTTTATTTGGTGCTTTATTTATGTGGATATCAGACAAAGTTGTTTCTTTTGCAAGACGAAAAGCAGACTCCACCTCAAAAGAGCCCAATGAACAATTACATCGAATTATAATGCTAATTCTTTCTATTACACTACACAACATACCTGAAGGATTGGCAGTTGGAGTCGCTTTTGGTGCATTACAAAAAAACGGATATAGTGCAGAAAGTTTGATGGGAGCAATTCTTGTTGCAATTGGAATTGGTTTGCAGAATTTTCCTGAAGGGGCGGCAGTGTCTGTTCCTTTAAGGCGTGAAGGCTACTCAAGAAAAAAGTGTTTCTTATTTGGTCAAGCATCTGCTATGGTAGAACCTATTGCCGGAGTTTTAGGTGCAATGCTTGTTGTATATGTTGAATCAATTTTACCTTATGCTCTTTCATTTGCAGCAGGTGCAATGATATTAGTCGCAGTACATGAGTTAATACCAGAATGTCAGAAAAATCAACAAGCACAACCGTATTTTGCAACAACAGGAATTATTCTTGGCTTTTCAACTATGATGCTATTAGATTTAATGTTGGGGTAATAAAAATTATATTTCTCTTATCCAAGCAAAGATATTATTCTTTATTTTTTAATCTGTTCTGAATAAATGAATAACGAATGATGAATATTGAATAATTAATAATACAAAAGAAAATCCGTCCACTTCGTGAACGGATTTTCTTTTGGCTGGGGTGGCAGGATTCGAACCTACGAATGCAGCAGTCAAAGTGCTGTGTCTTACCGCTTGACGACACCCCAATATTTAATTGTTTTATTGAAACTCCGTTTGGGGAACGGAGCCTCAATGTTGGTGGGGTGGATAATCGGATTCGAACCGATGGTCTCCAGTGCCACAAACTGGCGCTTTAACCAACTAAGCTATACCCACCATATATACTCAGCGCAAAAAGTAAACCTTCCTACGCTGATTTGGCACGCTGAAAGGGATTCGAACCCCCGACCCTCTGCTTAGAAGGCAGATGCTCTATCCAACTGAGCTATCAGCGCATATGGAGCGGGTGATGGGAATCGAACCCACACGACCAGCTTGGAAGGCTGGGATTCTACCATTGAACTACACCCGCATCTCGCGGACGAATGATATTTTAACATAAGGGCAATTCTTTGTCAATAAGTTTTTTAAAGTTTTTAAAAAATATATGCAAATAATTTACTCCTTTTATATTGCTTTTTTGTGCTTTTAAAACAAAACAAAAAGGGCTGCAGAACAACCACAGCCCTTATGTGTATAAAATTAGAACATTGCGTCTGGGTTTACTTCATACTTATCTGTAAGAATCTTAATGAAGTCGATAAGTGCAAGAATTCCACCAAGTCCGCAAAGGCAAGATGCAACAATTTTGCAAATACCTTTCTTTGTTTCGCCCATCATAAAGTTATGGATACCTAAACCACCAAGGAAGAAGCAGATAAGAGCCATAACAAGCTTATCTTTACCACCAAGGTATTGAGCGTTAGCGTTTGTTGTTGCAACGCCACAGCTTAAGCAAACTGCTGCACCAGGAGCTACTGGTTGACCACAGTTAGCACAGAAAGCAGTACCCTCTCCTGTTTTTACTCCACAATTAAGGCAAATTGCTTGGTTAGGTTGCATTTGAGCACCACAATTTTTACAAAACATAATAATCCTCCTCACCATATTTGGATAAATCAAGTTTAGCACATTAAATTGTTGATGTCAATAAAAAGCATACTATTTTAGCAAAAATCTAACCAATAATTTTTGGTATTCTTCATCAGTTATTGCACAGATTGAGCCATGTCGTGGATTAAAACTCATACTATAATCTTCACTTTTTATTACTTTAAAGTTTTCGAAGTCAGTTGTTTGTTGCATAAAAAATCTATCGGTGCCATATTCATCCATTACCATAACCCAAGTATCAGTACCATTGATATTGTAAATTTCACTGCCCTCTACTCCGGTTTTTGCCAATGAAACAACTTCACAAGGCTCGTTATAAGGTCCATTGAGCTTTTTTGATTTTACATAGGCTATTGTCTGGTCTTCATCATGCTTAAAATAGAGATAATACTCACCTGTTTTTTTATTGTAGCCAATATCACCATCAATAGTTTGAATTCCAGGACGAACATACATGGGCTTTGGCTCTGTGATTGTCTTCATATCATCTGAATAAGCATAATACATTTGTGCAACATCATTTTTCTCATCAGAATGGGCCCAATAAAACATATATTTTTGCTTTTGCTCGTCCCACATCACCTGTGGTGCCCATGCTCTTGTTGTTGTTTTAAAATCGCCATCAAAATCTCTTATATCAATTATTGTTTCATCTGTCCAAGTGATTAAATCTTTTGATTTCCAAGTAACAAGTGAGTGGTTTGAAAGCCATCCTTCTTCGCATTTCATATCAGTTCCCACTATGTAATAAAAATCATCTTGGCCCTTGAAAATATATGGGTCTCTAACACATTTTTTGCCCTTTGTTTGAATAATCATCGGCTCGTTGTTATTAAGTGCTTTGAAGTTATATCCATCTTCACTTACGGCAAAATGAATACGCTCTTCTTCAGGTTTATTGCCGACAAAATAACAAAATATATATTTTCCCCATTGGCTTTTTGCTGGTGTTGCAAAATCCATAATATTTCCCCCATATAAATATGGTGGGAGCAAGCTCCCACCTTTATTTTTTTATTCAAAAGACACGTCTAAATCTTTTGAAATTGAAATTTTGTTGATTATTGTGCCAAGATTATCAATCATAAGAGTTGATATTTTATCTTCGATATTTCTACGAATTACGTTACGAAGTTCTCTTGCACCGCGAGCGTTACCACTCATTTTTTCAACAATTGTTGCAGGTGCTTTTTCATCAATTTCAAGTGAAATGCCTTTATCCTTAAGAACAGTTTTAATCTCATTAAGCATTAAAAGAGCAATGCTCTCGTAATTCTCTTTTGAAAGTGGGTTAAAGACTACAATTTCATCAACTCTGCCAATAAACTCAGGACGTAAAAACTCGCCTAAAGCCTTAAGAACCTTTTCTTTTGAAATGTCTTTTTCTGTTTTGCCAAAGCCCAATGATGTTTCAGCCTTTTGACTGCCTGCATTTGAAGTCATAATAATAACTGTATTTGCAAAGCTAACTGTTCTGCCATGAGCATCATTTGTTTTGCCTTCATCAAGGATTTGAAGAAGAATATTCATAACATCAGGATGAGCTTTTTCAATTTCATCAAAGAGAATTATTGAATATGGTTTTCTTCTTACCTTTTCAGTAAGTTGACCTGCCTCATCATAACCTACATATCCAGGTGGTGAGCCAATAAGACGAGAAACTGAGTGTTTCTCCATAAACTCACTCATATCAAGACGAATAAGTGTTTCAGGTGTATCAAAAAGTTCCATTGAAAGCTGTTTAACAAGCTCTGTTTTACCAACACCTGTTGGACCAACAAAAATGAAAGATGCAGGTTTTCTTACAGCAGAAATCTGAACTCTGCTTCTTCTGATAGCAGCGGCAAGAACCTCAATTGCTTCATCCTGACCGATAATTCTCTGCTTAAGCTTGCTTTCAAGACCCGAAAGCTTTCTCATATCATTTTCGATAATTTTAGAAGTTGGAATACCTGTCCATAGATTAATAACTCTGGCAATATCTTCCTCGGTAACATCGTTATCATCAGCTTTGATTTTAACCTGAGCTGCTTCTTTTTCAAGAGCAATTTTTTCTGCTTTGAGATTCGAAATTGCTTCATAATCAGGACCTTCTTCAGCAGTTGTATCAAGTAATTCTTCCTGACGCTCGTTTAAATCTTCAATTTTTGCCATAAGCTTCTGATAATCACTTATAGCAACGTTGCGAAGGTTTGCACAAGTGCAAGCCTCATCAAGAAGGTCAATGGCTTTATCGGGTAAAAATCTGTCGTT
>JAZNWZ010000123.1:0-3024 GCA_045593645.1 Candidatus Fimenecus sp. | reverse complement strand
TGCAGCAGGTGTGCCCTCTTCTTCAGAATATGCAAAGCAACCCATTCTTTCAAATCGCATTTCTTCAACAAATTCGCAAAGCTCATTAAACTCTTCTTCAGTTTCACCAGGGAAGCCTGCAATAAATGTTGTTCTTATTGTAACCCCTTCAACCTTTTCACGAATATTATTAATAAGAGCAGTTAAAGTTTCACGATTGCCGTGTCT
Organism: Candidatus Fimenecus sp.; assembly: GCA_045593645.1. GTDB lineage: Bacteria > Bacillota > Clostridia > Oscillospirales > Acutalibacteraceae > Fimenecus. The sequence goes on along the minus strand of JAZNWZ010000123.1, from coordinate 2,817 downwards.
GTTCATTCGTTTTAACACTCTTTCGTTACAATGCTGTAACGGAATGTCCATATATTTTACGATTTTATCATTATTTGCTATTTCATCAATAAGTGCATCATCAATTCTTTCAGGATAAAGATATAAAAGTCTAATCCACTCAATACCATCAACCTTTGATATTGCTTTTAAAAGTGGGACAAGCGCATTTTTACCATATAAATCTTCACCATATCGAGTTGTGTCTTGAGCGACAACAACCAACTCTTTAACCCCATTATCTGCAAGTTTTTTTGCTTCTTCAAGAATACTTTCAGAAGGCCTGCTTCTGAATGGGCCACGAATTTCAGGAATTGCACAGTAAGTACAGTGATTTGAGCAACCTTCTGCAATCTTAATATATGCAGTATAAGGTGGTGTTGTTAAAATTCTGTCCCCTTCAATTTTAAGGTTTTCTTTTGGAGGGAATTCACTTACTTCTTCACCATCAAGAATTCTATGACAGATTTCACATATATCTGCATTAGCACCAATGCCGATTACACCGTCAACCTCAGGTATTTCTTCAAAAATATCCTTTTGATAACGTTCAGATAAACAACCTGTAACCAAAACCTTAAGGTCTGGATTTTCTTCTTTAACTGAAACCATATCGAGAATATTTTCAATAGATTCTGCCTTTGCACTTTCAATAAAGCCACAGGTGTTTACAATAATTAAGTCTGCATCATAAGAGTCATTTACAATTTTAAAGCCATCTTCTTTAAGACGGGCAAGCATAATTTCAGCATCTACTTGATTTTTTGGGCAACCAAGTGATATCATACCTATTTTTTTAGCTTTACTCATTGTAATCGTCCCCTAATTCTGTCAAAGTTAAGAGTGCAGATTTAATATCTGCATAAGAATAACCCAATCTTAAAAGAGCATCAATTGTTCTTTTTTTGCCTTTTTCGTCATTAAGCTTATTCATATATTTTTTCTTGACTAATATTATAATACGATTTTGGGTATCATTGTCAAGAGAATCGACTGCATTTTGTGCTATTTCTCTGTCAATTCCTCTAAAAAACAACTCTTGATAAACTCTTTTTATACCATAGCCTTTTCTCTCATAAAGCTCATTTGATAAAATTCGTGCATATTCTTCATCATTTAAAAGACCTAACTCTGTGAGTCTTTCACACGCTTTTTCAGCAGACTCTTTTTCATGTCCCTTTTCACAAAGTTTTTTAATAAGCTCTTTTGTGCCATAAGGACGACGAGAGAGAAAATCAAGCCCTTTGTTATAGGCACGACGAAAACTGACCGCGTTTAATAACTCGGTCAGTTCTTCTTCGTTTATATCTTTAATGTTTTTGTACTTTTCAGAATACCAATAATCACTATCAACAGTTGCACGATACTCACCGTCAATGTGAATGTGAATTTTGTTATTCTTACCTTGAGTAACAGTTAATTTCATTCGTCATCATCAACAGCAATATCAAGCTTCGCTCTTGCTGCTGCCTTTGTTGTTGGTACTTTTACAAGCTCAGGTTGTGAAACAGGAGCAGGTGCGTTTTTCTTTGCATCCATTGTTTCTTTAAGCTTTGCACGGATTTTTGCTTCAATCTCATCTGCAAGCTCAGGTTGTTGTTTAAAGAGAATTTTTACATTTTCTCTGCCTTGGCCAAGACGGTCTTCACCATAATAAAACCAAGCGCCACTCTTTTTGATAATATCAAACTTAACGCCAAGGTCAACAATTTCACCAATCTTTGAGATGCCCTCACCATACATAATATCAAACTCTGCCTCTTTAAATGGAGGAGCAACCTTGTTTTTAACAATTTTTGCTCTTGTTCTTGAGCCGATAAATTCGTTTGATGCACCTTTAAGTTGTTCTGTTTTACGAACATCAATTCTAACAGAAGCATAGAATTTAAGCGCACGGCCACCTGTTGTAACTTCAGGATTACCGTAAATTACACCAACCTTTTCACGAAGTTGGTTAATGAAAATAACGAGAGTATTTGATTTATTGATTACACCTGCAAGTTTACGAAGAGCTTGGCTCATAAGACGAGCGTGAAGACCAACGTGGCTATCACCCATATCCCCTTCAATTTCTGCTCTTGGTACAAGTGCCGCAACAGAGTCAACAACAATTACATCAATAGCACCTGAACGAGCAAGTGCCTCTGCAATTTCAAGTGCTTGTTCACCATTATCAGGTTGAGAAACGAGAAGTGAATTAACATCAACACCTAAATTTTGAGCATATTCAGGGTCAAGAGCGTGTTCAGCATCAATAAATGCTGCTTCACCACCATTTTTTTGACACTCTGCCACTACTTGTAAAGCAAGAGTTGTTTTACCTGATGATTCTGGTCCATAAACCTCAACAATTCTGCCTTTTGGAAGACCACCGATACCGGTTGCTGCATCAAGTGAAATTGAGCCTGTTGAAATTGCCTCAACATTAAGTGCACTATTTTCACCAAGTCGCATAATAGCGCCTTTACCATAATTCTTTTCAATTTGCAATAATGCAGTTTCTAATGCTTTTGATTTATCTGCCATTTTTTATACCTCGCTATCGCACAAATGTTCGTTTGATAGTATTATATATTATTTCTTCTAATATTGCAAGAACTTTTTTATATTTTATTTAAAATTATTTTCATAAAAACACTTGCAATTTGAATTAGTTTCTGTTACAATGTCTCTTGTTGTAATTTGATTATTTATCCCCGTGATATAAGGAGGTGCCTATAAAATGGCAAAATGCGAATATTGTGGTAAAGACGTTGCTTTCGGCATCAAGGTTTCTCACTCACACAGACGTTCAAACAG
>JAZNWZ010000122.1:0-9442 GCA_045593645.1 Candidatus Fimenecus sp. | reverse complement strand
TGTATAATGAATTTTAGTTTTTGCAAGTGCTTTTTTCACTTCACAACGAGGACATATATCCTTTTTCTTTAAATATAAAATCCCGCCACCTACTGCTGCACCAAGTGCAGTAACACCAGATAACAATGACAAACTTTTTTTCATAAAATTCACCTCAAAAAAAATAGGTCAGACGGTGTCTTAGCATCATCTGACCTGTAAAATTTCTGTTACGGCCTAAATGCCGAATTAATTATTCTTCAACTGGAGCTTCAGCAGCTGCTTCTTCAACTACAGGTGCTTCTTCAACTACAGGTGGGTCGATAAGAGCTTTGATTGAAAGGCTAACTCTCTTCTTATCGAAGTCAATTTCCATAATCTTTGCTTTAACAACATCACCAACCTTAAGAACTTCTGCAGGTGTGCCAATGTGTTTGTGAGCAATTTGTGAAATGTGAACAAGACCATCAACGCCAGGAATGATTTGAGCAAAAGCACCAAAAGATGTAAGGCTAACAATCTTAGCATCAACTTCACTATCAACTGGATAATCACGCTTGAGAACTTCCCAAGGATTATCTTCAACTTTCTTATAGCCAAGAGAAATTTTCTTGTTTTCTCTGTCAAGTTCTTTAATGTAAACCTCAACTGTATCGCCAACGCTTACAACTGCTGATGGGTGCTTAATTCTTTGCCATGAAAGTTCAGAAATATGTACCATACCATCAACGCCACCAAGGTCAACAAATGCACCATAGTTTGTAAGGCTTCTAACAGTACCTGTGTATACATTACCTTCTGCAGCATTTGCCCAGAATGCTTCTTCAGCTTCTTTACGAGCAGAAGTTGCTACTACTCTGATTGAACCGATAATTTGTCTCTTAAAGTTATTTACTTCAATAATCTTGTATTGAACAGTTGTCTTTACAAGGTCTTCAAGTGAATCGTTCTTTCTAACTTTAGCTTGTGATGCAGGAATGAATACTTTTAATGCACCGTCTTGAACATAAACGCCTACTGAAGCGCCACTCTTATTTGTAGCAATACCAGTAACTTTACCTTCACGAACTGTATCATCTGCTTCAACGCTACTCCAGATAGCACCACGGTCATAAAGCTTCTTTGAAAGCTTAATTGTGCCTTCACTATCATTAGTCTTCATAATGCGAAGCTTAATTTCATCACCGATTTTAAGTTCTGCCTTTGGATTTGCTGATGGGTCATCACTATAATCGTCAAAAGAAACATAGCCTGTTTGCTTTCTGCCAGCAATTTCAACTTGAATTTCAGTAGCAGTAAATCCAACAACAGTTCCGACAACGTTTTGGTCGGAATTCATATTATTTAATGATTCCTCAAGCATCTGCTCCCAGCTTTCGGTCTCCTCCTTATTAATTGTGTTTACATTTTCAAAAAGTTCGGACATGGTTTTTAGTACCTCCTTAATTATACTATCAGGTGTTGATGCACCTGCAGTAACGCCTATTGAGTTGATTCCACAAAAGTCTATGTCCAAAAGTTCTTTTGCAGTTTCAATCAAATAAGTCAAGCAATTTTGTTCACACACTTTTTTTAGTTTTGCTGTGTTTGAACTTGTTCTGCCTCCGATTATTATCATCATATCATTTTTTTGTGATAACAACAAAGCCTCAGCTTGTCTTTCTTCGGTCGCACTACATATTGTATCAAAAATTATTGCATTTGTATAGAGTAAATTTATTTTTTTTACACATTTTTTCCACTCTTTTGTGCTAAAAGTTGTCTGTGAAACAACAATAAATGGTTTTTCTGTTGAAAAACTTACCTTTTCAAAGATATCGTCTAAATCCTCTAAAGAATTAAACACATAACATTCACCATTACAGTAGCTTTTGATACCAATGACTTCAGGGTGATTTTTATCACCTGCAATAAGCACAGGCAAGTCATCATTTGAATTTTCTTTTACAATTTTATGGATTTTTTTTACAAAAGGACAAGTAGCATCAATATAATCAAGATTGTTGTTTTGACAATACTCAAGAATTGATTTTTCAACGCCATGAGTACGGATAACAACTTTTTTATTCAAAATTGTATCTTTAATATCATCAATAATATCGACACCTTTTTGTTCTAGGTTTTCAATAACCTGAGGATTGTGAATAATAGGACCTAATGTGCAAACATTTACGCCTTTATCAACAAGGTCGTAAAGCATATTTACAGCTCTATTTACGCCAAAACAAAATCCTGCTGATTTTGCAAGAGTTATCTGCACTTACATTCCTCCCAAAGAATTTTTATTTCATCCATAACCTTTTTTGCAACTCTTTTATTTTCACTTGTTTTACCATTATCAGTAAAGCCCATTGAAGAATACTCAATAGCTTTGCCAAATTTAACAATTACTTTTGAGCCTCTTTTGTCTTTGTTTTCCATATAAATTGCAGTAGGAATAATGTCTGCACCTGTATATCGTGCTATGTATCCAACACCTGATTTTGCTTCTTTTGGTGAGCCATCAGGTGAGCGTGTACCTTCAGGGAAAATACATAAAGTTTCTCCACGGCGAATAAGCTCAATAGCATGATTTATGGCGTTCATGTCACCTTTTCCACGGACAATGGGAAAACCATTTAATGATGTAATTGCATTGCATAAAATCGGATTTTTAAACAATTCATATTTGGCTATATAAAAAAATCTTCTTTTTGATGCCATTGCAATAAATAATGGGTCGAATTCAGAAACGTGGTTTGGAGCTATAATAAAGCCATCTTTTCTGTCAATATTTTCAACGCCCTCAAACTCAACTTTATAGTATGTTTTACAGAAAAGATTACCAACAGGTCTGATTTTGTCCATCATTTTACGATTTTCGTATGATGAATAATCAAACTTTACTTTTGGTGTCATTATACTTTCTCCTTAATTGTATTAACAATTTTTTCAATTGACTCTTCAAGAGTATATCCTGTTGTATTTATTACAACTGAATCCTCTGCAGGTTTAAGTGGTGCGATTTCACGATGAGAATCGTTATAATCACGAACTAACAAATCGTCAAGTACTTCTTTAAATGTAACAGTGCTACCCTTTTCTTGAAGTTCTTTAAATCTACGCATTGCACGTTCTTCAGGGTCGGCAGTTAAGAAAATTTTAACTTGAGCATTTGGAAGAACAACTGTACCGATATCACGACCATCCATAATGCAATTGTTTTCTGCTGCTATGCTTTGTTGTAAATCAAACAAGAAAGCTCTAACAACAGGAATTGCAGAAACATTTGATGCTGCCATAGATGCTTCAGGTAATCTGATTTCTGTTGAAACATCTTCTCCATTTAAGAAAACATGTTGAACACCATCAATAAATTTAAGTTCAACTTTAATTTCGCTTAAAATTGCTCCCACGCCCTCTGCATCTGTTGTAACAACATTTTTACGCAAAGCATAAACGCCAACTGCTCTATAAAGAGCACCTGTATCAACATAAATATAACCGAGTTGTTTTGCAGCAGCACGTGCTACTGTGCTTTTTCCTGCTCCTGCAGGACCATCAATTGCTACATTAATCATAAAATATATCTCCTATTTTTTATTTACTTGAAGAATTTAAACCAGCTAAATATCCGGTTGAAAAAGCTATTTGCAAGTTAAAGCCGCCCGTGTAACCATCACAGTCAACAACCTCACCTGCAAAATATAATCCATCACAAATTTTGCTCTCCATTGTTTTTGGGTTAATTTCGCTAACTTTTATTCCACCTGAAGTTACAATAGCCTCAGAAACATCATTAAAGTCCATAACAGTTAATTTGATTGCTTTAACTGTATCAACAAGACTTTTTCGCATTTCTTTTGTAACTTGGTTTGCCTTTTCAGACGGTTTAATTTTTGCAAGTCTGAGCACAGGTAAAATCAATGATTTTGGTAAAAGTAAGGCAAGAATATTTGAAACTGTTTTGTTGCTATTATCATTAAAATCTCTTAATATTCTCTCATCAAGTTTTTCTTTTGACAATGCAGGTTTTAGGTCAATATATAGCTCATATCTTTCTTTTTCTAAATCTCTTAAATGAGCACTTGCAGAAAGAATCATTGGACCTGAAACGCCAAAATGTGTGAAAAGCATTTCACCAAAATCAGAATATATTTCTTTTTTCTTTTTTGTGTCAACTACACTTAAAGATACATTTTTGAGTGATAGTCCCGTACACTCGCTACAAATTCCCTCACGACACACAAGTGCTGACAATGATGGGCGAAGTGTTGTAACAGTGTGTCCAACTGATTTTGCTAACTTATAGCCATCACCACTTGAGCCTGTTTTTGGATAAGACAGACCACCTGTTGCAATTATAACAGAATCTGCAAAATACTCATTTTCACAATCTGTTCTAACTCCGATAACCTTATTATCTTCAACTATTAAGTCAACTACTCTTTCTGTTTTTCTTTTAACGCCTGCTTTTGTTATAAATTTATTAAGCGCATCAACAATATCAACTGCCTTATCACTAACAGGAAAAACACGATTTCCACGCTCAACCTTTAGCTCAACGCCAAGGCTTTCAAAGAATTCCATTGTATCATTTGAATTAAAAGTTGAAAAAGCACTAAATAAAAATCTACCGTTTCCAGGAATATTTGATATAAACTCCTGCACATCAGAAACTGCATTTGTAACATTACATCTGCCTTTGCCTGTTATCATAACTTTACGGGCAATTTTTTCGTTTCTTTCAATTAGCAAGACATCTGCACCATTTTTTGCAGCAGTACCAGCAGCCATTGTACCTGCTGCACCTGCTCCTATTACTATAACTTTATTACTCATTATCTACACCGTCATCATATTTATCATAAACCTGATATTCGTCCCATATACTTTCAAGTTTATTAAAATTACTATATACATCTTCACGCTTACTAAATGTAACCGCAACAATCAATGCATTTATAAGACTTAAAGGTGCAACCAAGGAGTCCACAACAGACACCATATCACTTTTAGCAACAAGCAAGATATCTGAATAATTTGCTATTGGTGAATCTTCTGAATCAGTTATAGCAATAATCTTTGTACCACGGTCATTTACAAATCTTAAAGCATTAATTGTTTGTTTAGAGTAACGAGGAAAGCTTATGGCAACACAAACATCATCTTCGCTAATTCTAAACATATGCTCAAACATTTCGCTTCCACTTGATGTATCAACCAAAACGACATTTTCAAAAACAGGATTTAAATAAAAAAATAAAAAACTTGCCAAAGCTGCAGAACTTCTTACACCAAGAATGTAAATTCTTTTTGCATTATTTATTGTTTCAACAGCCTTTGAAAATTCATCATTAGAAACACTTTCAAGAGTTTTTCTAATAAGCTCAATATCACCATTCAAAACTTTTTTAATAGCATCTTGTTCACCTATTAAATTACTCGAAACTTCCATTCTTTGAACTGCAGTAAGCTTTGACTTAATCATTTGTTGCAATTCTTTTTGAAGTTCAGGGTATCCCTTAAAACCGATTTCTGTTGCAAATCTAACAACGGTTGACTCACTAACGCCAACTTTTTCACCAAGCTTTGCAGCAGTCATAAATGCAGCTTTATCATAATTTTCAGTTATATACTGAACAAGTTTTCTATGACCTTTTGAAAGTCGTTTATTACTTAAATCAACCTTTGACAAAATAAAATTCTTCATATTTTTCTCCGAAAAAAAGAAATTGAAATTACAACTATAAATATACCTTTTTTGCTGTTAAAAAGCAATAGTTTTGCAAGAAAACTTGCAAAAACTAAACTTTAATCGGAGCTCTTGTTTTTTCTGTGCCACATTTGAAGGATTTTTCTAAAATAAGATTATAAAAATCAGTAGATTTTTCTTCAAAATCAAAGACTATATTTGTATTTTCATCATTTAACTTTTGAATATCAGAATAATTTACAACAAATGGCATTTTTGAGTTTTTTGCAAGTTCACCCATTTGTATAGCCTTATATTTATTGAAGCCAAGCAAACGACAATATGGCGCTTCAATTTCAAGATGTTTTTTTTCAACCTCAAACATAGTTGAAACAAGTGCTCGTCTAATTCTTGAATGAGTAAATCTTTTTGTTTTAACATTATCAAAAATGTCGTTAATATTTGAATTTGCTTTAATTTCAGTAAGTATTCTATTTTCCAGTCCCTCTGACATATTTGCAATATTTGAAAGATTCTTGTTTATTTTTGAGCGTAACAAGGTTATTGCAGATAAATTATATTTTTCAAGGTCTACAAAGACACCGCTGTTCAAGTATTCATCATAAAGAGTTATTGAATTATCAGGAACATATATTTCGAATTCTTTTTTATCATAAATTAGGCTTCTAATATGAGTTGCAGATGCAATACTGTCAACTGCACAATTATCATTATAGCCTGCACCAATTCTGTTGACAATGATTGGTTCAATATTTGCGTTTTGCTTTTTGATTGCTTTAAGATATTCAATTGCAAGAATGTTATTAGGTGTTGATATGTCAAAGTCAAGGTTATAATCGTCAAAGGCTTTTTGTCTTGCAGTTGGATAGCTTATACCCTCAGTCAAATAAGTTGTAATTCTCTCGTCAAAAGCATTATTACAAATAATTTCAACTGCTAAATTAAGTTTATTTAAATCAGGATTTTCTGCACCAAAAGCAATTTTATCACAACCAAATGAATTAAGGATTTTAACTGCATTAAAAGCAAAAATCTCTGCAGATGCAGTAGCATATAAAAATGGCAATTCAAGAACAATATCAACTCCATTTTCAAGTGCCACCCTTGTTCTTAAATCCTTTGGGAAAATTGCAGGCTCTCCCCTTTGCACAAAGTTCCCACTCATAACAGCAACAACAATATCATTTTCTTTTTTCACACTATCAATTAAGTGCTTGTGTCCATTGTGAAAAGGATTAAACTCACAAACTATTCCAATTATTGACATATTTTCACCTCTTTGACTAAAATAATCTTGAAATTATTTTAATATAAGTATATAATAATATAGATTTGATTTTACTTCAAGAAAAATGTTTTAAATGGAGGAATTAAAATGAAAATTCTTGTTATTAACGCAGGTAGCTCTTCTCTTAAATATCAACTTATTGATATGACAGATGAAAGTGTTATTGCAAAAGGTATTTGTGAAAGAGTTGGTACACCAGAGGCTTGTATCAGTTTCAAAACACCTGACGGTAAAAAAGTTGAGTATAATGCACCTATGAGCAATCATACTGAAGCATTTGCTGCAGTTAAAGCTGCTCTTACTGAAGGTGAATACAAAGTCATTGACGATATTAGCGAAATCGCTGCTGTTGGTCATCGTGTTGTTCAAGGTGGCGCACTTTTCAACAAGAGCGTTCTTATTAATGACGAGGTTGTTGCTGGTATTGAGAGTCTTAGCGACTTAGCACCACTTCACAACCCTGCAAACATTATGGGCATCAATGCAAGTATTGAACTTTTTGGTAAAGATGTTCCACAAGTTGCAGTATTTGATACAACTTTCCACAGCACAATGCCTGCTGAAGCATACACATTCCCTATTCCTTATGAATACACAAAGAAGCATTCAATTCGTCGTTATGGCTTCCACGGTACATCACACAAATTCGTAAGTGCAAGATGTGCAGAAGTTATGGGCAAGAACATTGAAGACCTTAAGATTGTTACTTGTCATCTCGGTAATGGTTCTTCAATTACCGCTGTCAAGGGTGGTAAAGTAATTGATACAACAATGGGACTTACACCACTCGATGGTCTTGCAATGGGTACTCGTTGTGGTGCTATTGACCCATCTGTTGTTCTTTTCCTTATGGAAAAAGAGAACCTTTCAATTAAAGAAATGGACACATTGCTTAACAAAAAGTCAGGTATCTTAGGTGTTTCAGGTCTTTCATCAGACGACCGTGATGTTAAGGCTGCAGCTGCTGAAGGTAACGAACAATGTGCACTTGCAAGAAATATTCTTGCTTATGAAATTAAGAAATACATTGGTGCATTTACTGCTGCAATGGACGGTATTGATGCTATCGTATTCACAGGTGGTATCGGTGAAAATGCTGATGACCTTCGTGATAAGGTTTGTAATGAACTCACATATCTTGGTGTTGAAATTGATAACGAAATCGGCAAGACACTTGTTAAAGGTAAAGAAGGCGAACTTTCAACTGCTAACTCAAAAGTTAAAGTTTATGTTCTTCCTACAAATGAAGAGCTTGCTATCGCAAGAGATACAAGAGATATTGCAGTTGCCCTTTAATTTAAACAAAAAATTAAGCCGTGCTTTTTAGCACGGCTTTTTTATTGTTTATTTTCTTGTTGCAAGTGAGGTTTGAATTGCCTTGAAAAGTGATAATTCATCTTCATAAGGCACATCACAAGTGTAATGCCAAATCATCACGCCACCAAGTCCTATATCGTTTGCAAATGCAGTTTTATCCATAATCATTTGAACACCGTTAAAACTTGTATAGATTGTGTCACTAATCTCATTTGTAATATATGATTTATAAACTCTATTTAAAAATGGATTATTGTTCAAATCCCCTGCAAGTTGAGCATACGATGGCCATGCTTCTTCGCCATTATGTGTTCTGCCGTAGAAAGGAAGACCTAAATCGCACTTTGACAAATCGTAACCATTCTTTTTGAAGGTTTCAACTGCAAGCGCACCACCATAAGATGCAAATGGAGAATGAATACTACTGCCCATATCGTCATACGACATAATTTCAACTTGGTCAATAACATTTATAGCATCTTTGCTTAAATCACAATTCCAGCCAGAAAGAGCAACGCCGATTTTCTTTTCACCGATTTTAGAATCAAGTAATACTAAAAATTTTGAATAGTCTTTTTTACTTTTCTTTTGATACGGATATTCGTAGTCAAAGAATATACCGTCAAAATTATTATCATTGACAAATTTTGTAAGGTTGTTCGCTAATGTTTCTCCATTATCAATAAAAGCTTGACTATGCCTTGCTTCTTTGTCATTTTCGTCAGTACCGTCCGGGCCTAAAATGTTACAATAAACATTTATGTTTGGATTTGCCTCTTGCACCTTTGATACAATCCAATTAAGTGTTTCCTGACCCGAAACAGTTTCGCCATTAAACTCAATGTCTTGTAAATACACTTTACCCGACTCGTCAAATCTAGCTATACCGAAAAGAATTATATCTGTAATTGTTTTAAGTTTAGTAGTATCAATTTCTTCGCTACCATAGAAACTTGAACAAACAAGATATGATGTCACTCTAAAACTCTTGTTTTGATTATCCTCAACATTAAGAACATCAATTTCTTTAATTTCAAACTTGTTTTCAGCAGCAGAATTAATAAAAATTCTTATTGTTTTAGTTTTTTGTTCACCAACAACACAATAACGATATTCACCAATCCCGTCAAATTGTTCATAAATTGTACGGAATGTACCGCTTG
>JAZNWZ010000121.1:0-26593 GCA_045593645.1 Candidatus Fimenecus sp. | reverse complement strand
TAGTTTATTAAATATATAAAATAATCATTGAAATTGTGTTTAAATTGTGCTACAATCTATTATGTATAAAAATGGGCTAATGTACTTGTAAAGAGTAAACACGCCAAAAAAGACGGTTTTTGTTGAAATTACAGTGTTTTTATCATTTTTTAATCATTTTAGGTGAAAGGAAGCGATAAAGTGAATTCTTATTCTGAATTTTGGGATGCAGTATGTAAATATTGTCAAGATAGTATGAATTCTATTGCTTACAATATGTGGATTGAACCACTTAAACTTATTAAATTAGACTCTGAAAGAGTTATAGTTTCAGCACCTGCTTTTAAAATTGACCTTATTATGGACAAGTATAAAAATTTAATTGAAGATGGTTTTTATAACGTTTTAGGCTTTAATATTGAGCTTGAAATTGTACCTGAAGGTGAAGTTGCTAACAAAGAAGAAACAACAGAAAAATTTGAAAAATCAAATATTCCCGATAAAAATAAACTCACTTTTAATAATTTTATCGTAGGACCTTCAAATAAATTTGCTTATAATGCATCACTTAAGGTTGCAGAAAATCCTGGTTCAATTTTAAATCCACTTTTTATTTATGGTAATTCAGGTTTAGGCAAAACTCACTTGCTTAATGCCATTATTGAAAAGATAAAATCAAATAATCCAGAAGCAAATATTGTTTTCACAACAAGTGAAGATATTACAAACGAGTTATATTTTGCAATAAGAACTAAAACAACTCACGATTTACATCAAAAATACAGAACTTGTGATGTTTTACTTATTGATGATATTCAAATGATTGCAGGTAAAACACAAACTGAAGAAGAAATTTTCCATACTTTTGATACTTTAATTAAAGAGGGAAAACAAATTGTTTTGACATCTGATAAACCACCAAGAGAAATTCCAAAAATTGAAGAAAGACTCAAAACAAGATTTGAAAGCGGACTTCTTTGTGATATTCAACCACCAGATTTTGAAACAAGAGTTGCAATTATTAAAGATAAGTCAAACGCTCTCAGATTTGAATTACCAATTGATGTTTGTGAATTTATTGCAGAAAACATAAAAAGTAATGTTCGTCAAATGGGCTCTGCTGTTAAAAATATTTATGCTTATTGTTCATTTAACGATGTTTCACCAACAGTTGATATTGCAAAAGATATTTTAAAAGATATTCTTATTACAAGTTTACCTGTTGGAGTTGTTATTGATAACATTATTGAAAAAGTTTCATTTACATTTGGTGTAACTGCCGAACAATTAAAAAGTGAACGTCGTGATGCTAATATTAACAATGCAAGACAAGCTGCAATGTACATAATCAGAGAAATCACTGGTCTTTCACAGGACGAAGTAGGTAAAGTATTTGGCAGAAATCACTCTACCGTTAACAGCTCACTTAAAAATGTTCAACAAAAAATGAATGCCGATTCAAAATATCGTAACGTTATTAATGAAATTATCAAAAATATAAATGATTAAAAATAACTAAGTTTTCAACACATTTTAAGTTTTGAACATTTAAGTTTTAGACAAGTCAATTATTAACTTTTCAATAAACTTTTATATAACGACTTTTCAAAGTAAAAAAATTGCTGTTTTTATTGATTTATCAATACTTAAAAAAGTTTTGGACAGTTTAAACTGTCTCTAATACTAATACTATACTTTTATAAATTATTTCTTTTAAAAGGAGAATAAATATGAAATTTACTTGCTCTTCACAAATTCTTTACGATGCATGTTCTAATGTTCAACATGCAACATCTTCAAAATCAACAAATCTTCCTACAATTGAAGGTATTTTAATTAAAGCAGAAAACGATAGAATTATGCTTACCGGTTATGACCTTGAAGTTGGAATTATTACTTCAGTTGAAGGTAGAGTTGAACAAACAGGTAGCATTATTATCAATGCTAAGATTCTTTGTGATATTTTAAGAAATGTTCCTGATGAGCTTGTTACTATTGAATGTGATGACCGTCTTATTTGTAAAATTAAGAGTGGAGATTCAGAGTTTTCAATTATGGGCTTTTCAGAGGCAGATTATCCTGAACTTCCTTCAGTTTCAGGTGGTTTTCCAATTGTAGTTGAAGGTGAAATTCTTAAAGATATGATTAAAAAGACAATTTTTGCTGCTGCAGATGAAAAAGATTCAGCAAGAATTACTGTTCATACAGGTATTAAATTTGAAGTAACAAACGGTAATATTCGTCTTATTTCACTTGACGGCTTTAAGCTTGCTTTAAGAAATGAAAAAATTGATTATTCAGGCGATGAAAAAACATTTGTTGTTCCAAAGAAAACTCTTAACGAGGTTGTAAAGCTTATTGATAATTGTAAAACAATTTCAATGGTAGTTGCTACTCGTCATATTCTTTTTGAATGTGGTAATTATGTAATTGTTTCAAGACTTCTTGAAGGTGAATATTTAAATTATAAGAGTGCTATTCCTACAACAGCAAAAACTGAAGTAAAGGTTAATACAAGAAGATTTATTAGCAGTATTGAAAGAACATCTCTTATTATTACAGAAAGAATTAAGAGCTATGTAAGATTTATTTTTGATACTGATTCAATTAAAGTTTCAAGTACAACTGCTTTAGGTACTGCAAATGATAGAATGTTGGCAGATATTCAAGGTCAAAGAGTAGAAATTGGCTTTAATAACAGATATATTCTTGATGCACTTAAAGTTTGTGACATTGATGAAATAACATTACGCCTTAATGGTGCAACATCACCAATTATTATTGTGCCTGAAGATGATGGCTCACTTATTTATGAGAGAAGCTTCTTGATTATGGTATTACCAGTAAGGATGAACTGATAAATGAAAAAAATTTCTGTACGAATTAAAGAAAAAGAACGTCATGAAATAAAAATTGACAGTGAATTTATCAGACTTGATGCTTTTTTAAAGCTTGCAAACGCAGTTATGACCGGTGGACACGCTAAAATGGTTATTCAAGATGGTGATGTTAAAGTAAATAATGAAGTTTGTACTGCTCGTGGCAAAAAAATTCGAGTTGGCGATAAAGTTCAATTTGACAATGTAATTTATGAGGTTATATAAATGCATATTAACGAAATAAAAATAGAGAATTTTCGTAATATTGATTTTATGGGTATTTTCCCTGATAAAGAAGTAAATGTTATTTATGGTCAAAATGGTCAGGGAAAAACAAATCTTTTAGAGGCAATATGGCTGTTTACAGGGTGTAAAAGTTTTAGAACATCAAAAGATAGTGAACTCATAGGCTTTGATAAAGAAAATTCAAAGGTTTCAATAAATTTTGAAACGTCTTTAAGAGAAAATAATGCATCAATTTTTATTGAAAAAAAGAGAATTGCAAATTTAAACGGTGTTAATCTTAATTCACCAAGAGAATTGATTGGAAAATATTATAGTGTTGTTTTTTCACCAATTCATTTATCTCTTATTAAAGATGGTCCTTCAAATAGAAGAAAATTTATTGATACGGCAATAAGTCAAATTGATAGTCTATATGCAAAAAAACTTACATATTTTACACACCTTATAATGCAAAAGAACGCATTATTAAAAAATGCAGGTGAAAACCCTTCCCTTTTGGATACTCTTGATATTTGGGATGAAAAAATTTCACTTGCAGGTGCAGATGTAATCGTTGATAGAATAAATTATATAAAGTTATTACAAAAAAAGGCTACTGAAATTTATAGTGGTATTTCAGGTGAAAAAGAAACACTTGAAATTAAGTATTTAAGTAATATTAGATATGATAGTGAAGATAGAGAGAGTATTGCAAAAAAATACTTTGCAAATCTTCAAAAAAACAGACCTAATGACTTATATTTAAAAAGTACATCTTGTGGTCCACAAAGAGATGACATTGAAATTTTAATAAGTGGCATTTCAGCAAGAAAATATGGCTCACAAGGGCAACAAAGAAGTGCATCACTCAGTTTAAAACTTGGCGAAGCAGAAATTATTAAAGATTTAAAGGGTGAACATCCAATAATTTTGCTTGATGACGTTATGAGTGAGCTTGACCACACAAGACAAAACTATATTCTTAATAAAATGAAGGGTAAACAAGTTTTTATTACTTGTTGTGAAAAAGAAACTGTTTCTCGACTTTGTGAGGGGAAAGTTTTTAAAATAGAAAATGGAAAAGTGGTGGATTGATGTATTTGAATATTGGTCCTGACACAGTAATATCAGACAAAAACATTATAGGAATATTTGACCTTGATAATACGACTGTTGGAAAAGCAACAAGAGAATATATTAACACTGCTTCAAAAAATGGTGAATGTATAACATTATCCCTTGAAGAATTGCCAAAATCATTTATTGTAACGGCAGAAAAAATAGGTAAAAAAATTTATATTTCATCATATAACACATCAACAATTTTTAAACGAATTAAAGAATAAAGTCAATTTTTGACGGAGGAAAAATAATGAGCGACCAAGTAAAAAATCAAAATGAAGAAGTTATGGATACGGTCGTAACTGAAACATACGACGCATCTGCTATTCAGGTTCTTGAAGGACTTGAAGCAGTTAGAAAACGTCCTGGTATGTATATCGGTTCAACTGGACCAAAAGGTCTCCATCATTTAGTTTATGAAATCGTGGATAACTCAATCGATGAGGCACTTGCAGGATACTGTACTCATATTGAGGTTGAAATTTTACCAGATAATATTATAACAGTTCGTGATAACGGACGTGGTATTCCTGTTGGTATCAATGAACAACAAGGACTTCCTGCAGTTACAGTTGTTTTAACTGTTCTTCACGCAGGTGGTAAATTTGGTGGAAGTGGTTACAAAGTTTCAGGTGGTCTTCATGGCGTTGGTTCATCTGTTGTTAATGCACTTTCAGAATGGTTTGTAGTTGAAGTTAGCCAAAACGGACATATTCATCGTCAAAAATTTGAACGAGGCAATATTGCAACAGAGCTTGAGGTTGTTGGAGATACAGATGAAACCGGAACATTTATTATGTTCAAGGCTGACCCTGAAATTTTCACAGAAACAACTGTTTATGAATATGAAATTTTACAAAGAAGACTTCGCGAACAAGCTTTTCTTAATGCAGGGCTTTCAATTACTCTCACAGATAAGCGTGATGAAGATAATATTGTAACAGAAAACTTCTGCTATGAGGGTGGTATTAAGTCATTTGTTGATTATATTAATACAAGTCGTGGTCTTACACCCGTTGCTGATGATATTATGCACTTTACAACAGTAAATGGTGATAGAAGTGCTGAAGTTTCAATTTCATATAACGATGGTTACAACGAAATTATTTTAAGCTTTGCTAATGGTGTTCGTACTATTGATGGTGGTACACACGAAAACGGATTTAAAACTGCTCTTACAAGAGTTTTTAATGAATATGGTAGAAAGTTTAAGCTTCTTAAGGATAATGATAAAAACCTTTCAGGTGAAGATGTTCGTGAAGGGTTAACTGCAGTTATCAGCGTTAAACTTACAGAAGCAGAGTTTGAAGGACAAACTAAGAGTAAGCTCGGTAATACAGAAATGCAAACTATCGTATCAAAAATGATTTACGATAAGATGATGACTTACTTTGAAGAAAATCCACAAATCGCAAAGGCAATTTTCAATAAAGCACTTGATGCTTCTCGTGCTCGTGAGGCTGCAAGAAAAGCAAGAGATAGTGCAAGAAGAAAATCAGCACTTGAAGGCAACTCACTTCCTGGTAAGCTTGCTGACTGTATTGATAAAACTCCTGAAAACACAGAAATATTTATCGTCGAAGGAGACTCTGCGGGTGGTTCTGCTAAAGAAGGCAGAGATAACAGAATTCAAGCAATTCTTCCACTTTGGGGTAAAATGCTTAACGTTGAAAAGGCAAGAATTGACAAGGTTATCGGTAATGATAAATTAACACCTGTCGTTTTAGCCCTTGGCACAGGAATCGGTGAAGATTTTGATATTTCAAAAATCAGATATCACAAAATCGTAATTATGGCCGATGCCGACGTTGACGGTCAACATATCAGAACACTTCTTCTCACATTCTTCTTTAGATATATGCGTCCACTTATTGATGAAGGATATATTTACATTGCACAACCACCTCTTTTCAAAGTAAGTAAAGGTAAGCGCCATGAATATGCATTCTCTGATGAACAAAGAGATGCATTTATTGAAGAGATGGGTGGAAGTTGCGATATTCAAAGATATAAAGGTCTTGGTGAAATGGACCCTGAGCAGTTGTGGGAAACAACAATGGACCCTGCAACTCGCACAATGCTTCGAGTAACACTTGAAGATGCTATGGAAGCAGACGAAACTTTCTCAATTCTTATGGGCGACAAGGTTGAGCCAAGAAGAGAATTTATTGAGAAAAATGCAAAGTATGTACAAAATCTTGACATTTAAGATAGTTAGAAAAACAGAGGTAAAAAAATGAGTAAAACTAATAATCACAATTTAGGTGAATATGTTCCACTTGAAGAACAGAAAATTATAAATGTTGAGATTAATAAGGAAATGAGAAAATCATTCCTTGACTACTCAATGTCCGTTATTACATCTCGTGCGCTCCCTGATGTACGTGATGGTTTAAAGCCTGTTCACAGAAGAATTCTTTATACAATGTATGAAAATTCACTTTATCCTGATAAACCACACCGTAAATGTGCTGATACAGTTGGTTCAGTACTTGGTCGTTACCATCCACACGGTGATGCATCTGTTTATGATGCAATGGTTCGTCTTGCTCAGGATTTCTCAATGAGATATGTTCTTGTTGATGGACACGGTAACTTCGGTTCAATCGACGGCGACCCACCTGCTGCATACCGTTATACAGAATCAAGAATGAGTAAAATCGCTCTTGAAATGCTCACAAATATTGATAAAGATACAGTTGATTTTACAACTAACTATGATGACCGTCTTAAAGAACCAACTGTACTTCCATCAAGATATCCAAATCTTCTTGCAAATGGGTCAACAGGTATCGCAGTTGGTATGGCAACAAATATTCCACCACACAATCTTGGTGAATTGATTGATGGTATCTCTTGTGTAATTGATAATCCTGATGCAAGTCTTGAAGATATTATGGAGCACATTAAAGGACCTGACTTCCCTACAAGTGGTATCATTATGGGTAGAGCAGGTATTCGTGCAGCATATGGCACAGGTCGTGGTAAAATTACACTTCGTGGCCGTGCTGAAATTGTTGAAAACGAGAAAAATGGACGTTTCCAAATTATAATTACAGAGCTTCCTTATCAAGTAAACAAGGCTCGTCTTATTGAGTCCATTGCTGATTTACATAAGGATAAGAGAATTGAAGGTCTTTCTGACATCAATGACTATTCATCAAAACGCGGTGGCGGTATGAGAATTGTTATTGACTTAAAGAGAGATGCAAACCCTCAAGTTGTGCTTAACCAACTTTATCAAATGACACAACTTCAAATCTCTTATGGTATTATTCAGTTAGCACTTGTTAATGGTGAGCCAAAAATTCTTACATTAAAAGAGATTATTGAGAAATATATTGAGTTCCAATGTGAAATAATAACAAGAAGAACACAATATGATTTAAATAAGGCTCAAGCAAGAGAGCACATTCTTGAAGGCCTTGCAAGAGCAATTGATATTGTTGACGAGATTATTGCAACAATTCGTGCTTGTAAAGGTGGTCAAGCAGAAGCTAAGGTTGCAATTATGGAAAAGTTTGACTTTGATGACCCACAAGCAACTGCAATCGTTGCTTTCCGTCTCGGTCAACTTGCAGGTCTTGAAATTCAAAAGATTATTGCTGAAAGAGACGAATTAAGAGCAAAAATCAAGGAATATCTTGCAATTCTCGGTTCTGAAAGCAGAATTCGTGAAATCGTCAAGGAAGAATTACAAGTAATCGGTAAAAAATATAGTGATGAGAGAAAAACAGAAATCTCAAATGTTCTTGGTGAGGTTGATATTGAAGACCTTATTGCTGAAGAAGACTGTGTTTATACACTTACAAAAATGGGTTACATTAAACGTCAACCTGTTGAAACTTATCAGGTACAACGCCGTGGTGGTAAAGGCATTAAGGGTATGAGCCGTAGAGAAGAAGACTATGCAGAAAGTATGTTTATCTGTTCTTCACACGATTATATTCTCTTCTTCACATCTGAAGGTAAAATGTATCGCCTTAAGGGTTATGAAATCCCTGAAGGAACAAGAAATAGCAAGGGTATGAATATTGTTAATATTCTTCCTATTACTGCTGAAGAAAAAGTTACTGCAATGCTTCGTGTTCCTGACTTTGGTGAAAATAAATACTATCTCTGTATGGCAACAAAGAATGGTGTTATCAAGAGAACAGAGCTTGATGCATACAAGAATATTCGTAAGAGTGGTATTATTGCAATCAATCTTGACGAGGGCGACGAGCTTCGTTGGGTTAAGCTTACTGATGGTGAACAAAATCTTATGGTTGCCACAAGAGATGGTATGAGCATTTGCTTTAACGAAAATGATGCTCGTGCTATCGGTAGAACTGCTCGTGGTGTTCGTGCTATCACTTTAGGTGAAGGCGACGAAGTTGTAGGCATGGTAATTTTCGGTAATGAAGGTAAAGTTCTCACAATTAGCGAAAAAGGCTACGGCAGACGAAGTGATGTTTCAAATTATCGTGTTCAAAATCGTGGTGGTAAGGGTCTTACAAACTACCATACAGAGCAATACGGTAAAGTTTGTGCAATTGAAATGGTTGACGAAACACAAGATATTATTATGATTTCATCTGATGGTATTATCATTCGTCTTCCTGCAGAACAAGTTAGAGAATGTAACCGTCCTTCAAAGGGTGTTATCCTTATGAAGACTAAAGAGGGCGAAAAGGTTGTTACAATTTCTCTTGCAGAGCACGAGGAAGAAACAGAAGAATCAGTAGAAACAGAAGAAGTTTCTAATACAGAGGTTGTAAACATTGAGGAGTAATTTTTCTATTGTGAAAGGATAATCTTTTATGGAAAGCAAAGAGAAAAAAATTACTGACGAAATAGAAGAAAACAGTATAGATGAAACAGAATCTTCAAAAGTTTTAGACGATGAAGTTGACGAAGTTTTAAAAGAAGTTTCTACAATGTATGTTGCATCTGAAACAGTTGACTTTGAAGACGAGCCTTTAACAGAAGAAAGCCTTGCAGAGAGTTTTGAAGAAACTGAAATTGACGACGAGGAAAAGTTCGAAGAAGATTTTGATGACGAAGATGAAGACGACGAGGAAGAAAAGCCTAAAAAGTCAATCTTTAAAAAAATCTTTTATGCATTTGCAATTTTGTTTGCATTCATATTTTTCCTTGTGTTAGTTGCAGGTGGTATCGGCATATGGTATGTCAATAACAAGCTTAATAACATTGGCTATGATGAAGCGACAACTCTTAACTATAATGAACTCGATTTCATTGAAGCTATTGATGATGAAGACCTTGTTGACCTTTCAATAATGGGTGATGCTGCTGGTGATGATTATAGAGAAATTCTTAAAAACTGGGCAACAAATGGTGGCGAAAAAATAAGCAGTTCAAATGTTACCAATATTTTGTTGATTGGCAGTGATGCATCTGTTAAATATCCTTTCCGTGCAACTGTTGCAGAAAAGGGAAACACAGATGCAATGATTCTTGTTTCTATAAACAAAAAAGAACAAACAATCAAACTTGTATCCTTTATGAGAGATAGCTATGTCTATATGCATGGCTTTGATAATTTTGCAAAGTTAAATGCAGCTTGTGCAAATGGTGGACCAGGTTATTTGGTTGAAGTAATTGAAAACAATTACAAAATTAAAATTGATGGATATGTGCTTATAGGTATTGATTCTTTTGAAAAGGTAATAAACCTTGTTGGCGGAATTGATATAGCTATGACAGATACTTTGAGAAAAGAGCTTAACAGAGTTTATCTTAGAAATAATCCTATTAAAGCCGTACCAGAGGGAGAAAAAGTCCATCTTGATGGTGAGCAGGCATTCCATTTCAGCAAGGCAAGAAGATTCTATGCTACAGGTGATGTTATAAGAGTACAACATCAACGAATGGTAATAAGTGCTTTAATTGAAAAGTGCAAAGGTGCATCTCTCTCACAAATTGATGGTGTTTTAGATACCATTTTGAAAAATGTTAGAACAAATATACCTAAAAAAGATATTATTAATTACGCTACAACGGCTGTAACTGATAGTTGGGCAAGTTATAAAATTACAACAGATAAGACTTTCCCTTGTGAAAAAGCAAGAATAGGTTATTCTGCAAAATCATGGATTTGGGTAGTTGACTTCCCTTATGATGCTCAAACTCTTCAAAAAGAGCTTTACGGTGTAACAAATATTGACCTTCCAAGTAACAGAGTAACAGCATTGGATGTAATTAAAGAAGACTGACAAAAAGGAGATTTTTAATGAACGGTTACTATAATCCTAATGGTCAGTTTGGTGGATGGGGACAACCAACTTATGTACCTTTTGGCCAAGTGCCAGTGGGTTATGTACAACAACCTATGAATGTCATAGACCCTGAGCACAAGAAGAGCGACAAAAAGGTTTTAAGAAAAATTGGATTTTATTCAGGTCTTGCAATTATGCTCTATTCTGTATTTGCAGAAATAATGGGGCTTGTAATTAGACTTATTGCAAAAGTATTTCCTGATATATGGCTTTTGGGTTATGATACAATAGGCAGTACCGCCTATGGCATTTTAGCAACAGTTTTTGTAATTGGTGGACCATTTTTCTTAACTCATTTTATATTGAAAAAGAAAAATATATCCGGCAAACTGCCTTTTGGTACAACATATAACAGAAGTGCATCAATAAGCCTTGTTATGTTTATGTTTCCAATAGTAATTTTCTCATCATTTGCAATAAATATAATATCAGTCATTGTCCAAAGTTTACTTGGAGTGTCATTTTTTAGTGGCTTTGAAGGTGAAACAACTTATGGTTTAAGTGAAACACTTATGGCAGTTGTTGGCACAGCTATTATTCCAGGTCTTATTGAAGAAATAATGATTCGTGGTATTATTATGCAACCTTTGAGAAGATATGGGGACTGGTTTGCAATTATCAGTTCTGCCCTTATTTTCTCAATAATGCATCATAATATGGTGCAAATTCCTTATACTTTTGTTTCAGGCATCTATTTTGGATATATCGCAATAGCAACGGGTAGTCTTTGGCCTACAATAGTGCTTCACTTCTTAAACAATTTCACGTCGGTTTTGATTGTGTCTTATGCAAGCAATTTAAGTGAGCTTGGCTATTTAGTTGCAACCTTTGCAACATATGCTGTTATAGTTGTTATAGGAATAATTGGCGGAATTTGGTACTTTAAATTAAGATACAAAGTTCGTTTAGCACATGGTGTAAAAACATTGAAAAATGGAGAAAAAGCCTTTGCAATGTTTGGAAATGTGCCAATGGCAATAGCAATAGTACTTTTAATTATTACAACACTCGGAAGTATACAAATAAATTAACTATGGAAAAATTAGACTATATGAAATATGCACTAAAGCTTGCTTCACTTTCAGTCAGTGAAGGTGAAGTGCCCGTTGGTGCAATAGTAGTATGTGACGGTAAAATTGTAGGAGAAGGCAGAAACAAGCGTGAAACTGTAAAAAACGCTTTACATCACGCTGAGATTGAAGCAATAAACGAGGCTTGTAAAAATCTTGGTGGTTGGCGTCTTTGGAAATGCGATTTATATGTAACTCTTGAGCCTTGCCCAATGTGTGCAGGAGCAATTATCAATTCAAGAATAAAAAATGTGTATTTTGGTGCATTTGATAAAAAGAATGGAGCAGTTTGCTCTGTCACAAATCTTTTCGATTTAGATTTTAACCACAAACCAAATTATGAAGGTGGTATTTTAGAAGAAGAATGTGCCGAAATACTTTCTACTTTTTTTAAAGATTTAAGGCAGGTGAAGAAAAATGAGCACGATTGCAGCAATATCAACAGGTAGAGCACCTGGTGGCATTGGCGTTATCAGAATTTCTGGTGAAGATGCTATTTCAGTCGGCGACAAGGTTTTTTCTTCATTTGGCGGAAAAAAGTTAAGTGAAATTGCAGGTTATTCTGCTCTTTACGGTAAGGCATTTGATAAAGATGGCGACATTGATACTGTTGTCGCCCTTGTTTTTCGTAATCCCAAAAGCTATACAGGTGAAGATGTTGTTGAAATTTCTTGCCACGGTGGACTATTAGTAACAGACAAGGTCTTAAAAGCTGTGTTTGAAGCAGGAGCAATTCCTGCAGAGGCAGGAGAATTCACAAAACGTGCATTTTTAAACGGTAAAATGGACTTAACAAGTGCAGAATCTGTTATGAATGTTATTTCTGCACAAGGTGAGCAAGCCGAAAAAATAGCACTTGGCGTTTTAGAAGGCAGACTTTTTAAGGAAATCAAAAAAATCAACGATAAATTAGTTTATGATATGGCACTTTTATCTGCTTGGGTTGATTATCCTTATGAAGAGATTGAAGATTTAAGTGAAAATAATTTAAAAGAACATATTGAATATAGCATTATAAGTCTTGAAAAATTAATAAAAGACTTTTCAAAGGGACAAATTATAATGGAAGGTGTTGATACTGCCATTGTGGGTTGTCCAAATGTTGGTAAATCAACACTTATGAACTTGCTTTCAGGCACAGAAAAGTCAATTGTTACTGAAATTGCAGGCACAACAAGAGATGTTGTTGAAGATACTGTTAATGTAGGTGGAATCACCTTGCATCTTGCTGATACTGCAGGTGTACGTGAAACTGATGATGTTGTTGAAAGCATTGGTGTTGACCGTGCAGTAAAAAGGCTTGAAAGTGCAGAGCTTGTATTAGCAGTTTTTGATGCAAGTCGTGATTTGACAGATGCTGATAAAAAGCTAATTGACCTTTGCAAAGGCAAAAAAGCTATTGGGATTATCAATAAAATCGATTTAGATAAAAATAATCTAAACGATAAACTTTCAGAAAATTTTGCTAAGTTAGTTTTTATCTCAGCCAAAACCGGTGAAGGAAAAGAAGAACTTGCAAAGGCTATTGAGCAGATTTTAGGAACGGCTGATTTTGATACATCTGCCGTTGCAGTTGTTAACGAGCGTCAATGTAATTGTTGTAAAAAAGCACTTGAAGCTCTTAAAGATGCAGAGAATGCTTTAAATCTTGGACTTACAATGGATGCAATTACCGTTTGTCTTGACAGTGCGGTTGAAAACCTGATGGTTTTAACAGGTGAAAAAGCAACAGAGCTTGTTGTAAACGAAATTTTCGCACAATTCTGTGTGGGTAAATAAATAAAAATATTAACGATAGTTAAAAACTATCTATTTTGAAAAGAGGTCTTTTAAATGAGTGGATGCAGTGGAAACTGCAGTAGTTGTTCATCAAACTGCGACAGTAGAAAAGAAGATTTACGTGTTCCTGGAAATCCAATGAGCGACGTAAAAAAAGTTATTGGTGTAGTTAGTGGTAAAGGTGGCGTTGGTAAGAGCCTTGTTACTTCAATGCTTGCTGTTACAGCACAATCATTGGGCTATCAAAGTGCAATTCTTGATGCTGATATTACAGGTCCATCAATTCCAAAAGCATTTGGTATTCATGGAAATGCTGAAGGCAGTGCAGAAGGTCTTTATCCAATGATTTCAAAATACGGTACACGAATTATGAGTGTAAACTTGCTTCTTGAAAAAGAGGACCAACCTGTTGTTTGGCGTGGACCGGTTATTTCAGGACTCATTCAACAATTCTGGCAAGAAGTTGTATGGGGCGATGTTGACTTTATGTTTGTTGATATGCCTCCAGGAACAGGTGATGTTCCACTTACAGTTTTCCAATCTCTTCCTGTTGATGGAATTATTATCGTAACAACACCACAAGATTTGGTTACACTTATCGTTAAAAAAGCAGTTAACATGGCTAAAATGATGAATGTTCCAATTATTGGTATTGTTGAGAATATGAACTATTTTGAATGCCCTGACTGTAACAAAAAGCATTATATCTATGGCGAAAGCAAGATTGATGATGTTGCAAAAGAATTGGGAATTCCAGTACTTGCAAAGCTTCCAATCAACCCTGCAAACGCTGCCCTTGTTGATAAAGGTGCTATCGAATTAAGTGAAGAAAAGCAATTTATTGATGTAATCAAAAATCTTGCTGAATAAAGACAAAATTTTAAGGGCTACCTTTTGGTAGCCCTAATTTTTTACTTCACTTTTAATGTTTTAAGATATTCTTTTTGTTCTTTTGTAATGCGATAACTCTCATTTGCTTTTTGTATTGCTTTGTTATGTACCCACTTATCAAACTTTTTGTTTTCAATATAAGGAATAATTATATCCCAACGACTTGAAAGAGCAGTTGCAAGATACCAAGCAATAGCCATATTGACATAGTATTCGTCAGTTTTTATACTTAAAAGCAAACTTAGATGCTTTTTATCTAAATGCTCATTCATAAAGAATTTCATTAAAGTAACAACGGCAAATCTTACTGTGTATATGTGCTTTGATTTCACCCATTCTTGTATTTTTATATATAGCAACGGAAGATTTTGCCCTAATGCTTTAGGTGTCATCATATCACAGGTTGCCCAGTTATCAACAAATAGAAGAAAATTATCTAAAGCTAAAATACACTCATCAAAATCCTTGATTTGTTCAATTAAAAAAGCGTGAATATTATCTTCTTCATAATAATTATGTGGCAAGGTGGCAAGAAAATCTGTTTTTAATTCGGATTTATTTAATTCTTTTGCAAATTTTCTCAACTGTGGCACACGAACACCAATTATTTTGTCCTTGCAGACTGTGGGCATAAGCTTTGAATGAAAATCTCTATATTTTAAATCTTGCAATTCAAAAAGCTTTTCTTGAATTTGTGTCATATCAATATAAAGTTTTTGAAAGAATAAAGCAAGTCCAAAGTGCAATTACAAAAGCACCCTCTGCAGGAATTGCAAGCTTTGTGTAAGGACATTTCCAACCTTTATCAATACAAAGGAAAACGCTTCTTGTAACAAAAACTGTTGTAGCAAAGAAAAGTCCACCATGTAAAGAATAAACAGGAGTACCTAATGCAAATGTGAGATAAAGCAAAAATGCACCAAGAGCACCTGAAATGCCACCGTAATATACACGAATTTCTGTTTTGCCTGCATTGTCTACTGGTTTAACTGAAAAACTTTCAGCATTCTTTATTGGACTAAGCATAAAAACAATTGCCATTCCAAAAAAGTATCCCACAAGACCAATAACTGCAATACTTGCAGGGACATTTGTGAAGAAAAGAGTTGTGATTGTTTCCATAATAATTCTCCTTATTTATTTTTTGACGGTAATTCTGTTATAAGCGTTGAGCCTAAAATAAGAATAGCACCGATAATTCCATAAATACTCATTGGCTCTTTTAAAAGAAGAGCAGATAAAATAATTGCAACAATTGGGTCTATGTAGCTAAAAAGAGCAACAGTTTGTGTGTTAAGCTTTTCAATTGAGCCAAAATATAAAGCATAAGCAAAGCCTGTATGGCAAACACCGATAATAAGAAGCATTAAAATTATTATTGGTGTTATTTTAATGCCTGCATTGTTTTCAACAAAAATTGAATATGGCACTAAAATTGTAGCAGCAGCAATCAACTGTACTGTTGTTTTATCATAAATAGGAACATTTTTAATTTTCTTGTTAAGAACAATAACACTTGCATAAAACAAAGCAGCGCCAAGCCCTAACAAAATACCCTTTAACTCACCTATTCCTGAAAAGCCTGTTTCAACTATGCCTGAAACAAGAACCATTCCAACAATTGCTAAAACTACACAAACTCCCTTTTTTAACGAGAGTTTTTCTTTAAAAAGAAAAGGTGAAGCAATGATTACAAACACAGGCGCCATATAATAGCAAAGAGTTGCAGTTGCAACAGATGTGTATTGATATGATTCAAAGAGCAAAATCCAGTTTATTCCAATAAAAATGCCTGATAAACACAAAAGGAAAAGGCTGTTTTTGATTGCTTTGAATGAAATCTTATCTTTTTTCAAAAATATAAGCAAAATCAAAAACAATGCACCAATATATCCTCTTGAAATAGCAAGAAGTCCAGATGATAAAGGCACATATTTTCTGAAAATACCAATTGTACCAAATATGAACATTGATAAAAATAACGAAAGCTTTGATTTGTCCATAAAAAACGCTCCAATATTTGATAAATTTATTGTAATACTTTTTTCTACTGTTAGCAAGAAGAATTTGACAAGGGCTAAAAAAACAGTATAATGAGATTGTGAAACAAAAATATTTTTCACAAAAGGAGTGTTTATTTTATGAAAAAAGTAATAAAGGTTTTATCAATTATTCTCTGTTTGACACTTGTTTTATGTGCTTTTGCTGCTTGTGGCAAAGAAGAAAACAAGGATGACGACAAAACAACAACTAAAGCAACTACAACTACAACAACTGCACCTTCAACAACAGAAAAAACAACAACTGAAGCAGAAGGTCTTATAGGCAGTTGGAGTTATAAAGAGCCTCTTATAGACGAAACAATTGATGTTTACTATGTTGTTGAAATTGAATTCAAAGAAGACGGCACTTGCATTACATATGAATATGAAGATGGAGATATAGAAGCATATAAGGAATTTTCAAAACAAGAAATTTTAGACGGAATGACCGAAGACGAAATCAATGAGTTTTTAGCAGATGAAGGCTATGATTCACTTGACGAATGGCTTGACGATATTTGTGATGACATTTTTGGTAAGGCAGATGCTTATGAAGAAGAAGGTACTTGGGAAGTAAAAGACGGAAAGCTTTATACAGATGGTGAAGAGTTAGATTATGAGATTGACGGAGATACTCTTACACTCAGTACAGATTATGATACACTCGTTTTAACAAGAGTAAAATAAAAATATTTAGACGGAGAGTGCTTTTACTCTCCGTCTTTTTTTGCCTTTTTCCTTGTGTATTGTATTTTTTTATAAAGTATGTTACAATAAACTGATTAGATATTTTTAAATGAGGTTATTATTATGATGAAAATTTCCCCATCAATTTTATCATGTGATTATGGTAAAATTGCAGAAGAATTAAAAGATATGGAAAACTGTGGTGCAGATTATATGCACATTGACGTTATGGATGGTCATTTTGTGCCAAATCTCACACTTGGTGCTCCTGTAATTAAATGTATTAAAAAGGCAACAACTGTGCCTTTTGATGTTCATCTTATGATTAGCGACCCACTTAAATATATTGACGATTTTTGCAATGCAGGTGCAGATATTATCACATTCCATACAGAGTGTGATTCACCAATTGACGAAACAATCGAAAAGATTTTGTCTCGTGGTGTTAAAGCATCTCTTACAGTAAAACCAAAAACACCTGTTGAAGATATTTTCCCATATCTTGATAAGCTTTCAATGGTGCTTGTTATGACTGTTGAGCCGGGCTTTGGTGGTCAAAGCTTTATGGAAGATATGATGGAAAAGGTAACAAAGCTTCGTGAAGAAATTATTCGTCGTGGCCTTGATTGTGAAATTGAGGTTGACGGTGGAATAAATGAGAAAACAATTGCCGTTGCAGCAGCAGCAGGTGCTGATGTTTTTGTGTCAGGTAATGCTATTTTCTCAAGTGCTGACAGAAAAGCTACTATCGAAAAGTTTAAAGCAATAGCACAAGAAAATTATAAGTGGTAATTCATATAAAAGAGAGGAAACAGAATTGGAAAACAATACACAGCCTCAAAAATCTCAAGAATTTCTTGAAATAAAGAAAATAATGCTCGATTATGTTTTAATGCTAATCGCACCTATGATTTTTGCTCTGTTCAATTATGGAACAAGGGCTTTGGTTCTTATTGTCATTTCAGTTTTTACAGCTCTTATTTGCAGACGACTTGGCTCTTCTCTTTTTAAATCACAAGAGTCAACAAGAGATTTTTCTTCGTTGGTAATTGGTACAACAGTAGCTTTGTTGCTTCCAATAAATGCTCCTTGGTGGTTGGCAGTAAGTGGTGCATTTTTTGCAGTAGTTGTTTGTATTTGGCCATTTGGCTCAATTAGAAAATCACCTTTTGTACCAACTGCAGCAGCAATTAGCTTTCTTGTAATTTGTTGGAGCGAATTAATGTTTGACTATACTGCACCTGACGAGTTCTCTTTGTCAGAAATGCTTTTGCAAAGCAACTCAATTGGTAGAAATGCAGTTGCTTATATGGAAGCTTTGACAGGTGCTATTCCTGCAGCAATCGGTGCAGGTAGCCTTATTGCACTTTTAGGCTCACTGTTATTTTTAATTATTCGAAGACCAAAAGATAGTGTGGGCACTCTTGCATTTATATTTGCAGTTATAATTATGGCAGTGCTTTTCCCAAGAGTAAGCACAGGACGAGTTGTTTCTGTAATTATGGAATTAAGCTCAGGTATGCTTTTGTTTAGCGCTATATTCTTTATGTCATATCCATCAGTAATGCCTGAAAAACTTTTGCCACGAGCACTTTGGGGTTTCACAGGTGGCATTATTTGTATGCTTGTTAGATTATTTGGTGTTTTCGAAGAATCTGTTTGCTTCAGTATTCTTATTATCTGCTCAATGACAGAACTTTTTGATATGATAAATATCAAAGAAAAAAAGATTTCACTCAAGAAAAAAGAAAATAAGGCAACAGTTGTACCTAAAGAAATTCTAAACGAAATTCCTGATTTAACTGAGCAAGAAATCCTTGAGCAAACTCGTGAAATTAAAATTGGTGAAGAAACTGTAGTTGAAGCAACTTCTTTGACAGATGTTGTTGCAGAAGAAAACACAATAGAAACACAAGATGCACCTTTTAGTTTAGGAGGTGGCATTGATGAGTAGTAACAGAATTACAAAACGAATTCGTAATAGTGCAGTTATTAAAAGCCCACTTCTTTTTGAAGCTATTGGACTTTGCCCTGTTGTTGCAATTGCCTTGTCTTTAAAGCAAGCACTTTTTCTTGCAGTTGTTACAACAATAGAAATGGTAATTTGTGAAGTGCTCACCTCACTTTTACTTAAAAATGTTCGAAGATATTGGCGTGTAGCCTTATATGCTGCTTTTGGTATAGCAATTATTTATCCTATAATGTTTCTTACAAAAAAATATATGCCTGATTTATCAATAAACTTTGGTATATATTTACCACTTATGGCAGTTAACTCACTTATTCCACTTCACTGTGAAAGAGTTGCAGTAAAAAACAATGTATTAGACAGTGTTGTTGATGCTGTTTTTGCATCAATAAGCTATGGCATTGTAGCAATTCTTGTTGGTGGTATTCGTGAAATTATGGCAAATGGTACAATTGGTGGCTTTGATTTAAAAACACCTGTAAAAGTACCTGCAATTTTAATGCCTTTTGGTGCACTTATAATAATTGGCTTTATAGCAGCAGCTATTAAAGCACTTATTAACTGGAAATATCCAAATGCTTCACCTGACAGAGCCTTTAATACATCTGAAATCAGACGTCCAATTCATGGCTCATTGAGAGAGCTTATGAGATATGACGATGTGCCTTATGATGAAAAAGAGGATGCTCCATTTGTTGTAAAGCTTAAAGAGGCAGAAACCTT
Source organism: Candidatus Fimenecus sp. (assembly GCA_045593645.1). Taxonomy (GTDB): domain Bacteria; phylum Bacillota; class Clostridia; order Oscillospirales; family Acutalibacteraceae; genus Fimenecus. The sequence continues at coordinate 6,946 of JAZNWZ010000121.1, read as the reverse complement.
TGAAACTGTAATTTCTGCTGAAGCAGAAAAGACAACTGAGCCAAAGCCTAAAAAAGAAAAAGTCAAAAAGCCAAAGAAAGAAAAGGTTGTTACAGAAAAGAAACCAAAGAAAGAAAAAGTAAAAGCAGAAAAAGAGCAACCTAAAGAGAATGAAAAAGAAGAAAAGAAAAAAGAGTTAAGACCTGTAATAGAAAAAAGACCAACTAAAGAAAAACCAAAGAAGAGTAAAATCAAACCTTCTGCAAATCCTCCACAAAGAAGGACAACAGAGGGTAGGTCTTATCTTGACGATTTCTCTGATATGCTTGTAGACCTTGAAGAATACAAAACAAAAGAAAAGCCACAAGAAACAGAAGACGGAGGTAATGAACAATGAGTATGTTTTTAAAAATTATCTCTGCAGCCTTTTATGTTATGCTTTTCCAAAACTTAATATTTACAGGTGGCTACGGTGTTACTGAAACAATACGAATGAGTGCTAAACCTCGTCAACTTTTCCCAATGGCAATATTTATCACTTATTTTTCAACAACCGTATCTGCAATATGTGTAATTTTAGACACAATCCCTGCAATTAAGAAAATGAGTGAAGTCAGACACGCTCTCGTTTTCTCTGCAGTGCTTATCGTAGTTTATGCAATAACAATGTTTGTGCTTCTTACATTTAAGAAAATTTCACCAAGAACATTAAGAAGAATGGGTATTGCGGCATTTAATACTCTTGTTTTTGCAATTCCACTTATTAATTATCGTTCTGCATTCTCTGTGCTTGAAGCAATTGGCGCAGGCGTTGGTGCAGGTATTGCATATATAATTGCAGTCGTACTTGTAAATTCAGGACTTAAAAAGCTTGATGCAAACAAAACAATTCCTCGTTGTTTTAGAGGCACACCTGGACTTTTTGTTTATACTGCATTGTTATCTTTAGGCTTTGCAGGAATTTCAGGCTCATCTATATTTATTTAACGAAAGCAGAAAACTATGGCAAATAACGAAAAAATCCCAAGTCGTAACAAGGGATATTACAAGTTTTCAAAAAAATACCCATCACTTCACGGCTCTAGCTATGCAATTGGTGAAAGTCGTAAGTTGAGAAAAAAAGAACGTGCAAGAAAAGTGCTTTTTGCCGTTCTTTTGTGTTGTATTTTTATTGTTGCATTTGTTACAGTTTCTGTTTTTGTTGAGCTTTCAAACAGACCATTACCATTGGAACAAAATGCTGAAGATAAAATCATAACAGTTGATAATCTTGGTACAGTAAGAGCTATCTTTATTGAAAACGAAGTTTTAGAGGACACAAATACATTTGTTGAAGCATTAAAAAATGCAAAAGACTCTGGATTTAATGCAGTTATGCTTGATTTGAAAACACAAGAAGGCATTTTGACTTATGAATCAGACCTTTTAAAAAATACAGAAGATAATTTTAATTATATTGACAAAACTATTATTGATTTAATTAAAGAAAACGGGTTAATGCTTGTTGCAAGAATTTTTTGTTTTGAAGATTCAATTGCACCACAAAGAATAGGTGCTTATGTTTATGAAGATGTTGAAAAAACAAAAATTTGGTTTGATGCTCCTGCTATTGATGGTGGAAAGGTTTGGCTCGACCCTACAAATGCAACAGCACAAAACTATATTTGCTCAATTATTAAAGAAGTTGTGGCTCTTGGTGCTGACTGTATTTATCTTGATGCAGTAGAGTTTCCTTTGGCAAGAGAAAACTCAACACCTGTTTATACTGCAGACGATACAACTCTTGATAAAAACAATGTGTTGCTTGAATTTATTGAAAAAGCAACAAAATCTGCAGGGACTTGCCCTTTAATTTTAGGAGTAGATTTAGAAGGCACAACAACTGGCAATAGTGAAAAATGGGGTGGCACATTGTTTGATACACCTGCTCCAATTTGCTCACCAATAATTTTAAAATCTGAAAGTGGAAGCTATATAACCTATGTTTCAGATTATTATAAATTATTTAACGAAAAGATTAACAACAATTATTCTACAATAAAAATCATTCCAACTGTGAAAAATCAAGAAAATGACGACGATTTTTATGCAAATTTGTCATCAAGCGACATAGAAAGCTATATAATTGTCCCTTGATTTAATAAAAAGGCTTGAAATACAAACATTTTTATAGTAAAATGTTTGTGTATAAAAATGTATATAATTTACAATACGGAGGTATAATACCTATGGTAACAGCAGGCGATTTTAGAAATGGTGTAACATTTGAAATGGACGGCAACGTTTATCAAATCGTTGAGTTCCAACACGTAAAACCAGGTAAAGGTGCAGCGTTTGTTAGAGCTAAGATTAAGAATGTTATTTCAGGTGGTGTTGTTGAAAGAACTTTCAACCCAACTGAAAAATTCCCAACAGCTTTCATTGAAAGAAAGGATATGGAATATTCATATAATGACAGTGGTCTTTACTACTTTATGGACCAAGAAACATATGAGCTTGTTCCAGTTAACGAATCAGACCTTGGCGACAACTTCAAGTTCGTTAAAGAAAATATGATTTGTAAAATTCTTTCATACAAAGGCAATGTTTTCGGTGTTGAACCACCAACATTCGTAACTCTTCAAGTTACACAAACTGACCCAGGCTTCAAGGGCGATACGGCAACTAATGCTACAAAACCAGCAACTCTTGAAACAGGTGCAGAGGTTAAAGTTCCACTCTTCATTGATGAAGGTGAAATGATTAACATTGATACTCGTACAGGCGAGTATATGTCAAGAGCATAATTGGAGGTAAAATTATGATGACAGTTACAGAAAAAGTTGCATATCTCAAGGGCCTTGTTGAAGGACTTGATTTTGACAAAGATGACAAAGAAACAAAAGTAATCAATGCAGTTCTTGAAGTTCTTGAGGACCTTGCTCTTACAGTTAGCGACCTTGACGACGAAATGGAACTTGTTACAGAACAACTTGACGCAGTTGACGAAGACCTTGCAGACCTTGAAGAAGTTTTCTATGAGGAAATGGACGATTGCGATTGTTGTGATTGTGATTGCGACGATGAAATGTATGAAGTAGAATGCCCAGCTTGTGGCGAAATCATTTGCCTTGACGAAGAAATCATTCTTGATGGCGAAATCGATTGCCCTGCATGTGGCGAGCGTCTTGAATTTGACTGCGATTGCGACTGTGATTGCTGCGAAGACGAAGAATAATTTATTCTAAAATAATTAAGGACTACCAAATAGGTAGTCCTTTTTTATTTAATAAATATTGAACAATTATGAAACTGCATCAATTAATCAAGTTTCAACTTGTGTTTTAATACATTAATCTTTCTAACAAGTTTGCTTCTTGTTCGCTCGTAAAAGTTATCTACTTCAGGATTAGGAACATTGGAACTGCCTACAATTTCTCTAAATAATCGATTTATTTTTCTGCGGTGTTTAACTGAATATTCTGGTTTTGGTAATGAATTATAATATTCAAAATCTTTTTCCAACAAAAGCCACCTCTCTTTATTTGGTATTACTAAATTTATTATATTTGGTATTACCAAATAAATCAAGACTTTTTTAACATATAATAGTTTTGAAAAGGTGGTGAGCAACTTGAAAACACGAAAACTTGCACTTGGCAATCGCAATATTATTGGTGCTCGTGTTACAGAAGCACGTCGTATAAACAAAATGAAACAAATTGAGTTGCTTACACAGTTGCAATTACACGGCATTGAAATCAGCACTCCTGCACTCTCTCTTCTTGAAGGTCAAAAAAGACCGGTTTCAGATATTGAGTTAAATGCATTAGCTGATATATTAAATGTTTCTGTTGACTGGTTGCTTGGCAGAGAATAGTTTAGACTACCAATTGGTAGTCTTTTTTTGTGTGGTAAATTTGAGTTTGTTTAACAAAGTGCAAAATGCAAACGCAAAGTGGTGTTCGCAAAAAGTGTGTAGGGGTCGGCGTCCTCGACGACCCGTCCAAAGCGAAGTTGTTTTTTATTCGACCCCAATGAAAAAGGTTCGGCAAACTCAAAATTGCACATTCTTATTGAAAATGCAACCATAAAATGTTACAATTTACTTATGAGGTGATATTATGACCGACAATAAAAAAATGATGAAAATTTACACAATTATGTGGTCTGTAATTGCAGTAGTTTATGGTCTTTGGATGGCAATTTTTATGAGCTGGGACCAATATTCCTACATAATTCCAACAAGTGCAGATGTGGCTTTACCTAATGAAGAATTTATTGCTAAATTTGACGGTGTACTTTACGAGCCAATGTATGCAAATCCTGCACAATTTTGGATTTGGGTTGCTTTTTCAACAGTTTTGCTTTTCTTTTATGCTTTCTTTATAAGAAAAATCCTTTTTGCAAACAAGCTTACAAAAGGCACAACAATATTCTGTGCTTTAAATCTCATTGCAGGCTTTATTTTTATTACTTGGTATGGATTTTTAAGCTTTCCACACCAATTCGGTAATATTTTAACAGATGTTACTGCAAGTATGCTTGGACTTCGTTATCCTTGGGAGTTTAAGGCTTGGGGCGTTTTGGCATCTCTCTCAATTTTCACAAATACTCTTTATATGTATAGAAAAAACAATTATCAAGGCAAAGCAGGTGTAATTGTAACATCTTTAGGTTGTGCAGCAATTTTTGTAACAATAAATGTGCCATCTGCAGGGCTTGAGCTTATTATGACTCCTCGTTGTTTAGGACACTGGGCAACAGCTCTCATATTCGCATTTTTAGGTGCAGCAGGTGTGATTATTTTCTTATTCCACAAATGCAAAGGAAAAGATAAAAAATACATAATCTCAACAATAATTTTCATTGCAGTATTACTTATTATGCTTGTACTTTTAGTAACAGTTGGCAAGAGTGCTTTTATTGAAAATCTTCCAATGTGGGTAGCATACATTTTGCTTTTCACAGTAAACTTTACAAGCTTTTATGATAAGAAAAAGGCATAAAAAAAGACACCCGAGAGGGTGTCTTTTTTTATTATAATAATTATTTTTTCTTGCCTAATGCAATAGAAACTATTGGTAATACAACTGAAGCAATATGGCAAAGAATAAGTAAAACGCCAACAAAAGTTAATCCAACAGTAACATAATCTGAATCGTATTCTGCACCAATAAGAATAAAGAAAATAATATAATAGAGAACGCCAATGCCTGATGTAATAAAGTTAATAATTGTTGATGCAATAGAAGGTTTTTTTGTAATTATAGGAAGGCAAGAGCCAGCAATACCAGCAATTGCTACCATTACATAGAATACAGTTAAGAAACCAACATCAGCTTCTTCAAATAATTTGGCAAAGGAAAATTCATATTCTAAAACGCCAAAAATTTCTTCTTTAATACTTATTGTTTCAGCGAAGAACAATAATAATGTTAAAATCTTAAGAACGATAACTCCAATGCTTAAAAGTAAATTAGAGTTAATTGCGTTAGCAGGTTGAACAACTGGAGCTCCTACAAAATTTTGTTGAAAAGCTTGAACTGGTGCTGTTGGTTGACTTGGTGCTTGTTCGGCAGGTAATGCATAACCACAATTTGGACAGAACTTGCCTTGAACATTGCTTCCACAATTTGGACAAAACATATTAAATACCCCTTTATATTTTATTGTAATTTAATAGTACAACACAAATTACAAAATGTCCATAGAAATGACAAAAAAAAGACCATCTTTTGTCAAAAGATGGTCTTTATATTATTATTTAATTATTTTTTCTTACCTTTAGCAATACTTGTGCCAATAACTGTAGCAGAAACAATTGCAACAAGTGCAGAGCAAATTGCAATAATAAGACGACGATTTGCTAATGTGTCTTTTTTATTTTCAGTTGACTCAACAGGTGTTTTCTTTGGTGCTTTTATTTTGTTAAGCATAGCGTTAAGCTCAAGAATATCTTCTTTCTTGAAGCCACCACCAAGCATTGAGAAACAACGCTTAATTGTAAAGCCCTTAGCCATACCATAGATGTTTTTAACCATCGCAGGAGTAATCTTAAATCCACCGATTACACCGCCACCTTTTTTCTCTTCGCCATTTTCATCCTTGCCACCGCCCATTGAATCTTTGAGCATAAGAAGGAATTTTGCCATAACAAGCTTGCCACCAACAGTACTCATAATATCACCGATTGTACTGTTAATTGAAAGGTATCCATCAGGCATTGTGATTTCAAACCAGTTAATAACCTGACCTTCTTCTTTCATAATGTAATCTTCATTTGGTGTGTCAACCTTATTGATTGTTGCTGTATCTTCAAGGTCGCCTGCAACAACTTTAAGTTCAGTTGTGCCTTCATTCTTAACTTCGAAATAGAAGAAAGGATATTTGCCCTTTGTTTGCTTGCCAACACTAACACCGTTTGCAAAAAGCTCAACTTCAGGTTGGTTAGAATAAACAGTAACCTTTGTTATATCTTCAACTCTGTCAACATATCTCTTTGAGCAAAGATGAAGAACAGGCTTTTCAGAAAGCCAAGCTTGATATGCATAGAAAGAGTCTTTTTTGTATTTTCTGTCAAATGTAACAAGACCTTTGTGGTTCATACCGTTTTCGCCACCCTCTGCACGTGCGTCAGCAGCGAAGTCGAACATATTCCAAACGTGAGTTGCCCAAAGGTATGGTCTGTCAGCAATTTGCTTAATAAGTTCTTCGTGATAGTATGCTTGGTATTCTTCAGTGAAGTCGCCTTGAGTAGGTGTTGATGTGTGCCAGTTAAGAGCTTCACAACCATATTCACTGATACCGATTGGTGTATTAGGATACTTCTTGTGGAAATTATCAAACCAAGGACCATTCATACTTGTGTCGCCACCGTACCAACCAAAGTAGTGGTTGTAACTTACAACGTCAGGGATTTGAACGTATGGGTCGTCCATACTGCACATTGATACGCATGCAATGGTTGTAAGACGAGTTTTGAAGT
>JAZNWZ010000120.1:0-5551 GCA_045593645.1 Candidatus Fimenecus sp. | reverse complement strand
AGGGAATTTAAATGTCAACAAAATTTTTGTATTTTTTTACGGTGTAAATGTTTTTCTCTTGTTTTCTTTGTTTTTCTCTATTTTTCTATATATTTTCTCTTGAATGATTTTTAAAAAATATTTGTTTACTTTTACATAGATTTAATATAAAATATTGTAAAGTGTTACAAAAGGAGGTTTTGATGTGCAAAAGTTATTAAGTCTTGTTCGTGCTGCAGTTGAAAAATATGATATGATTCAAGACAACGACCGTATTGCTGTTTGTGTTTCAGGTGGCAAAGACAGTGTTGTAATGCTTTTGTGTCTTATAAACCTCAAGCGTTTTTATCCAAAGCAATTTGACCTTTGTGCAATCACTATTGACCCAAGATTTTTTGGTAAAGAGGCAGATTATTCAGAAATCGAAAAAATCTGCAATGAGCACAATATTGAATATAAAATTGTTCGTTCAGAATTATATAATGTAATTTTTGAAGAGAGAAAAGAGAGTAATCCTTGTAGTTTGTGTGCAAGAATGAGACGAGGTCTTTTACACGATACTGCAAAAGAGTTGGGCTGCAATAAAATAGCACTTGGTCATCATCTTGACGATGCTGCCGAAACATTTATTATGAATCTTTTTGGCAACGGCAGAGCAGAATGCTTCTCCCCTGTTTCATATCTTTCGCGAAAAGACCTTTATATGATTAGACCAATGATATTCGCTTATGAATCAGACATTACAAGAGTTGCAAACAAAGAGAATGTGCCTATTGTTGAAAGCGAATGTCCTGCAGATGAAAAAACAAATCGAGAAGATACTAAAAATCTTCTCGCAGAGTTAGAAAAACGATACCCTGCTCTTAGACAAAAAATTATTGGTGGTATGCAACGAGGAAATATTAGTGGTTGGGGAATCAATTAATGCTGAATTCGTAATTCGTAATGCATAATTATTGAACCTCATATATAAACTCAATACACCTTTTGACAATGTTATTATTATATGATAAAATGTTTAGTAATTTCTTTTGATTTTTTATTGGAGATGATATAGATGAAATATGTAGTTGTTTTATATGACGGAATGGCAGACTATCCTGTTCCTCAATTTGATGGCAAAACACCTATGATGATGGCAAACAAGCCAAACTTTGACTCACTCGCTAAAAAAGGTACAGTTGGTCTTGTTAAGACTGTGCCTGACGGAATGAAACCAGGTAGCGACGTTGCAAATATGAGTGTTAAGGGCTTTGACCCATCAATTTACTATACAGGCAGAAGTCCACTTGAGGCTGCAAGCATCGGTGTTGACCTTAAAGACACAGATGTTACACTTCGTTGTAATATTGTTACTCTTTCAGACGAAGAAAACTATGCAGACAAAACTATGGTTGACTATTGTGCTGACGATATTTCTACTCCTGAAGCAGAAAAGATTATTGCTACTGTTCAAGAGCATTTTGGTAATGATATTTACAAATTCTACAGCGGTGTAAGCTATCGTCATTGTCTTGTTTGGGATAACGGTACAACAGACCTTGGCAATATGACACCTCCACACGATATTTCAGGCAGAGTAGTTGGTGAACACCTTTCAACAAGTGAAAATGCAACTGACCTTATCAGAATGATGAAAGAAAGTTACGATTTGCTTAAAGACCATCCTGTAAATCTTGAAAGAATCAAGAACGGTAAGCGTCCTGCAAACTCAATTTGGCTTTGGGGCGAGGGTAAAAAGCCTGCGCTCTCACCTTTTGAAGAATTATATGGAATTAAAGGTGCTGTAATTTCTGCAGTTGACCTTTTAAAAGGTATTGGCAAATGTGCTAAAATGGAAACTCCTGATGTAGAGGGTGCAACAGGCTACATAGATACAAACTTTGTTGGCAAGGCTCAAGCAGCAGTTGATGCTCTTAAAAATGGTTGCGACTTTGCATATATTCACATTGAAGCTCCTGATGAATGTGGACACAGAAGAGAGCCTGAAAATAAGGTTCGTGCAATTGAGATAATTGACGAGCAAGTGCTCCCTATTGTGCTTGACGGACTTAAAGAATATGATGACTATAAAATTCTTATTCTTCCTGACCACCCAACTCCTATTGTTACTGCAACTCATGCATCTGACCCAGTTCCATTTATGATGTATCACAAATCAAAAGAGGCAAACGGTGTTGATACCATCAATGAAGAAACTGCAAAGGCAACAGGTCTTTTTGTTGACAGTGGCGTTAAACTTATGAAGAAATTTTTGGAGGACTGATTAAAATGGCATACAAAATAGAAACTAACTGTGTACAAGGTGCTTATCGCCCTAAAAATGGTGAACCAAGAGTATTACCTATCAATCAAAGTACAACATTCAAATATGATACAAGTGAAGCTATGGCTAAACTTTTTGACCTTGAGCCAGGCTATATGTATACTCGTCTTGCAAACCCAACAAGTGATATGGTTGCTCAAAAAATCACAATGCTTGAGGGTGGTGTTGCAGGTGTACTTACATCTTCAGGACAAGCTGCTAACTTCTTCTCTCTCATTAACATTATGGGTGCAGGCGACCACTTTGTAAGTGCTGCCACAATTTACGGTGGTACATTCAACCTTTTCAATGTTACAATGAGAAAGCTTGGCATTGAAGTTACATTTGTTGACCCTAACGCAAGCGAAGAAGAAATTCAGGCTGCTTTCAGACCAAACACAAAGGCACTTTTCGGTGAAACTATTGCAAATCCATCACTTGATATTCTTGATATTGAAAAGTTTGCAAAGATTGCACACGCTAACGGTGTTCCACTTATTGTTGACAACACATTCCCAACACCTATTAACTGTCGTCCATTTGAATTTGGTGCTGATATTGTTACACATTCAACAACCAAATACATGGAAGGTCACGCTAATATTATTGGCGGTGCAGTTATTGATAGTGGTAACTTTGACTGGGAGCAAAACGACAAATTCCCAGGTCTTACACAACCTGACGAAAGCTACCACGGTGCTGTTTATACAAAGGATTTTGGCAAAGCAGGTTATGTTACAAAAATAGTTGCACAGCTTCTTCGTGATTACGGCTCAACTCCTGCTCCACAAAACTCATATTACCTTAACTTAGGTCTTGAAACTCTTCATCTTCGTATGGAAAGACATTGCTCTAACGCTCTTGCAGTTGCAAAGTATCTTGAAACAAACGACAAGATTTCTTGGGTTAACTACCCTGCTCTTCCAGGAAACAAGTATTATGACCTTGTTCAGAAATATATGCCAAAAGGCACTTGTGGTGTTGTTTCATTCGGTGTTAAGGGTGGCAGAGATGCAGCAGAGAAGTTTATGAACTCACTTAAACTTGCAGCAGTTGTTACTCATGTTGCTGATGCTAGAACTTGTGTACTTCACCCTGCTTCTTCAACTCACAGACAATTAAGCGACCAAGAACTTGTTGAATGTGGTGTTTCACCTGACCTTATCAGATTCTCAGTAGGTATAGAGAATGTTGATGACATTATCGCTGATATTGAACAGGCACTTGCACAAATATAAAAAATTAACGGCAATCCATTACGGATTGCCGTTTTTCAATTTATAAATATTTTATGGTTTTGCAGGTCTTGCAGGCTTATAACTGCAAGTACCACAAATACGGTCACCTGCATCACCTGCAGCTGTTACGATATAACCATCTTTATTAAGGCCAGTCGGAATATACTGTGCTGCATAGATTTTAACATCAGGATGCTTTTCGTAGAGAAGTTTTACACCTACATCAGATGCGAAGATGCACATAACTTTAATGTTTGTGCAACCTTCTTTTTTAAGGTAATCAATAGATGCGTCAACACTACCACCAGTAGCGAGAGCCGGGTCAACAATAATTACAGGGCCTTTTGTAATATCAACAGGCATTTTGTAATAATAAGTTACAGGTAAGAGAGTTTTTTCGTCTCTATAAAGACCAATATGGCCTACTTTTGCAGTTGGTGAAAGTCTACGAAGGCCCTCAACCATTCCAAGACCTGCACGAAGAATAGGAACAATTGTGAAATCTTCAGCAAGCACAGGAGAATCAAAATCTGCAAGTGGTGCCTGAATAGGTACCATTTTTGTTTTAAGGTCTTTAAGTGCTTCATAACCCATAAGCATTGTAAGTTCATCAACGATTTCGCAGAATTCTTTTGAACCTGTGTTAATGTCGCAAAGATGTGTTACTTTATGAGCAACTAAAGGATGGTCATTGAAACTTGTTAAGTTTTTTGTAAAATCTGACATACCAGACGCCTCATTTCATTATCTTTCTCCTAATTATAATAGCATATTTACACATATTTGGCAAGTGATTTATAATTTGACACTATTTTTTTGATATGATATACTTGTATTGTATGAATTGTTCATTTAAGGAGAATAATTATGGCTAAAATCATTGTAAGTGGATGTCTTTTGGGTTGTGATTGTCGTTACAAAGGTGACAACTGTAAATCTGATGAATTATTGGAATTAGCAAAGGAACACACACTTATTCCCGTTTGTCCTGAACAGTTGGGCGGTCTTAGTACACCTCGCCACCCTGCTGAAATTGTTGGTGACAAAGTTATAAGTAATCACGGTAAAGATGTAACTTATGAATACACTAAAGGTGCTGAAATGGCTCTTTATATTGCAAAAACCAATAATGCAGACGCAGTAGTTTTCAAGGCAAACAGTCCATCTTGCGGTAAAGGTATTATTTATGACGGAACATTTACGGGAAACAAAATAGAAGGTAATGGCGTTGCAACAAAAATGTTTTTAGATAACGGATTTTTAGTATTTACTGAGAATGAAATCGATGAACTCAAAAAAATATTAAAAACATAATTTGAGTTTTTATGAAAATTATTGACAAAAAAACACAATATATGGTATACTACACAAGATAACTTGACAATATTAAATACTTAACAAAAAATATAGGCAAGATAAGTGTGTAGCGTGTTACATAAAATATCTGTTGCATATTAACCTTGTCAATATTGACAAGGTTTTTATTTTTGTTGTCGGGTAGAAAAATTTAGGAGGAGTTGTTTTTATGAAACTCATTTATGATGTCAGCGACCGCCCAAAGCTCAGTAAAACTTTGCTTTTTGCTTTCCAACAGATGATTGCAATTATGGCGGCAACATTGCTTGTTCCAATGCTTATGTCAGGCTTTGCTATGAGCAACGGTAACACACTTTCTTTTGACCCTGCAGCAGCACTTTTCGGTGCAGGTATCGGTACACTTTTCTACACATTTGCTACAAAGCGTAAGAGCCCTGTTTTTCTTGGTTCATCTTTCACATTCCTTGGTGCTTATGCAGCAATTATCGGCATGAACTACGGTTATTGGGGTGTTATTATCGGTATCACTCTTGCAGGTCTTGTTTATGTTGTTCTTGCAGCTATTATCAAGCTTGCAGGTTCAGGTTGGGTTAACAAACTTATGCCTCCTGTAATTGCAGGTCCTATTGTTACTATTATCGGTCTTTCACTTTCAAGCACAGCGACAGGCTGGATGTCAACAAACGGTGGCCCTGACTACAGCCTTGTAACA
>JAZNWZ010000119.1:0-14801 GCA_045593645.1 Candidatus Fimenecus sp. | reverse complement strand
CCATACCGTTAGTAACAACTCTTTCATATGGTGCTTTGCCTACAAGAACTGTACTCATAAAGAGCATTGAGTAGAACCAAAGTCTAACTTGCTCGTGCATTTCTGTAACCCATTCTGCAGGGAAGTTCTTTTCCCAAGATTCACGGTCTGTGAAATAATCAAGTGTTGAGAATGGTACGATACCAGCATCAAGCCAAACGTCGCCAATATCAGGAACACGAGAAACTGCTTTTCCACAATGAGGACATTTAATCTTAACTTCATCAACCCAAGGTCTGTGGAGTTCAGGAAGAGCATCAACAAGTGCTGGGTCAACAGCCTTTTCACGAAGCTCAGCCTTTGAGCCAACAACAGTAATATGACCACAATCACATGGATAGAATGGAAGTGGCATACCGTAGTAACGTTTACGAGAAATATTCCAGTCTCCCATATTGGTGAGCCAGTCATTCATTCTCTTACCGTTTGAAGCAGGCTCCCATTTAACTGAGTTTGCACATTCAATAAGTTTTGGTTTGAGTTCGCTTGTCTTAATGTACCATGCAGGAACAAGACGGAACACAATTTCGCTCTTACATCTCCAGCAAACTGGATAGCTGTGTTCGTGTGGTTCAACTTTATAAAGTTTATTTTGTTCATCGAGTTTTGCAAAAACTTCATCAGCAATTGTGTGGCTATCTTTACCTGTCATAAAGCCAAAGCCATCAAGGTAAATACCCATATCGTCAATAGGCATAACCTTTGGAAGACCAAGTCTTTCACCAAGTTCAAAGTCTTCAATACCACAACCAGGAGCAATGTGAACAACGCCTGTACCTTCGTCAGCAGCAACGTCTTCCCAAGCAACGATTTTGTGTTCAATGCCTGCTTGTGCTTCTAAATCTGCAAAGCAAGTTTCATAGTGAAGACCAACAAGTTCTTCACCTTTAAGTGCACGAACAACTTCAAGCTTGTCATCGCCAAGATATTTAATAGCATTCTTTGCACAATATAATGTTTGGTCATCACTCTTAATCTTAACTTCAACATAGTCAATGTCAGGGTTAACTGCAAGTGCTACGTTTGATGAGAGAGTCCATGGAGTAGTTGTCCAAACAAGAATTTTTGAATTTAATTCTTTAATAGGAAGTTTAAAGAAAACTGAGTTGTGAGTCATCATTTTGTATGAGCCTGTCATTTCATGCTCAGAAAGTGATGTACCACAACGAGGACACCAAGGCATTGGCTTGTATTCACGTTGAATCCAACCGTTGTTATCACATTCCTTTAAGAAATGCCAAATACCTTGAATGTTAAGGTCAGTATTTGTGTAGTATGAGTTATCCCAGTCCATCCACATACCAAGTCTCTTTGATTGCTCTGTAATAATGCCTGAGAAGTGCTTTACACGGTCAACACATTGACGTGTAAACTTGTCCATACCAAAGTTTTCAATGTCTTTTTTTGTTTTAAAGCCAAGTTGCTTTTCAACTTCAACTTCAACCCAAAGGCCTTGTGAGTCGAAACCATTTTGACGGCGACAGTCATAACCACGCATTGACTTATAACGGATAAAAGTATCCTTTGTACTTCTGCCCCAAGCGTGGTGGATACCCATTGGGTTATTTGCTGTAATAGGACCGTCAAGGAAACGGAACATTTTGTTCCCTTTATTTTTTTCTACAAGCTTTTCGTAATACTTTTCATTTTCCCAAAGCTCCATTACCTGATGCTCAAGGTCAACAAAAAGATTTTTCTCTTCTGCCACTATATTGTCCACCTTTCAAAGTGTTTTGCACAAAATCATACAGATAATATTATACACTATTGTTGTTAAATTTCAAGTAATTTATAGAAAAAATATGGGAATATACTATTTTTGATTTAAGTATTTTTCTTTTGTTGCCAAACCACCTCTTATATGCCTCTGTGCCTTGTTAACTTCAAGGACTTTTCTTACTTGCAAATAGAGATATGGGTCAAATCTTTCAAGTCTTTGTGCAACATCCATATGCACTGTGCTTTTGCTTATTCCAAACACTTTTGCAGCAGCACGAACAGTTGCTTTGTTTTTTACTATGTACTCACCTAACATTGATGCTCTTTCTTCAACTAAATCTTTCAAAATAAGCCCTCCTTTGTTCATAAATAAATATGATTAGGAAAAAGCAATTATTCATTATTTGAAAAACTAGTTTAGATATGATATACTGTGTTTGGTGATTCTATGATTAAGATTATGTTTGTTTGCCATGGTAATATTTGTCGTTCTACTATGGCAGAATTTGTAATGAAAGATATTGTAAAGAAAAATGGTTGTGCTGATGATTTTATTATTTGTTCAAGTGCTACAAGCACGGAAGAAATAGGTAGTGATACTCATTGGGGCACAAAGAAAATTCTTGATGAAATGGGTATTTCGTACACTAAAAGACAAGCAGTTCAGCTTACAAAATCCGACTATGAAAAATATGATTTCATAATCGGAATGGACAGTGCAAATATGAGAAACATAAACCGAATTATCGGTTATGATAAAGACAACAAAATTCACAAACTTTTAAGCTTTGCCCACATTGACCGTGA
Source organism: Candidatus Fimenecus sp. (assembly GCA_045593645.1). Classification (GTDB taxonomy): domain Bacteria; phylum Bacillota; class Clostridia; order Oscillospirales; family Acutalibacteraceae; genus Fimenecus. The sequence goes on along the minus strand of JAZNWZ010000119.1, from coordinate 12,236 downwards.
TGTTGCTGACCCTTGGTACACAAGAGATTTTAAAACAACTTATGATGATGTTTCATTAGGCTGTACAAAATTATTTGAATATATAAAAGAAACCGAGTAGAAATCTACTCGGTTTAATTTTTTATAATGTGTTATACATAAAGTTTACAAGCGAGCTTGTACTTACTGCAGAAATATTATTGATGTAAAGAACATCTTGAACGCCATTTGCTTTTACAAATTCACTTATACTCTTACCATAATGTCTGTAATCAACTACATAAACTTTATGATAGTTTTCTACAAGGAATGGTACAAAGGCATTACCAAAGCTTTCTTTAATAACAACGATTGATGAACCGTCTGTTATATCAGGGTTTGTAATCTCTGTGAATGGTTGGTCGCCACCAATAAAAGCAAGATACTTGTTTCCTGTTGAATAAGTGTTACCATCTGCAACAATAGGCCAAGATAATTTTTGTCCGTTTGTTTGTGTAAATACAAGTTCTGCATTTGCATTTGGTCTATAAGCCATAACATAGTCAGGATTTGCTTTCATATTAGCCTTTGCAGTTGCATCTTTACAACCGTTATAAAGTGTTCCAAGGAATCCTTCAAACTTAACTTCAGTGTACTTTGAAAGTGGATGTGTTGTGATTCCTTTTGTCTTTGTAAACTCGGAATATGCATAATATGCACCAAGAGCAGTCCAATGGTGGTCAGTTCTAAAGTAAAGATATTCGCTCTTATGTTGTCTTAAAGTTTTGAATATTTGAACTTTATTAACATTTGAATTCAATGCACCATAAATATATGACAACACTTGTTCTTGGTCTGTGCTACCAACAGTCTTTTGGAAATCAAGACTTGTTGTAATACCAATATGCTTTGGAATTACAAGGCAATAAACATTTGCAATGCCATTAAGGTTTTCTGCCTGTTTATTAACAACTGTAATGTATTTATTAACTTGAGTTTCGTTAAATCCTACTGTTTCATATGCAGTATCGCCAACATAAACCATACCGTTTATAAGTTGTGACTCGTTTATAACAGGGTCGTCTTCAATTTCCCAATTATAATCATCTTCATTACCTAAATTTGCAGGACCTGTTGGCACTTCATCACTAACAACGCCGTTGTTTTCGATAATGATTTCTTCAGTACCAATGTCTCCACCCAAATCAATTTTTACTGTACCTATTTTGTAAAAAGACTTGATTTTGTCGTTAAGCTCAAGAAACATTTCTCTGCCAGGGAAAGTATCTGAATACCAATCACCTATACCACGGAAATATGAGCCGTCAAAAAGACTTGAAAATGTAAACTTTGGAAATTCAGCAAGCTTTCTGTTTTCACGCTCTGATATTTCAGGTCTTAACGGAATTATTAAACCTGCAATAAACAAAGTGCCTATTGTCAAGGTATAAACCAAAAGTTGAGCTATATAAGTTTTAGCTCTTATTCTTTTATTTTTTTCTTTGTTACTCATTTTTTTGCACCTTTAGAATTGGAAATATAAGAATGGATTAAAGCTATTACCTACAATGTTTATGAAAGAAATAAATATCAAAATTGCAGGTGAAACAACTGTGCCTGCTGACCAAACTGCCATTGCAACAGAATTTTTTGCTGATAATTTCTTCAACTTTGCAATCAATATCTTTGTAATTGGTAATGTTGCAAAAACTGCAAAAATCATAAACAATCCATATTTTGCAAAAAGGACTTTTGTTTCTAAATCAATAAAGCCATTTGAATTTAATCCAAACATACCTTTGAGCACTGTGAACATTGTTTGAGTATCTTCAAATTTAAATAATACCCAACCGAAAAGCACAATTATTAAAAGATATAAGTTAGAAAGACCTTTTACCTTTTCAAGTTTTTTGCCAAGGAATGATTTTTCAAGTGCAAGGAACACGAAGAAATAAAGTCCCCACAATACATAGTTCCAGCTTGCACCGTGCCAAAAGCCAGTTAAAGCCCAGACAACAAATAAGTTTGCATATGTTCTTGGTAAGCCTTTTCTGTTACCACCAAGTGGGATATAAACATAGTCTCTGAAGAAAGAGCCTAATGAAATATGCCATCTTCTCCAGAATTCAGTAACTGAACGAGAAATGTATGGATAGTCAAAGTTTTCTTTATAATCAATGCCTATCATTTTACCCATACCAATAGCCATATCGGAATAAGCAGAGAAGTCAAGATAAATTTGCAAAGCATACATAAGCATACCAAGCCATAAGGAAACTGCTGTTTTGCTTGAAACAGTTGCAACTGCTGTTTCAGAAAGAAGATTTGCATCTGAAATTATAAATTCCTCTACAAGTTTACCACACATATTAGCAAAAACTGCTTTTTTTGCCAATCCAACACAGAATCTGTTTATACCACCATTAATTTTTTGTAAATTAGTGCTTCTAACAAGAAGTTGTGCTTCAACATCCTTATATCTAACGATTGGACCTGCAATGCATTGGTGGAACAAGCTTGCATACAACAGAACAATATAGAATTTCTTTTGTGCTGCTACATCTCCCCTATACACATCAATTACATAAGAAAGCAACTGGAATGTATAGAAAGAAATACCAATAGGCAACGCTATATTAGGAATATTTTCAGGAAATCCAAAAAGATTTTGTGTGTTTTTAATGAAGAAAGTACCATATTTAAACACACCAATAATTCCTAAATTAATTATTGTTGCAGCTATAAGATAAAACTTCTTTGTTGCTGCATATTTTTCAATGCATATTGCTGCAAACCAGTCAACAACTGTCATTAACAACAATAAAATAACATATTTTGGCTCGCCCCAAGCGTAAAACGTAAGTGAGAACACCAATAAAACTATATTTTTTGCTTTAATGTCTTTTGCAAATATGTAAAAAATCATACATAAAGGAAAAAACATAAGCAAGAAAGGTAAGCTTACAAATACCATTTACTTTTTTACTCCTTAACTTCCACAATTCCTGCACTAACAGGTTTGCAAATATAAACATCTTTATATTTTGCTTTTAATTTTTCACAACATTGTTTTGCATTTTCTTCATCAGAAAACAAGCCAAAAACTGTTGGACCACTACCACTCATACAACAAGCATCAGCACCAAATTTTCTCATAGTATTCTTAATATGAGGGCGTTTTGGAACTTCAACTGCTTGTTCAAAAACATTACCACACAACGAGCAAATTTTTTCATAATCACCCGTTGCAACTGCATCTATCATTGATACTCTATCAAGATGACGAACACGATTAAGCTCATCAAATTGAGCATATGCTTCAGGTGTTGAAACATCTTGGTCTGGCTTAACAATAACAATATAGCAATCGTCAAGATTTTTAACCGGTGCAACAACATCACCAACGCCTAAAACTACGGCTGTACCACCATTTAAACTGAATGGAATATCTGCACCAACCTTCACGCCAATTGAGCAAAGTTCTTTAAGTGAATAATCTGTATCAAAAAGTTTATTCAAGCAATAAAGTGTACCTGCGCCATCAGCGCTACCACCTGCTACCCCTGCAGCCATTGGTATTTTCTTTTCAATTTTAATTGTTACACCACAATCTGTAATGTTTGCATAATCAAAAAACTTTTTTGCACACTTGTAAACAATATTTTTTTCATTACAAGGCACATCAGGATTATCACACTCAATAACGATTTGGTTCTGTTTATTCTTTTCAACAGAAATTGTATCGTACAAGTCAATTGACTGCATAATCATAAAAAGAGAATGATAACCATTAGGCAATTTTTTAAGTATATCAAGCATTAAATTTATTTTTGCAGCAACTTTAACCTTCATAATTACTCCTCATTTTTAATTTTCATTAACATAGGTGTACGTTTTTCAAAGAATGTTATATACTCAAATCCTGCTTCTAACGCAGCATTATAAGCCATATCAATATCTGCAGACAAGTGCTCTGCATAATGTGCATCAGAGCCAACTGAAACATATTCGCCACCAAGCTCTTTATATCGTTTTAAAACATCAATATCAGGTGAAAGCTTGTTAAGTGGTTGACGCAAGGCAGCAGTGTTTATTTCTAATGCAATATTTTTTTCAATAATCAATTTTAAAATTTCATCAATTTGGTCTTTAAAATCGCTCAAATCAATATCAAGATTAGATTGTGAATAAAAATATCTTAATGGGTATGTCAAGTGAGCTAAAACATCAAACTTGCCCCAATTTATCATTCCAATAATTTCTTTGAAATATTCTTGTAAAAGTCGTTTAGCCTCGTCCATTGTAAGATTTTTCATAAAATAAAAATCTTCACCACCACGAAGGTTATGGATTGAGCCTAAAACCATATCATAATTATAATGACTGACGATTTCTTCTGCAGTTTCAATGTCATAAGTAGGTTGTCCAAGTTCAATGCCATTAAGTATTAAAATTTTGCCCCTAAATGCTGACGAAACCTTTGCAACTTCAAAGAATGCTTGAAACATTCTTTTTTCATATTGTGGGTCGCCTTTGTATTGGTCAACTTCACAATGGTCAGTAAATGCAACTGCTTTTAACTCAAGCATTTCTGCCTTTTCGCAGAAGAAAGTTGCAGAGTGATTTCCGTCAAAAGAATTATCAGTGTGCACATGTAAATCAACTATATTTTTGTACATAAACATACTACCCCTTTTATCAAATATAATTTTACTACAAATAAAAAATATTTCAACAGTTTATGACAATAATCTCAAAAAATTATATTTAGGTATTCCATTTTTAAAAGATTTATGTTAAAATTTTATCCAACAAATTTTTGGAGGAATAATATGAGAGGTATTATTACAGTTGTCGGTAAAGACATGGTCGGTATTCTTGCAAAGGTTTCTGGCATTTGTGCTGACAACGGCGTTAATGTTATTGAAGTTTCACAATCTATTTTACAAGATATGTTTTGTATGATTATGCTTGTTGATTTTGAAAAGGCTAATGTTCCTTTTACAGAATTTTCAGATAAAATTACTGCAGTTGGTAATGAATTAGCCCTTTCAATTCACGTTATGCATGAAGATATTTTTAATTCAATGCACAGAATATAAGTAGGTAGTAAAATGATTAATACACACGATATACTTGAAACAATCAATATGATTCAAGACGAAAATCTTGATATCAGAACTATAACAATGGGCATTTCGCTTCTCGATTGTTGCACAGGTGATATTAAGTCAACTTGTGATAAAATTTATGAGAAGATGACAAGAAAAGCAGAAAACCTTGTTAAAACCGGTGAAGACATTGAAAAGGAATATGGTATTCCTATTATTAACAAAAGAATTTCAGTTACTCCTATTGCTATGATTTTAGCATCAAGCAAGGGCGACCCTGTGCTTTATGCTAAAACACTTGAAAAAGTTGCAAGAACTGTTGGCGTCAACTTTATTGGTGGTTATTCAGCACTTGTTCAAAAGGGATTTGCCGCCGGTGATGAAGCACTTATTCGTAGTATTCCAGAAGCATTAAGTGTTACTGACCACATTTGTTCATCAGTTAATATTGGTTCAACAAAAGCCGGTATAAATATGGATGCAGTTAAGCTTATGGGACAAATCATCAAAGAATCTGCAGAGATTACTGCAAATGATGGTTGTATTGGTCCTGCAAAGCTTGTTGTATTCTGTAATGCTCCTGAAGATAATCGTTTTATGGCAGGTGCTTTCCACGGCGTTGGTGAACCTGACTGTGTTATCAATGTTGGTGTATCAGGACCTGGTGTTGTTCGTTCAGCAATTTCAAAAATTCCTAATGCTAACATTACAGAAGTTGCAGACATGGTAAAGAGAACTGCATTTAAGATTACAAGAATGGGTCAACTTGTTGCAAAAGAAGCATCAAGAAGATTAGATGTGCCATTTGGTATTGTTGACCTTTCTCTTGCACCTACACCTGCAATTGGCGACTCAGTTGCATATATTCTTGAAGAAATGGGACTTGAACAATGTGGTGCACACGGCACAACTGCTTGTCTTGCACTTCTTAACGATGCAGTTAAAAAAGGTGGCGTTATGGCATCTTCACACGTTGGTGGTCTTTCAGGTGCATTTATTCCTGTTTCTGAAGATGCAGGTATGATTGCAGCAGCAACAAGTGGTGCTCTTACTATTGAAAAGCTTGAGGCTATGACTTGTGTTTGCTCAGTTGGTCTTGATATGATTATTGTACCTGGAGATACAACTGCAGAAGTGCTTTCAGGCATTATTGCTGACGAGGCTGCAATTGGTATGGTTAACTCAAAGACAACTGCAGTTAGACTTATTCCTGCTATTGGCAAGAATATTGGCGATACACTTAATTTTGGTGGACTTTTAGGCTATGGCCCTGTTATGAAACTTAACACAGCCTCCCCTGCTAAATTCATCAACCGTGGTGGTCGTATTCCTGCACCATTACAGAGCCTTAAAAACTAAACTAAATACAAACAAAATTAAGAGCAGTAACTTTTGGTTACTGCTCTTTTATGATGCCTTTTTGAGTTGAGTTTCAAGTGCTTCAGTTTTTTCAAGCATAGTTTCTGCAAATATACCATAACCTTGCTTTGGATTATTTACAAACACATGAGTTACTGCACCTACAAGCATTCCGTTTTGGATTATTGGTGCGCCTGACATTCCCTGCACAATTCCACCTGTTTTTTCTAACAATTCACTATCTGTAATTTCTATTACCATATCTTGGTGGGAATTATTTGAATTCATATCGATTTTAATAATTTTGATACTATAATATTTAGGATTTCCATTATCAATTGTGCAAAGAATTTGTGCATTTCCCTCTTGAATTTCTTGTTTTACTGCTACGGGTACAAGCGTTCCATTCTTTTGAGTGTTTGTTATGCCATATATTCCTGTTTCGTCATTCATATATAATGTTCCGTTGCTTTTGCCTGTAAACACACCACAAAGCTCACCAATATTTCCGTTACTACTTCTATAAAATTTACTTACATATGCTTCAGACATTTCACCATATTTTATCGGCATTATATTTTCTGTATCAACATCATAAACAGCGTGTCCAAGTCCTGCAAAAGTGTTTGTTTCGTCATCATAAAAAGTTACTGTGCCTAATCCTGCTGTGCTATCTCTCACCCATATTCCTGCTTTATACTCACCTGTTAATTTGTCTTTAAGTGGTTGTAATTTCACAGTTTTTGCTTTATTGCTTCTTGTAAGCTTTACTTCTAACTCTTTGCCATTACTCTTTTGGATAATCTCAATTAAATGTGTTGTCGATTTAACTTCTATACCATCAATTGACTTAATTATATCTCCTACTTTAATTCCTGCAATTTCTGATGGATTAAATACTCCGTTTTCTGTTTCAACTGAATCTGTTGAAACGACTACAATACCATCTGTATAAAGCTTTATACCAAAAATTTCTCCACCTAATACTACATATTTTCTTTTTGAGGTGGAAATATCAGATGTTTTTACAGGAATAATATTTAAAAGAGAAACTTGAGTATCATTTTTTGAATTTATAGATTTACTGTTATTTATATTGACACTATCTAAATCTGTTATTGAAAAAAGTTTAACACCTAAAAAATCAGGAGAATCGTATTCTTCGCCCTCGATTAATGTTAATTTATCAGGTATTACACTTTGACCAAAATATATTAATGTAAAAACAATCACTGTTAATACTGACAAAATTTTTACAAAACTTTTAATAATTCTCTTCATAATTCACCTCCAAAACACAATAATAATTTGCCACTTTGGTAGTGAAATATTAAAGGAAAAAATAAACGCTTTACATTTTTTCTGTAAAGCGTTTATTTTTATAAAGTATTAAGTATTTTTTCAATTGTTTGCTCAACTGAAGAATTTTCTAAATCTAAAATGTAGTCGGCATATTTTTTATAAAGTTGTTCACGCTCTTTATAAATCTCGTCAACCGATTTGCCTTTTTGAGCAGCAATTCCACGAGTGCTTATGTTATTTAATCTGCTTTTAATCTCGTCAAGTTGAACATTCAAGTAGAAAATTTTTCCATTTTTCTTAAGATGCTCAATAGCCTCTTCTCTAAAAACAACACTGCCACCAGTTGCGATAACTGAGTTTTCACAATCAAGGCTTTTTACAGCAGCTGCTTCACAGTCGAGAAATTTTTCGATGCCATCTGTATCAATAATATTTTGAAGCAACTTGCCTTCTCTTTGTTGAATCAGAATATCAGTATCAATAAAGTTCACACCAATTGTTTTGGCAAGGATTACTCCAACTGTACTTTTGCCACAGCCAGGCATACCAATAAGAACAATATTCATAATTAGATAGAAATTTCGTGAGCAATCTTATACTCTTCAACATTAAGAGATTTCTTCATATTGAGAGCTTCAAAAATATCATAGTTTACAATTTTGTCATTCTTCATAGCAAGAACTCTGTTACCAACACCTGCTTTAAGAAGTTCAACTGCATTGTGTCCCATAAGACTTGCTGTAACTCTATCGCGTACGGTTGGTGTACCACCACGTTGAACGTGACCTAAGATTGTAGCACGAGACTCAACACCTGTTTCAGCCTCAATTCTTTTTGCCATTTCTTCAACGCCACCGATACCCTCAGCAACAATAATTATAAAGTGCTTTTTGCCTGTCTTTTGAGTTCTCTTCATTCTATCAATAACATCACGTTGGAAGTCATATTCAACTTCAGGAATGAGAATTGATGTGGCGCCACAAGCAATACCTGCATTAAGTGCAATAAAGCCTGCACGACGACCCATAACTTCAACAACAGAGCATCTATCGTGAGATTCTGTTGTATCACGAAGTCTGTCAACCATTTGAAGAACTGTATTCATTGCAGTATCATAACCGATTGTATAATCACTACAAGCAATATCATTGTCAATTGTACCAGGAATACCAACACAATTAAGTCCACGAAGAGAGAGGTCTCTTGCACCTCTAAATGAACCATCACCACCGATAACAACAACGCCTTCCATTTCAACGTCTTTTGCTACCTTTAATGCTTTTTGAAGACCTTCTTCTGTTTTAAACTCAGGACTTCTTGCTGAATAGAGAACAGTACCACCACGGTTAATTATATTTGAAACTGAACGAAGGTTCATTTCATACATATCACCTTGCATAAGACCGTTATAGCCTCTTCTAATACCCATTACTCTAAAGCCGCTTTCACAACCTGCACGAACAACTGCACGAACAGCCGCATTCATACCAGGAGCGTCGCCACCACTTGTGAGAACACCAATAGTTTTCATTCTATCACCCTTTAATTTCTAATTATTACCACATTGAGACAATATAATACCACAATAACACACAAAAAGCAAGTGTTTAACCTACTTTTGAAGTATTACATTTTTTTCTCCTAAAATCAACTTCAAATCACTAACGAATTCATCGTCAACTATGATTTTACTACCATTAAAATACTTTTTAGTATCTTCAAAGTAATAATAAAGCATTGTATCTCCTGCACGAGCATTTGATTTTAAATAATTTACTGTTTTCAAATACTCGCTTGAAGAATTGTTAGAAAATCTTAAAAACAACCCTACTCTTTTTGTAGTATTAACTTTAACGCCATCTGCCGTTTCAAAATAATCAAGAATTATTTTTGGGTTTTCGTCTTCTTTAACAGAAAGACGACCACCAATTAAGCAAACAACACCATTACCAATTTTTGCATTATATTTTGCAAAAAGCTTTGGAAAAACAAGGACTTCAACCTTGCCTAAAATATCTTCGACAGAAATGAATGCCATATATTCGCCATTTTTTGTTTGTTTTTTAGTGATATCTGTAATAATACCCATTACCTTTACAGATGCACCGTCATAATATCTTGAATCCTGCTCCATTTCAGCATTAAGAACATCTATAATTCTATCACATTTTAGTTTTTCCACTAAATCTGAATATTCATTCATTGGATGTGATGAGATATAAAGTCCTGTTGTTTCTTTTTCCATTATAAGCAACTCGCTCATTGGAAGTTCATCATATCTTTTTATTGAAAAGGAATTATCTGAGCCACTATCTTTTACAAGGTCAAAGAAACCAATTTGTCCCTCTAAATTTCTTCGTCTTGAGTCATCAAGCTCATCAACAATAAATGGAAGATTTTTAAGCATTTCATTTCTGTTACAATCGAGTCCATCAAGTGCACCACTCTTTATAAGACTTTCAACTGCACGTCTGTTAAAGCCTTTGCCGTGTGTGCGTTTGCAGAATGAATAAAAAGAAGTGTATTGTCCATTAAGCTCACGCTCTTTTATTATTGTATCAATAAAATCGTGGCCTAAATTTTTAATTGCAAGCAAACCGAACATAATTGACTTTTCGTTATTTGTTCTACTTGTAAAATGCTTATAACTATAATTCACATTTGGGGATAAAATTCTTATCCCATTCTTTTTACAGTCTTCAATATAAGCTGATACCTTTGATGAGTTATCAAGGACACTTGTTAAAAGTGATGCCATAAACTCACAAGGATAATAATATTTAAGATATGCAGTACGATATGCTACAACTGAATAAGCAGCAGCATGAGATTTATTGAATGCATAAGATGCAAAAGATGTCATATCATCAAAAATCTCATTGGCAATTTTATTATCAATGCCGTTTTTTGCACAGCCTTCACAGAAAAATGTTCTCTCGTCTTCAAGCACCTTGTGTTTTTTCTTTGACATTGCACGACGAACAATATCAGCACGACCTAATGAGTAGCCTGCAAGTGAACGGAAAACCTGCATTACTTGTTCTTGATAAACCATACAACCATAAGTAACATCAAGAATATCACGAAGCATTGGTGTTTTATACTTGATATTTTCAGGGTTATGTGAGTTTTCAATATAAGTGTCAATTGAGTCCATTGGACCTGGACGATACAAAGAAATAACAGCAATTATATCTTCAAGAGTTTTGGGCTTGAGTCGTGCATAAACACTTCTCATTCCAGAAGATTCACATTGGAAAACGCCATCAGTTTGACCATTTGTAAAAAGGTTAAATACATTTTGGTCATCAAATGGAATTTTTTCAATATCAAAATCAGGATTTTTCTTTTGAACCATTTTTACACAATCGTTGATAACGGTAAGTGTTCTAAGTCCCAAAAAGTCCATTTTGAGAAGTCCCAGTTCTTCAATTGTTGTCATTGTAAACTGTGTTACTATTGACTCATCATTTCTTGCAAGTGGGACATAATCACTGACAGGCTTGTCTGTAATAACAATACCTGCAGCGTGAGTTGAGGCATGACGTGGCATACCTTCAACGCTTTTTGATGTATCAACAAGTGCTTTGACCTGCTCATCACTTTCATAAGCTGCTTTTAGGTCTTCACTTTCTTCAAGCGCTTTTTCAATAGTCATACCAATACTTCTTGGAATTTTCTTGGCAACACTATCTACTAATGCATAAGGAAGTCCCATTGCTCTACCAACATCTCGTAAAGCAGCACGAGCAGCCAAAGTACCAAATGTTACGATTTGAGCAACATGGTCAGAGCCATATTTATTTATAACATAATCAATTACTTCTTCACGGCGTTCATAACAAAAGTCAACATCAATATCAGGCATACTGACACGCTCAGGATTTAAGAAACGCTCGAAAATAAGGTTATATTTTATTGGGTCAATATTTGTTATACCCATACAATAAGCACAGATACTACCAGCACCTGAGCCTCTGCCAGGACCTACAGGAATACCCTTATTTTTTGCATATTGAATAAAATCAGCAACGATAAGGAAATAGTCAACATATCCCATTTTGCTAATTACTGACAACTCATATTCAAGTCGGTCAATATACAGTTTTTCAGGGTTATTGCCATAGTTCTTATATAATCCCTCATAGCACTTGTTTCTAAAATAGTCAAAGTGTGTAATACCATCAGGCACTTGGAAATTAGGCAATTTTGTATCGCCAAACTCAAAGTCAAAATTACACATATCAGCTATTTTTTGAGTATTTTCAATAGCTTCAGACACATTTGAGAAAAGTGCTTTCATTTCGTCTTCTGTTTTTAAATAAAAATTGTCCGTCTGGAATTCTAACACATTTTCATCATTGACAGTTTTATTTGTAGCAACACAGATAAGTACTTTTTGAATATAAGCATCACTTTTATCAATATAGTGCACGTCGTTAGTTGCAACTAATGGAATGCCTGTGTCCTTTGAAATTTGAATTAAACCATTGTTTATTTTCAACT
>JAZNWZ010000118.1:0-5118 GCA_045593645.1 Candidatus Fimenecus sp. | reverse complement strand
TGTGTTTTTGAAAATTTTAAAATATTTATTATTCTCATTTTGATATTTATATGAAATACTGTACTTAAGTTTATCTTCTTCAACCAATTCAAACCCATCAGGTATATAGCCGACAGTTATTTTTCCGTTTGGTGAGTTTTTATTATCTTTTGTAATTTGGAAAACGCTATATTTATCAAACTTTTCAACCATAAATTTACGAGAAGACGGAATAACAAATGCTGTGAGCAACAAAGCAAACAAAACTGCTGCTACAAGCATAACTTTTACAGTTTTTGTTGTAAATCTGTGATAATAATTATCACGCATTTTGTTAAAAAGCTTCTTTTTCCATTTTTCGTGCTTTTTACTACATACTGCTTGAGGTATAATATCAGGGAAAGTTGATAGCCAGTCGTTTAACGATAATTCACAAGCTTGCGCTAATTTACTCATTATTATCAGCTTCCTTTAAAAAGTCTCTCACAAATCGCATACCGAGCAAACATTTTTGTCTAACAGATGTTTCTGATATACCTAATTTTTGAGCTATCTCTTTACCACTATAATCATAGATATATTTTAAATAAAAAACATATTTATATGACTCAGGTATTGAATCAATAGCCTGTTTCAAAAGCAATGAATCGCAAAATTCAAACTCTTCCGCTGAAATGTCTTGAAATTCTGAAATATCATTATCAATAACGTTTTGAAGATGTTTTTTCTCTTTACGATACATATCAATTGCTATGCCTTTTGAAACAACTCTAACATAGCTCTTAAAACTTTTATCGTCAAAGTCTTGGTCAATGTTATGAAAGTCCTTTGCAAAATGAATCAATATTTCTTGTGCACAATCTTCAGCAGCTTCGTTAGTTTTCAAATGGTCTTTCGCTATATAAAAAATAGTGTTGTAAAACTTATTGTAGAATTCTTCAAATCGCTGTTTATCTTCAGGATTTTCAAGTAAAGCCAAGCATAATGAAAGCATATATAATCTCCCCTTCCGAGCGATTATACTATAATTCGACAATTTTTGCAACTTTGATAAAATTGAGCAATAGCAAAAAACAAGGATGAGTTAATTACTCACCCTTGTTTTTTAATATAACTTTTATAAGTTTATCTTTCTATCTTTAAAATAAAATCCTTTATCGTGGTCGTTGATTTCTCTTAAAACTCTACAAGGATTTCCAACTGCAACAACATTTGCAGGTATATCCTTTGTAACAATGCTACCTGCACCGATAACTGTATTATCACCAATTGTTACACCCGGTAAAACAACCACGCCTGCACCAAGCCAACAGTTTTTACCAATATGAATTGGCATATTATACTGATATGCAAGTGGACGAAGCTCAGGCAAAATTGGATGACCTGCAGTTGCAAGTACAACATTAGGTCCAAGCATTGTATAATCACCAACATAAATATGGGTATCGTCAACTAATGTCAAATTAAAATTAGCATAAACACCTTTGCCAAAATGAACATGTCGACCTGCCCAGTTTGCATGAAGTGGTGGTTCAATATAGCAGTCCTCACCTATTTCAGCAAACATATTTTTAAGCATTTCTGTTCTTTTTGCAAGTTCAGTTGGTCTTGTCATATTAAAATCATAAAGTTTATCAAGAAATGTCAATTGTTCGTTAAACAAATCTTCATCCATTGACAAGTACAAATCGCCACTATGCATTTTTTCACGAATATCCATAAGTATCACCTTGCCTTATTTGTATTCTATCATAATAATTTTTAAAAATAAAGTATGTAGGTATTATTTTTTATGATTTACATATTATATTACGAGTAATTTTTGAGGTGATATTATGTGTGGAATTGCAGGAGAAGTTTCTTTTAATGGTTCAGTAATTAAAAACAAAAATTCATATTTAAAAATGCAAAAGGTCTTAGCACCAAGAGGTCCTGACCAAAACGGAATATACATCAATGACAATGTCGCTTTAATTCACACTCGACTTGCAGTTATTGATGTAGAGAATGGTTTGCAACCTATGACTGTAAAATATGACGATAAGACTTTTACAATTGTTTATAATGGCGAGTTATATAATACTGAAGAAATTAGAAATAAGCTTATTAACTTAGGTCATAGATTTAACACAAATTCTGATACAGAAGTAGTATTAAGAGCATATGTTGAGTGGAAAGATATTTGTGTAGAAAAGTTTAACGGAATTTTTGCATTCGCAATATGGGACGAAGCTAAAAAACAATTATTCTTTGCAAGAGACAGAATTGGTGTAAAGCCATTTTTCTATTCAATTAAAAATCAGTCGTTTATTTTTGCATCGGAAATAAAAGCCTTATTAGAACATAACTATATTGAGCCAATAATAGATGAAGACTCAATAGCAGAAATTATGTTTATAGGCCCCGGCAGAACACCTGGTTGTGGTGTTTTTAAAGACATATCTGAAATTAAACCTGCTTGTTGTGGTTATTATTCTAAATCAGGTATCAAAATTAAAAAGTATTGGATTTTAAAAGATAAAGAACATACGGATAATTTTGAACAAACAGTTGAAAAAGTTGGTTTTTTAGTAAAAGATGCCATTGAAAGACAGTTAGTATCAGATGTTCCTGTTGGGACATTTTTGTCGGGTGGACTTGACTCAAGTATTATATCATCAATTGCAAACAGAAAATTTAATAACGAAGGGAAAAAATTAAAAACATTTTCAGTAACATACGAGGATAATGAAAAATATTTTCAAAAGAGCAAATTCCAACCTAATAGTGATGAGCAATTTATTAGAATTATGTCAGATTATTTAAATTGTGAGCATCATTTGGTTACAATAAATAATAGTGATTTAGCTAATGCTTTATTTGATGCAGTCAATGCAAGAGATTTACCAGGAATGTCCGATGTAGATGCTTCACTTTTATTGTTCTGTAAAGAGATTAAAAAACATTGTACTGTTGCACTATCTGGTGAATGTGCAGACGAGATTTTTGGTGGGTATCCTTGGTATAGAGATAAAGACATAAGAATGATAAATGGTTTCCCTTGGGCACAATCAACAGCTTACAGAAAGGCTTTTATAAAAGACGATATCAAACTGCCTAATGCTGAAGAATATGTAAATGCTAGATACAAAAACACTTTAATTAACACATCAAAAATTGATAAGCTCTCTCCTCTTGAATCAAGAATGAAAGAAATGATGAAGCTTAATCTTGACTGGTTTATGCAAACTCTCTTAGATAGAAAAGACAGAATGAGTATGTATAATGCTCTTGAAGTAAGAGTTCCGTTTTGCGATTATAGAATTGCAGAGTATCTTTATTCTGTACCTTGGGAGTATAAGGATTACAAATCCTTTGAAAAAGGCTTACTGAGAGAAGCAATGAAAGAATATTTGCCTGAAGAAGTGCTTTGGCGTAAAAAAAGTCCTTATCCAAAAACTCATAATCCTGAATATTTTAAATTTGTTTCAAAAATGTTGAAAGAAATAATTGATAATTATAACTCACCTGTGCTATCATTTATTAAACGAGAAGAATTGGAAAAACTTTTAAATACAACTCGTTCAGAACCTTGGTATGGTCAATTGATGACTACACCACAAACAATAGCATATTTTATTCAAATTAACTATTGGCTTGAAAAGTATAAAATAATTATAAAATAAAGGATGTTTTAAATGAAAAATGGTGATTTAAAAAAGGTTGCACTTGTTGGTACCGGTTTTGTTGGTATGAGCTTTGCATATGCTCTTTTAAACAGTGGTGAATGCGACCAGCTTGTGCTTATTGACGTAAATAAAGTAAAGGCTCATGGTGAGGCTATGGACTTAAATCACGGTCTTCCATTTGCTAAAAGAAATATGCTTATTTATGATGGAGAATACTGTGATTGCCACGATGCAGACATAGTTGTTATTGCTGCAGGTGTCAGTCAGAAAGAAGGAGAAGACAGAATATCTCTTCTAAACAGAAATCTTCAAGTGTTTAAATCAATAATTGACCCAATTATTAAAAGTGGCTTTGATGGAATTTTTCTTGTTGCAACAAACCCTGTTGACATTATGACAAAAATCACACTTGAATTATCAGGTTTTGACAGTTCTCGAGTAATTGGTAGTGGTACTACACTTGACACTGCAAGACTTCGTTATTTACTTGGTGATTATTTTTCAATTGACCCAAGGAACGTACACGCTTATGTAATTGGTGAACACGGAGACAGTGAGATTGTTCCTTGGTCTCAAGCATATATTACAACAAAAAAAGTTTATGATATTGTTGATTCTTCAAACGGCAAATACAAATTTGATGATTTATATCAAATAGGCAAAAATGTAACAGGGGCTGCACAAGAAATTATCAAGGCAAAATCTGCAACATATTACGGAATTGGGATGTCTCTTGTTAGAATTGTAAGAGCAATTTTCGGTGATGAAAAAAGTGCATTAACTGTTTCTGTAATGCTCAACGGTCAATATGGCATCGATGGTGTTTATGCAGGTTTACCTGCAATTATTGGTAGAAACGGTGTTGAAGATATTATTGTCCTTGACTTAAAAGAAAATGAACGAAAAGCATTTATTGATTCTTGCAAATTCTTAAAAGAAACAGCCAAAGAAATTGGATTTTAACAAAGAACACCCTACAATTTGTAGGGTGTTCTTTTATATTCTTGTAAGTTTTTTTATTCTTTCACTTATCTCATCCTTAAAAATAAATGAATATCCATTATTTTCAAGTATTTGTGGTTGCTTCATAATTTTTCCTAAGCCTATTATTCTTGCATTCATAGGATTTTCTTCTAAAGTGCATCTGATTGATATTTCTTCATTGATTTTATTGTCAATATCAAACAGTAATGCTCCACCACCACAAAGAACAATACCATTATTTGAAGCATCACCAATTAGCTCAGGTGAAATATTTGAAATATCAGCTTTAATAAGTGAAATCAAATCTTCGATTTGTTCATTAACAAATGGGAAAATTTCAGTTGATGTAACTTCAAATGAAATTGGCATTTCATCAAGATTACTCTTACCTGAAACCATTAAAGCAAGCTCTGTTTCACGTTTTAATGCACTGGAAATACTGTGTTTAATCTCACGAGCAGTATGTGGACCAATAACAATATCTCTA
>JAZNWZ010000117.1:0-9345 GCA_045593645.1 Candidatus Fimenecus sp. | reverse complement strand
AAAACCAAGCACCTCAAGACGCTCTAACCACTTGTTGTCCCCTGTGTGAGCAAAAATTTCTTCATAAGAATACATTTGCTCAACAACTGCACAGCACTCTGTACCTTTTGTTGGGTCAAGTCCTGAAAGCACCTCGTCCCCTGTAAAGCCTTCAAAAGCAGTACCATTATATTTATCAAGAATTAAGCGAAGTTTTTCAGCATTGTCTGTGTATTTCTCACCTAACAACTCGTGAGAAACTGCTTCACTTTTGAGCATCATAGTCATATTTACTATGTGAGTATTCAACACCCACATATGACTTGGCTTTTTCCATTTTTCTGTTGTTGTATTATAGTCAAAGCCTTGTTCTTTAATGATTTTTGCAAGGTCTTTTATCCAGTCTTCCTGATACTTTTCGTATAAAAAATTAAGTGAAATAAAAGACTCAAACCATCTGTATTTTGCCCATTGGAACAATTTGATTTTTCCACTTTTAAGAAGTTCATAATAGTTTTTAAGCACTTTATAAATTACTTCAGGAATTCTCTCGTCCCCTGAGCAATCATAATATACTTTAAGTACTTTACAAAGAAGTTGAATTGCCCAAGTATCATATTTTTCTCTTTTATCTTTTTCGCAAGGACAAATCCAACCATCATCCTCTTGAGCACAAACAATAGCATCAACATATTTTTTTACTGTTGCAATCATTTCTTCGTCTTGTAAAAGATATGCAAGTGGAATATAACCGTCAAGCCAGTAAGGTACTCTTTCCCATCCCTCACGATTTCCACCAATCCACGCGCTGTCGCGAACATCTGGCCATATCTTATGAAGATTACCACTTAAGCCTTCTGCCTGAATTTCTAATTGACGTTTAATCCAACCTTGTGGTTTCAATTCTTTTGTAGTATAAAACTGCCATTTAGCCATTGTTTTAACACCTTTCCACTAATTTATTATAATATAACGTAGTTCAATTTTTATTTCAATTAAGTTAAAATCTTGGCCAGAAATCTACACCCCAAGGATGAGTTTGTTCTTCCCACTCATCCCTATGCTTGAGCATTTTCTCTCGCATTTCTTGAACTTTATGTGCAAATTTTTCGTCATTAGCAAGATTTTTGGTTTCCCAAGGGTCATTTTTAATATCATAAAGAAATGTCCATTTATCTTCTTGCTTATCTCCATTACGATATTCAATAAGCTTGTAATTATCGTCCTTTACGCCACGGACAAACTTATCGAAAATAAGATACAATTCATCACGAAAAGTATCTCCGTGTTCACCGTCAAGAAGTTGTGCAAAGCTTTTGCCATCAACTGAAGACGGAATATCAATGCCTACCTTTTCACAAAGAGTTGGGAATATATCATAGAGATAAACATAAGCGTCATTCTTTGTATTTTGTGCAATATCAGGTCCTGCCATAATAAGTGGAACACGAACACCGTGCTCGTAAATATCTTCTTTTCCAAGCCAACCGTGTTGTCCTACTGCAAGCCCATTGTCCCCTGTAAACACGACAATTGTATTTTCTTCTTCACCTGACTGATGCAATGCATCAAGCAATCTACCGATTTCATAATCCAAATGAGTTATCATTGCAAAATACTCTGCAATATGGCGTTTGATTTCTTCTTTTTCTCTTGGATATGAAGCAAGATGCTCATCACGGTGCACCATAAGAGGATAATTTGTATCAATTATTTCTTGAAAATTAGGTGGAATTGTGATTTTTTCTGCATCATACATTTGACGAAATTCATCAGGCATTGTGCGAGGGTCGTGTGGTGCTAAATAGGCAAGATACATAAAGAATGGCTTATCCTTACCCACATTTTCTTTAAGCAACTCAATAGCAGAGTCAGTCAGCAAGGTACTTGAATGCTTGCCCGGTACAAACTCGTCACAATGTTGCTGTTGCGGGTGGTTATCATTATAAAAATCAACAACGAAGTTGATTACATTGTCATATTTTCCAGTAGGGTCATAACGGCAGGTTGGCACATTCCAATGGTCCCACATACCACCAAAAAAGACTTTTGCACCCTGTGTAAAGCTTCTTGCATAAGCAGGGCAGCCATTATGCCATTTACCAAGACCAATAGTTTCATACCCGTTATTTTTAAAGGTTTCAGCAAGTGTTTTATGCTCAGGTGGAATATTGCCACCTAACTCTTCTAAATGAAATGGATTTCTACCTGACAAAATCATTGCACGGCTTGGCATACAAACAGCACCACAAGTGCCACCTGCAATATGAGCACGGACAAAGGAAGTACCACGAGCCACAAGTTTATCAAGATTTGGAGTAATAATTTCATTATTGCCTAATGCATGAATTGTGTCAAATCGTTGGTCGTCAGTTACAATAAATAATACATTTGGTTTTTTCTGCATAAAAGCACCACCTTTGATAAATAAATTATAAAACAACTATTATAATTTTGCAATAAAAACCCCCATCAAAAAAGATGGGGGTTCTTCTATTATTTTAATTCATCAAGATTTACACCTTTTGTTTCTTTTACCTTAACTGTAAACATTACTGCTGCAACAGAAACTGCTACAACTGAAATTATAAGGCATACCCACCAAATTGGGAACTTTATCATACCCACAATAGCAAGCAAGTAGCCTACTGCAAGACCTATGATTACTAAAAGTCCCTCTGCACCAACAACTGATGCACGAATATCTGTTGGTACTTTTTCAGTCATCATAACATTCATATAATCTCTGCCAATCCAATATGAGCCTTGGTAAAGTCCTGCAAACGAGCCTATAAGATATGGGTTCCAACCATTTAATATACCTGCAACAAAAAGGCAATAGCCTACAACACAAGTTATTGAAAAACCTGTAACAGTTGCTTTTCTGCCAAATTTATCTGCAATAAAGCCTGAAAGGAATGTGATTGTAGCATAAATTACAGGCACCATAAACAATGCTTTTGTAATTTCACTTGTGCTCATTCCAGCCCTATGCATTGATGATTCAAAGTAAAGTGCTATGGCAGGCATTGCAGAGTCAAATATAATATGTGAAATAATAAGCATTTTTGTATCTTTATTTGCAAAAATATATTTTACTCCATTAAATACTCCTGACTGATTTCGTTGTGCTTGTTTTTGTTGCTTTTGGAGTGCCTTTTCTTTTTCACGTTCTTCATAAGAGCGAGAGAGATATTCGATTCTTTCTTTTATAAAAACCTTTGTATCCTTTGCAAAAAGAAGTACAAGCAAAACGGCTGCAAAGCCTATTACAGATGGCACTAAAAAGATTTCACGCCACTTTGTAGGGTCATCACCCATAAGCATATCACGAAGAGTTGGAATTAAAATAACACCTAAAATGCCAAAGCTTTTGAGAAAGCTATAAATCTTTGCACGGTGCTTGTCAGGTGCTTCTTCAAGAATATAGATAATCTGAATATCGTGTCCCATAAAGAAACTGATAATTGCAAAGCCTACAAGGAACATTATGTAGCTTGATGAAAGGTTAATTACCAAAAGTCCTGTCGCCATACCAAGTGTTGATATTGCAAAAAGTGGTTTTCTACCCCATTTATCAGCAAGTGCTTTATAAAATGGTGTGAAAAGTCCTAAAACATAAGTGAAAACACCAATACTTGAATGAAAAGCAACACCGTCTTCATAAGTATAATATTTACCCATAAATGGGTTATTTACAAAAAATTCTGTAACGAATGAAGACTGCACAGTAACAGTTAAGTTACTTGTAACCTCGTCAAGAATATTTACAATAGCAATAAGCATAAGCAAAATGAAAAAGTATTTGCTACTGCTACGATTTTGCATTTTTTTAAGCCTTGCTATTTGCTTTTGCTCATTTTTTACAATTTGTTCAGTGGATTTCATATAGCACTCCCCTTTTTTAATATCCCTATAAATTTATTATATTGCATATGAAATTTAATTTACAAATCATTCACACTTTTATTTACTTACAATAATTACTGTGTAATTCGCTCCACCTTGTAACCACGTTGAGTAAGTAAATCTACCATTGCACCAGCACCAAAAATGTGAGCTGAACCTACACAAATAAAAATCTCTTTGCCTTGTGAAAGTGCATTTGTTGCAAAATCTGCCATGGCTATGTTTCGATTTATTAACATAATTTGATTATATTTTTCATATGTTCGCTTTTCTTCATCTGTCATTGTATCATCTGTAATAGTCAAATAAGATATAAAAGCATTTTCATCACCAGATGCCCATAAATCCATCATTTCTTTCATATCTGCTGATGCTGTGTCTTTATCCTCATACATTTCTATTGCAGATTGTAAAAGCATAATTTGAATATCGTCATCAAAATCTGCTAACATTTTATATTGGAACTCTGCAGACTCTATTTCTAAAATTTCTTTTTCAGTATCATAAGCTCTGTCAATTAAGTGTCTGTCTATGCCTAAATTAATATCGCCACCCATTTCTTCAATCATTAAAGATTCTATCATACTGCTCCACAACGCAGGACAGTAATAATCCATAGCAGGCATATAAGCTTTGTTTTCTTTAAGAATTTCAACAGATTTGTCGTAAAGCTCTTGTGGAATATGGTCTGCAATAGAGCTTCCGTCTGAATAAAGCAATTGAGACATAGCTTTCATTTGAAGTTTGGTGTTTTTTTCAAAAGCAACAATATCTGCTTCAACAGCAAGACTATCGGCACTATCAAAAGCATTCAAAACATAATCAGGAAGAGGATAATAGTCTTCTCTACCCACATGAATAGAACCAAACAACCAAATAACATTACCGTTATCATCACTAACACGATAAAGTATAGGTTTTGCTGTTTCGTCTTGTGAAACAGTGGTAGTTTCTGTTGTCTGCTCAATATTTTTTGTTGTAGAAGCATCTTCGTTGCTTGTGTTGTTTTGACAAGACGCCATCATAAAACACATAGCAAACACAAGTAACCACGCTAAGAAACGCTTTATTTTCATAGTATTTTCTCCTTTGTTTTTAAATAAGAATTGCTCAATTAAATGCAGTAAATATTTAAGTATATGTATTATATCATAGATAATTTCAAATCACAAGGCAAGAAAAATCCCCACCTATATTTAGATGGGGAGATTTTGTTGTTATTTATACAGATTGTCTTAAATGCTAAGCCTTGCAATTTTTGTCGCAATTTAGTCAAATATCACTCGTTTTATGCTTTAACTGCTTGATATTCTGCTAAAAGTTTATTCCATTTATCAATGTTTTCTGTTTTGAGTTTTTCAACTTCATCGCAAATAATTTTTGCACACATATAGCATTCTTTTTCTTTTTTTGTCTGATACTCTGCATATTGTTCAAGACTTGCTTCTGCTTCAAAAACAAGATTTAATACTTCACAAAGTTTTGAGTTATCAAAATCCTCTTGGTCAAAGTCTGCAAACATTGCTCTTATTTTAAGTGCAGTAATCATATTTTTTCGTTTTTCTTCACTTAAATCATAGAAAAGGAATGGAATTATGGAAAGGAATGTGCCGAAAATTGCACATATAATTACAATTCGTACAAGTGGTGTTCTAAAATCAGCATTATACAAGTCGTCATAATTGTTTGTAAGACCATAAGTTCTGAACACAAGTGGCATAAAATAGCCGGTAGCAAGAGCAACAATGCTACCCATTAAAATACCACCCTGCTCAATAAAGCCTTCGAGTCTGTCCCCTGTTTTGTATTGTTGATAATCCATCATATCGGCTTTCATTGCAGGAAGATAGATAATTGAGACTGCGCCAACCATTTCTTTTATAAAAATGCAGATAAACAATAACACATAATTTTTATAAAGGAACAGCATAAGTATAAGGCAGATTACTTGAATTGAAAGTGATATTAAGCAAATTCGTTTTTTACCAAGCTTGTTTGTAAGTGGTGCTGCAGCCACCATACCAGGTGTATATGCCTCGCCTTTAATAACAGTCATAATTGAGTATATTGCAGGATTATTCATTCCGTAATAGAAAATCCATTGGAAAATATAGCCGTAACCCTGATTTAAGAAAGTAAGCCATTGTGAAACATTAATAATCCAGAAATATTTATTATGAGAAACCTTTTTAAGTCCCTCAAAGAAATTCATTTTCTGAACATATTGCCTTGGCACAATAACGCGTTCTTTTGTACCAAAAACACAGAGCATACTTACAATTACACCTATTGTGCAAAATATAGGAAAACCGATACGGTAAGTTTTCATATCGTCCAGTGGTCCTATAAGTGGCATAACAGGATTTATAACTGTTGGTGCAAAAGAGTAAATAATTGAACTGATTTCGATAATCCAAGAGCGTTCTTTTGAGTTTGCCGACATAACCTGAACAAGGCCTGAATATGCTGAACTGTAAAATGGTGAAAAGAATTGCAACAATGTATAACACACAAAAACTGCAACAAGTTTTTCTTTGTATTCCATTGTTTCGTATGGCAGATACACGAAAACTGTGCCTATAACAGCAGTTGGAAGTCCAAGCGTCATTATGTATGGTCTAAATTTACCCATTTTGCTTTTGGTATTGTCAAAAAGCATTGCTCGCGTTGGTGCAATAAGAAGCATTATTAGTGTTGAGATAACATTCATTGTCTGCAAATCCATAGCAGTAATGCCAATAGAAGCACCAACAATCATACTACCTGCACTAAGACCTATCATACCCACGATAGCTGTGATAAAATAAACACCTGCACCACCAATCGAATATGCTGCAATTTCTTTATATGGTACATAGTTACCTTCAGCAGGAGTTTTCCAATTTGTTTTAACTGTATCAAACAATTTTTTAATTTTTCCCATATAAACACCCAAATTTATATTATTTTTTTATTATAATACTTTTTAATCTTAAAATCAATTACATCCTAAAAACAGTCATATTATTTCGTACCTTAACTAATAATTACTTCAACAACTACAAAAATCCCCTTGGATTGCTTCAAGGGGACTGTTTATTTATTTGCTATTCCGAATAATTAGAAACTAATTATTTCATTTCAGCGATTGCTGCCTGTGGTGCTATCAGCAAAAGAGGGAAATTATCCAACCAATGTTCCAATCAGTGGACCAACACAAAGTTCAACAGCCAACAGTATTGCGCCAATTAAAACAATGAAGCTGAATGAATGTTTGATTTTATCTTCTGTTTTATTTTTAGTATCCATAAAAATATAGCCAGACAAACCAACAGCGCCTAATGCTAAAACAGCAGGCAAAATCACCTCCTCGGCTTCTCCATTGTCGCCCATGTTCAATCCAAGCAAAAGGCTCAATAAACCCAAACCAATTGCAACAAATATTAAAATCCAATGCAGCTGAAACTTTGTATTGCTTTGGGGTATATTAGATTCAAGATTCTTTCCGCAAGCAGGGCAAAATTTACTATTGTCTTCTACTTGATTTCCGCAGTGTTTGCAAAACATAATATCAACCTCCTATGAAATTTAATTTTAGTTAATTATAGCATATTAAAATCTATATTTCAATAAAAATCCCCACCGATTTCTCGGTGGGGATAATTTTGCTTTATAACCTAATTACTTAGATTCCTTAATAGCTGCCTGAGCTGCTGCAAGGCGAGCAATTGGAACGCGGAATGGTGAGCAAGATACATAGTTGAGGCCAATCTTATGGCAGAATTCAACTGAAACAGGGTCGCCCCCGTGTTCACCAGAGATACCGTAGTGAAGGTTCTTACCACTTGCCTTACCCTTAGCAACTGCCATTTCCATAAGAGCGCCAACGCCGTTTTGGTCAAGCTTTGCAAATGGGTCGTTTTCGAAAATCTTGCTGTCATAGTAAGCTGTAAGGAACTTACCAGCGTCATCACGGCTGAAGCCGAATGTCATTTGTGTAAGGTCGTTTGTACCGAAGCAGAAGAAGTCAGCTTCTTTAGCGATTTCGTCAGCTGTGATACATGCTCTTGGGATTTCAATCATTGTACCAACTTCGTAAGCGAGTTCAACACCTGCTGCTGCGATTTCTGCATCAGCTGTTTCAACAACTACCTTCTTAACGAACTTAAGTTCTTTGATTTCGCCTACAAGAGGAATCATAATTTCTGGAACAAGGTTCCAATCTGGATGTGCTTTCTTAACGTTGATTGCTGCACGGATAACAGCCTTTGTTTGCATTGCTGCAATTTCAGGATATGTTACTGCAAGACGGCAACCACGGTGGCCCATCATTGGGTTGAATTCGTGAAGAGAAGCAATGATGTCTTTAATTGCTTGAACTGATTTGCCTTGAGCATCAGCAAGGAGCTTAATGTCAGCTTCTTCTGTTGGAACGAATTCGTGAAGTGGTGGGTCAAGGAAACGAATTGTAACTGGGTTACCTTCAAGTGCTTCATAAAGTTTTTCAAAGTCGCCTTGTTGATATGGGAGAATCTTTTCAAGAGCAGCTTCTCTTTCTTCTACTGTGTCAGCACAAATCATTTCACGGAATGCTGCGATTCTGCTTTCTTCGAAGAACATATGCTCTGTACGGCAAAGACCAATACCTTCTGCACCAAGTTCACGTGCTTTCTTAGCATCTGCTGGTGTATCAGCATTTGTACGAACCTTAAGTGTTCTATATTTGTCAGCCCAAGCCATAATTCTGCCGAATTCACCTGCGATTTCAGCGTCAACTGTTGGGATGATACCGTCATAGATGTTACCTGTTGAACCATCAATTGAGATGTAGTCGCCTTCAACATATGTCTTGCCAGCGAGTTCAAACTTCTTGTTTTCTTCATCCATCTTAATGTCGCCACAACCAGATACACAGCATGTACCCATACCACGAGCAACAACAGCTGCGTGAGATGTCATACCACCACGAACTGTAAGGATACCTTGAGCAGCCTTCATACCTGTGATGTCTTCTGGTGATGTTTCAAGACGAACAAGAACAACTTTTTCACCTTTTTCGTTCCATGCAACTGCATCTTCAGCTGTGAATACAACTTTACCACATGCAGCACCAGGAGATGCGCCAAGACCTTTACCTGCAGGAACTGCTGTCTTAAGAACTTTAGCGTCGAATTGTGGGTGGAGAAGTGTATCAAGGTTTCTTGGGTCAATCATAGCAACTGCTTTCTTCTCGTCAATCATACCTTCGTCAACGAGGTCGCAAGCAATCTTAAGAGCAGCCTTAGCTGTTCTCTTACCATTTCTTGTCTGAAGCATATAGAGTTTACCAGCCTCAACTGTAAATTCCATATCCTGCATATCTCTGTAGTGGTCTTCAAGAGTAGCACAAACTTTAACGAAATCAGCGTATGCTTCTGGGAACTTTTCAGCCATCTGTGCGATTGGCATTGGAGTTCTAACACCAGCAACAACGTCTTC
>JAZNWZ010000116.1:0-6948 GCA_045593645.1 Candidatus Fimenecus sp. | reverse complement strand
GTGCATAAATCGTATTTAGATGCAGGTTGTAACATAATTACGACTAATACTTTTGGTGCGAATTCACTTAAATTCTCAAATGTTAATGAGATTATTACAAAAGCAGTTGAAATCGCAAAAAATACAATTAAAGAAAGCAACAAAAATGCCTTTGTTGCTCTTGATGTAGGTCCCCTTGGTAAACTCTTAAAACCTTATGGTGATTTAGAGTTCGAAACTGCTTATGGCCTTTATAAAGAACAAGTAATTGCAGGCAAAAACGCAGGTGCAGATTTAATCCTTATTGAAACAATGGGGGATTTGTACGAAATCAAAACAGCAGTTCTCGCCGCAAAAGAAAACACAGATTTGCCCGTGCTTGTGTCAATGATATTTGACGAAAAAGGCATACTTCTAACGGGTGCAGACATTAAAACTGCAGTGATTACTCTTGAGGGATTGGGCGTTGACGGAATTGGTATGAATTGCGGACTCGGTCCTGACCAGATGCTTGAACTTTTGAAAGAAATGCAAAAGTATTCAAGTACCCCTATTTTCGTTCAGCCAAATGCGGGACTCCCCGTAAGTATAAACGGTGTTACAACCTACAATGTAACTCCTGACGAATTCGCACAAAAACAACTTGAAATCCTTAAAAATGGTGCTTGTGTATTGGGTGGTTGTTGCGGTACAACTCCTGACCACATTAAAGCAATGATTGACCTTTGCAGAAATGAAAAAATAGAGAAAATCAGCAAAAAACAGATTACTGCTGTCACCTCATATTCAAAAACAGTAATCTTTGAAAACAAGCCGATAATCATTGGTGAAAGAATTAACCCAACAGGCAAAAAAATGCTGAAAGAAGCACTCCGTAATAACGATATGGATTACATCTACCGTGAGGGTGTAACTCAAGCAGATGCAGGTGCCGACATTCTTGATGTGAATGTAGGTCTCCCCGAAATTGATGAGCCTGTTATGATGCAAAATGCAGTTTTAGGACTTCAAAGCATTCTTAATACACCTTTGCAGATTGATACATCTGACAGCGTTGCTATGGAAAAAGCACTGCGTATTTACAATGGTAAACCTATGGTAAACTCCGTCAACGGAAAAGAAAAAGTTATGGAAGAAGTGTTCCCGCTCGTTAAAAAATACGGTGGTGTGATTGTCTGCTTAACTCTTGACGAAAACGGAATCCCCGAAACCGTAGAAGGCAGAATTGATGTTGCAAAACGCATTATCAAAAAGGCTGAAAGTTACGGAATAACCAAGGAAAATCTTGTGTTCGACCCACTTTGTATGACTGTCAGCACAAATAAAGATAACGCAAAAATCACTTTAGAATGTATTGAAAAACTTAATAAAGATTTAGGCGTTAAAACAGTTTTAGGTGTGTCAAATGTGTCATTTGGTTTGCCAAATCGTGAACTACTCAATTCAACATTCTTTACTCTTGCAATGCAAAAAGGATTGGGTGCAGGCATTATAAATCCCAAAAGTGATGCTATGATGAATGCGTACTATTCATACTGTGCACTAAACGGATTAGATGATAATTTTGAACAGTATATTGCAAATGTTACTGACACAAAAGCAGAAATTAAAACAACTGATGTTGATTTGAAAACCGCAGTTGTAAAGGGTTTTAAATCCCAAGCAAAAGAGCAAACAAAACTTGAACTTAAAACTAAAACACCAATTGAAATTATTGACGGTATTTTAGTCCCGGCACTTAATGAAGTAGGTAAAGGGTTTGAAGAAAACACAATATTCTTGCCATCACTTTTAATGAGTGCTGAAACCGCAGGTGCAAGTTTTGAAATTATTAAAGAACACATTGGTAACAGTGGTGAAAAAACAGAAGAAAAGGGTAAAATACTCATAGCAACTGTTGAGGGTGATATTCACGATATAGGCAAAAATATTGTTAAAGTATTGCTTGAAAATTACGGTTTTTCAGTAATCGATATGGGTAAAGATATTACCCCCGAAGCCATTGTAGAAAAAGCAGAAAAAGAAAATATCAAACTTGTTGGTCTTTCTGCTTTAATGACTACAACAGTACCGTCAATGGAGAAAACAATTAGTCTTCTTAAAGAAAAAAATCCGCAAATCGCAGTTATGGTAGGCGGTGCAGTATTAACCGAAGATTATGCAAAAACCATCGGTGCAGACTTTTACGGTAAAGATGCAATGGCATCTGTCAGAATAGCCGAAAAATTCTTTGCAAAATAAGTCAAATTATGGCTATATTATAATTGACAAATTCATACTACAGTAGTATGATATATGTGAATTCACACCAATTCACTATGAATTGTAATTTTTCTTATGAAATGAGATGTATATATGAAAGTTTATGCAGATAACGCTGCAACCACAAAAATATCAAAAAAAGCACTTGATGCAATGATGCCATGCTTCCAAGAAATTTATGGTAACCCATCAAGTTTGCATAGCGTTGGGCAAGATGCATTTCACGCAGTACGCGATGCGAGAAACACTATTGCACAGTGCTTGAACGCAGACCCAAACGATGTTTATTTTTCATCAGGCGGTAGTGAAAGCGACAACTGGGCAATTAAAGGTGCTGCTTACCTTATGGCTAAAAAAGGTAAAAAGCATATTATCAGTTCAAAGTTTGAACATCACGCAGTATTGCATACACTCAATGCACTCGAAAAAGAGGGCTTTGAGATTACACTTCTTGATGTTTACGAAAACGGTATCGTAAAAGTAGAAGATGTTAAAAATGCAATCCGTGAAGACACAGCACTTGTAACAATTATGTATGCAAATAACGAAATCGGCACAGTTCAGCCAATTCGTGAAATAGGTGCAGTATGTCGTGAAAAGAGAGTGTTGTTCCACACAGACGCAGTTCAGGCTGTTGGTCATATTCCTGTTGATGTAATTGCTGATAATATTGATATGATGTCATTTTCAGGCCATAAATTCCACGGACCAAAAGGTGTTGGCGGTCTTTACTGCAAAAAAGGTATAAGACTTCCAAATCTTATTGAGGGTGGTGCACAAGAGAGAAATCGCCGTGCAGGTACAGAAAATGTACCATCAATCGTTGGTATGGCGGCTGCTCTTAAAGAGGCTTGCGACAATATGGAAGAAAATACAAAGAAACTTATCGCAATGCGTGAGCAACTTATTGAGGGTATTCTCAAAATCGACTTAAGTCGTATTAACGGTGACCGTGAGCACAGATTACCGGGTAATGTAAGTGCTTGTTTTGAGGGTGTTGAGGGTGAGTCACTTCTCCTTTACCTTGATTTAATGGGAATCAGTGCATCTTCAGGTTCAGCTTGTACTTCAGGCTCACTTGACCCAAGCCATGTGCTTTTGTCAATCGGTCTCGTTCACGAAGTTGCACACGGTTCACTCCGTTTAAGCCTTTGTGAAGATAATACACCTGAAGAAATGGACTATATTTTAGAAAAACTCCCACCAATTATTGACCGTCTTCGCGACATGTCACCACTTTGGGAGAAAATTCAGAAAGAAAGAGGTTTAGCGTAATGGAATATTCAGAAAAAGTAATGGAACATTTTACAAATCCACATAATGTTGGTAAACTTGATGACGCAGATGGTGTGGGAGAAGTTGGCAACGCAAAATGTGGCGATATTATGAAAATGTATCTCAAAATAGAGAATGATATAATTACAGATGTTAAATTCAATACTTATGGTTGTGCGTCTGCAATCGCAACAAGTTCAATCGCAACTGATATGATTAAAGGACAACCTTTAAGTGAGGCACTCAAACTCACAAACAAAGCAGTTGTTGAGGCTCTTGACGGTCTTCCAGCAGTTAAAATTCACTGTTCAGTTCTTGCAGAACAAGCAATCAAAGCCGCAGTAAAAGATTACTACGACAAAAACGGTATCGAATATAACGCAGAAGAATTCAAGTTTGACGAAGACCATCACTAAAATTGTTTCTTTTTCCGCAATACTGCGTGGCTCTCGGCTCGCGGTATACCCGATACAGCTTCGCCTTAGCCACACATTGTCTTGCGAAAAAATAAATCAATTTTATAAAAAGTAGGGGACGATGCCCACATCGTCCCGCCATAATCTTTGTAAAGGAAGATTAAAATGACAGTAAAAGAAATGCAAGACAAAATCTTGCAACTTAAAAAAGAAAAAGATATTTGCATATTGGCTCACAGTTATGTTGCCCGTGAAATTCAAGAAATTGCCGATTTTACAGGCGATAGTTTTCAGTTGAGCGTACTTGCTGAAAAAGCACCACAGAAAACGGTAATTATGTGTGGAGTTCGTTTTATGGCAGAAACCGTAAAAATCCTCTCACCCGAAAAAAAAGTTTATATTGCAAGTCCTATTGCAGGTTGCCCAATGGCAGAGCAAATGGACAAAGAGCTTATTTCACAAGTAAAAAAACAGTATCCCGATTATACCGTTGTGGCTTATATCAATACAACATCAGACCTTAAAACAGTTTGTGATGTTTGTGTAACTTCATCATCAGCGGTTAAGATTGTTAAGAAAATCGAGAATGATAAAATCCTTTTCATTCCTGACTGTAATCTTGGTGCATTCGTAGCAGAGCAAGTGCCCGAAAAAGAGTTCAAACTCTTACAAGGTGGTTGCCCAATTCACGCAAGAATGAGCAAAAAAGATGTAGAAAAAGCAAAAGAATTATATCCTGACGCACTTTTCCTTGTTCATCCTGAATGCAGACCTGAAGTTGTAGCAGAGGCAGACTATATCGGCTCAACATCAGGAATTATGGATTTTGCACGCAAGAGCGATGCTAAAGAATTCATTATCGGTACTGAAATCAGTATTGCAGAGTCTTTGCAGTATGAGTGTCCTGATAAAAAGTTCTATCCACTTTCAAAAGAACTTATTTGTCCTAATATGAAAACTACAACTCTCGTTGACCTTTATAACACTATGATAGGTGAGGGCGGCGAAGAAATTATAATGGACGAGCAGACCATTAAAGATGCTAAAAAATGCATTGATATGATGATTAAACTCGGTGAATAATTTATGAAAAAAGCAGTTATTGCAATGAGTGGCGGAGTTGACAGCTCCGTCGCTGCTTTACTTATGAAAAATGAAGGCTACTCTATTGTCGGTGCTACAATGCAACTGTATTCCGAAGGGGATTGCAGTGATGCAAAAGCAGTTGCCGATAAACTCGGTATGCCTTTTTATATTTTCCCGCTTAAAGAAGAATTCAAAAAACTTGTAATTGATAAGTTCATTGAATTCTATGAGCAAGGCAAAACACCAAACCCTTGTATTGAGTGTAATCGTACTCTTAAATTCGGTGCTATGATTGATAAAATGCACCAGTTAGATGCTGATTTTGTAGTAACAGGTCACTACGCTCGCGTAGTCTTTGAAGATGGTGAATATAAACTTAAAAAAGCAGTTGACGAAAGCAAAGACCAAAGCTATTTTCTTTATATGCTCACACAAGAGCAACTTAAACATATCAAATTCCCGTTAGGCGAATACACAAAACCCGAAATTCGCCAGATTGCAGAGGAAAACGACCTTATAACTGCTCGTAAAAAAGATAGTCAAGATATTTGCTTTGTCCCTGATGGAGATTATGTAAGTTTTATTAAGAGTTATAACAATAAAACTTATCCAAAAGGTCAGTTTATGCATAAAACAGGTTTTTCCTTTGGCGAGCATAAAGGCATTGTAAATTACACAATCGGTCAGCGAAAAGGTCTTGGCATAGCATATAAAACGCCACTTTATGTGCTCAATATTGACCCTGAAACAAATGATGTTGTTTTAGGTGACAATGAAGATTTGTTTACAAGCGAAGTAACTGCAAAAAACGTAAATATAATCAGTGGTAAAATAATTACAGAGCCAACCCGTGTGCTTGCAAGGGTGCGTTATCGTCATAAAGAGCAGCCTGCAACTGCATGGCAGACAGAAGACGGAATTTTACACGTAAAATTTGACGAGCCACAACGAGCAATCACAAAAGGACAGTCACTTGTAATCTTCGATGGTGACGAAGTTCTCGGCGGCGGAGAAATTATATAAGTGCAAAATATAATCGCGTAGTGGCAGGCTTCCACGCCTGCATTTTAAGGGATGAG
Organism: Candidatus Fimenecus sp.; assembly: GCA_045593645.1. Lineage (GTDB taxonomy): Bacteria > Bacillota > Clostridia > Oscillospirales > Acutalibacteraceae > Fimenecus. The sequence continues at coordinate 851 of JAZNWZ010000116.1, read as the reverse complement.
TTAATCGTCCCTTTAATTTTTTGCCGAATACACTCCCAAAACTACCAAACACTTTTAATATATTGCAAACCAAAATGCAGAATGATAATATACATTTGCAAGGAGGAATTTCATGAAACTTCAAATTGTAATCGACCCTAATCGTGACGAAGAAATACTCATATATGCCCACGAGAAAACACCGTTAATCAGTGAGATTGAAGAACTAGTAAAAAGTCATTCTGTTGATTTAATTGGCTATACTGAAAATGAAACAGTGAAACTCAACTTAAATGATATTTATTGTTTCTTCACAGAAGATAACAAGATTTATGCACTCACTGAAAATGAGAAATTTCGGCTTAAATCAAGACTTTATCAGTTAGAAAAAAATCTTAATAATAACTTTGTTAAAATCAATCAGTCTTGTGTAGCCAATATTAAAAAGATTGATAGATTTAAGGCAACCGTGGGTGGCTCATTGACAGTAGTTTTCAAAAATGGGTATGTGGATTTTGTGTCACGAAGAAATCTTAAAAATGTAAAAGAAAGGTTAGGTTTGTAATATGAATAAATATGTAAAAGAATTTTTTCATCGTGGATTTGTATTCAGTGGATTCGGACCAATAATTTTTGGAATTATAATCTTTATAGTATCAAAAACAACCGACAATTTAGTTTTGAATGCTGGTGAAGTATTAGTTGGAATTGTTTCAACTTATCTGTTGGCTTTTGTTCATGCAGGGGCAAGCGTATTTAATCAGATTGAGCATTGGGGGATAGGTAAATCTTTGCTCTGCCATCTATCAACACTCTATGTTGCATATTCTCTTTGCTATTTAATAAACACATGGATTCCATTTGAACCAAAA
>JAZNWZ010000115.1:0-9927 GCA_045593645.1 Candidatus Fimenecus sp. | reverse complement strand
AAGGGTGAAGAACTTGTAGGGTATCATTATGAAACTTGCTTTGCTGATTTAGAGGCACAGGCAGGTATTGAGCACAAAATCGTAGCTTGGGAAGATGTTGCTGCTGACGAAGGTACAGGTGTTGTTCACATTGGTTCTGGTTGCGGTATTGAAGACTTTGAACTTGGTGAAAGACTTGGTGTTCCAAAGGTTATGCCTATCGACGATATGGGTATCTATCTTGAAGGCTTCGGCTTTATGTCAGGTAAAGACAGCCACACAATTGCTGATGAAGTTTTTGAAAAACTTGACGAGCAAAACAAACTCTATAAAGTTGAACCACACGAGCATAGTTATCCGGTGTGCTGGAGATGTAAGAGTGAAATCGTTTTCCGTCTTGTTCCTGCTTGGTACATTAAAACAAGTGAAATTAAGCCTAAACTCATTGAATGTGCAAACTCAGTTAAATGGGAGCCTGCATCAAACGGCAAGCGCATGAATGACTGGCTTACAAATATGGGTGACTGGAATATTTCCCGTAAACGTTATTACGGAATGCCACTTCCATTTTATCCTTGTGATTGTGGTCATATTACAGTTATTGGTTCAAAAGATGAACTTCGCGAAAATGCTGTTGACCCTGCTCAGGTTGATGCACTTCCTGAACTTCACAGACCATGGGTTGATGAAGTTAAGATTAAGTGTCCACATTGTGGAAAAGAAGTATCTCGTGTTCCTGATATCGGTGATGTTTGGCTTGATGCCGGTATCGTTCCATTCTCAACACTCGGTTACTTTACAGACCGTGAAGCATGGGAGAAAAATTTCCCTGCAGAATGGGTTACAGAAATGCACGAGCAGGTTAGACTCTGGTTCTACTCAATGCTCTTTATGAGTACAGTTCTTGTAGGCAAAGCACCATATGAAAGAGTTGTTACTAACGGTATGGTTGTAGCTGAAGATGGATCTAAATTCTCAAAGACAGGCTTCATGATTAAGTTTGATGAAGCAGCTGAGAAGATTGGTGCTGATACAGTCCGTTATCTCTATGCAAGTGCTCCAAGCAATAATGATGTTCGTTTTGGTTATAACCTTGGTGACGAAGCAAGAAGAAAGATGCTTTCATTCTGGAATGTTTACACATTCTTTGACACATATGCACAACTTGACAAACCAAACTTTGCAGATTACAAAGTTAACTTTGCAAAGCTTACACCAATGGATAAGTGGCTTGTTGTTAGAACAAACGAGTTCATTAAGAAAGCAACTGCATATATGGATGATTATAAGACATCTGCAATGATTAAAGACTTTGAAATCTTTGTTGACGATATTTCTAACTGGTATATCCGTGCAAATCGTCGTCGTTTCTGGAAGACAGAAGACCAAGATGATAAGATGGTTGCATATTGGACACTCTTTAATGCACTTAAGGTTTGTGTTCAAACAATGGCTCCTGTAACACCATTTATGACAGAATATATCTGGCAAAACCTTATTAAGAAATGTGATGCAACAGTTGCTGAGTCAGTTCACTTGAGCGATTGGCCAACAGTTCTTGAAGGCATTGAAGATGATGGCGTTATTGAGCAAACTGCTCTTGTTCGTGAAGTAATTGCAACTGCAATGAGACTTCGTAACGAACAACAAATCAAAGTTCGTCAACCACTTTCAAAACTTTTTGTTTGCTGTGATGAAGATAAAGCAAATAAAATTAAAACTTTTGAGAAGAATATTCTTGATGAGCTTAACATTAAATCAGTTGAATATATTGAGGATATTAACGTTCTTGAAGACCAATACCTTGCAGTAAACTTTAAGGTTGCAGGTGCAGTTCTTAAGCAAAATGTTAACAAGATGAAACAAACTCTTGAAGCACTTTCAGCTGATGAAATGAAGGCACTTACAGCTGTAGTTGTTGCAGGTGGTGAAGTTGCAGTTCCTGGTTGGGATGAAAAATTTGATTCATCAATTTTCTCAGTTCAATCAAAGACTAAAGCAGGCGTTGTATCTGCAGAATTTGCTGAAAATAGCGTTGTAGCACTTGACATCGTTCTTACTGATGAGCTTCTTAAAGAAGGCGTTGTTCGTGATATTATTCGCCAATGTCAAGTTGCTCGTAAGGATGCAGGTTATCAAGTTGAACAAAGAATTAAAGCAACAATTTCAGTTGATGATGAGTTTATCGTAAATGCACTTACTGAAAAACTTGAGTTTATTGCAGGTGAGCTTCTTGCTGATTCTATCGTAATCAACGGTGAAATCAATGCAGACTATACAACTGAGTTCTCGGTAAATGATAAAAAAGTTGCTGTATCAGTAGCAAAAGGAGAATAAAATATGTTTCAAGTTACAAAAGATATGAACATTGGCGAAATTCTTGATAATGCAAGAGAAACAGTGCCATTTTTCCTTAACCTTGGTATGCACTGCCTTGGTTGCCCATCTGCTCGTGGCGAAACTGTTGAACAAGCATGTATGGTACACGGTGTTGACCCTGACGAATTTGTTGCAGGTATCAATGAATTCTTAAAGGAAAACGCAAACAAATAATGATTATAAAATCCCCCTATAAAATTAGGGGGATTTTGTTCAAAAAAAGAGGTGAGTTGTATGCAACTTGACAGTCGTCTTTCTGCAGTTGCAAGTCTTGTCAGAAAAAATAAGACCTTTGCAGATATAGGCACAGATCATGCTTATTTGCCTGTATTTCTTGTTGAAAATAGAATAATTGATAATGCAATTGCAGCAGATTTGCGAAAAGGTCCATTAGAAAATGCAAGAGAAACTGTTGTTGCACATAACTTGTCAGATAAAATTTCACTTCGTCTTTCTGATGGCCTTGATAATTTTAAAGAAAACGAAGTGCAAGAAATTGCCGTTGCAGGTATGGGTGGACTTTTAATTTCTGAATTTATTGAGCGTACAAAATGGCTTGAAAATGAAGAAATTCATTTAATTCTACAACCAATGACTCATGCCGAAGAGTTGAGAAAAACGCTTTTTGACAATGGCTTTTATATCGATAACGAAAAGGTCGCTATTGATGGGGATAAGCTTTACATAATTATTAGTGCTTATTATAACGGTAAAAAGCAAAAGTACAGTGATTTAGATTTAATTTGTGGTTGTTTGCCTACAAATACAGATGAAAATTCATTAATATATTTAAACCATTTATTTGAAAAGTACAACAAAAAGCTTGTTGCATTAAAAAAGGCAGAAAAAGATTGTGTTGAGCTTGAAAAAATAGTAGAGGAGTTGAAAAAATGGCAACAGTAAGAGATATTTACAATTATATAGATTTTATTGCGCCTTTTGATACTCAGGCAGAATGGGATAATTCAGGACTTTTAGTAGGCAATGAAAATTCAGAAGTTACAAAAATCATTTTTGCCCTTGATGCTACTAATGATGTTATAAATCAAGCAATAGAAAGCGGTGTAAATCTAATAGTTACACATCATCCTGTTATTTTTAAACCGATTTCTACTGTTACACAAGATAGTCTTGTTTACAAGCTTGTTAAAAATAATATCAGTATTATTTGTGCTCATACAAATTATGACAAAGCGGATAATGGTGTTAACGATTTATTGTGCAAAGAAATAGGATTTAACGAGTTTATAAAATTTGGTGAATTTTTAAACATTATTGAATTGGACAAGCCAATTCCATCAAATCAGCTTTTAAATAAAGTAAAGAAAGCACTTGATGGAGTTATAAGATTTAATTCTGTAAGTGATAATATTGACCGAATTGCAGTTTGCAGTGGCTCAGGCAGTGATTTTCTTTCAGTTGCTAAAGAGAGTGGGTGTAATGCACTTATTACAGGCGATGCATCACACCACAGTTTCCTTGATGCTGATGAAATGGGAATTTTATTAATTGCTGCAGGGCATTTTGAAACAGAAAATTTGTCAATTAAGCCACTTATGGCAAGAATAAAAAATGAATTTAACGTACCTTGTGCATTAGCATACCAGAATTCACCAATAAACGTTATTTAAGAGGTTTTATGGCACTTGATGGAATTACATTAGGATTTGTTAAAAGTGAATTATACGGCTTTTTAAAAGGGGCTAAAGTCGAAAAGGTGCACCAACCTTCAAAAAATGAGTTGGTGTTTATTTTTCGTACCCGTGAAGGTGCATATCGTATGTATGCATCTTGTGATGGTCAAAGTCCAAGAGTACATTTAACAAGATATTCACTTGAAAATCCTAAAACTCCACCAATGCTTTGTATGTTGCTTAGAAAACGACTTGTTGGTGCGAATTTAAAGGACATTCGTCAAATTAATAATGATAGAATTTTAATTTTTGATTTTGCAGGTACAAATGATATAGGTGATAAAACCGATTATCGTTTGATTTGTGAGATAATGGGACAACGCAGTAATATAATCTTGTGCGACTGTGATTATAGAATTATTGATGCAGTTAAAAGGGTGGATGAGTTTAAATCTTCTGTTCGTGAAATTTTACCAGGACTTAAATATGAGTTGCCTCCAACACAAGAAAAATTAAGTATTTTTGATAATACTGAAAAGCTTGTTGAGTGTATAAGTCAAAAAAATGATAAGCTACTTTCAAAAGCAATTCTTGATAGTATTGAAGGCTTGTCTCCAATAGTTTGCCGTGAAATTGCTTATAGAACAGTTTTTGGTGATAAATCAGTAGGCGAGTTGTCAGAAATTGAGTATGAAAGATTAAATACTGAAATAGATATTATAAAAAAAGAAATTGAAAATCCAATTTCTCAAATGCTTATTACAGTTGATAAAACACCATTTGATTTTTCATTTACAAATATTCGTCAGTATAATAAATCCCTCGAAAAGAAAAACTATGAAACATTTTCTGAGCTTCTTGACGATTTTTACTTTGAAAAAGATAAGCTTAATCGTGTAAAGAAAAAAGCATCTGACTTGTTTAAACTTTTAAATAGCGCTATTGAAAGAGCATCACGCAAAATCAATAATAGACGAGCAGAGCTTGAAAAGTGTGAAAATCGTGAACAGTTAAGGATTTATGCAGAGCTGATTACTGCAAATCAATACAGACTGACTGAAAAAAGTTCAGTTTATAAAGTTGAAAATTATTACGACGAGAACAAGGTAGTAGAAATCCCTGTAAATCCTGCTTTGTCATCACAAAAAAATGCTCAAAAGTATTTTAAAGATTATAAAAAAGCTGTAAATGCAGAAAAAATGCTCTATGATTTAATTGAAGATGGTGAACAAGAACTTGTTTATCTTGACACAGTGCTTGATAATCTTTCAAGAGCAGAAACCGAAAAAGAAATTTCTGAAATACGATTTGAACTTGAGCAGGGTGGATATCTTAAAATAAAAAAAGGTGCAAAAGCAAATAAAGAAAAGCCTTTACAACCTTTAGAATTCATTTCAAGTGATGGATTTAAAATTTTTGTTGGTAGAAATAACATTCAAAATGATATACTTACATTAAAAACAGCAAAAAATTATGATATGTGGCTTCATGTTCAAAAGCAAGCAGGCTCTCACACGGTTATTTCATCTAATAACAGAGAAATTACAGAAACTGCTATTTATGAAGCAGCGTGTCTTGCTGCTTATCATAGTAAGTCAAAAAAATCCTCGTCTGTACCAGTGGACTATACAATAATCAAAAATGTAAAAAAACCATCAGGTGCAAAACCAGGTAAAGTTATTTACAGCACATATAACACTATCTATGTAACACCTGATAAAGAAATGGTGGATAAATTAAAAAATAACCGAGAGAACTAATTCTCTCGGCTTTTTTTATTCTTCGTGTTTTACTAAAACTTCATTGTCACGGAATAAAAGTGAAATACACCAAATTCCAGCAAGAGCAACAACTGTATAAATAATTCGGCTGATGATACCACTTTGACCACCGAAAATCCATGCTACCAAATCAAATTGAAATAATCCGATTGCACCCCAGTTGACTGCACCAATTATAACAAGAAGTAATGCAATTTTATCAAGCATATATTTTCACTCCTTAATTTTATATGTTCTGACTTGCAAAACTATTATTAGTAAAAATATATTGCTTTATACTAATTTTTTTAAATTAAAATTATTTTAAATTTGCTTTTTCTTTTAAAATATCAACCTTGTCTGTTTTCTCCCACATAACATCACAGTCAGTTCTACCGATATGACCATATGCAGCAAGTTGCTTGTAAATAGGATTACGAAGTTTAAGAGTGTCAATAATAGCAGCAGGTCTTAAATCAAAAACTTCGTTAACAATATCACCAAGTTGACTATCAGGCATAATACCTGTACCAAATGTGTCAACCATAACTGAAACTGGTTTTGCAACACCAATAGCATATGCTAATTGAATTTCACATTTCTTTGCAAGACCCGCAGCAACAATGTTTTTTGCAACATAACGAGCAGCATAAGCAGCAGAACGGTCAACCTTTGTTGGGTCCTTACCTGAGAAAGCACCACCACCATGGCGTGAGTATCCACCATATGTATCAACAATAATCTTTCTTCCTGTAAGACCAGAGTCGCCCATAGGACCACCAATTACAAATCTGCCTGTTGGGTTTACAAAAATCTTTGTGTTTTCATCAATAAGATTTTCAGGAACAATTGGTGCAATAACATATTTTTTAACGTCTTCACGAATTTGTTCAAGTTCAACATCTGCACTGTGTTGTGAAGAAACAACAATAGCATCGATTCTAACCGGATTTTTGTTGTCGTCATATTCAACAGTAACTTGAGTTTTACCATCTGCACGAAGGTAAGGAAGTGTGCCGTCTTTTCTAACCTTTGTAAGTTGAACTGCAAGCTTGTGAGCCATTGAAATAGGCAAAGGCATAAGTTCAGGTGTTTCATCACAAGCAAATCCAAACATCATACCTTGGTCGCCAGCACCGTTAAGATTATAATAATCGTCTAAACCATCTTTGATTTCCATTGAGTTGTCAACACCAAGAGCAATGTCTGCAGATTGCTTATCAAGTGCAACAAGTACTGCACAAGTATTACCGTCAAAGCCCTTTGCACTGTCATCGTAACCAATTTCAAGAATAGTGTTTCTAACAATTTCAGGAATACTAACATTTGCTTTTGATGTAATTTCACCCATAACAAGAACTTGCCCCGTTGTAACAGTTGTTTCACAAGCCACTCTTGACATTGGGTCTTGACTAAGCATTGCGTCAAGCACTGCGTCAGAAATTTTATCACAGATTTTATCAGGATGTCCTTCAGTTACTGATTCTGATGTAAAAAGAAATTTTGCCATTTTTTTAACCTCCAAAATTAAATAAGCACCCACAAAGATAGGGTGCTTTATAAAAAACCTTATCTTTCGGAATATCCGCAGGAATTAGCACCACGCTTAAAAAGCAGGTTGCCGGGTTTCATAGGGCCGGTCCCTCCACCACTCTGCATAAGGAAATATTCAATTCTTAAATATTGTATCATATAATTGACTGTTGTCAACTATTTTATATATTTTTTTACAGTTTTTTGTGCTACAACATAAACTGGAAAGAATGGAAAAATATTAAAGCAAGATTTAACTGTGTTTAATGCAGTTGAGCCCCAAACACCCGCAATATATGTTTCCATTACAAGTGGGAAGCCCATTAAGAAACAATAAATAGGTGTAAAAATAACATTTACAAGGCAACCAACAACAATCGTAACCACTACTGATAAGATACCTGAAATGAAATAACTTTTAAGTGAAAGAGCTGACTCTTTAAAAAGTTTTGAAAAAAGCTTTGTAAACAAGTGCATTGATAAAATAATTGCACTACCAATAATTACATTCATTATTTCACCAATGCCAACAGTTGTTGTTTTAGTAAGATGAATAATGTTTTTAACAACCTCAACAAGGATTCCTTGTACAGGGCCAATTACAACGCCTGTAAGTAAAGCAGGAAAATCAGAAAAATCGATTTTCATATAGCTAACTCCTGGAATAATGTTGAATTCAGGAAACACCATATAAATTACCGTTGAAATTGCAGTCATAATTGCAACAAAGGTAATTTTAAAGGTGTCTTGTTGTTTTTTGCTTGACATAAAATCACTCCTTAATTGATTAGTTGTCTAAACAGAAAACCCTGCTAATAATAGCAGGGCGAATGTAACTTTATAAGTTGCATCTTCTTCCATCCGGACTATACCGTCGGTTTAGGAATTACACCTAATCAGCCATATGGCTCGTGGACTTTACCACCGGTGGAGACTCTCACTCCGCCCTGAAGATAACTAAATCAATATTATGTTTATTTAATTATATCACTGTTAGTTTGTTTGTCAATACTGAACTTTTTGTAATTTAAAAGCATAATGGCTATGAACATAAGTAATGGAAAAACTACACCAAATCCAAGACCTGATTTTAATGCTTCACCACTGTTGCTATCTGTTGCAAGTTTAATTGACATAAAGCTTACAAACCAAGGACCAAGTGTGCAGCCTGTGTCACCTGAAAGTGCTAAAACGCTATACATAGCACCACCGGCTTTTGGAAATAATCTTGCTGCAAGACTTAATGTTGCAGGCCACATAATACTAACACTTAAACCTGTAATTGCACAAGTAATAAGAGAAATTATTGGATTGTCAATTATGGATGTTAATAAATAGCATGAGCCACAGAAAAGGGCAGAGACACAAAGTGCAGTTTTAAGATTTATTTTTTCACCAACAAAGCCAAAAATCATTCTGCCAATACCCATAAAGATTGCAAAAAGACAAGGACCTAATAAATCGCCTGTCATTTTGCTGACCTTAAGTCCAACCTCTGCAAAATATGACGACCATTGAGACATTGCAATTTCTGAAGCACCTGAACAAATCATAATTACAATACATAATATGAATTGTTTTGACAAAAGCATTTTAAAAAAAGGCGTTTTTTCTTCTTTTGTAAGATTAGGAACAATTGGTACACCGATAAAGTTTATAGTGTTAAAGAGGGGAATTATAGCCCAAATAGCAGGGGCTATAAACCATAAATCATCACCAAAAACCTTAATCATAATTGTTGTTAAAGCAACAACAATTACTTGTCCCCAACAGTAAAATGAGTGTAATAAACTCATTTCTGCAGTTTTCTTCTCACCAGGAATTGATTCAACAATTGGACTAATAATTACTTCAGTTAGTCCACTACCAATAGCAGAAAGTATAATTGCAATTACAATTCCAATATATGCATTAGGGAGTATATTTGGTAATATTGAAAGGCAAGAAAGCCCAACAAAAGTAACTGCTTGAGATATTATTGCAAGTCGCTTATATCCAATTTTGTCAACAAATTTAATTGATGATGTATCAACAACTAATTGTGTACCAAAATTGATAGTAATTAAAAGTGAAAGCTTTGGAAGTGTTATGTCAAATTTGTCACTGAAAATTACAAAAAGCAACGGAGCAATGTTGTTAATAACACCTTGTACAAGATAACCTATGTAACAAGCAATTTTTGTGCCGGTAAAAGTTCTGTTTCTCATTTTATACTCGTGTTATAATAACGTCTAATTGTCCTGAAACTGTAAATGTACCATAGTTTGCAGGAATAAAAAGACTGTCTCCTTTTTTGATTTCAATATTATCAATTTTGCCACAACCGTCAACAACTAAAACTGAAACAAAAGATTTGCTATCAGCAACGCCGTCAAAAAAGCCTTTTACAGAAACCTTTTTAACATTGAACAAATCACATTGTGTAAGAAGCTGTGTTGAATAACTATCATACTCAAAAAGTTCGCCTTCAGGATTTGTTGAACGGGTAGGTGGAGTGCAGTTTGTAACATCAATAGCCTTTTCAACGTGTAATTCTCTTGGCTTACCATCTGCTCCAACACGACTATAGTCGTAAACTCTATAAGTTGTATTTGAATTTTGCTGAATTTCTGCAAGCAATATACCTTTTCCAATTGCGTGGA
>JAZNWZ010000114.1:0-10846 GCA_045593645.1 Candidatus Fimenecus sp. | reverse complement strand
CCTTTGCAGAAAAGATGATAGATAATTTTGAAAAAGCAACAGGTATTAAAATTAAGGATTATATAGAAGAAATTGAAATTGCAACACCAATGACATATGCCCGTTATACAGATGCCCCTGCAGGAACTATCTACGGATATGAAGCAACCAAAGAAGATGGTATCGTTAAAAGAATTGTTTTTGACTTAATAGATAAGGGAATACCGGGACTTTACTTTGCAGGTGGCTATACTACAAGACATATGGGCTATTCACCAAGCTATACAACAGGTGATATGGCAGCAAAGGCTGCAATACTCGCTATGGAAAAGGAGGCAAAGTAAATGAGTAAGAAATTTTCTGTAAACGGCACATTCAAAGATAGTGTGAATACTATAAAGTTTTTAACAGAGAGAAAACAATTTATAAACAGTGCTGCTGCAACTTTGCCAACTTGTACTGATGACTTTGGCGTGAACAAGGTTGCTAAAAGCATTCATCCTAAAGAGCAAAAGCTTATAATCAGCAGAATTGAAGAGCATGGAAATATTGCAAAAAGCTATTATTTCAAAAGTGAAACACCATTTGCATATTTCAAAGCAGGTCAATACCTTACCTTTAAGCTTGAAATCGGCAACTCAGTTGTTACTCGTTCATATTCAATAGCCTCCTCCCCTGCAAGTGCATTAAATGGTGAATATCAGATTACTGTTAAGCGTATTGCTGATGGCTTCGTTTCTGATTATATTCTCGACAACTGGAATGTGGGCGATGAGGTTATCGCTTATGCACCCGAGGGTAATATGACATATTGTCCTTTAAGAGATGCCCAAAATATCGTTGCTATTGCAGGTGGTAGTGGCATTACACCATTCCTTTCACTTGCCAGAGCAATAGACCAAGGGGACGAAGATTGCACCCTTACTTTGCTTTACGGTTGCAGAACATCAAACGAAATCCTTTTCAAATCAGAGCTTGACTCACTTTCCAAGAAAAACGACAAAATCAATGTAGTTTATGTTCTTAGTCATAGCGATGAAGAAGGCTATGAAAAAGGCTTTGTAGGTGCAGATATTATAAAGAAACATGCTCCAGAAGGAAATTACAGCATTTTTGTTTGCGGACCTGGTGGTTTGTATAAATTCCTTGAAACAGAACTTCCAAAACTCCAGATAAAAAGAAAATATATTCGATTTGAGGTTTTCTCTTCCGGTAAAAAAGTTGATGAAGAGCCAAACGAATACAACATCACAGTTATTAACCGTGGAAATGAATCAGTAATTAAAGCAAGCAGTAATGAAACCGTACTTTGTGCTTTTGAACGAGCAGGCATAGAAGTCCCTGCAAGGTGTCATACAGGCGAATGTGGTTTTTGCAGAAGTAAACTTGTTAGCGGTAAGGTTTATATTCCTGAGGGCGAAGACAAGCGTCGCATAGCAGATTTGCAGTTCAATTTTATACATCCTTGCTGTTGCTACCCCGAAAGCGACCTTGTTGTAAGGATTAATTAGTAGTTTTTATAATAAATAGCAGTTTTAACTTTTGTTTGAACTGCTATTTTTTTACTTTTTTAATTCAGGTTTGAATTTATAAGCCAACTATGATAAAATGAGTTTATACATATTACAAAAGATATCTTCGAAATTTTCATTGCACATAATCTCAGGAGGTTTCTATGAAAAAAATACAAATAGTTCTCTCTCTTATTTTAATAGTAGGAGTTATTGTATCTTCACAATTTTCTTCACTTTTTGTGTTGGGTACAACTACGACACCATTTACAAATACTTATGAAATTCCAAGCAGTATCCCTGAATATCAAGTAATTTCTACTGAAGCTAAAACCGATTGGGTTGCTAAATGGATTTGGGACACAGAAAATCTCACAGAGAAAAACACTTGGATGTGCTTAAATAAAAAGGTAACTCTTGATAGCATTCCTTCAGAGCTTATTGCAGATATTTCAGCTGACTCAAAATATTGGCTTTACATAAATGGTGAAAATGTTGTTTTTGAAGGCAGTGTAAAGCGTGGTCCAAACAAAAACAGTGGTTATTATGACAGTGTAGACATTGCACCTTATCTTAAAGAGGGTGAAAACTCAATTTGTGCTTTGGTATGGTTTTGGGGCGATAGCAAAAACTACTCCTATAGCAGTAGTGGTCAAGGTGGTTTCATTTTTGAAGCCATAAACGAAGAAATCACCATAATTTCTGACCAAAGCTGGAAAGCAAAAAAGCATAGTGCTTATATTGACAATAATCTTTATCAACCTAACTACAGACTTCCTGAGCACAGCATCTATTTTGATGCAAGAAAAGATATCGGCAACTGGATAAGCTTAACTTTTGATACTTCTTCATGGGGAAATGCAACTGAATATGGCATCGGTGGTGAGGGTGCTTATGGCAAGCTTTACCCAAGAGGAATACCTCTTTTAAAGGATTATGGTCTTAAGGATTATGAGAATTCAAAGGATTATGAAAACTATACTGTAAATAATCTTTTTGGTGAAGAAATCACAGTAGATATTCCATACAATGCCCAACTCACCCCATATCTTAAAATCATTGCACCTGAAGGTAAAAAAATTCGCATAACAACAGAAAACACTTCAATCGGTGCAGTTTCGACTACATATGTAACTAAAGAGGGCGAACAAGAGTTTGAGTCTTTAGGCTGGATTAACGGTGAGCATATTACCTATAAAATACCAAAAGGTGTTACTGTTGTTTCTCTTAAATATCGTGAAACAGGATATGACACTTCATTCTGTGGCAATTTTAATTGTGGTGATGAGTTTTTAAATTCTCTTTGGCAAAAATCACTTCGTACACTCTATGTTACTATGCGTGATAACTTTATGGATTGTCCTGACAGAGAAAGAGCTCAATGGTGGGGCGATGTTACAAGTGAAATGATTATGACAATGTACTCAATGGATAGCAACTCCTACCTGCTTTATCAAAAGGGCGTAGAGGCTATGCTTTCTCATATTGACGACACAAAAGTTCTTCAAACTGTTGTACCTATAAGTGGGGATTATTTTGAGCTTCCTGTTCAACAGCTTGCAGGAATTGTAGGCTTCCTCACCTATTATGAATACACCGGCGACAAGGCTTTTCTTGAAAAGGTTTATACCCCTGCTCTAAATTACTTAAAGCTTTGGGAAATTGGTGAAAATAACCTTGTTGTTCATCGTGAAGGCTCATGGGATTGGCCTGACTGGGGTAATAAGGCTGATATGACTGCCATCGAAAATGCTTGGGTTTACTATGCTCTTTCTGCAACAGAAAAAATGGCAGAGATTTTAGGAAAAAATGAAGACATTTCATTTATTACCGATAGAAAAAGCGCTATCTCAACGGGCTATAAAGCTCTTTGGACAGAAGAAGGTTTCAAAAGTGAAGATGTAAAAGAGCCTGACGACAGAGCCAATGCTCTTGCAATTTTGTCAGGTCTTGCAGAAAAAGAGCAATACGGCACTATTTTAAATGTGCTCACAACCACTAAAAACTCAAGTCCATATATGGAATATTATGTTCTTGAGGCTCTTTGCAAAATGGGAGAATATGAGGCTGCAAGAAACAGAATTAAAGATAGATATGAGGATATGGTACGTGCAGATTATTCTACTCTTTGGGAATTCTGGGATGCTTGGAGAGGCACTAAAAACCACGCTTGGAGTGGTGGTCCTCTTGTTATAATGAGCAAGCATTTTGCAGGCATCACTCCTCTTGAAGCAGGCTATGAAAAAATTAAAATCGACCCTCAATATGCTATGTTTGACAGTTTAAACTGTACTGTTCCAAGTGTAAAAGGGTTAATCACTTTGGATTATACAAAGTCTAATGGTAATTATATTATTAACCTTGCTCTTCCACAAGGTGCAAAAACAGTTTTGTATGTGCCTGCAGGTGCCGTTGTAAATATCAATTCAAAGGTTTACTATCAAAATGGTAAATATGTAAATGGTGAAATCGGTGAAGTTGAAATTGTAGAAAAATAATATAGTAAAAGCTTAACGAGGCAGATTATTGCAATAACAATAAACATTTAAATGAAAGAAAATTTTCAGAAAAAAAACAGGCAGTGCACAAAATGCACTGCCTGTTTATTTTTATTCAACGATTTTATATTTTTCTGAGTACTCTGCAAACTTTTCGTCAAAGAATGCATTATTCTTTTTAAGACTCTTAAGAGATGCATGGACATTCATTGTGTCGTCGTGAGCATCAATTATGCAAACTGCAACGTTTGAACAGTGGTCAGATGTTCTTTCAAGGTTTGTAAGCATATCAGACCAAATAAAGCCGGCTTCAACTGTACATTCTCCACCCTTAAGACGAACGATATGAGTATCACGAAGCACAAGCTTTAATTTGTCAATAACTTGTTCAAGTGGCTCAACGTTGTGAGCAAGCTCATAGTCGTTATTGATGAATGCATCCTTTGAAATTGTGAGAATTTCTTTAACTGCATTACACAAAACATTAAGTTCTGCTCTTGCAGAATCAGAAAGTTCAATACCCTTTTCTTTAAGCTCTTCAACAGATTCAAGCATATTAACACTATGGTCAGAAATTCTTTCAAAATCACCAATAGCCTTCAAGAGCTTTGAAACATCATTACTTTCTTTATCACCCATTTGGTGTCGAGAAAGCTTTGCCAAGAACGTGCCTAAAACGTCTTCATACTTATCAGTATCTTTTTCAAGCTTACGAATTCTTTTTGCAGATGTTTCGTCATAATTATTTATTGAGTCAAGACTCATTATAAAGCCTTCAACTGCTTTTGATGCCATTTTATAAACAAGGTCATAGCATTGTCTAAGAGCGATTGTAGGAGTTGCAAGAAGTCTTTCGTCAAGTGCAACCTTTGCTTCTTCTGCCTCTTCTTCAGTGATAGGAACGAGCTTATACGCAAGTTTCTCAATAAGAGAGGATGCTGGCAACAATATCGCTGTGCAAAGCACATTAAATACAGAGTGGCAAACTGCAATTGAAAGATAGTTTGCAGGTTGGTCAAGAATTGCAGGCTTAAATATTGCAGAAACTAGGCTAAACACAGAGCACCAAATAACCGTACCAATAACATTAAATGACAAATGAACAATAGCTGTTCTTTTACCATTTCTGTTTGAACCGAATGAAGATAAAAGTGCAGTTACACAAGTACCAATGTTTTGACCCATAATAATTGGAATTGCTGCACCAAAGCTAACTTGTCCTGTTGCAGAAAGTGCTTGCAAAATACCAACTGAAGCAGAGCTTGACTGAATAACAGCAGTGAGCACAGCACCAACAAGCACACCCAAAATTGGGTTTTTAAACATTATAAAAAGTTGTTGGAATGCAGGAATATCTGCAAGGCCCTCAACTGCGCCTGACATTGCATCCATACCAAACATAAGTGTTGCAAAGCCTAAAAGAATTGAGCCCACGTCTTTTTTCTTACTTGACTTTGACATCATCGTAAATGCAGTACCAACAAGAGCTAAAATTGGTGTAAATGAAGTTGGCTTTAAAAGTTGAATAATAGGGTTATCACTTGATATGCCACTCAAGCTCAAAATCCAAGCAGTAATAGTTGTACCGATGTTTGCACCCATAATAACACCAATTGACTGATGAAGTGTCATAATTTTTGAGTTAACAAAACCTACAACCATAACTGTTGTTGCAGATGAACTTTGAATAACTGCAGTTACGCCCATACCTGTGAAAAAGCCTTTGATTTTACTATCAGTAAGTTTTCCCAACAAGGCTTTGAGACTGTTACCTGCTCTTCTTTCAAGACCTTCACCCATTACATTCATACCGAAAAGGAAAAGGCATAGACCACCAATAAGATTTAAAACGTCAAATATCGTCATTTGGATTCCTCCATCTTCTTTACACCATACAAATTTATTCTATCATATCTTTTAAAATTCGTCTACAAATATGCAACATTTTTCTATGTAACAAAATAGCTAAAATTTAAGGGAAAATTTTTGCTTGTAATAGTAATTATTTTGTTATAAAATGATAACATAAAATAACATTCAGGAGGTACTTTTATGCCAACAACAAGCATTACAAAAATTAAAACAAATCAAAACAACCTGTATCTTCGTGTCGCTAAAGGGCACTTTGCTACAAGCAGTTCACACAGTAACTACTATATTGACGTTGCTGCACAAAAGTCCCGTCTTTCAGAAGCAAAAGCAGTTGCAAAGGCACTTTGTAAAAATCATAAATACAGCAATAGTCTTATTGACACCGTGCTCTGCCTCGATGGTATGGAGGTTATAGGTACTTGTATTGCAGATGAGCTTACTAAAAACGATTTCGTCAATATTAATGCTCACCAAACAATTTATATTGTTACACCTGAATTTATAAATGGCTCACAAATCATTTTTAGAGATAATGTTGTAAATATGATTAAGGGTAAACACGTGCTCATTTTAGCCGTTTCTGTTGCATCTGGCAATACAGTTAAATCTGCTATTGAAGCGATTAAATATTATGGTGGTGATATTGTAGGTACTGCTTCAATTTTTGCTACAACTGACAATTGTGATGGGTTTGAGGTTAACTCTGTATTTAATCCAAACGATTTACCTGACTATTTCAGCACACCATCTCACGAATGCCCTCTTTGTAAAGAAGGCAAAAAGTTAGATGCTCTTATTAACTGTCACGGTTGTTCAAAGCTTTAATAAAGGTAAAACAAAAGGGGATTGAGGTCTCTCAATCCCCTTTTTGATTTACTTTTCAATTCGTTTCATTTGTGAGAATTTTTCGCCCCACACATTTGCCCAAGATTCACAATAAAGCTTATAATATGAAACATTGTTTTTTTCACGATAATTTTTAAAGCAGTTACACCAGATTACTGATGGAATTGCAATTACAATATAATAAAATGGTCCTAAAAGCAAGCATTGCCAAGTGTGGCCATATTCGTGAATTCTTGTATTATATGTCCATTCTTTATTTGGATGGTCGGCTCTCATAAAAATAAATGTACCCATTGAAAGTCCACCTTGATTCCAAGGCACATAAACAATGTTTGCATAGCCGAATTTTTGATGCTTATAGCCCAAAGCCTTTGTGCAAATAAGGTAAGCAATTCCACCTACAATATTTACTGAAAAACCCCAAGTCCATTGTATAATGTAAAAAAGAATGTCAAAAAGAGCACTTCTTTTTACTGTTGGCTCTGTTTGGTTAATATTAATTTTATCCATATTCATTCTCCTTATTTTGACTCTGTTAACTGTTGCTTTTTAAGTGCATCTAATTCAATAAGAATTAAATAGTTGCCATCTTCATTCTTTTCAAGTGTATGACCTTGTGACTCGTCGTTATTCTCACCAAGCCAAGTTTCTTCAAGTTTTTTACCTGAAATAAGTAAAATTCGCTCTTTTTCGTAATCAGAAAGTGTAACGCTACCGTATTTATGCTTTGTAGCAATAGCAGCACGAATCATTGTGTGGTCGTCTTTTGTCATTTTAAATCTCTTAAGTAAGAAATAAGAAATTGTTGCACATACAATTGGAATTATTGCAACACAAAGACGAATACCGAAAATTGCTGCTTCAGACTGTTCAACGAACACGCCCTCTTCTTCAGGAATTATAAGTCCAAAGCCACCTAAAATAAGAGTAACTAAAAATGTGTTAATACCACCTGTTACTTGCTTAACCATTGTATTGCAGGTTGAAACAACACCTTCACGACGACGACCTGTAATCAATTCATCAACATCAGTAAGGTCAGGGAATACATTGTTGCAAACAAAGCCGATACCACTCATACCAAATGGATAGAAAACAACCCCTGCAAGCATAAGTACAAGCATAAATATTGATTTTGAAGTACCTGGCTGACTTGCAGTAACTATAAGTGCTATTGCAAGACCTAAAACCATAAATGGAGTTACAATTGTACCACACTTTTTCTTGCCGTATTTCATTGTAAGTGCATAGTTAAGTGGGAATGCAGCAGACTCAAAAACACCTGCAAAGGTGTTGAAAAGTGGATAATATCTATACATATTCGCAAGGAAGGTTATGTAATAAATATATGTTGTTGAATAGAAGCTTCTTGCAGTTTCCCAAAAGAAGCTTATGCCAAAATATTGACGGAAAGCCCTGCTCTTAAACACAAGTACATATTCATAAAAAGCAGTTTTAAGGTCAAGTGGCTCTTTTTTCATATCAAGAGAGCTTGGCTCTTTACACAATTTAAAAGTTCCATAAATTGCAATACAATAAACTATTGCAAGAACAATACCTGTTAACAAAAATGGCATTCTTGACTTTTGTGTAAGTTCATCAGAGCTATCAAAAGCAGAAAGCATTATAAGAAGAATGATATAAGACGGAATCATTCCACAAGAGTTAAAAATATAGCTAACTGATGTGTATTGTGTACGCTTGTTATATTCAGGTGCTAATTCTGGAAGCATTGCAGTATGTGGCACTGCAATAATTGTATATGCAGTTTTATAAAGTACATATGCAAATACATAATAAGCAACTGTTAAATATGGATGATTTCTGCCATCAAGTCCAAATGAATTCCATAAAAGAATATAAGAAACAAACACAAATGGCAAACCGTATTTAAGATATGCTCTGTGTTTACCGTATTTTGAACGAGTACGGTCAGTAATAATGCCCATAAGCGGGTCATTAATGCCATCCCACACAACTGCTATCATAGTGATGAAGCCTGCAAATCTAATATCAAGTCCAACAACCTTTGTAAGAAATATGCTGAAATACATACTGATTATGTAGCCTGCACCACCAATAAAAATGTTTGTATAGCAATAATTTATCATTGGCACAACGGTATCTTTAAAGCTACCTTCAACACCTATTGCTTTTTTAAATCTTTCGCCCAAAACAATCACGCTCTTTTTAAAAATACTGCAAATAATATACCATTTTATAGACACTTTGTCAATTTGAGCATAAAAAATACCACCTATCAAAAGTTAGGTGGTTATTTTTTATTTAAGTGAGTCTACAACTCTGCAAGCTGCAAGTGCTGAAACTGCACCGTCTGCTGTTGCTGTTGTAACTTGACGAATTGATTTTGTTCTGCAGTCCCCTGCAACAAAAATTCCTGCCTCAGTTGTTTGTGGCAAGCAATCCTCACCTGAAATCACATAGCCATAGTCGTTAAGCTTAACAACATTTTTAAATGGCTCATTTTCAGGTTGTTGACCGATTGCAACAAATACACCATCGACTAAAAGTTCTGACTTTTTACCCTTTGTGTCAAGCAACAAGCCCTTAAACTCTGTATCACCAAGAATTTCTGCAACTGTTGTGCCGAGTACAACCTCAATATTTTCTTTTTCATTTACTGCGTTTTGGAGCTTTTGCTCACCTGTGAGAAAATCAAGGTTTTGAACAACAAAAACCTTTTTACAGATATCAGAAAGCATTACTGCCTCTTGTAAAGCAGTGTTACCACCACCTACAATAGCAACTGTTTGATTTCTATAAAATGCACCATCGCAAACTGCACAATATGAAATGCCTTCACCTGTAAAATCATTTTCTTTAGGAAGACCTAACTGTCTGTGATGTGAGCCAGTAGCAATAATAACTGTTTTGCCCTTAAACTCGCCACCCTCAGTTGTTACAGTAAAATCACCTGTGCTACCGAAAATACCGGTAACACAGTCCATTTCAATTTCTGCACCTTGACCAAGCACTTGTTCAATGAGCTTATCGGCAAATTCAACGCCACTCATTACTGCAAAGCCAGGGTAATTTTCAACTCTTGGCGAGTGTGTTATCTGACCACCAAAGGTTGATTTTTCAATTACAAGCACAGTTTTTTCTGCACGTCTTGCATAAAGTGCTGCTGTAAGACCTGCAGGGCCTGCACCTACAACGATTATATCGTACATTTTGAAAACTCCTTATTTATTGTAGTTTTCAATGAAGCCTTTAATATTTGAAAGGTTCACAATTTTTTCTGCTACGCCACCCTTGATTACAACAAGTGTTGGAGCTTGACGGATTTCAAACTTGTTAGCCATATCTGCATTTTCGTCAGCGAAGATTTCTTCAAATGCAATTCCTGCTTTGTTAAGGAATTGAACTGCCATCTTACAGTTAGGGCAAGTTCTTGTAGCAAAAAGGATAATCTTATCTTCGTCTGCTACTGTTGTGTTTGCACAGCAATCACAAGTCTTTTCAGCAACCGCCTTATGTGGCTCAGTTGATTCGTCAATATTGTAAACTTTTCTATCCTTATATTCTTGAGCTTTACCGTCGTTCCAGTTCTTAACAGGACGATAGTAACCTGTAATTCTTGAGTAAACCTCTGCCTCTTCACCACATTCTGGGCAAATGAATGATTCACCTGCAATATAGCCGTGGTTTTTACATACTGAATATGTTGGAGAAATTGAATAGTAAGGAAGTCTGTAGTTTGATGCAATCTTTCTTACAAGGTCTGCACAAGATTTCCAGTCAGGAAGCTTTTCACCAAGGAATGCATGGAAAACAGTACCTGATGTGTAAAGTGTATGAAGTTCATCTTGCATATCAAGTGCTTCAAAAATATCTTGTGTATAACCAACAGGAAGGTGTGAACTATTTGTATAATAAGGTGTTTGGTTCTTTTCACAGCCTGCTGTGATAATGTCTGGGTAATATTTAAGGTCATGCTTTGCAAGACGGAATGCAGTTGACTCAGCAGGAGTTGCTTCAAGGTTATAAAGGTCGCCATATTGAACTTGATAATCTGAAAGTCTGTTTCTCATATGGTTGAGAACATCTTTTGCAAATTTTTGAGTCTTTTCAGTTGTCATATCTGCACGAAGCCATTTTGCGTTAAGACCAACCTCG